>DATJVL010000001.1:0-2956 GCA_035501795.1 Steroidobacteraceae bacterium
GGCGACCGGCGTCGACGAGGTCTGGGTGAACGGCATCCACGCCCTGCGCCACGGCGAGGCGACCGGCGCTGCCAGCGGCCGCGCGGTGCGCGGCCGCGCCTGGACGGGAGCGGGCGGCGGCGGCTGTCGCACGAGTGCGCAGGCGTGGCCCTGGGCGAAGTGACAGCACCCCGTGACCGCTGGTACGTGCTCGCGGTGCTCACCGCAGTCTATGCGCTCAACATCGCCGACCGCTTTTCGATCTCCACGCTGATCGAGCCGATCCGGCAGGAGCTCGAGCTCTCGGACGCCGGCATCGCCTTCCTCAGCGGCTTTCCGCTCGCCATGTTCTACGTTACGGTCGGGATCCCGGTCGCAGCCCTCGCTGACACTGCGAACCGCCGCAATATCCTCGCGCTGGCACTCGCGGCCTGGTCCGCCATGACCGCGCTCTGCGGCCTCGCGCACAATTACCTGCAGTTGCTGCTGGCGCGGATCGGGGTCGGGATCGGCGAGGCCGGCGGCACGCCGCCGTCTACCTCGATCCTCGCGGACAAATTCCCGCCGGCACGCCGTCCCATGGCGCTGGCAATCTTCGGGCTCGGCACCTGCCTCGGCGCATGGCTCGGCTCCTCCGTGGCCGCAGTAGCGGCCGAGCGCGCCGGCTGGCGCGCGGCCTTCCTCGTACTCGGCATTCCCGGCGTGGCGCTGGCGCTGCTCGTGTGGCTCACGGTGCGCGAGCCGCGCCGCGGGCAGCTCGATGCCCGGGCCGAGCCTGCGCCGCACGTGCGCCCGCCGCTGGCGCTGCGCAGCACGCTCGAGCAGACGCTGCGCTTCATCGCGACGCAGCGCTCGGCGATTCACCTGCTGATCGGCGGCTCACTGGCGACGTTCTGGAGCTGGGGGCTGATGTGGTGGACCCCGACATTCCTGCAGCGCTCACACCACCTGACGCTCGCAGGAGCCGGCCAACACCTGGGCTCGATGCACCTGGTCGCGGGCACCGCCGGCACGCTGCTTGCGAGCCTGCTCATGGGACGCCGCGCAGCCGCCGATCCACGCTACGTCGTGCGGCTGCTCGCCGTAGTCACCGCGGTCGCCACGATCCCCTCGTTCCTCGCCTACTGGGTGCTGTCCGAGCGAGCCGCTTCGGTGCTGCTGTGGATCTTCGTTCCGGCCGTTTACTTCTATATCGGGCCGATCCTCGGTCTGCTGCAGAACGTGATCCCGCCGAGCATGCGGGCGACCGCCTGCGCCGTGCTGCTGTTTCTCGCCAACGTCGCCAATCTGGTGCTGGCACCCCAGATCGTCGGCTGGCTGAGCGACTGGTTTGCGGCCTCCCTCGGCGCCGGCCGCGAGTCGCTGCGTTGGGCGCTGCTGCTGCTCGCGCCTACCGGCTTCTGGGCGGCGTGGCACCTGTGGAGGAGCGGCGTCACGATCCGCGAGGACGAGCTGCGCGCCACCTGAGCCTGCACGGCAGCGCAGCGCCTGGCAGGGGCGTGGCGGCTGTGCGCGCCACGACCCCGCCGGCGCACTCAGGGAATCGTCGCGCTGACGACGCCCGACATGGCGCTCTGCGTGCCCGCATTCGTGTAGGCGACGCCGCCGAAGTACCAGACACCCGAGGCGAGATTGCTGATCGTGGTACTCGTCTGCGAAGTGCTCGCCACCTGCACCATCTGGTTGAGGCTCGACGGCGAGTTCCCGTAGTAGATGCGCAGACCCGCGAGGTTCGTGAGCGCGGTGCCGTTGGTGTTTTGCGTGGGCGCCACCCAGTTCACCGTCGCGTTGCCCGTCGTGGGACTCGTCGGCGTCACCGTAATGGTGAAGGGCGCGAGCGAGCTCGAGGCGACACCGTCGCTGACACTGAGCACGATGTTGGAATAGGTGCCGGTCTGTGCGGTCGTGGGCGTGCCTGACAGCATCCCGGTGGCGATGCTGAAGTTCGCCCACGTGGGCTTGTTCTGCACCGAGAAGGCGAGCGTCATGCCGCTCGGACCGCTCGCCTTCGGCTGAAACGCATACGCCGTGCCGGCGACATCGGTCGTGGGCGGCGTGCCCGAGATCGTGGGCGGCGTCGCAGTCGGCGGCGGTGAGGCGGCGCTGCCGGCGAGCACCTTGATGGAGAACGCGGGGAGTGTTGCCGTGCGGCGGCCGTCGCTCGCGGCGATCACGATGTTCGCATAGGTGCCGACGTTGCTCGATGCAGGCGAGCCGGCAAGTTGTCCCGTGCTGGTGCTGAAAGAAGCCCATGCCGGCTTGTTGGCGATCGCGAACACCAGCGTGCGATTGCGCGAGTCGGTCGCCGAGGGTGTGAAGGAGTACGACTGCCCGACGGTGACGCTCGGCGCCGGTGCACCGGAGATCGTGACCTTATCCCGCCAGCGCCACCAGTCGCTCTCGGTCCCTGCGGACGCCACGCTGACCGCGCACCACGTGATCCCCACGACCAGCGCGATCAGATTCCGCAGCGCCCGGTGCGTACCGAAGTGAAGGTATTGCATATGCCTCCCCGACCTGATGTCGCCGGGGGAGGCAGAGCCCGAAACGCCATGCGCGCTTCAAAGGCCGCGCCATGGCACTCGTCTGACGACAGCCTCGGTTTCGCAGTGAGGCTTGCCGGCAACCCCGCTGTCTCGCTTTGCGCCGAGACCGGAGGCTTTGCGTCCCCGCCTTGCGACGGGTTTGCCCTTGCTCGCCATGGCCGCCGTCGTGCGCCGCTCGCGGCGCGCTGCCGTGGCCGATGTGCGTGCTCCGTGGAGGAGTACAGCGCGTTGCGGGGCGCGCCGCAAATGTCTCGACATGGCGACGCCGCGCTTTGGCGACACCTGCGCGGCATTACCGGGTCGCGGGGGATGAGCCCGCGACCCGGAAGTGCGCTCGTGGGAGCCTTCGGCGGCTCAGGGGACGCTTGCGCTGACGATGTTCGATCGGGCGCTCTCGGTGCCGGCGGTGGTGTACGCGACGCCACTGAAGT
>DATJVL010000002.1:0-26358 GCA_035501795.1 Steroidobacteraceae bacterium
CTCGAACAAGCGCCCGCTGAAGTCGCTCGCCGACATGATCAAGGGCAAGCAGGGGCGCTTCCGCCAGAACCTCCTGGGCAAGCGCGTCGACTACTCGGGCCGCTCGGTCATCGTGGTCGGCCCGACGCTGCGCCTGCACCAGTGCGGACTGCCCAAGAAGATGGCGCTCGAGCTCTTCAAGCCCTTCATCTTCCAGAAGCTGCAGCTGCGGGGCGAGGCCTCCACCATCAAGGCGGCCAAGCGCCTGGTGGAGCGCGAAGGCCCCGAGGTGTGGGACATCCTCGAGGAGGTCATCCGCGAGCATCCGGTGCTCCTGAATCGCGCGCCGACGCTGCATCGCCTCGGCATCCAGGCCTTCGAGCCGGTGCTGATCGAGGGCAAGGCCATCCAGCTGCATCCTCTGGTGTGCACCGCCTTCAACGCCGACTTCGACGGCGACCAGATGGCCGTGCACGTGCCGCTGTCTCTCGAGGCGCAGCTCGAAGCGCGCGCCCTGATGATGTCCTCCAACAACATCCTCTCGCCGGCCAACGGCGACCCGATCATCGTGCCCTCGCAGGACGTGGTGCTCGGGCTGTACTACATGACGCGCGAGCGCGTGGGCGCCCGCGGCGAGGGCATGGCGTTCGCGGACGTGCACGAGGTGCACCGCGCGTACGAGAGCCGCTCCATCGATCTGCAGGCGAAGATCCGCGTGCGCCTGCGCGAGCACGTGCCGCACGAGGGCTCCACCGTCGAGCGTTTGCGCACGGTCACGACCACCGCCGGCCGGGCGCTGCTCTCGGAGATCCTGCCCAGGGGCCTGTCCTTCGATCTCATCAATCAGGACATGACCAAGAAGGCGATCTCCGCGACCATCAACGCCTGCTACCGCGCGCTCGGTCTCAAGGAGACCGTGGTGTTCGCCGACCAGCTCATGTACACGGGCTTCCACTACGCGACCCGTGCGGGCGTCTCCTTCGGCATCGACGACATCGTCATCCCGGAGCAGAAGGGCAAGCTCGTGGCCGCGGCCGACCGCGAGGTGAAGGAGATCCAGGATCAGTACGCCTCGGGTCTCGTCACCAACGGTGAGCGCTACAACAAGGTGGTCGACATCTGGTCGCGCGCCAACGATCAGGTGGCGAAGGCGATGATGGAGAAGCTCGGGAGCGAGGAGGCTCAGGACTCGAGGGGCCGCAAGCAGAAACAGAAGTCCTTCAACTCCATCTTCATGATGGCCGACTCCGGAGCGCGCGGCTCGGCGGCGCAGATCCGCCAGCTGGCCGGCATGCGCGGCCTGATGGCCAAGCCCGACGGCTCGATCATCGAGACGCCGATCACGGCCAACTTCCGCGAGGGCCTGAACGTCCTGCAGTACTTCATCTCCACCCACGGCGCGCGCAAGGGCCTGGCGGACACGGCGCTGAAGACCGCCAACTCCGGCTACCTCACCCGCCGCCTGGTCGACGTCGCGCAGGACCTGGTGGTGACGGAGGAGGACTGCGGCACCGCCAACGGCCTCGCCATGACCCCGCTCGTCGAGGGCGGCGACGTGGTCGAGGCGCTCGGCGAGCGGGTGCTCGGCCGCGTACTGGCCGAGGACATCGTCAAGCCCGGCGCCAAGGACACCCTGATCGCGACCGGCACGCTGCTCGATGAGAAGCTGGTGCGGCTGCTGGAGACCGAGGGCGTGGACCAGATCAAGGTGCGCTCCCCGATCACCTGCGAGACGCGCTACGGGGTGTGCTCGCACTGCTACGGGCGCGACCTGGCGCGCGGCCGTCCGATCTCGATCGGCGAGGCCGTGGGCGTGATCGCCGCGCAGTCGATCGGCGAGCCGGGCACCCAGCTCACCATGCGCACCTTCCACATCGGCGGCGCGGCCTCGCGGGCCGCGGCGGCGAGCTCGGTGGAAGTGCGCAACAAGGGCGTCATCCGCTTCCACCACGTAAAGACGGTGCAGCACGAGAAGGGGCACCTGGTGGCGGTGTCGCGCTCGGGCGAGCTCGGCGTGGTCGATGACTTCGGCCGCGAGCGCGAGCGCTACAAGATCCCCTACGGCGCCGTCATCAGCGCCAAGGAAGGCGCGACGGTGGCTGCCGGCCAGGTGATCGCGACCTGGGACCCGCATACCCACCCGGTGGTGACGGAAGTGGCCGGCTTCGTGAAGTTCCAGGACTTCGTCGACGGCCTCACCGTGACCTCACAGGTGGACGAGGTGACCGGCCTGTCCTCGACCGTGGTGCTGGATACCAAGCAGCGCGGCGGCAAGGACCTGCGCGCCACCATCAAGCTGGTGAACGGCAAGGGCAAGGAAGTCACCTTCGCCAACACCGAGATCCCGGCGGTCTACACCCTGCCCCCGGGCGCACTGGTGTCGCTCGAGGACGGCGCGCGCGTCTCCGTGGGCGATGTCATCGCACGCATCCCGCAGGAGTCCTCCAAGACCCGCGACATCACCGGCGGTCTGCCGCGCGTGGCCGACCTGTTCGAGGCGCGCAAGCCCAAGGACCCGGCGATCCTCGCCGAGAAGAGCGGCACCGCCAGCTTCGGCAAGGAGACCAAGGGCAAGCGGCGCCTGATCATCACCTCCGATGACGGGGAGAAGTACGAGGAGCTGATCCCGAAGTGGCGCCAGCTCAACGTCTTCGAGGGCGAGACGGTGGAACGCGGCGAGGTGATCGCCGACGGCGAGCCGAACCCGCACGACATCCTGCGCCTGCAGGGCGTCGAGGCGCTGGCCAACTACCTGGTGCGCGAGATCCAGGACGTCTACCGCCTGCAGGGCGTGAAGATCAACGACAAGCACATCGAGGTGATCATCCGCCAGATGCTGCGCAAGACCGAGGTGCAGGAGGCGGGCGAGACCGCGCTGCTGCGCGGCGAGCAGCTCGACCGGGCCCGGGCGCTGGACATCAACGACCGGGCCAAGACCGACGGCAAGACGGGGGCGCGCCTGCAGCCGGTGCTGCTTGGCATCACCAAGGCGAGTCTGGCGACCGAGTCGTTCATCTCCGCGGCCTCCTTCCAGGAGACCACGCGCGTGCTCACCGAGGCGGCGGTGCGCGGACTGAAGGACGACCTGCGCGGGCTGAAGGAGAACGTGATCGTCGGGCGTCTCATCCCGGCGGGCACGGGCTTCGCGGCCCACGCCTCGAGGCGGCGCAAGCTCGAGGGCACCGACCGGCGCAGCTTCATGGACGTCGGCGGTGCGCTGCCGGACGCCGAGGAGGCCAGCGTCGGCGAGGAGTCCGAGAGCGCCGCGGGCTAGGCGCGCACTGCGGTAACATCGCATGGTCCGGGAAGCGGCAGCTTCCCGGACCATCTTTTTTGGGGGCACTCCCTGATGGTCATCGCGCCGGTCACCCCGGTGGTGCTCGAGGGCGAGCACGTGCGGCTCGAGCCCCTCAGCGAGGCCCATGCCGCGCCGCTCTTGGCGGCTGCGCGCCAAGGCGGTGAGCTCTTTCGCTGGACCACGATCCCGCAGACGGCGCCCGAGATGGCCGACTACATCGCCACCGCGCTCAGCTGGCGTGAGCAGGGCAGCGGACTCGCCTTCGCCAGCGTGCGCCGCAGCGATGAGGTCGTGGTGGGCTCGACGCGCTTCTTTCTGATCGAGCACTGGCTCCGCCCGCCGGGCCAGGAGCGCGCCGCCGCCGATGGCTGCGAGATCGGCTTCACCTGGCTCACCCCGGGAGCGATCCGCTCCGGCATCAACCTCGAGGCGAAGCTTCTGATGCTGGAGCACGCCTTCGAGGTGTGGGGGGTGCACCGCGTGTGCTTCCACACCGATGCGCGCAACGAGCGCTCGCGTGCCGCGCTCGAGGGGATCGGCGCGCAGTTCGAGGGCGTGCTGCGCGCACACCGCCTGTCGGCGGAGCTCACGCCGCGCGACTCCGCGCGCTACTCGATCCTCTCCAGCGAGTGGCCGCGCGTGCGCGGGCAGCTCGCGGCGCGCCTTGCGGCGGGTCGACCCGCCCGCCGAGGCTGACAGCCGAGCGGGGTAGGCCGCTCATTTTCCGATCGGACTTCCGCACTCGTCCGGATCGGATCGTCAGGCCCTCCGGGGCGGAGGAGCTGCGGGACCGATTCCGTCCGTCTTAAACGAGCTTGCCGCTGACGGCATCTTAGCTTCAGGAGCGGATGCCGTACCAAAAGCCTGCGCGTCCGCACACAGGAGGGTCCATCCGATGAAGAGACCTCTGGCGCTGGCCGCTGCGCTCGTGGCCTGCGTTCCGGTCTGCGCATCTGCCGGCCGCCCGCCAGCATCAGCCGCGGGAGGGGTCGAGCAGACCCTCGCGCAGGTGCGCGAGGCATACGGTACGGGCTGGCATCGACACGGTGTGCTGGTGCAGAGCGGGTCGGAACGCTCCTCCGGCCTCAGCGGCCGCTGGCGCCTGGCGCTCGACACCGCCACCGGGCGCATGCACGAGACGGTTGATTACGGAGTATTCCGGGTGGCGGAGACCTGGAGCGATGCCAGCCACTGGCGCCAGGATCACTCCGGCGGCGTGCATCCACTCGATTCGGCCTTCGCCCGCGCCAACGCCCTCACCACCACATGGCTTGCGCGCAGCGCATTCCTGAAGAGCGGCGCGGAGGGGGCACGCCTCGTCAAGCTGGACTCGCGGCGCTCTGGCGGGCGGCTCTACGAGAGACTGCGCGCCACTCCGCCGGCAGGACAGCCGGTCGAGATGTGGTTCGATGCCGCGACCGGCCTGCTCGCGCGAACGATCTGGATCATGCCGATCGATATCATGACGATCCGCTACGACGACTACCGGCGGGTCGAGGGTGTGCCGGTACCCTTCGCGATCATGGTGCAGGAAGGAGCGGGGAGCGCGGCAAGCATCGTGGTGGAGCAGGCCGGTTTCCTCGCGCGCGCCTCTGCCGAGGAGTTCGCGCCGCCGCGGACAGCCGATGATTCGATGGTGGCCGGCGGCAGCGCGAGCGTGCCGGTCTCCTACGACGGTGACATCGTGGTGGAGGCCATGCTGAACGGCCAGGGCCCCTTCGCCTTCATCCTCGATACCGGGGGCCACGACATCCTCACGCCCGAGGCCGCGACGACACTCGGTCTTGCGGCGGCGGGCGCGGGTGTATCCGGCGGCGCGGGGGAGGGGACGCTGCCGGAGCAGTACACCCGCGTCGCGCGCCTCGAGATCGGCGCGGCTACCCTGCGGGATCAATCCTTCATCATCATTCCGCTACCGTACGACACCGTGGAGCGGGGCGCGCAGCCCCCGCTGGCGGGCATCCTCGGCGTCGAGCTGTTCGAGCGCTTCGCCGTCGAGCTCGACTACCGGGGCGGGCGCCTGACACTGCGGCCACTCGCGGGTGCGCCGCCCGGCCACGGAGTTCCTGTCTCGATCAGCTTCAGCGACGATCAGCCGATCATCACGGCGAAGATCAACGGGATCCCCGGGGATAACGGGCTCGACACCGGCAACTCCGGCGCACTGGTCGTGCAGGGACGGTGGGCGCGCCGCCATGGCCTCGCAACGGAACTGCGGAACGGATTGCTCACGGCGGGCTTCGGGGCCGGTGGCATGTCGAGGAACTGGGCGCGCCGCGTCGACCTCGAGCTGGCGGGGCGGACTTTCCCTCGCATCGTCGGGCACTACTCCGAGGACCGCAGGGGCGCCTTCGCCTCGCGTACCGAGGCCGGAAACATCGGCAACGTGATATTCGAGAACTTCGTTCTCTCCTTTGATTATGGGCGCGGGATTGTCTGGTTCGATCCGGTGCCCGGCGAGCCGCGCGCGCACCCCTATCCGCGCGCCGGAATGAGTGTATACAAGGAGTCTCCCGAGGCCTTCACGGTGGCCACGGTGCTGCCGCAGGGGCCGACGGCACAGGCCGGAATCGCCCCCGGTGATCTGATCACCGCCGTGAACGGCGCGCCGGCGGCGACCCTGTCCGGCTGGGACTTCCGCCGCATCGAGTGCGAATCTGAAGGTACGCGGCTGACGCTCGGCATTACGCGTGGCGGACAGCAGGGCCCCGCGGTCGTCGTGCTCAGAGAGCTGCTGCCCTAGGCCGGTACCTAGGGCAGCGGGTCAGGACCGAGGATGCTGCGGTTGGCCGGCGCGTGGCGCGCGCTCTCGCGCCGCTGCGTGCGCCGCAGGATGTCACTCACGGCCCTGAGCAGGGCCGCCGCGCGTTCGAGCTCGCTGCGGGTCTCCGCCCCCGTGACGGTCAGCCCCGGGATGTTGTCCACGAGACGCGCGATCTCATCGGAGGCGAGCGCCACCTCATGCCAGAGGACCTGCGCACGGTCATCGGCCTTCGGCGGCGGCTGCGTGAGGTTCTTTGTCATGCCGGCGTACGCATATGCGGAGCGCCGGATTGTAACGGACTCGCCTGCACCCGTGCCCAGGCGCCGGAGGCGGGACAGCACCGCCGCCACTGCTGCAGCACTTGTTGCACGGAAACCCCAGCCGAGGCTTTGAGCGACCTTCAGTCCGCGGCTGCTTTACTCGGCGGAGAATTCGTCAAATGGGGTTTGCGCACGCACTCGAGCTGCCACAGTGATTCGCACAGTACGTGAAAGTGATACGTGCGCACCTCCCCGTTGATGCGCTGTTCTATCTCGAGTTCGGCTTCCTCGATGGCTTTGTCGCACAGGGAACATGGGCTCCCGGTTCCTTCCCCGCCCCACATGCGTATGGGCGGTGCGCTCGGAAGTTGTCCCTTGCTGATGCGGTCGCGTGCGACGAGCCGGAGTTCCGTTTCAAGCTGCGTGAGAGGCATGGTAGTTACTCCCGTGTCTGCGGACTATTACCAGGGCTCAGGGCCAAGCTTGCGGTTGTGTTTTCTCTTCACGGGCAATGTAGGGCAAGGTCAAACAGTTTCCAAGAGGCCACCACGGGGCCGGCCTGCGCGGCCTCCTGCCGCGCCTGAAACTTCTCCGCCAGTCCCGCAGCACGCTGCGCCAGGCCCTCTTTGTGACCGCAAACAGGTAGCGAGCCTTAAGCGAGTGCTCAAGGCGCGCGGAATCCGCTGGCCCCTTGCAAGGTTTACCGCGGAGGAGGTGGCGGCAAATGCCGCGCTATTGTCCCTGCCAGATCTTCAGCATGTCATCTGACCCCTGGGCGCGCACGCCGTTGTCGGTGAGGATCTCCTCGGTGGCCGCGACGAGCCTGGCGCGCGGGAACACCAGGCCCTCGTTGAGGCGCCCGTCGAAGCTGATCACCACGAACTCATCCTTCAGGTCGCGCAGGAAAGCCACCAGCTGCGCCAGGCTCTGCACCGGCGTGCCGTTCACCGCCTCGACGATCTGCCCGCTCGGGTTCGAGTAGCCCTTGGAAAGGGCATGGGGGAAGAGCGGCGAGGAGATGAGCACGATCTCCTGGCGCTGCTCGGAGGGCGGGTCGGCCAGGTGCGCGAGCGAGGGGCTGAAACTCTGGCGCGAGCGCATGAGCGCGAGCGACTCGAACGAGCAGCGCTCGAACACCAGCGGGCCATAGATGAAATAGGACGGGTAGGCGCCCTGCAGCGGCTCGATCAAGAGCGGACGGTGCGCCGGCACCGGCATCTGCACGCTCATCGGCTTGCCGCCGCGCACCAGGCTCAGGGGCACGGTGCCCTCGCGGGCCTGCTTCTGCAGCAGGTAGTAGAAGTTCACGCGCAGGTCGTCGTTGACCTTGACCATGCCCTCGTTGTCGATGTCCGTATCCCCGACGCGGGTGATGACGTCCCAGCTGTGCAGCGGATTGTCCTTAACCCCCTCGTCCGGCCGGGTCACGATCATCCCGCGGACCGCCGGGTCGAGCTTCAGGTAACCGCGCAGCGCCGGGTTCTCCAGCGTCTGCAGCGTGTCGTACATGGCCGGCTTGCCATCGTAGCGGCCGTCGGCGATGTCCTTGAGGAACAGGTCGATCTCCTCGTTCGGGATGATGTAGCTGATGTTCTCCGAGCCCTGCAGGTGGGCGAAGGCGAGGCCGATCATCTTGCCGCCGGCGAGTGCCGGGCCGCCGCTGTTGCCCGGGTTGATGGCGGCATCGATCTGGATGCGCAGCCCGGAGCTCAGGTAGTTGTAGGGCACGAACTCGATGCGCGAGACGATGCCGCGCGTGATCGACAGCGAGGTGCCGCCGGTCGGGAAGCCGTAAGCGAGCACGGCCTCCTTCACCCGCGGCAGCGTCTTGGCGCGCGGCAGCGCCGGGCGCGAGCCGAAGAAGGACTCGTCCTCGAGCTTCAGGACCGCCAGGTCGATGCCCGGGGCGATCGCCTCCACCGTGGCGGAGACCTTGTCGCCGGACTGGTTGCCCTGCACCTGCACCTGGCTGGCGTAGGCCACCACGTGCGCGTTGGTGAGGACGCGCTTGCCCTCGATGATGACGCCGCTCCCGGTGGCCTCGACCGGCGCCTGCTTGCTCCAGGGCTTGGCGATGTCCGGGCGGCGCATGGTCGAGAACACCTTGACCACCGCGTTCTCCGCCTCGTGGCTGAGCGCCCCCTCCGTTTGGGTGCCGGTCTGCGCCGCGCGCGCCGGCGGCAGGCCAAGGAAGGTAACGAGGAGCAATCCGGCGAGGGCGCGTGCACTGCAGGTCATGGAGGCTCGTTTGCTCTGCCGGACGTGTTGCGGCGGGGCGGGATTCTGCCACATAACCCAGTGGCCGCCGGGACGCGCCTCACAGCGGCGTGCAGCGCGCGGCACACCGTCCGTGTGCGTTAGGTAGAAGTCCGCATGGCGGCCGCCGGGCGCGGTTCGGGAAGCTTGCGGTATCAGAGGCAGTGCGCCGGAGGTGACTCGTGGCCAGAACGCAGGATTACGGGCTCGGTGAATTCAGCTTCCCGCGCGGGTGGTTCATGATCGCCGAGTCGGCGCAGCTTACCGAGCGCCCGTTACCGTTGCGCTTCTTCGGGCGCGATCTGGTGCTGTATCGCGGTCGCGCCAGCGGCCGGCCGGCGCTGCTGGATGCCTACTGTCCGCACATGGGCACCCACCTGGCGATGAATAGCACTTCGTACGTCGTGCGCGACGGGCTGCACATCCAGGGCGATGCCATACGCTGCCCGTACCACGGCTGGCGCTTCCGCGCCGACGGGGTGTGCGATGACATCCCGGGCCTGCGGGGCGCCATCCCCAAGGCCGCCTGCGTGCGCAGCTGGCCGGTGCACGAGAGCCTCGGCATCATCTGGGTGTGGCACGACGAGGAGCGCGGCGAGCCGGAATGGCCGGCGCCGGATATGCCGGAATGGCACGACCCCGCCTGGGTGCGCTGGCGGGTCGATCACCTCGGCACGCTCCCGATCCACGGCCAGGAGGTCATCGACAACATCGCCGACATGGCGCACTTCGGGCCGATCCACGGGCTCGACCGGGTCGAGCTGTTCGAGAACGAGTTCGACGGCCACCGTGCGATCCAGCGCATGGCGGGCCCGCATCGCACGCTCATCGACAGCGGCGAGCTGCTGCGCACCGACACCACCTATCACGGCCCGGGCTACCTGCTCTCCTACATGGCCGGCCGCTACCCCTCGATCATCCTCATCGCCAACACTCCGGTGGAGGATGGCGTGACCCAGGCCTGGCATGCGCTCCTGGTCAAGTCAGCGCACGCGGTCGCCACGCCCGAGGACGCAGCTGCGGCACGCGCGTTCCAGGAGGCGAGCCGGCTGGCATTCGCCCAGGACTTCGAGGTCTGGGCGCACAAGGCGCCGGCGCTGCGGATCCTGCAGGTCAACAGCGATGGCCCCTTCCACCTCGAGCGCATCTGGTACCGCCAGTTCTTCAACCGGCGCGCACGACGCGAGGAATTTTCCCGCCGGGTGGCGGGCGTGCATCGCTGCAAGGGGCCGGCACTGCAAGCGCCCGCGGCTGCGACGGCCTGAAGCCGGCCGGGAACGGCGGCGCGGCCAGTACCGCGTGAAACGCGGTGAAGCGCTGCGGGCGCGCGGCGGCGACTGCTACAGTGGCGGCCCCCTGAGGCTGGAGACCGCTGCCATGATCCGCACCGCATCGGCTGTTCGTATGGGCGCCTTCGCTGCCGCACTCTGCGTCGCCGGCCAGGTGGCCGCCGCGAGCGTACCGGCTTACGTCAGCGCCGCGGTGGCGGACAAGGCGCGGCCTGCCGAGGACGTGGAGCGGGATGCCGACCGCAAGCCCGCCGCCACGCTGGCCTTTGCCGGCGTCAAGCCCGGGGAACAGGTCGACGAGCTGATCCCGGGCAAGGGTTATTTCACCCGGCTGCTCTCGGCGGTGGTGGGACCGAAGGGCAAGGTATACGCACTGCCCAGCCGCAAGAGGCCGGATGCGCCGGCGGACGCGCCCGAGCCGGCCGCACGGCTGGCGCCCATCACCGCTGATCCGCACTACGCCAACGTCACCGTGAGCTCGATCACCGCCGCGGACCTGCAGCTGCCGCCGGGCGCCGACGTGGTATGGACCTCGCTCAACTATCATGACTTTCATAACGTGCCGAACCTGAACGTCGTCGACCTGGACAAGGCGATCTTCGCGGCGCTCAAGCCCGGGGGCACCTACATCGTCATCGACCACGCGGCCGCGCCGGGTTCCGGGACGCGCGATACCGAGACGCTGCACCGGATCGATCCGGAGGCGGTGAAGCAGGAAGTCGAGTCGGTGGGCTTCAGGCTCGACGGCGAGAGCGATGCGCTGCGCAACAAGGCCGACGATCACACCGCCAAGGTGTTCGACAGCGCGGTCAAGGGTCACACCGACCAGTTCATCCTCAAGTTCCGCAAGCCTAAGTGAGGAGCGCGAGCGTGCGCGCATCCTCCACGCCCGCGAAATAGCGCTGCAGCGCCGCGCGGAACGGCGCCGCCGGGGCATGCGGCTGCGCGTGGGCGAAGAGCGTCATGCAGGAGCGGAACTTGAGATCATCCGGGTAGCCGAAGATCTCCTCGATGCGCACCGCCCGGGCCGTATTCACCAGCTGCGTGCACTCGATGAGGCGTGCGCCAAGCAGCGCATGAGCGAGGTAGGCGCGCGCCTCCGCGAGCGAGCCGATCGCGTAGCGGCGCGCCATCGGGCTCGCCCCCAGGCCCTTGAGCTGCGGGAAGATGAACCACATCCAGTGCGTGCGCTTGCACCCGGCGGCAAGCTCCGCACACACCCGCGCATACACCGGCGCCTGTGCGAGCAGGAAACGCCCCAGGTCATAAGAGTCTGACACGCGCTGCCCTCCTTGCGATCCCGCCCGATGGCGCCGCGCAGTGCAATGCACAACATCAGCCTGAGTGCCGCGCGGCGTCCGTAGAGCTACTTATGGTATCGGCTCCGACGCGGACGTACATATGCCGGCAAGCCACGCGTGTGGCGTGCCGCCGGAGAGTGCCATGACCCGCCGCTACAGATCTGCAACGCTGCTGGGCTCACTGATCCTGATCGCCGGCACCAGCCACGGCGCGCCGCCGCCCAATGTCGTGCCCAGCGACAGCGCGGCCAACACCGCGATGGGCAGCAACGCCATGAGCAGCAACTTGAGCGGCTACGAGAATACCGCCGCGGGCGCGCACGCCATGGAGTCCAACACGAGCGGCAACCGCAACGTTGCCGTGGGACAAGGCGCCATGCGCTACAACACCGACGGCACCTTCAACACCGGCGTCGGCGACGGCGCGCTCTACTACAACACGACTGGCATCTATAACACCGCCTTCGGCTACGACACGCTCGCCAACACGACGACCGGCGACTACAACGCCGCCTGCGGGGCGCTGGCGCTGTCCAGCAACACGATCGGTTCGAACAATGCGGCACTGGGCCAGGTGGCGCTCTGGTACAACACCACCGGGAACGACAACACGGCCGCGGGCGCCGGCGCGATGAAGCAGAACACCACCGGCAGCAACAACACCGCCGCCGGGTTCGAGGTGCTGCAGGAGAACACCACCGGCACGAACAACACGGCGTTCGGCTCGGGCGCCATGGGCAATAACGTCACGGGCGGCGACAACACGGCGCTCGGAACCAGCGCTCTCGGCACCAACCAGGGCGGCTCCAACAACATCGCCATCGGCTCCAAGGCCGGTTATTACCTCAGGGGCAGCCGCTTCAACATCGATATCGGCAACATGGGGCTGGCGAGCGATGTGGGCACAATCCGCCTTGGCACGACGAACCAGCAGACCGCCACCTACGTCGCCGGCATCGCCGGCGCCCAGGTGACCGGTGCGGCCGTCTACGTCAGCGCCACCGGCCAGCTGGGCGTGCTGGCCTCCTCCGAGCGCTACAAGACTAAGGTGACGAGCATGGGCGGCAGCAGCAAGAGGCTGCGGGCACTGCGCCCGGTGACCTATGAGCTGAAGAGCGACCCCAGGGCCGGCACGCAGTACGGACTGATCGCCGAGGAAGTGGCCCGGGTCTATCCGGAACTGGTGGTCCGCGGGGCCGGGGGCGAGATCGAGGGCGTGCGCTACGAAGAATTGACGCCCATGCTCCTGAACGAGCTGCAGCGCCAGCAGACAGAGCTGGCGCAGGTCAAGGCGCAACTGGCGGCTCTGTCTCGCACCGTAGAGCAGCGCACGCACTGAGGGCTCGAGAGCTTTCTGCGGGTGCGCAACGCTTTGCCCGCGACGCCGTGCCGCCATGGTCGCGGGCGGCTGCGATCGCTTATTCTAAGGCGTGCACGATCAGCATGACCCGTGCGCGCCGGAGCGCGCCACGATCCCCACCGGCAGCCGGCACCTCGCACGGCAGATCGCGGGCTTGCTCTGTCCGGGACTGCTCATCCTGTACGGCGCCTGCGCCAGCGCCGCGCAGCTCTCTCCCGAGCTGCAGAAGCAGGTGCGCGCTGCGACCTTCGAGGTGGTCATCAGGAAGCCCGAGAAGGACAACGTCACCTACGAGAAGCCGCTGCCGCTCGAGCTGATGCCTTACGCCGAGCGCAACGACCGCTACTGGCCGCTCGGCACCGCGTTCGCCATCGGCCCCAACAGCTTCGTGACCGCCGCGCACGTCATGGCGGCGGGCGTCGCCAGCCAGTTCGGCACCCCTGGCATCCGCGCGGCCGATGGCCGCGTCTACGGCGTGGAGCGCGTGCTCAAGTACCACAGCAATGAGGACTTCGTGGTGTTCTCGGTCGCGAACCCGCCGCGCGTGGCGGCACTGCCGACCAGCGGCACGGCGGCCATCGATGACCCGGTGTTCGCCGTCGGCAACGCCCTCGGGGAGGGGGTCGTGATCCGCGACGGCCTGCTGACCTCGCTGACCCCGGAGGCCCAGGATGGCAGGTGGAAATGGCTGCGCTTCTCGGCGGCCGCCTCACCCGGCAACAGCGGCGGTCCGCTCCTGGACGTGCACGGCCGGGTGATCGGGGTGGTGCGCGCCAAGTCCGCGAACGAGAATCTCAATTACGCGCTGCCGATCGAGCGGGTGCTGAATGCCCCGGTGCAAAGCGGCACCTTCCAGGTGCGCGACTCCTTCGGTGTGCCGCGCCTGCTGCAGGCGACCGTGGTCTCGGAGTTCGAGGAGTCCTTCCCGCTGCCGCAGCCGTTCGCGCAGTTCTCCGCGCGCGTGCACGAGCTGATGCTGAAATACTTCAAGCTCTCCCAGGACAGGCTCCGGGCCGCGAGCGGCGCGCAGCTGTTCCCGCGGGGCAACTCGGCGACGCTGCTCGCGACCTTGTATGACTCGACCGACCCGACGCTCGTGTCGCAGCAGCAGGACGGCTCCTGGGACGTGCGCAGCTGCGAGGGCGAAACCGCGCACCTGAGCGGGGATGGCGAGGTGTGGCACTGCAAGGAGGGCGGCGCGGGCCTCACGCTGTTCCGCATCAGCTACCCCACGGGCGCACCCGACACGCACCGCTACAGCGACTCCCAGGAGTTCATCGAGCTGCTGCTCAAGGGGATCATGCTGCCGCGCGTGATTGGCACGCAGCCGGTGCGCATCACCTCGCTCGGCAGCGCGCCCGAGGACACCCTGGTGCACGATCATTACGGGCGCACCTGGCAGCTGCGCGCCTGGCCGCTCGGCTTCGTCGAGCTCTACCTCATGAGCCTGGCGCTGCCCACTCCGGATGGCTACGTCGGCATGGCGTGCGTCGTGCCGAGCGCGCTGAAGGACCTGCAGGCCGAGCAGCTGAAGTTCGTCGCCGATTACCTCTACCTCACCTACCGCGGCACGCTGCCGCAGTGGCAGGCATTCCTGGCGCGCAGGGAGCTGCGACCCGCGGCACTCGCGCCGCTGAAACTTGAGTACCCGCCGGGTGGCCGGCTGCATCTTGAGACTGCGCGACTGCAATTCGACAGTACCGGCCTGCTCGAGCTGGATGACAAGAGCCTGCTGGACCTGCAGATGCACTACATCCTGGACGGTGAGCGCGCCAGCTGGGACGCCGCGGGGGTCATGCTGCGCCCGGATCCACTGCGCAAGGCCTACCTCGGGCTGTACCGCCAGGCACGCCCGGCCGCGGAGGCCAGCCGGGAGCGGCGCGAGCGCTGGCAGCGCATGAGCGATCGCAGCGGCGAGTTCGCCGGAGCGCTGCAGCATGATGACTCGCTCACCGAGTTCTGGATCCGCACCGTCGCGCACGGTGCGAGCGCTGCGCCGCTGTACGAGGTGGTGTACGCGAGCGAGCAGGCGCTCTCGGCACGCGAGCTGGCGCAGATCCGCGCGCGGCTGCCTGCCAACCTGAAGGTGCTCGAGTAGCGACACGCTGCGCCGCAGCGCCTGGTGCTTACAGCTCGCTGATGTCGCAGACCCAGGCTTTGCTTGTATCCCCTTATCGCCGGGAAGATGATTGACGCTGAGCGCGCTGGCGTGTCCGCAGCCTAAGAACAGCAAGGGGATTCCTTCATGAGACGACGGGACTTCTTCCGCATGGGCTTGCTGAGCGGCGCGGCGGCGGCACTGCCGGCCACCCGGCTGATCGCTGCCGAGCCCGCCTCGAAAGGCGCACCGGGCGAGTTGCGTGCCATCAAGCTCTCCGGTGCCGAGACCTCCATCGAGGCCGCTGCAATTCGGGAGTTGCGGGCGAGCCTGAAGGGGCAACTGCTGCTCGCCGGCGACGCCGAATACGACACCGCGCGCCGGATCTGGAACGGGATGATCGACAGGCACCCGGCGCTGATTGCGCGCTGTGCCGCCACGACGGATGTCGTGCACGCGCTCACCTTCGCACGCGAGCGCGAATTGCTGCTCGCGGTTCGCGGTGGCGGCCACAGTTTTCCGGGATACTCGAGCTGCGAGGGCGGACTGGTCATCGACCTCTCCCCGATGCGCAACGTGAGCGTCGACGCCAATGCCGCCACGGCACGGGTGGCCGCGGGTGCCTGGGGGGCGCACGTCGATGCGGCCACCGTACGGCACGCGCTCGCAACCACGCTCGGCCAGATCTCCAATACCGGGGTCGCGGGGCTTACGCTCGGCGGTGGGTTTGGCTGGCTGTCGCGCCGCTTCGGTCTCGCGTGCGACAACCTGCTGGCCGTTGAGCTCGTGACCGCGGACGGCAAGGTGCGGCGCGTCAGCGACAAGGACGAGCCGGACCTGTTCTGGGCGATCCGTGGCGGCGGCGGCAACTTCGGCGTCGCAACTTCATTTGACTATCGGCTGCACCCCTTTAACCCCACGGTCCTCGCGGGCCATATCGACTTTCCGGCAGCCCAGGCCAGGGAGGCGATCGAGTTCTACGCCGACCTCATCACGCACGCCCCGCGCGAGCTCAGCGTGGATCTGAGCATCGCGCCCAACGAGGATAAAGTCCCCGGTGTCCAGCTCTACATCGTCTACTCCGGGGATGCGAAGAGCGGCGCGCAGGTGCTGGAGCCGCTGCGACGCTTCGGCAAGCCAATCAAGAGCACGATCGCGCCGACGAAATACCTCGCCGTGCAGACGTGGTTCGATCCGCCGCCCGTGGACCCGCGGCACCACTACCTCAAGGGAGGGTTCGTGCGCGAGTACTCCCCGGAGCTCATCCGGCGGCTCGCCGAGCTAGCGGCGGACGCGCGGACCGACATGTATTGCCAGAACGCCAATGGCGCGGTGGCCGACGTTGCACCCAGCGCGACCGCGTTCTCGCATCGTAACGTCATCGCCAACATGATGCTTGCACAGACATGGGACGAGACCTCGCACGATGAGGCCGGGCGCGCGGCGGTTCGCGCCACCTGGAGCACGCTGGCGCCGTACACCGACGGCTACTACGTCAACCTGAACGATATCGATCCCAAGAGTACGGACAGCAACTACGGAGCGAACTTCGCGCGGCTGGCGGCGCTGAAGAAGCAGTACGATCCGACGAATCTGTTCCGGCTGAACGCGAATATCAAGCCGGCCTGAGGCTGGCAGAAGCTGGGGCACTCCGCTTCGCGGCGCAGGGGTTCTGCAGCTGGCGGCCCTGCGCCAGCGCTGGCGGAAGTGCGCTCCGCGCGGGCCTGCATTCCTGGCCGACGCCGTGCCCTAGAGTGCCGCGCTGCGCATGCCCGGCAGGGGCGGGGGCTCCGTGGCGCGGTAACTCGGCCGCGCCGCATGCTGCTCGTAGTAGCGGGTCAGGACCGATGACTGCGCGATGATGGCGCTGCTCTCCGGGAAGATGCGCAGGTACGCCAGCATCGGCATGAGGTACATGTCGGCCACCGAGAAGGCCGTGCCCGTGAGGAAGCCGCTGCCGACGGCGCGCTCCAGCTGCCCGAGCGCGCGGTGCACCTGCGGCATGAGAGCGCCCACCACCTGCGGGTCGGGCCTGCCGTCCGGCCCCTTGGGGAAGGCGTTGGCGAGCATGTAGCCGCCGAAGTCAGGAAAGACGTCCGCGCTCACGGCATTGGCCCACTGGCGGATGCGCGCCGCCGCGCGCGGTTCCGGTGGCAGCAGTCGCGCGCCCGGGAACACCGCGTCCGCGTACTCGATGATGGCCATCGAGCCGAACAGCTCGAAGTCCTCGTGCCGCATCACCGGGATCCTGCCGAAGGGGCTGATCGCGAGCACCGGCGGGGAGTGCGGGGCGGCCGCCGTGAGCGCGTAGGGCACGCCCTTCTCCTCGAGTGCCAGGCGCGTGGCGCGCACGAACACGGAAGGGGCGGCGCCGATCAGTTCCAGCATGGGGGCGGATCCTCAGGACTTGCGCAGCACCAGCACGAAGCGGTCGGTCTTGCCGAGCATCGGGCCCTTGTAGGTGATCTGGTCGCGCGCATCGTCCGGGTGACGCAGCACATCGCTCTTGCCGAGGAGCTTGAAACCGTGCCGCTCGAAGTCCTGCTGCGCGAAGGCCTCATCGATCCGGTGCAGCGAGCCGGCATCCGCGCTGCCGCTGCCGGCCTTGGCGGAGTGATCGACCAGCAGCAGCACGCCGCCAGGTTTGAGCACGCGCGCCACCTCATCGAGCACGCGCTTGACGTCGTACTTCGGCCAGTGGTCGGCCGGGTCATCGTCCACCCAGTACAGGTCGTGGTACACCTTGATGAGGAGCACCGCATCGAGCGAGCCGTTGGGGAGATCCAGGTGCTCGAGGTCCTCGGTGCGGTGCTCGACATTCTTCAGCCGCTCGGTGCGGCTCTTCCAGCGGCCCTCGCTCCAGGTGTCGAAGGCCTCGTTGTTGAGGATGTAGACGTGGCCGGTGGGCCCGACCAGGTAGCTGAGCAGCTCGGCGTAGTAGCCGGTGCCGCCCATGATGTCGCCCACCTTCATGCCGGGCTTGATGCCGGCGAGGCGCAGCACCTCGGCCGGGTGATCGAGCGCATCCCGCTGCACGTCCTTGTCCGGCCGGCCGGCGTGCGCGACGGCCTCCTCATAGATGTCCGCGCGCAGCGCGGCGCTGGCAAGCGCGCCGAGGGCAAGCAAGGCAAGCACCGGCAGGCGGCGCGAGGCGGGCGTGGGCATGGGGCGGCTCCCTTGGGGTGGTTAATGCCGCGATTATGGCGCGCCGGCGCACCCGGCGCCTGGTGCGCTGCGACGGACCGAGTGGATCTGCGCCATGAGCCGCGCGCCGCTCTCGCACGGAGCGGGCGTGTCAGCGCAGCCGGTACTCGATGGCCGCCAGCACCTGGAAGAAGCGGTTGTCGACGGTCGAGTCGAAGTAGCTCAGGGTGAGGGAGGCGGCCCAGTGCGTCGAGAGCTCGTAGCGCGGCGCGAGCCCGAGCACGTAGCCCCAGCCGCGGTCATTGCGGACGACCTGCGCGGTGTCCCCGATCCACAGGTCCGAGTGCGTGACCCAGCGGTACGGGCCCGCGCGCAGGTCGAGCGACCAGCGTGGACGCAGCTCCCAGCGATAGCGGCCGACGAGTGACCAGGCATCCCCGGCGCCGCGCGTGATGCGCGTGGCATCGTAGAGCAGCTGCTCGAGGTTGGGCGGCTCGACCCCCTGCAGTGTGGTGCGGGTGTGGCCGAGGTAGCTCCAGCCAAATTCGACCCCGAACTGGTGCGGCAGCGCATAGCCGACGTAGAGGGTGCCGCTCAGGCTGTCGCGCTCGACATCGCTCGCCTGGATCTCGTAGCCGAGCTCTTCCAGGCGGCTGGTGACCTTGCCCGGGGTGAGGCTGGTGGTTACCGCGCCCACCCCGCCGCCGAAGTAGAAGTTCGAAAACACGCTGCCCGTGTCCGCGGCCGCAGCCGGCCGGCCAGGCAGCACGAGGGCCGCCAGCAGCACCGCCACGTACGGCAGCTCGCGACGGCGCCGGCGCAGCAGGACGAGCAGCGCCAGCGCGCACAGCAGGAGCGGGGAGAAGCTGCCGCCGCCGGAGGTGACCGTCACGTTCTGCAGCTGCGGGGGCGCGCGCGTGGTGACATCGAAGCTGGCCGTCACGCCACCGATGGTGAGGGTAGCGGACACCTGCGTGCCGTAGGAGGCGGAGGCCGTGAGGCGCACCGTGACCTGCGCGCCGGGGGCGACGATGCCCGGCACCGTGGTGTAGGGGCCGCCGTTGATGCTGTATTCCGCGCCGTCACTGACGCTGATCGTCGTCGGCACGTTGGTGCCCGCGACGGTGATGGGGTTGGAGACCTGCTCGGTGGAGGGGTCGACGTTGTTGAGCGTGAGGAAGCTGAACGGCGTCGGCACGGCATTGGTGCCGGTGCCGCTGAGGGTGACGACCGTGGGCGAGGCGGCGGCGCTGCTGGTGATCACCAGGCTGCCGTTGAGCGTGCCCTCGCTGCCGGGGGTGAAGACCACGTGGATCGTGCAGCTGGTCGCGGCGGTGAGGGCGGCGGTGCAGTTGTTGGTCTGCTGGAAGTCACCCGTGCTGGCAATGTTGCTGATCAGGGCGCCGTTGGTCCCGGTCACCGTGATGGTCTGCGCCGCGCTCGCGACCCCCACCGTCTGGGGGCCGAAGGACAGCGAGCCCGGGTTGGACAGCAGCGTGACGGCGCACGAGACGTTGGAGCTGACCGAGGCTGAGTTGTTGCCCGGGTCGGGATCCACGAATTTCGAGCCGCCGGGAAAGTCAGCGTCAGCCGTGTTGCTGAGCGTCCCGCCGCAGGCGATGTTCGGGTCGAGGATGCCAGAGAGGGTGTAGGTCACCGAGGCGTTGCTCGGCAGCGTGAGCCCTGAGGTGTTGAGGTTGCCCGCGCCCGAGGCGGTGCAGCTGGCGCCGCCGGTGCCGCTGCAGGTCCAGGTGACGCTGCTGAGGCTTGCCGGCAGCACGTCCGTCACCAGCGGCGCGTCCGCAGCGCCGATCGCATCGGCGCCGTTGTTGGTGACGGTGAGCGTGTAGCTGAGCGGGGCGCCCTGCAGCAGGGTCGCCGGGCCGGTGAGGCTCACCTGCAGATCGGCCGGCGTGGCCGCGACCAGTCCCTGCAGCTCGTGGTAGTTGGTCGAGCCGCCGGTGCTGCCGCTGAACCCGACGCTCAGGCTCGGCGGGGGCGCATAGGGAAAGGCGACGTTGGCGAAGAGCGTCTGGAAGGGCTGGCCGCTCGAGCCCTGGAACTGCGCGGTCACCGTGTAGCCAAGTGCGGCCGGCGTCAGCGTCACGATCACGGTCTTGGGCGAGGGTCGGGTGGCAACCCCGGGGTTGTCGATGCCGCCGGCGACCACGACACCCGTAACGTACGGGTCGTTCGCGGCCTGCGGGCCGCGGATCACGAGCGACTCGGGGATGCGGCCGGGTCCGCCGCTCGCGGCGCCGCACTTGTCGCCCGGGTTGGAGAAGTTGCCGTACTCATCCACCGCAATGGCGAGGTAGGCGCCCGCGCCGCCGCAGTAGCCGAGGCCGCCCCCGACCAGCGCGCCACTCATGTTCTGCGTCGAGTCGTAGAGGAACACCGTGATGCCATCAGCCCCGGTGCCGCCCCAGGCGACGTAGCTGAAGCGGACGGTCACCGGCACGTTGCCGCTGATCGTCTCGGCGGTGTCCAGCGCGATGCCCTTCTCGGACAGGCCGGTATCGGTCAGGCGCAGCCAGCCCTGGCCGGCCGCATCGATCGAGGGTGCGGTCAGGAGGGCATTGCCGGAGAGGGTCCAACCGGGGGCGGAGGTGTCGGTGAAGGTCTGCTGCAGTTTGAACTGCGCGCTGGCGCTGCCGAGGTGCGCGCCGAGCGCGAGCGCGAGCAGCCACGTGCACAGGCGGTACGCGTGGCGCGCTCGGGTCGGGCAGGGCGGTCGGTACATGGGCAGGTCGGGTCCATTGAACGGTGCCTGAAGGATTCACCGCGATTGGACATAACGGCAACGGACGGATGCCGACTCTGTGACACGACACACCAACTCGGGGTCGCAGCTTTGGAATCTGTGACGTGCGTCCAGCGGCGGCGGTGTTGGTTTGGCCCGGGCACGCCTCGGGCGCCACTCCTTTATTACAGGGGCTTGTCGAGGAGCGCGTAGCCGGCGCGCGCGCCGTAGCCATGGCGGGTGTAAAAGGCCCGACCCGCCTGGTTGGCGAGGGCGAGCTGCAGCTGCGCTCGCACGCAGCCTCGCGCGCGCAGCCGTGCCTCGGCGGCCGCGAGCAGCGCGCTGCCGGTGCCGCGCCCGCGGGCCTCGGGCAGCACGAACAGCTCATCGATCTCGGCCATTAGCCCGCGGTGCTCGAGGCTCAGGACGTACACGAGTGCCAGGTAGCCCTCGAGCTGCCCCGCCGCCTCGCTCACCAGGATCTCGCCGCGCGGCCCGCCGGGGGTGAGCTCCTTCAGCAGCAGCTCGATGCGCAGCGCGTCGAAGCCGTCGATGCCCTCGAAGTCCCAGTAGCGGCGCACCAGCGCAAGCAGCGCCGGGATGTCGCCCGCCACCGCGGCGCGCACCGTCATCGCCGGCCCCTCTCTACATGGCCAGCAGCGCGGCGAGCTGCACCTGGTTGCGCCCGGAGCGCTTGGCGGCGTAGACCGCCGTGTCGGCGTGCGCGATCAGGTGCTGGCCCCACACCGCGAGTGTATCCGAGGCGGCGACCCCGATGCTGCAGGTGAGCTGGATCGGCGCGCCGAAGCCTGGGATGCGGATGTCGGAGACGCGGCGGCAGATGCGCTCGGCGATCGGGTGTGCGGCCGCGGCATCGGCGCCGTAGAGGATGACGACGAACTCCTCCCCGCCGTAGCGGCCGATGACATCCGACTGGCGCAGCTCGGCCTGGATGGGCGGGATGATGCCCGCCAGGCAGGCATCACCGGCCGCGTGCCCGAAGGTGTCATTGATCTGTTTGAAGTGATCGAGGTCGAGGAACAGCACCGAGATCGGCAGCCCGCGGGCGCGCGCCCGCAGGCACGCCGAGTCGAGCCGCTCGATGAGCGAGCGGCGGTTGAGCACGCCGGTGAGCGGGTCGGTCTGGGCGCGTCGCTCGGCATCGGTCAGGGCGAGGGACTGCTGGCGCACGTGGTCGGAGACGCCGAGCGCGATCAGCACGGCAGCGGCGACCATCGAGGGAGCGAGCCCGTAGTACACGATGCCCTCGGCGCTGTCGGCGCGCGTGGTGAGCAGGCGCACCGCGGTGGCGATCTGGAAGATGCACAGCAGGCTCCAGGCGATCAGGAACCAGCCGGCGGCCCGGTTGCCGCCGCGCCGCCAGGCGAGGAAGGCCACCACCAGCGTGAAGATCGCGGAGCCGACGAACATCAGGTCGCCGACGCGCGCGATCAGCACCCCGTACCCCCACAGGCGCAGCACGTTGGCCACCGTGAGCACGCCGAAGGCCGCCGCCAGCCAGCCGAAGGCGCTGTAGATGCGGGGCGAGTAGATCTTGAGGTTGGCGAACTCTCGCACGAACAGCGCCGCCGCCACCGCGCCCAGGGCCACCGGGACGTTGTAGGCGTAGTTGGCGAACGGGCGCGCCCATGAGAGTACCGGCCAGGTGAAGCCCTGGCCGGAGAAGTAGGCCAGGTAGATCGCCTGCAGGAGGAAGACGCACCCGTAGAGCGGGTAGATCCGGTCCCGCAGTACCAGGCGGATCAAGAGCGCCGAGAGTCCCATGGCGATCAGGGCGCCGAAGGCGGCGTCGATGATGAAGGCGTGCGCGGCGGCCCCCTGCAGCTGGTAGGCGAGGGTGGAGTCGGAGAACTGCAGGTCGGTGACCGCCCGGCCGTTGCGGATGACGTGCACGTAGAGGGGCCCGCGGTCGAGGCCGGCGGGCAGGGCGAACTCCTTGTCCTCGGCGCCGCCGAACTTCGGCACCGAGCCGGTGAGCGGCAGCTGCACCGGGACACCCCCCTGATGCCCCCAGACCTCGACCTGATGGTCGAGCCCGGAGCGGGCCACCAGGACCTCGGTTTCGCCGGCGGGCACCGGGACCGGCGGGGAGAGGTGAAACCAGTGCGCCCCGGTCAAAAGGTGCGAGCCGCGGACGGTAAAAGGGGCAAAGTGCGCATCGAGCTGCCCGCCCGCCACGGTCGCCACGTCCGGGTCCCCGGCGGAGGCCTCGAGGATCGTGATCTCCTCGGGAATGCTGCCGGCTGCCGGCAGGACCAGCTCCCCGGGGTCTGCCGGCGCACCTGCAGCAGATGCATATAAAGGAAGGAGGGTGAGCAGGGCGAGGAACCCGCTCGGCAGCAGCGCTTTAAGCACGTAATCCCTGTGGCCTCATGCGAGGCTTGATTTGCCTGTCTTTTTAGATTGGGGCGGGTCTTAAGGCGCCGCTACCCCAGCGCACTCACTATCCTACCAGCGCGTAGGGGCCGCTGGTTGACACTCAGGAGGGGGGTACCTAGAATCGCCGGCCTTTGTCGGGTCGGCCCTGTCAAATCGCCGTCCCGGAAACAGCGACTTCGAAACCCGGGCCGCCTCCAGCAGGCGGCCCGGTGTTCTTCGCAGGTCGCTTTATCGCGCGAGTCCAACACACTCCCGCAGCGCTTTGGAGAGCGAAGAAGATGGCGACCACGGGTCAGCTGATCCGGCAACCGCGCCGGACACGAGCGGAAAAAACCAAGGTACCGGCGCTGGGGGCCTCGCCCCAGAAGCGCGGGGTGTGCACGCGCGTGTACACCACGACGCCCAAGAAGCCGAACTCGGCGCTGCGCAAGGTGTGCCGCGTGCGGCTCACCAACGGCTACGAGGTCACGAGCTACATCGGCGGCGAGGGCCACAACCTGCAGGAGCACTCGGTGGTGCTCATCCGCGGCGGCCGCGTGAAGGACCTGCCGGGCGTGCGCTACCACACGGTGCGCGGCACCCTCGACTGCGCCGGGGTCGGCGAGCGCAAGCAGGGTCGCTCCAAGTACGGCGCCAAGCGCCCGAAGAAGTGAGAGGTTAGGCCATGTCCCGTCGCGCGCAAGCCCCGGTCCGCACCATCCTGCCGGACCCGAAGTTCAACAACCAGATGCTCGCCAAGTTCATGAACGTGGTCATGAAGAGCGGCAAGAAGAGCGCGGCCGAGCGCATCATCTACGGCGCGCTCGACCGCATCAGCGAGAAGACCGGCAAGCAGGGCGGCGAGGCCATCGAGGTGCTGGCCACGGCGCTCGACAACGTGAAGCCGGTGGTCGAGGTCAAGTCACGCCGCGTCGGCGGTGCCACCTACCAGGTGCCGGTTGAAGTTCGGGCTGCGCGCCGCCAGACACTGGCCATGCGCTGGGTCATCGAGGCCGCGCGCGACCGCAGCGAGAAGTCCATGGCGTTCCGGCTGGCCCACGAGCTGATGGACGCCTCCGAGAACCGCGGCGCCGCGGTGCGCAAGCGCGAGGACACGCACCGCATGGCGGAGGCCAACAAGGCCTTCGCCCACTACCGCTGGTAAGGGAAGAGAGGAAGATCCATCGTGCCACGCGCGACGCCCATCGAGCGCTACCGCAACATCGGCATCTCCGCGCACATCGACGCGGGGAAGACGACCACGACGGAGCGCATCCTTTTCTACACCGGCGTCTCGCACAAGATCGGCGAAGTTCATGACGGCGCGGCCGTGATGGACTACATGGAGCAGGAGCAGGAGCGCGGCATCACCATCACCGCCGCTGCCACCACCTGCTTCTGGAAGGGCATGGACAACTCCTTCCCCGAGCATCGCATCAACATCCTCGACACCCCCGGGCACGTCGACTTCACCATCGAGGTGGAGCGCTCGCTGCGCGTGCTGGACTCGGCCGTGGCGCTGTTCGACTCGGTCGCCGGCGTGCAGCCGCAGTCCGAGACGGTGTGGCGGCAGATGAACAAGTACGGCGTGCCGCGCATCGCCTTCGTCAACAAGATGGACCGTGCCGGCGCCAACTTCCTGCGCGTGGTGGAGATGATCCGCGCCCGGCTGCGCGCCAACCCGGTGCCGATCCAGCTGCCGATCGGGGCGGAGGAGAACTTCGAGGGCGTCATCGACCTGATCCGCATGAAGGCCATCTACTGGGACATGGACACCCAGGGGATGAAGTTCGAGTACAGGGAGATCCCGGCGGAGCTCAGGGCCCAGGCCGAGGAATACCGCGCCAAGATGATCGAGGCGGCGGCCGAAGCCAACGACGAGTTGATGCACAAGTACCTCGAGGGTGAGGAGCTGTCCGAGCCGGAGATCCGCGCCGGGCTGCGGGCGCGCTCGGTGCGCAACGAGGTGGTGCTCGCCATGTGCGGCTCGGCCTTCAAGAACAAGGGCGTGCAGGCGCTGCTCGATGCGATTATCGACTTCATGCCGAGCCCGGTGGAGATGCCCGACGTCAAGGGGCAGGACAGCGATGGCGAGCCCGACACCCGCAAGGCGGCCGATGAGGCACCCTTCTCGGCGCTCGCCTTCAAGATCCTCAACGACCCCTTCGTCGGCAACCTGACCTTCTTCCGCGTCTATTCGGGCGTGCTGAACTCCGGTGACACGGTGTTCGTGCCGACCAAGGACCGCAAGGAGCGCATCGGCCGCCTGCTGCAGATGCACGCCTCCGACCGCACCGAGATCAAGGAGGTGCGCGCCGGCGACATCGCCGCGGCCGTGGGCCTGAAGGACGTGATCACCGGCGACACGCTCTGTGACCTCGAGAAGATCATCACGCTGGAGAAGATGGAGTTCCCGGCCCCGGTGATCTCGGTGGCGGTGGAGCCGAAGACCAAGGCCGACCAGGAGAAGATGGGCCTCGCCCTGCAGCGCCTGGCGAAGGAGGACCCCTCCTTCCGCGTCAGCACCGACCAGGAGTCCGGCCAGACCATCATCTCCGGCATGGGCGAGCTGCACCTGGAGATCATCGTCGACCGCATGAAGCGCGAGTTCAAGGTCGAGGCGAACGTCGGCAAGCCGCAGGTCGCCTACCGCGAGACCATCCGCGCGACGGTGGAGAGCGAGGGCAAGTTCGTGCGCCAGTCCGGCGGCCGCGGCCAGTACGGGCACGTGTGGCTGAAGCTCGAGCCCAATGCACAGGGCAAGGGCTACGAGTTCATCAACGGCATCGTCGGCGGCTCGGTGCCGCGCGAATACATCCCGGCGGTCGACAAGGGCATCAAGGAAGCGGTCGACACCGGCGTCATCGCCGGCTACCCGGTGGTGGACGTCAAGGTGACCGCCTTCGACGGCTCCTACCACGACGTCGACTCGAACGAGATGGCGTTCAAGATCGCCGCCTCGATGGGCTTCAAGGAGGGCTTCAAGAGAGCGAAGCCCGTGCTGCTCGAGCCGATCATGAAGGTCGAGGTGGTCACCCCCGAGGAGTACTCGGGTGATGTGATCGGCGACCTGAACCGCCGCCGCGGGCAGATCACCGGCATGGACGAGACCCCGGCCGGCAAGGCGATCACCGCCGACGTGCCGCTGTCGGAGATGTTCGGCTACGCGACCACGGTGCGCTCCATGAGCCAGGGGCGCGCGACCTTCACCATGGAGTTCGCCAAGTACGTCGAAGTGCCGCCCAACATCGCCGACGGCATCATCAAGAAGTAACGGAACTTTGAGTCGAGGAAGTACGCCATGTCCAAAGAGAAATTCGAGCGCAGCAAGCCGCACGTGAATGTGGGCACGATTGGTCACGTGGACCACGGCAAGACGACGCTGACGGCGGCGCTGACCAAGGTGATGGCCGAGACCTACGGCGGGACCTTCATGGCGTACGACCAGATCGACAAGGCCCCGGAGGAGAAGGCGCGCGGCATCACG
>DATJVL010000003.1:0-27020 GCA_035501795.1 Steroidobacteraceae bacterium
GTGGTCGATCATGGCCGAGTACCACCGCGAGGACTCGTACAACGCGCAATACGGCGTGGCGGGTTTCAATCCGCTCAACCCCGGTCAGCCTGACACCCAGGGTACGGGCACCATCGTCACGGGCCTCACCAAGGACACCTATTCCGTCCTGCCGGCACTCACCTATCAGGCGACCGAGCGCCTGAGCTTCGAGGCGGAGGCACGCGCGGACGCGGTGCGTTACTCCGTCGAGGTGCCCAACGAGTACGTCAGCTACAACAGCACCCTGGCGGAAGTGGACGCCTACTGGTCGCTGAGCCAGCGCAGCCAGATCGGCTTCGGGCCGTTCTACCAGATCTACGATCCGGAACAGTCCAACGAGGCGCCGCGCGTCGACGGCTACGGGGTCGACCTCAGCTATCGCTTCAACTGGTCGCGGCTGGATCGCTCCACGCTGTCACTGCGCGCCGAGCACGACACCTTCAGCCAGAGCGGCACGCCGGATAGGACCAAGAATACCTACGGCATCGAGTGGGTCGGACGCCATAAGCTGCAGAGCGGCATGGTGCAGTACGCTATCGGGCGCTTCCTCGAGCCGAGCAGCGTCGGCAGCCTGGTCGGCCTTAACCAGGTACGCGTGCAGTACCGGCATGATTTCAGCGTCCGCACGCAATTCGTCGGGATGGTGCGCGTGAGTCGCAGCGATGATCTGTCGGACAGTTCGCACGAGGATCGCGCCTTGCTGCAGGTCGCACTCGTGCGCCGCCTCACAGAGTTGTGGTCGGTGTCTGGCGGCTATCGTTTCGCCTACCAGAGGCTGAGCGAGGTGGACTCGAACGTCGTAACTACCGGACCGGCCGCGCGCAACAACGGCGTGTTCATCAACGTCGCCTATCGCGGGCTCGAGCCGGACCAGGATTAATGCCATGGCCGATCGCGTAAGGACACTCGGTGAGGTACGCGGGATGCTGCGGCGCCGCTGGCGCTATCCGGCGGCGATCCTGCCGGCCTGCCTGCTGCTGGCCGTGTTGGTCGCGTACTGGTTGCCGCCGAGCTACCGGGCGACCACCACCATCATGCTCGAGCCGCAGTCGATCCCGAAGGAGATGGTCTCGACCACGGTGCGTGGCATCGAGGACGTCGCCATCTACGCGCAGAACGAGCTGGAGCTGACGCGGCGTCGGGTCATGACACCCGACCGACTGCTCGAGATCGTCAAGAGGGTCGATCCCTATCCGCGCACGGATGCCACTGCCGAGGTCAAGGCACAGCTGCTGGGCGCCAATACCACGGTCGAACGGGTCGATCCGATCACGCTGAAGCCGCTGGACCAGTCGGCCGCGTTCTCCATCAGCTACGACAACCGGAACCCCAAGATCGCCGCGGCAGTCGCTTCCGGCCTCGGCGATCTTTACCTGACCTACAACCGCCGCACCCGCACTGAGCAGGCTTCCGCCGCGTACGATTTTCTGCAGGGGCAATCGCGTGCGGTCGAGGCCTCGATGGCGGAGATCGAGCAGCGCCTCGCCAAGTTCAAGGCGGAGAACAGCGGCGCGCTGCCGGAGATGCAGGCGCACAACATCACCGAGATCGACCGCACGCAGCACGACATCGAGGCGCTGCAGCAGCAAGAGTTAGTGGCGGAGGAGAAGGAGTCGCAACTGCAGCTGCAGCTGAACAACCTGAGCCCGAGCCTCACCGGGGCGGTGAGCGATTCGCGCACCGAGCTGGCAAAGCTGCGCGCCGAACTCGCCGAGGCTCATCAGAAGTACACCCCCGAGCACCCGGAGGTGAAGCGCTTGGAGCGGGCCGTCGCAGAAATGAGCGCCCAGAACGCGACCAACATGCGTCCGTCCGGCGGCAAGCCCGACAACCCGGAATACCTGGCGCTGGCGGATCAGCTGGCCGCGACGCGCCACCAGCTGGCGGCGCTGCGCGCCGCGGAGGCGCGCGAGCGGCACGACCTGAGCGCGTATGAGTCGCACATGCAGATGGCACCCAACGTGGAGCGCCAGTACACCCAGCTGCAGCGTGAGTATTCGGCCGCCCGCGAACGCTACGAGGACATCCAGAACAAGATGAAGAACGCCGCGCTGGCACGTACCATGGAATTCGAGGACCGCGGCGAGAAGTTCTCGCTGCTGCATGCGCCTACCGTGCCGCGACGCCCGTACTTCCCCAATCGCATCGGCATCGTCCTGCTGGGCCTGTTGCTCGGCTGCGGAGTGGCACTCGGAGCCGCGGCCTTCGCCGACGCCTACGATCCCACCGTGCGCGGCAGCGAGGATCTGCAGGAGATCATGGAAACCACCGCGCTCGGGTCCATACCGATGCTGTTGACGACGCAGGATCGGCACCAGTATCGCGTGCGCTGGGCCGCAGCGCTGCTGGCCTACACCGCGGGTGCGGTGCTCATGGTGGCGACCATCTATATAAGATCGTGATCGGTAACGGAAGCCGCACGCGGCGACGGAAAAAAAGCAACAGATATGGTAATCGAACGAGCGCTCAAGAAACTCAAAGAGGCGCAACTCGCGAGCGGCGTAGCGCCGCCCGCTGCGCAGCCCGAGGTGCGCACGCCGGAAGCGCCGCCGCGCGAGCTCGCGCCAGTGCTGCCGCGCCCGGTATTTCCGCTGCTCGAGTGTGACCGCGCCTGCGCCGAGGCGCATCGCATCGCGCTGCCGAACTCGATGCTGGCCGCCGATGAGCGCGTGGCCGCGGCCTACCGCATGGTGCGCACCCGCCTGCTGCAGCGCATGCGCACGCACAACTGGTCGAGCGTGGCGATCACCAGTCCCGACACGGGCGAGGGCAAGTCGGTGACCTCGCTCAACTTGGCGCTGAACATCGCGCGCCACGACACCCACAACGTGTTCCTGCTCGATCTCGACCTGCGCAGCCCGAGCCTGTGCACCTATCTGGGCGTGCGCCCGCCGACGCAGCTGATCGACTACTTCGCCGGCAACGCCATGCCGGCGGACCTGTTCTTCTGCATCGGCCCGCAGAACCTGGCGATCGCAGCCAACGTAAGCGCCACCTCGCTGGCCTCGGAGCTGCTCTCACACGCCAAGCTCGACGAACTGATCACCTACATAAAGCGCATCGCGCCCAATCCGATCCTGCTGATCGACCTGGCGCCCATCACCGTGACCGACGAGGCCCTGGCGGTGGCGCCGCGGGTTGATGCCATGCTGCTGGTGGTCGCCGAGCGCAAGACCCGGCGCGACAGCCTGGCGCGCGCCAAGCAGCTGCTGGCCGATTTCCCGAGCGCGGGGATCGTGCTCAACCGTTCGACGGCCGCCAACGGCGCGAGCGGCTACTACTACTACGTGGGCGACACCTGACCCGGCGCGTGGGCCACGGCCGCGATCTTTTTGCTGAGGACCCGGACCTTCTTGCCGTACAGCCGATAGATGATGCGCATGCTCCACTCGAGCATCGTGGTCACCAGCAGGCCGACGTAGTTGAAGGGGTTCTTCCAGAAGACATACAGCTTGAGCGGAAACACGCGGATCCTCTCGAAGCCGCCCAGTTGCAGAATCTGCGTGAGACTGTATTCGGTGACGTTGTAGAAGTGGTCGATGTTGTGAGACAGGTTCTCGGAGCCCACCAGCGGGTTGGCGCCGTTCATGGCGTAGACCACGACGCGGCCGTCGGCGCGCAGGGCGCGGCGACACAGGCGCAGGAAGTCGAGGGTCTCATCGAGGGTCAGGTGATTGAGCTCCTGCTCCGGGACGATGACGTCGAAGGACTGCACGCGGCCCTCGAGGTAGTCGAAGGCGTGGGCGACCTCGCACGGCAGCTCGTGCCGGCGCGCAATGTCGACCTTGGCGGCATCCGAATCGATGCCGGTGACGTTGGTGTAACCGCAGTCCCTCAGCATCTTGACGAGGTAGCCGGGACCACAGCTCACGACCAGGATGCGTGCCGTGCGGCGCTCGGGCATGACCGGCAGGTAGTTGGCGCGGTAGTAGGCGGCAAACGCGCTGAAGCCGGACTCGGCGTCCTGCGGCGCCTGCCAGTAGGAATCGAACGGCTCCAGGCGCGCTGCCAGCTGGCGCGGCGCTGCCGTCGCTGATGCGAGCCGTTGGCGGTCGAATTCGGCGCTCATGCGCGCGCTCCTTGCGATACACGGGTTACAGCAGAGTTGTTAAGCAGAATACACGCAACCACCGGCACACGTCAGACATTGCGAATCCTACTGTGCAACTTTGAGTATCCGCCGCTCGGCGGCGGCGGCGGCGTGGTCATGGCGGCCATGGCGCGCGCGCTCGCATGCCGCCATGAAGTGACGGTGCTGACCTCGCGCGCCGCGTGGCTGGCGGGCGAGGACGACGACCAGGGCGTGCGCGTCGTGCGTGTGCCGGTGCTGTTCCGCCGGCAACTCGCGGTCGCGAACCTGCCCTCGATGGCCGCCTACCTGCCGGCGGCGGCATGGCGCGGCTTGAGGCTCGGGCGGCGCGCGAAATTTGACGTAATCAACACGCACTTCGTGGTGCCGACCGGACCGGTGGGGGCGTGGCTGGCGCAGCAGCTGCGGATCCCGCACGTGCTCTCGGTGCACGGCGGCGATCTGTACGACCCGTCCAAGAGCAGCTCGCCGCACCGGCACGCCTTGCTGCGCTGGGCGATCGCACGGCTGCTGCGCCGCGCCGACGTGGTGGTCGCGCAGTCGCGCGACACGGCGCGCAACGTGAGTGAGCTGTACGGCGTGCAGCGCGCCATCGAGCTGATCCCGCTCGGCATCGAGCGGCCGCCGCCGCGCGCACCGGCCGCACGCCAGGAGTTCGACATCCCGGCCGAGGCATGCGTGCTGCTGTCCGCGGGGCGGCTGGTGGCGCGCAAGGCGAGCCTGCAGCTCATCGAGACCCTGCACGCGGTGCGTGATGCGGTGCTGCTGGTGGTCGGCGACGGACCGGAGGCCGCGCCCCTCATGGCGCGTGCGGCCGCGCGCGGCGTCGCGCAGCGCGTACGCATGCTCGGGTACGTGGACGAGGCCACCAAGCAGCGCGCCTTCTGCGTGGCCGACATCTTCGTGTCCACCAGCCAGCACGAGGGCTTCGGCCTGGTGTTCCTCGAGGCGATGGCCGCCGGCCTGCCGATCGTGTGCTACGACCGCGGCGGGCAGACCGATTTCCTGCACACGCCCGCGAACGGCTATGTCGTGCCCCTGAACGACCTCGCCGCCTTCAACTCCGCGGTGGCGCTGCTGCGAGAGTCCCCGCAGACGCGCGCCGCCATCGCGCGCAACAACCTCGCCGCGGTGGAGGACTACTTCATCGAGCGCTGCGCCGAGCGCTACGAGCAGCTGTTCGCCGCCACGCTGGCGCGCGCCCCGCAGGTCCCGGGCCGCCAGGTGCTCGTCTGACATGTGCGGCATCGCCGGCATCATCGCGCCAGCCTCGCCGTCGCGACACGCGGGCATGCGCCGCATGCTGGATGCGCTCAGGCACCGTGGGCCCGACGGCGAGGGCATGGAGGAGGGCGCGCACGCCATCCTCGGCCATCGCCGGCTCTCGATCATCGACCTCGAGGGTGGCCGGCAGCCGCTGCTGAGCGCCGACGGCTCCATCGCCCTGATCTGCAACGGCGAGATCTACAACTACCAGGAGCTGCGCGCCCAGCTCGAGGGCCGCGGTTACCTGTTCCGCACGCACAGCGACTGCGAGGTAATCATCGCGCTCTATCAGTTCCACGGCGAGCGCCTGTTCGAGCACCTGCGCGGCATGTTCGCGTTCGCGCTGTGGGACGCGCCGCGCCAACGACTGCTCATGGCACGCGATCACCTCGGGCAGAAGCCGCTTTACTATGCCAGCAGCACGGCCGGGTTCGCGTTCGCCTCCGAGATCAAGGCGCTGCTCGCGCTGGATGCGCAGCTGCGCACGCTGGACCTGGCCGCGCTCGATGAGTACCTGGCGCTGCGCTTCATCGCGCCGCCGCGCTCGATGTTCCAGGGCATCCGCAAGCTGCCGCCGGGCCACATGCTGAGCCTCGAGGCGGGGCAGGAGCCACGCATCGAGCGCTACTGGAAGCTCGAGTACCTGCCCAAGCACACAGGTTCCGAGGAGTCGCTGCTCGATGAGCTCGAGGCCTGCGTCGCGGACTCCCTGCGGCTGCACCTGGTGAGCGACGTGCCCGTGGGCGCCTTCCTGAGCGGCGGCCTGGACTCGAGCCTGCTGGTGGCGATGCTGACGCGGCGGCTCGGCGTCACCGACCTGCCGACCTTCACCGTGGGCCTGCCCCATGCGCGCTTCGATGAGGCACCGTACGCGCGCCAGGTGGCACAGCTGTGCGGTACGCAGCACCACGAGCGAACCCTCGCGCCCTCCTTGATCCGGCTGCTGCCGGAGCTCATCCACCACCTGGACGAGCCCTCCGATCCCTTGTCACTGTGCACCTACCACCTCGCCGAGCTGGCGCGACGCTCCGTGAAGGTGGTGATCGGCGGCGACGGCGGGGATGAGCTCTTTGGCGGCTACGATCGCTACTACGGCAACAGCTACGCGGATCACTACGCCCGGGTGCCGGCCGCGCTGCGGCGCGCGCTGCTCGGGCCCGCGCTCGCGCTGATCCCGGAGGCGGGCTGGTACAAGAGCGTCGGCCACCAGCTGCGCTGGCTGCACCGGCTGTCGTTCCTCGCGGGCGGGGCTCGCTACGCGGCGAGCCTCAGCTACTTCCACTTCGATCCGCGGCAGCGCGCGGCACTGTTCACGAGCGAGGCGACGCGCGAGCTTGATGGCCGGCACGCGGAAGACGTGATCCGCCTGCCCTATGAGTCGGCCAGCGGGGACGCGCTCGATCGCATGCTGGCGGCCGACTGCGCGGTGCGTCTGCCGGATCACCCGGTGATGATCACCGACCGCATCACCATGGCGCACGGGCTCGAGGCGCGCAGCCCCTTCATGGACCACCGTCTGGCGGAGTTCGCGGCGCGCCTGCCTTCGGAAATGAAAGTCCGCGGCCGCTCGCTGCGCATCATGCAGCGCAAGCTGGCGGCACGTTACCTGCCGGAAGCCATCCTGACGCGGCCGAAGCAGGGCTTTGCTTCGGCGCTGCCGTACCTGCTGCAGGCCGAGTACCGGCAGTTGTACGGGCACTTCCTGCGCGACGCCCGGCTGGTACGTGCGGGCATCCTGTCAGGTCCAGCAATCGAGATGCTCCTCAGGCAGCACCTTGCCGGCCGCGCCGACCACGGCAACCGCCTGTGGCTGCTGATCAACGCGGAGCTGTGGTACCGGATGATGATCGAGGGTGAGGACCGGGAATGCCTGCAGGCGGAGCTCAACAGCCTCGGCACCCTGGCCGCCGCCGCATGAAGGGCCTGACGCGCACGCTGCTGCGCCACTTCGCACGCGCCGCGCGACCCTATCTCGAGGCGCAGGGTCTGATGCAGACCAGCAAGGCGTTCAGCACCTCGGCCCTCATCTGGCAGCCGGGGGCGGAGCGGGTGCTCGTGCTGGCGCCGCACATGGACGATGAGACCATCGGCTGCGGCGGCACCCTGGTGCGGCACGTACGCGCGGGCGCACGTGCGCACGTGGTGTTCCTGACCGACGGGCGTGCTGGCGATGGCAGCGCGCCGACGGTGAGCACTGCGGCGCGCTCCGAGGTGCAGGCGCAGCTGGTCGGCACCCGCAGGCAGGAGGCGCGCCGGGCGCTCGCGATCCTCGGGGTCGACGCGATCTCCTTCCTCGATGCGCCGGATGGCGCACTGGCGCAGGACCGCGCCGTCGCCTCTCGGCTCCGGGAGATCCTCGCCGCCGAGCGCCCGGAGCTCATCTACCTGCCGCACTTCGTCGAGCAGCACCCCGACCACGTGGCCGTGAGCGCGGTACTGTTCGAAGCGCTGCAGGGGCTTGAGCTTGAACCGCAGCTGCTCGCCTACGAGGTGTGGACGCCGCTGTTCCCGAACTGCGTGGTGAAGATCGATGAGGTCGTGGAGCTGAAGAAGTGCGCGCTGGCGGAATACCGCAGCCAGCTGGCGCAGTTCGATTACCTGCACACCTCGCTGGCCCTGAACGCCTACCGCTCCGCCGCCTTCGCCGGCCACCAGGGTCTGTATGCGGAGGCCTTCTGCTCCCTGGGCGTGCGCGACTACCAGCGCATGTACGCGGCCTACCGCGGCGCACCCTAGCCATGCGCATCGGGGTGATGCTGCGCCATTACGACCAGCATGGCGGTGGCGTGCGCGTCTACACCAAAGGATTGCTGGATCACCTGGTGCGCCATCCCGGCGGCCACGAGTACGTGCTTTTCTACAGCAACCCGGCGCTGCTCGGGACCTACGGCGCACATGCGCACGTGCGGGAGGTGCTCGTGCCCGCTCTGGGCTCGGTGTTCCTGTGGGACCAGGTGAGCCTGCCGCGGGCGATGCGACGCGCGGGCATCGACGTGCTCTTCAATCCCAAGTACTCGCTGCCGCTCACGGGCAGCTGCCCGGCCGCCTGGGTCTGCCATGGCCTCGACTGGTACGTCATGCCGTGGGCCTCGCGCGCGATCGACCGGCTGAGCCACCGCTTCCTCGTGCCGCGCTATGCCAGGAGGGCGAGCGCGGTGATCGCGGTGTCGGAGGTGACGCGCGAGCACCTCATGCACTACCTGCGCATGCCCGCGGAGCGGGTGGTGACCGTGCACACCGCGATCGATGACACGTTCCGCGCGCCGCTGGATGCGGACACGCTCGCCGCGGTGCGCGCGCGCCATGGGCTGCCGGAGCAGTTCGTGCTCTATTCCGGTGCGGTCTATCCGCCGAAGAATTTCACCCGCATGGTCCAGGCCTATGCCCGCGTCGGCCCGGCGCGCGGCATCTCGCTCGTCATCGCCGGCGGCGAGAATCGCTTCCTCTCCGAGCATGAGCTCGGTGAGCCGGGCCGGCTCGGCATCGAGCGCTGGGTGAAGTGGGCCGGCTGGGTGGATGCCCCGACGCTCGCGGCGTTCTATCGCCTGGCGCAGGCGCTGCTGCTGCCCTCGCTGTTCGAGTCCTTCGGCCTGCCGATCGTAGAGGCGATGGCCTCATCCTGCCCCGTGCTCACCTCGAACTGCTACGGCTCCCGCGAGATCGCCGCCGACGCCGCGCTGCTCATCGAGCCGGAATCGGTCGACTCCATCGCGGACGGCCTGCAGAGGCTGCTTTCCGATGAGGCGCTGCGCACGCAGCTGATCGAGCGCGGCCGGGTGCGCTCGGCGAGCTTCACGTGGCCCAGGTGTGCCGAGGCCACGCTGCGCGTGCTGGAGAGCATCGCGTCGCGCAGCTGACGAAGCGGCAGAGGCTTAAGGATCGGTTTAGATCGGGTACAGCGCCGAGGTTATACGTCAACTTGGCAGCAGGAGCGACGCGCGCTGCCCTCGGCACTTCCACAGCAATAAATAAGAGGCATCACGTCAGGTCTGACGCGATGCCTTAACATAAATCGCGCAAGATTCTGCTGCGTTGCAAGTGATGCTGCTGGCGGTCGTCTTGCACTGCGGTATACTTTCCTGGACGCACCCCGGGCTTGTCGAACACCAACAACGGTCCGGGGGCGGTGGCGGCGTTCCACACAACATTCAAATGACGCCTCCGCCGCAGCGCTACCAGGGCGCAGGACGCGACGATGTATGCCGCAGCGCCTTCGGGGTCAGAAGCGTTGAAAAGCATAACCAAGGTAAAAACCATGGACTTCCATAAATTGCTGCGCTGCCTCCTCGTTGCCCTCTGTGCCTCAGTTGTCCTGGCCGCCTGCGGCGGCGGTGGCAGCGACAACGGGGGCGGCGGTAATAACAACGTCACGGTGCCGAACGTCGTCGGCTCCACGCAGGCGGCCGCGACCACCGCGATCACCGGCGCCGGCCTTACGGTCGGCACGACGACTCAGGCCAGCAGTTCGACCGTCGCCGCCGGCAACGTCATCAGCCAGTCCCCGGCGGCGGGTGCAAGCGTCGCTTCCGGTAGCGCCGTGAATCTCACCATCAGCACCGGCCCCGCGCAGGTGCAGGTGCCCAACGTCGTCGGCGCCACGCAGGCGGCCGCGACCACGACGATCACGGGTGCCGGTCTCACCGTCGGTTCGGTGGCCATGCAGGCAAGCAACACGGTTGCCGCCGGCAGCGTCATTAGCCAGTCCCCGACTGCCGGCACGATGGTGGCAAACGGCTCGGCGGTGAACCTCACCGTCAGTAGCGGCCCCGGCACGGTGGCAGTGCCAGACGTCGTCGGACACACGCAGGCGGATGCGACCACTGCGATCACGGCTGCCGGCCTCATCGTCGGCACGGTAACCCAGGCGAGCAGCGCCTCGGTTGCCAAGGGCAGCGTCATCAGCTCGGCGCCCGCCGCCGGCACGCAGGTGGCGCCGGGCTCGAGCGTGGATCTGACGGTGAGCAGCGGTCCGACACCCCAGTACGCTTATGCGTCCAACAATGCGCTCGATGCCTCGAGCAACGGCGTCATTTCCGGCTACAACGTCGGCGCCGATGGCGGACTGACGGCGCTTGCCGCACCGACCCTGGTGCCGGGCGTCACCGGTTTCGGCGCGATCAAGGTCGATCCCTCGAAGAAGTACGTGTACGTGGTGAACTCCGGCACGGACACGACCGTCGGTCGCGGTGTCTATGGCTTTGCCATCGGGGCGGACGGCTCGCTGACCGCGACCCCCAACTCGCCCTACCAGACCGACCACCTGCCGGTGTCGCTGGCGTTCGATTCGGGTGGCACTCACCTGTACGTGTCCAACCAGCAGGACCACAGCATCTCGGCTTTCACGATCAACCCGGCCACGGGCGAGCTCACCGAGCTGTCAGACTCGCCGTATGCCCTTGTGCATGGACATCTGCCGGCGGAGCTGGCGGTACACGGCAACTTCCTGTACGTGGCGGTGACGAATCCGAGTGCGGTGGAGGTCTTCTCGATCAATGCCAGCACCGGCGCCCTCACTGAAGGGGTGACCGGCTCGCCCTTCGGCACGGATCAGAACCCGTTCGCGCTCGCGATTAACCCGCAGGGCACGGTGCTGTACACCGTGGCGCTGCCCGGCGGCGGCAGCACCCGGTACATCTCGGCGTTCACGATCGCTGCGGATGGCACCCTGACCGGTAATGTCAACAATCCCGTGATCGACGTCGCCAGGAACTACATCGCCTTCGACCCGAGCGGTAAGTTCCTGCTGGTGACCGAGTCGGCCGGCATCGATGTCTACCAGTACGACCAGGGCACGGGCGATGCGGGCAGCCCGGTGAGCGGCTCACCCTTCGCGGCGGGCACCAATCCGGTGTCCTTCGCGGTCGACGCCTCCAGCCACGTGTACGTCGGCAACGACGGGTCCGCGAACGTGTCGCAGTACACGCTCAACGGCACGACCGGCGCGCTGGGTCCCATCACGGGCAGCCCGGTTGCGGCGGGGACGAACCCGGACTACGTCGCCGTCCAGTAGCCTGAAGAAGGAGCGTGGTGCCTTGCGCACCACGCTCCCTCAGGCCGTGAGCTCCCGGCACAGGCTCTCGTAACGCGTGACGACGCTGTCGAGCTCGTAGGGCTTGATGGCCGCGCGTGCCCGTTGGCCGATTGCAGTCCAGCGGCTGCGCGCGGCCAGTGCGGCGTCGATGGCGCCCACCATGGCCGCCGGGTCCCGCGTCGGAAAGCCAAACCCGGTCTCGCCTTCCCGCACCAGCTCGCGCGCGATCCCCACCGGCGTGGAGAGCACCGGCGTGCCGGTCGCGAGCGCCTCGATCAGGCCGACGCCGAAACCCTCGTAATCGCTGGGGAAGATGCACAGGTCCGCGGCCTGCAGGTAATCGGCCACGCGATCGGTGGCGCCATACATGCGTACCGCGTCGTGAAGCCCGGCGTTGCGGACGAACCCGGCGAGTTCGGCTTCGCAGTCATCGAAGGACCCCTGGCCGCTGCCGACGATGATGAGGCACAGCTGCGGGTGCCGGGACATGAGCTGCGGTGCTGCCTGCACCAGCATGTCGACACCCTTGGCCTTGGACAGCCGGCCGATGTAAAGCAGCAGCGTGCGATCAGCCGGCAGCCCCAGCCGCGTGCGCAGCTCCTGCCGGCGCTGCGCGGATGCGGGCGAGAAGCGCTGCGCATCGACGGCGTTGGGGATGGTCACGATGCGCGCACGGCTGACACCGGCTGCGGGCAGGAGCTGCTCGACCTCCGGTGAAATTGCGATGACCCGGTCGGCGCGCCGCAGGGCACCGCGCTGCAGAGCGGCCAGCGAGCGCTGCAGCACGGCGCCGAGCCAGCGCATCTCCCCGCGGCTCTGCGCCGAGAGCGGCTCGTGCAGCTCGAAGGTGGACTCCACCCTAACGATGCAGCGCTTGTGCAGCAGGCGGCACAGTGGCACCGCGACCAGCGGGATGATCTTCATGCCGGAGATGACGACCAGGTCGTAGTGGCTGCGGTCGTGCACCAGTATCCGGCCGAGCCGCGAGAGGTAGCCGAGCATGTGCGTCACCGCGCGCCACCCGGCGCCCTTGATCTGGCCCGAGGGCTCGATGCGGCGCACGCAGACGCCACCGATGGTCTCGGCCGCCGGGCTTGCGGGCTCCGTCTGGCGGGTGATCACGCTGGTGGGAAGCCCGCGCGCGCTCAGGCCCTGCGACAGGCGCGACACCATGATCTCCACGCCGCCGATCTGCGGTGGAAAGAATTCTTCCGTGAGCCAGTAGAGTTGCGGCGCGCGGCGGATCACTTGCGATAGAAATCGTAGGTGTGCCGGTAAGAGGTCTCGGTGAGGTAGCGCCACGTGCCCAGCGGCGCAAAGGTGAACTTCTGGAAGCGGTCGAGCGCTGCGATCTGCGCCAGCGGCACGGGATCACGGGCCGGGATGGCATTCCAGCCCAGCACGAAGTATCCGTTGGGCGCGAGGCACAGGTGGCACTGCTCGAAGGCGGCCTCGCATTGCGCCGGCGCGTCCAGGCCGAAGCCGTAAACGCCGTTACAGACGATCAGGTCGAAGGTCCCGGCCGGAAAGTGACGCGTGAGCTGCTCCAGCGGAGCCTGCACGTGCTGCGCAGCCCCGAAGCGCCGGGCCGCAGGATTGAAGTCCAGGGTCCAGTAGTTCTTGGCCCTGAAGAAGGTGCGCTGGTAGTGCTTGGTGTACCAGTCACAGCCGACGAACAGGACGTTGTGCACCTCGGCCAGGTCCCTGAAGAAGGGAAAGATCAGCTGCTCCAGGACGCGGCGGTCCTCGGTGGCCATCCGCACCGGCAGGCCGAGCGCGTAGCGCACGGCGCGCACGGCGAATCCCGGGTCGGTAAGCAGGCGCACCAGGGCGCTGCGGCCGGACGCCGCGGTCGGCAGCCGCGCGTTGCCGAGGTAGACCTGCTGTTCGCGGCTGCCGGGACGCTCGTTATCCATCGCGCATCACTTCGGCAGCCGTGAGAGAGGAGGCGCCGGCCGGGTGCGCCTGGTGCAGCAATGCACTTGAATGTGGCCGTGGCACGAGCCCGAGCGCTGCGCCCCACAGCGGCGCGACGCCGCACGCCAGCAGCGCGCTCAGCCAGGCGGAGGTGCCGAGCCACGCGACACCATAGAACACCAGGGCGGTGGCGGCGAGCATCAGCGCCGTGCGCAGCGCGGCGCCGACGAACACCGCCGCGCGCAGCCGGGCGCGCAGGGCCCATACGCACAGCACGTCCACCACGAGCGAACTGACGACTGCCGCGAGCACGGCGCCGAAGATGCCGAGACGGGGAATCAGGGCGACGTTGAGCACGGCAATGGTGATGGTTCCGACCAGCAGGCAGCGCAGGTACTGCGTTTGAGCATGCAGGCTATACATTAGCCGGTAGAGGGCAATCTCGCCGCCCTTGCCGAGGGCGAGCAGCGCGAACCATGGCAGCAGCGGCAGGGCGGGCCGGAAGGCATCGCCGAATATCAGCGGCACCAGCAGGGGCACGAGGCAGGCGATGCCGACCGCAAGCCACGCCGAGAGCAGGCAGATGAGGTAGAGCACCTCGCGCGCGGCGCGCTCGAAATGACCCAGGTCCTCGGCCGCGAGGCGGCTGAGCAGCGGGTAGGCCGCGGTCCCGAACAGGAGCAGCGGAATCACCCCGACCTCGACGAACTTGGCACCGAGGGCATAGAAGCCGACCTGGGTCGTGCCGAGCAGGGAGGCGATGAGCAGCAGGTCGATGCGCGCGTACAGCTGGTTCAGCAGGTCCGAGCCGACAAAGGGCGCCGTGCCGCGCGAGACCGCAAGCGTCGCATCCCACGAGGCCCCGAAGCGGGGTGGTGCGCCGTGGCGCCGCGCGTTGCGCGCCGCCACCAGCACCATGACGATGCCGGCGAGCGGAAATCCGAGCAGCAGCACCGGCAGCGGCATCTGCAGCTGCAGCAGGCCGAGCGCCACCAGGACCGCCCCGAGGCGCGCCCCGAGGTCGGTGAGCGAGGGCAGGATCATCGCCTGCGCGGCCATCGCCGGGATGAAGAGCGTGTGTGCCACGCCCCAGCCCATGAGGAACAGCGACAGCTCGGCGACCATCACGCCGCGGGCGCCGTGGCTGCCTGCCAGCACGAGGTAGAGCGCCAGCACTGCCAGCGTCAGCAGCAGTCGTCGCCACTGCGTGGAGAGGAGGTCACGCCAGAGCGCGCCGCGGGCGGAGGGCTCCGCGAGCACATACTGGCGGATGCCGTACTCCTCGAAACCCCCGCTGCCGATGAGGGCCGCCAGGTTGCCGAGCGCAAACGCGTAGGCGTACTCGCCGGTGCCGCTTGGGCCGAAGACGCGCGCGATCGCCGCAAACAACACGAAGCTCAGCAGGTCGGCCGCGAACCGGCAAAGCAGCATCCAGACGGCGTTGCTGAGTACCCTCATGAGCTTGGCGGGCGTCCCTGCTGTTGTGTTCTCATCGCGATGCGCTCGGCCCGGCGCAGATGGTAGCGCACTGCAGCGCGCAAAACGGGCCACACCATTATGTCAACGGGAGGAGCCTGGCAGCGGTTGCAGGGCGATGCGCGCCTACCGCAAGCTCATGCACGGACCGGGTCCAGGTACAAAGCCGCGTGATATCGCTATGAGCAGAGCCGAGAGGGCGCGAGCCCAGATCGAGGCGCGCATGTATCGCAACGCCGTCGGCGCGCCGCCTGAGAGCAAGTGGAAGATGCTGCTGCCATTGCTGTTCGAGGCGGGCTTCGCCGCGCGCATCGTGCGCAAGCGCCTCAAACTGCACACGCCCCTGAACACGACCGACCGGCAGGTCCTGGAAGAGGTGATCTTCCCGCACTTCTGCGCGCTGGCCACGGTGCGCACCGTCCTGTTCGTGGGCTGCGGCTCGTACACCGCGCACTACCAGCGCCGCTACTTCCCGAGCGCCGACTACTGGACCCTGGAGCCCGACCCGTCACTGCGCCGCTACGGAGCCACTCAACACGTGGTGGCCCCGTTCGAGGAGCTCGCCCGGCACTTCACCGAGAACTCCATCGACCTGATCATCTGCAATGGCGTGTACGGCTGGGGCCTGGATCGGGCCGAACAGTGCGAAGCGGCGTTCTCGCAGGCCCATGTGTGCCTGCGCCCGGGCGGATTCCTGCTCCTTGGCTGGGACGACGTGCCCCGACGCACACCGGTGCCGCTGGAGAGCCTGCCGAGCCTCGCCCGCTTTCGCCGCTATGAGCTGCCGGCGCTGGCGACCTGGCGCTACCTGACACACACGCCGTACCGTCATACGTACGACTTCTATCAGAAGTAGGCCGATACATTCAGACAGCGCGGTTGCGAGGCACGGCGCAGTCCGCGCAACGCGCTACGGTTCAGCTCAACCTCACGGTGCACCTTAGATCACGTCTCGCGCCCGCGCGGCGGGTGTTCCCGCTGCCGGAGCTCTTGCGAGCGGCGTACCTGCATTTGACTTATCGCGGTGATTTTGCGGTGCGGGATCGTGCCTCGCACGCTATGATTATTCTGACAAAAACATAAACACCTGCGCGGCCACGCCGCGTCAGACGCTTCAAAGGATCGCAAGAAGCTTATGCCCCACCTCAGGCTGAGGTCGTCTGCGCGCTTGTTGGGTACGGCGTTAGCAGCGAGCGCACTTCTTTACGGATGCGGTGGCGGAGGCGGCTCCGATTCCACCAGTCCGCCGCCGCCACTGGCAATCTCCACGACGGCGCTGCCGAACGGTCAGGTGGGAGTCGCCTACAACGCCACGCTCACCGCGCAGGGCGGCACGACGCCGTACGCCTGGTCGGTCAGCTCTGGAACCCTGCCGCCGGACCTGTCGCTGAGTTCAGCCGGTGTGATCAGTGGAACGCCGACCACGAGTGCCTCGAATCTCTCCCTGACATTCAAGGTGGTCGACTCCGCTGCGATGCCGCAGAGCGTCACCACGACTCTGCCGTTGACGGTGATGGGTTCCCAGCAGCTCGCCATCACGACCACCGCCTTGCCCAACGCGCAGGTCGGAAAGGCCTACTCGACCACGCTGACCGCGACCGGCGGAGTTACGCCGTACACCTGGACGCTCTCCAGCGGCGTGCTGCCGGATGGCCTGAAGCTCAATGCCGCCACGGGCGTGGTGTCGGGGACTCCCACGACCGACGTTGCCGCCACGCCGCTGACCTTCGGCGTACACGATGCCAGCAACCCCGCAGCCTCAAAGAGCGTGAATCTGGCGCTGAACGTGAGCCCCGCCAACATCACCGTCTCGATCTCGCCGCAGCGGGCGGGACTCACCGTCACCCAGAAACTCAACAATCTCACCGCGACCACCAACGACTATGCGGGCGTGCAGTGGAGTGCGAGCTCGAGCGCCTTCGGCTTCAGCGCCTCCAGCAGCGCGAGCGGCGTGGCGGTCGCGCTGACCGCGCCCGCCGATGCGGGGACTTACACCATCACCGCGACCAGCGTGACGGACGCCAGCCAGAAGGCGGTCATCAGCATCGGCGTCAGCGACCTGCCCGGCGTGTACACCTACCACAACGACCTCGCGCGTGACGGCGCCAACACGCACGAGTACGCGCTGACGACCGCGAACGTGAACACCACCTCGTTCGGCAAGCTGTTCTCATGCAGCGTCGACGGCGCGGTGTACGCGCAGCCGCTGTGGGTGGCGAACGTCAATGTCGGTGGCACGCAGCGCAACCTGCTGCTGGTGGCAACCGCGCATGACAGCCTGTATGCCTTCGACGCCGACGCCAGCCCCTGCAGCACCGTGTGGCAAGTCAGTCTCATCGACACCACGCACGGCGCGAACTCCGGCGAAGTCCCCGTCCCCTCGGGCAGCCCGGGCTCCCCCATCGGCCAGGGCTACGCCGACATCACACCGGAGGTCGGAGTCATCGGCACGCCGGTCGTCGATCCGCAGACCAACATCGTGTTCGTCGTCTCCAAGTCCATGAATTCCGGCGGCTCCGCCTTCTTCCAGCGGCTGCACGCCATCGACCTCTTCACCGGCAAGGAGAAGACCGGCTCGCCGCAGACCATCATGGGCAGTTTCCCGGGCACCGGCAGCGGTGGTTCCACCGTCGTCTTCGATTCGCGCATGCACAACCAGCGCGCGGGCCTCGCACTCAACAGTGGCACGGTATACGTCGCGTGGGGCTCGCACGAGGATGCGATACCCTGGTACGGCTGGATGATCGCCTACGCCTGGTCGGGTTCCGGCTTCGGGCCGGCCGGCACCTTCAACGCAGCGCCGAACCACGCACCGCCCCACGGGGGTGCGGGGATCTGGATGAGCGGGGGGGCGCCCGCGGGCGACAGCAGCGGCAACCTCTACGTCATCACCGGCAACGGCCTGTTCGATGCCACCAGCGCGAGCAACCCGCACAACGACTACGGCGACAGCGTCCTGCAGCTGAGCCCGACCCTCGGCGTGTCCTCCTGGTTCACGCCCAACAGCCAGGCGAACGATGACGCCATGGACAACGACTTCGGCGCCGGCGGCGCGGCCCTGGTGATCAATCTCAGCACCGGCCCGTTGCGCCACCTGGTGGTCGGCGGCGGCAAGGACGGCGTGCTCACGCTGCTGAACGGCGACAGCATGGGCGGCTACGGAGACGCCAACGCGCTGCAAACCATCAGCATGGCCCTGCCGATCTTTGCCACCGCCGCCTTCTGGAATAACACGCTGTACCTCACGCCGGCAGGCTCCGGCATGCGCGCCTACGCGTTCGATCCCGGGAGTGACCGCTTCAATACTACCCCGAGCTCGCAGGCCGCGACCGCCATCTCCTGGCCGGGATCCACGCCCTCGATATCGGCCTCGGGCAGCACAAACGGCATCGCCTGGGGGCTGGACAGCTCGCACTTCTGCACGCCTTCAACCAAGTGCGGGCCCGCCGTGCTGCACGCCTACGACGCCACCAAGCTCGGCACGGAGCTGTGGAACAGCTCGATGGTGGCGGCGGATGCCGCCGGTTACGCGGTGAAGTTCACCGTGCCGACGGTGGCCAACGGCAAGGTGTACGTGGGAACCCGCGGCAACAACACCGGCGGAGCGCCGGGCTCGACTTCGAGCAACGGCGAGGTCGATGTATACGGCCTGAAGCCGAACTGATGCGCGGCGGCGCCCGCATGGGCGGTCACGGGAATTGCTGCAGTGCGCTCGTGGCGCCAGCGGGTGCCCAGACGCACTTGCGAGCAAATGCGCGCCGCGGGCGCGGCCGCTGCAGATACGGCTCAGCTTGCACCGCGCACTTGACGGGCAGAGACTTAAAGGTCGGGTCTTTCATTAAATCCTGACAAAAAGCACCGCGCGTGATACGCGTCCCAGCATACAAACACGCCCGGCTCGTCGCGGAGTCCGAATGGCGTGTGGAAGCGGCGGCGCTCTTCGATTCGCCCGACGACCTCATCGTGCGCCGGGTCCTCGAGTCCCCGAGCACCTACCGTCGCTGGGCGGCGGAACATGAGTGGCTGTTGCGTGGCGTCTCCACGCACACGCGCGTCGAGGCGCAGGTGGTGGCGCTGCGCTCGGCGGTGATGAACCTCGTGCATCGCAAGGCGCTGTTCGAGTACCTGCGCGACCGACAGCTCAGCGCCGGCAAGCGGCACCGCCTGCTGGGCCTCTTCTACAGCTCCCGGGACTACGCCAACGCCGTGGTCACCGAGCACGGCAACTACGTGCGCTGCCTCTCGAGCCATGTCTGCACCGAGTATCTGGCCCAGCACCTCATGCACGACGCGGCGGTGAGCGAGCCGATGCAGCTGTACGAGGAGCGCTTTACCGAGTACTTCCGCGCCTTCTGCGACACCGAGCTCGCCGAGACCGAGGATGAGCGGGTGCGGGCTGAGCCCCTGGCAGACCTGCGGCCGCTGCTGAAGCTGCAGCTCGCCGAGGCGCGGCAGGCGATCCTCGGCATGGCGATTGCGCCCGCGCGCGAGTGGCGCGAGGTGCAGATCCGCAGGCCGACCGGCGAGACGCAGCGCCTGCGCGCCCTGTCCAGCGCCAACGGCGCGCCGTCCGACTCCGGCCGCGACCCGCGGCCGGGATCCTTCCTGGAGCGGGTCCGTCACGCCGCCGGCATTGCCGCAAACGCCGAGGGCGTCTGAGCGTACGCCCGAGGGGCCGGCTCCTTCTGCCTGAGATGAGCCGGAAGTTACCCGGCACAGGTGCGGTACGTCATGGCCGATGAAGCCCCCGTACTGATCGCCGGCGGCGGCCTGGTCGGCCTGTCGGCCGCCGCGTTCCTGGCGAAGCAGGGCATCCCCTCGCTGACCCTCGAGCGCCTGCCGGCGGGCTCGCCCCTGCCGCGGGCGGCGTTCTTCCACATGCGTACCCTGGAGATGTTCCGCGGCCTCGGCATCGAGGATGCGGTGCGCACGCAGTCCGCGAAGGAGTTCACACCCGAGGGCACCATCGTCGCGATGGATGCGCTCGCGGGCAGGAAGCTGGCGGACATCATCGCTAACCTGAACGAGGGCGTGGACGCGCTGAGTCCGTGCCGGCGGCTGTTCCTGAACCAGCCGAGCCTCGAGCCCATCCTGCGCGAGTGCGCGCGCGCGGCCGGGGCCACGGTGCTGCAGGGTGCTGAAGTTCTCGCCGTGCAGCAGGACGCCGCGGGGGTGCGCCTGCAGGTGGGCATGCTCGATGGTGCAACGCGCGAGCTGCGCGGTGAGTACCTGATTGCCGCCGATGGCGCGCATTCCAGGGTCCGCGAGGCGCTCGGCGTCGACTACGTGGGACGCGGCGCGTTCTCGAACTCCCTGACCATCTACTTCAGCGCCGACCTGTCGCCCTACGTCGGCGGCAAGGCCTGGAGCCTGATCTACGTCAACAACCCGACGCTGCACGGGTTCTTCCGTCTCAATCGCGCCGGCACTGCGGGGTTCCTCGGGGTCAACGTCGTCGGTGATCCGCAGCGCGACCCGGAGGCGGCCGTCGATGCGGCCGCCGACGTGAGCGAGCCGCGTCTCATCGAGCTCGTGCGTGCCGCGGTCGGCAGGCGCGATCTGCCGGTGCGGATCGATGGTTACAGCCGCTGGCGCGCGACGGCGAGCGTGGCGCGCAGCATGCGCGTCGGGCGCACGTTCATCGCCGGCGATGCCGCGCACCTGATGCCCCCCAATGGCGGCTTCGGCGGCAATACTGGCGTAGCCGATGCGCACAATCTCGCCTGGAAGCTGGCGCTGGTGCTCAACGGGCAGGCGGGAGCAGCCCTGCTTGATACCTACGAGAGCGAGCGGCGTCCCGCGGCGGTGTTCACCGTCGAACAGGCATTCACACGCTACGTGGCCCGCACCGCCCCCTGGCTCGCCAAGCGCATCCAGCCCGAGCCGCTGGTGGATGACCTGGATATCGAGCTCGGGGTGCTGTACGGCTCCGCGCACGGCGTGCACGCAGATCCGCGCACCACGCGCGCCATGCCCGGTTCGCGCGCCCCGCACGTGTGGCTCGAGCAGCACGGCCGGCGCCTGTCCACGATCGATCTCGGCGGCCGTTACGTATTGCTGGCCGGTGCAGCCGGCTCCGCCTGGGTCGACGCCGCGCGATCGGTGGCGTGCGGGCCGGGCGCCTTGCCGCTCGAGGCGTTCTGCGTCGGGCGCGACCTCGCGGATCCGGCCGATGCGTTTGCGGCGGCGTACGGACTCACCGGCTCCGGTGCCGTGCTGATGCGTCCGGACAGTGTCGTTGCCTGGAAGTCCCCGGTCCTCGCCGCTGATCCGGCTGACTCTCTCCGCACCGCGCTGCGCGACAGCCTCTGCAGCTAGTCCGATAGCCAGCGCACGCGCCTCATGCTTAGCACGGCGTGGCCTTGACCCGCGGCCGAGCCGGATGGTATGCAACGCTTACAAAAGGGGGATTCCATGGCTGTCGCCGCGCCCGATCGAGCCTGGCAACATCGCGCAGCCTGCCGGGCGCGCACGCTGCTGATTGCCGCCTGCTGCGTGGCCGGCGCCGCCGCCACGTCGTGGCAGGCGCGCGCGCTGGCGGCGAAGCCGCTCGATCGCGCGGCGCTGTTGTCCGCGTCCGGCAACGATGCGGCATGGCTGACGACCGGCCGCACCTACGACGAGCAGCGTTACTCGCCGCTCGACCAGATCAACACGGGCAACGTCAAGCAGCTCGGGCTCGCCTGGTTCGCCGACCTCGACACCACTCGCGGCCAGGAGGCAACGCCGCTGGTCATCGATGGCACGATCTACACCACGACCGCGTGGTCGAAGGTGAAGGCCTACGATGCGCTCTCGGGCAAGCTGCGCTGGGAATACGATCCGAAGGTGCCCGGTGAATCCGCCGTGCGCGCCTGCTGCGACGTCGTCAACCGCGGCCTCGCCGCCTGGGGGCAACGGCTCTACCTCGGCACCCTGGACGGACGGCTGATCGCGCTCGAGCGTGACACCGGCAAGGTGGCCTGGTCGCGGCAGACCTCGACCGCGCACAGTCCGGCCGGCTTCACCGGTGCGCCGCGCGTCATCGACGGCCGCGTGATCATCGGCAGCACCGGCGGCGAGCTGGACTTGCGGGGCAACGTCGCGGCCTACGACGCCGGCGACGGGCACGAGCTGTGGCGCTTCTACACCGTCCCCGGCCGTCCCGGCACCAACACCGCGGCGCACCTGAAACGCGCCGAGGCGACCTGGAAAGGGCAGTGGTGGAAGCTCGGCGGTGGCGGGGCGGCGTGGGACTCGATGGCGTACGACCCGAAGCTCGACCTGCTCTACATCGGCACCGGCAACGGCACGCCCTGGAATCCCGTGTACCGCTCACCCGGCGGCGGCGACAACCTCTACATCTGCTCGATCATCGCGCTTAAGGCCGCGACCGGTGAGTACGTGTGGCACTACCAGACGACCCCGGCCGACACCTGGGACTTCGATGCCACGCAGCACATGGTGCTCGCCGAGATCGAGATCGAGGGCAAGGCCCGCAGCGTCCTCATGCAGGCCTCGAAGAACGGCTTCTTCTACGTGCTCGACCGCGCCACGGGCGAGCTCATCTCGGCGGCCAACTACGTGCCGGTGAGCTGGGCCAGGGGGATCGATCCGCACAGCGGCCGGCCGATCGAGAATCCCGACGCGCGCATCGAGCGCACCGGCAAGCCGGCGGTCGTCGCCCCGGGACCAGGTGGCGCGCACAGCTGGCAGCCGAGCGCCTACGATCCGCGCACCGGGCTCATCTACATCCCGGCTCAGGAAGGGGCCTTTCCCTACGTGCCCGAGTCCGGCTGGAAACCCGAGCCCCTCGGCTTCAACACCGGCATCGACTTCGGCGCCGCGGCCATGCCGGCGGATCCCAAGGTGCGTGCGGGGGCGCTGGCCAATACCAAGGGCGCGCTCATCGCCTGGGACCCGGTGGCGCAAAAGGAGCGCTGGCGCGTGAGCTTCAAGGGACCGTGGAACGGCGGCACGCTTGCCACCGGCGGTGGCCTGGTCTTCCAGGGCAATTCCGCCAAGGAATTTGCCGCGTACGACGCGGCGAGCGGCGCGAAGCTGTGGTCGCGCGACGTGCAGACGGGCGTGATCGCAGCTCCGGTCACTTACTCGATCAATGGCGAGCAGTACGTCGCGGTCCTCGCCGGCTGGGGCGGCATCTGGGCGCTGGCGCCCGGCATCCTGTCCGAAGTCGGCGGTCCGGTGCGCAACATTTCGCGGCTGCTGGTATTCAGGCTCGGCGGCACGACGCAGCTGCCGCCCGAGCCGCGACTCGCGCAGCTGCCGCTGGATCCGCCGCCCTCGAATGCGCCGCCCGCACAGATCGCCGCGGGCGCGCGCGCCTACGCGCGCTTCTGCGGCGCCTGCCACGGCGATGCCGCCTTCGGAGGCTCCGTGCTGCCGGATCTGCGCCGCAGCCAGCTGCTCGCGGAGCCGAAGTCCTGGGCACGCGTGGTGCACGAGGGTGCACTCAGCTCGCAGGGCATGGTGAGCTTCGCCAGGGTGCTCTCGGGCGAGGAGATCGAGGCGATCCGCACCTACGTCATCAAGCGCGCCAACGAGGACAAGGCCCTCGGTATCCGCTGAGAGCCCGAAGCACCACCCATGGGATCCCATCGACTGTTGCAGTCATGGGATTGCAGCTCTTTGTCGCCAAAGCTGTGGCGCAAATAACACCAGCAAAAACGATGGCTTACCGAAGTAATTCCCTGGCGATCTAGCCGTTGCGCACTGTGGTTTCATTGACAATCGGGATCCCAAGGGGAACACTTTGGCGCAATCCGGCACCCCCACTATTAAATGAATCGCCACCAGACCCGAGCGATCGTGCGCATCCGCGAGATGATCTGGCGTGGAGAGCTCGCAACGGGCGCACGCGTGGCGGAGGCGCCGATCGCCGAGCGGCTGGGCATGTCGCGCACGCCGGTGCGCCAGGCACTGCCGGTGCTCGCCCAGGAAGGGCTGCTGTCGCAGCACGAGACCCGCGGCTACGTCGTGCGCGGCTTCAGCACCGCCGACATCCTCGATGCCATCGAGCTGCGTGGCGTGCTCGAGGGCGTCGCCGCTCGGCGCGTGGCCGAGCACGGGCCCTCGCGCGCGCTGCTGCAGTCACTGCGTGAGTGCCTCGCCGAGGGTGACGAGATCCTCGCCGAGGGCCACGTCGCCGACAAGGCCGAGGCGCTGTACGTCGACATGAACGTGCGCTTCCACCAGCTGATCGCGCTCGAGTGCCGCAGTCCCATCATCCAGCAGGCGCTGGAGCGCAATGCCCGCATCCCGTTCGCGGGACCGCAGGCCGTGGCGTTCGACAAGACCAGCCTGGCGCGCATGCACGAGACGCTGCTGTACGCGCACAAGCAGCATCACTACATCGTGGCCGCGCTGGAGCGCGGCGAAGGTTCGCGTGTGGAGGCGCTGATGCGCGAGCACACCAACCCGGTCAAGGAGAACCTGAACATACCCGGCAATGCCGGGGACGATCGCGCGGCGAAACCGCGCCTGGCGCTCGTGAGGTAAGGGTCGAGAGGTAGCCCCGCGGGCGAACACGCCCCAGCGGGGAGGTCTGTTTCAGGGGGAACAATATGAATCTGTCGAATGCGAAATGGGTCCGCCGGAGTCTCCTGGCCGCGCTCGCCGTCCTCGGCTGCGCGCAGGCCGTGGCGCAGGAGCTGCAGGAGATCACCGTCACCGCGCAGCGCCGCGAGGAGAAGCTGCAGGACGTGCCGATCGCGGTGAGCGCGTTCACCTCGGAAACCCTCATCAACCGTGCGCTCAATGACGTGCACGCGCTGAGCAACCTCACGCCCAGCGTCAACCTCGATGCGGGCGCGCCGTTCTCCGGCGACCGCTCGGTGCTGTCGGCCTCGATCCGCGGCATCGGCCAGGATGACTTCGCCTTCAACCTCAACCCCGGCGTCGGCGTGTACCTCGACGGGGTGTACCTGGCGCGCACCATCGGCTCGAACCTGAGCCTGCTGGACGTGGACCGGGTCGAGATCCTCAAAGGGCCGCAGGGCACGCTGTTCGGCGCCAACACCATCGGCGGCGCCATCAGCATCGTGACCCACACGCCGGGGAGCGAGGCGCGCTTCATCGGCACTGCGACCGGCGGCGAGTACAACCGCCGCGACGTGGGCTTCACGGCCGACATCCCGATCACCGAGAACGTGCTGAGCTCGATCAGCGTCTCCTCGCAGAACCAGACCGGCTGGGTGAAGGTCGTGCCCTATCCGACCAGCACGCCGATGGGGGGCTCGCCCTTCGTCGTCGACCCGCAGACCGCGTACCCGAAGGCCGGCTACGCCACCAACGACAACTACGGTGGCACGGGCGTGACCGCCTTCCGCGGCAAGATCCTGTGGAATGCCTCCGACAAGCTGCATATCACCTTCACGGGCGACTGGACGCACCAGGACCAGACGGCGCTGCCGTACACGATCCTCGGCGTCTACAGCACCAACTTCAATTCGATCTTCGCGACGATGTACAACCTGTGCATCAGCAACAATGCCTCGTCCATCGCCGGGGCCATCCAGGCAGCCGGCGGTCCGCCGGCCTTCCTGCCGCCCTCGCAGAACCCCTTCCCCGGCCTGTGCAGCCAGAACCGCGCGCGCGTGCCCGGGCTGTCCACCGGCGGGGCGCCGCTCCTGGGTGCCGGCTACGTCGGCGGGCCTGCTGGACCGTTCAACTACGCGAACGTGGCGGCCGGCCTGCCGTATTCCGGCTCGAACGCCCCGCGCCTCTGGTTCGACTACAACGCCACCAACACCGGCAACCTCAACACGTCCTACGCCAACGGCCCCGACTTTGCGCGCAACGACGTGTTCGGCGGCTCGGTGACCGGCGTCTACGACCTCAACGACGCGCTGACCTTAAAGTCGATCACCGGTTACCGGCAGATCCGCTGGGACATCGGCACCGACCTGGATGGCACGCCCGAGACGATGCAGGAGGTCACCGACTCGCAGCACCAGTGGCAGGTGTCGCAGGAATTCCAGCTCGTCGGCAAGGCCTGGAACAACCGCCTGAACTACGTCGGCGGCCTGTACTACTTCAAGGAAGCCGGCTACGTGCACGACTACGTGCCGTTCGAGAGCCTGCTGTACGTGTACGACGTCGCCAACGACGTCGTCAACGAGAACTACGCGGCCTTCGTGCACGCGGACGTCAAACTCACCGACCGCTGGGGCGTCACGCTCGGCGGCCGCTACACCAAGGTCAAGACCAGCTTCCTCGGCGGGCAGAGTGATCTGAACTCGTTCCCGCTCGGCTCCGATCTCTACCCGCTGATTACGGGTGAGCCCTACATACGCTATTTCCCGGACATCCCCGACAGCCAGAGCTGGGACATCTTCACGCCCACGGTCGGCCTGCAGTTCCACTTGACGCCAGACTTTATGGTGTACGCGAGCTGGGGCAAGGGCTTCAAGGCCGGTGGCTGGACCACGCGCCTCTCGGCCACCATCACCGACCCGAAGCAGGCCGAGTACAAGCCCGAGTACTCCAAGACCTACGAGCTGGGCCTCAAGTCCGAGTGGCTCAGCCACCGCCTGATCGCGAACGCCGCCCTCTACTACACCGACTACAGCGGCATCCAGCTGAACATCCAGCAGGGCATCTCGCCGGTCTACACGAATGCCGGCGACGCCACGATCAAGGGCGCCGAGCTCGAGCTGCAGTGGCTGGTCGGCGGCGGCTTCTCGCTCAATCTGGCGGGCGACTACATCGATGCGTATTACACCTCCGTGAACCCGAACGCTAACATCCCGCAGTACGCCAACCCCGATGGCTCGACGGTGTGCCCCGCGGGCCCGCCGATCTGCAGCTTCCAGGGTCCGGGGAGCCCGCTCGATGCCAAGCTGCCGAAGACGCCCAAGTACAAGGGCACCATCTATCCGCAGTGGGACATCGGCTTGAGCAACCAGGCGATCGTGCGCCTGCTCGCCAGCTACACTTACACGGCGGACATGTACAACGACTCGCTGAACACCCCGCAGCTGCACCGGCCGGCGACGCACCAGCTGGACGCCTCGATCCACTACGTGTCGCCGGGGGCGATGTATGACTTCGCCGTCGGTGGCACCAACCTGACCGACGACCGCTACGTCACCGCCGGCTCGCCCAACTACGGGGCCGGTGAGGTGGGTGGCTACTACAACCCGCCGCGCATGTGGTACGCCACGCTGCGCGTGAACTTCGGCAAGTAAACGGACGGCGCGCCGCAGCGTTGGCTGCGGC
>DATJVL010000004.1:0-135209 GCA_035501795.1 Steroidobacteraceae bacterium
GCTGCGGATCGCGCAGCAGTGCGAGAAGCAGGCGGCCCATGAATTCCGGGTGCACGGCGTTCGCCATCACCGCCTCGTAGTCCCCGGGATGCTCGCGCATGGCGACCTCGGAGCGCTCCGTCAGGGTGAGCCCGGCCCACAGCGAGAGTGCGGCGACCCCGTGCTTCTTCAGGTCGATCGCCATGTCGGCGGACATCTTGTCGATGCCGGCCTTGCCGGCACCATAGGCCGGCCCGTGCAGGTAGCAGCGCGCCCCGGGGGAGGAGACCATGGCGATGAGGCCTGAGCGCTGCGGCACCATGATGCCGGCGGCGTGCCAGCTGGCGACGTAATGCGAGCGCAGGCCGACATCCAGCAGCACCTGCATCGCGAGCGGCTTCTCCCAGAACCCGCCCGGCAGAACCAGCTCATCCGGTATCGCGGTCACGTTGTTGACCAGCAGGTCGAGGCGGCGCGACTCGTGCGCGATCTGCGCGAACAGGGCCGCCACCTGCGCGTCATCGGCATGGTCGCAGGCGACGGCGATGCCGCGGCCGCCGCGGCGCGTGATCTCCGCGGCGGTGTCGTGGATCGTGCCGGGGAGGCTGGCGACGCCCGCCCGCGTGGTCCGTCCGGTGACATAGACGGTGGTCCCGGGCGCGGCCAGGGCGACCGCCGTGCCGCGGCCGATGCCCCGGCTGGCTCCAGTGACCAGGATGACCCGCTCCCCCGCTGCCGCCATGTCCGCTCCCGCTGCCCCTGCTCAACCCCGGATTGCGCCCAAGCCTACTCGCACAGCGGGCGGCTCGGGCATCGTACATATGGGGTAGCGCTAGCTTGCGAGATTAGGTCGAAAACTCCTGCCGGAGTCCGGAATTGCGTCCGGCGGAGCCCGCAAGGCTACGCAAAGCCCCACCCGGGGTGGCGGCGGAACGACCCGGCCGGCCGGCACGCCCGGATGCGCGGAATGTGCGACAGTCCGGCTGGAGAGCCAGCCACAAAGGTGCTTTACTGGCTGTCGTGTTTCGCCATCGCCACGCGCTCGCATATGGCGTACTGCTGGGGATGCTCGCCGCTGCACCCCTCGGTGCCGATACCCCGCCGACCGCCGCGCACCCCGACATCACCAAGCCCGTCGTGCCGACGACCCTCAGCCCCGAGGCGCTGCAGGAGGTCGTGGTCTCCACGACGGAGCCGAAGTTCGTTGCCCCTACAGGGCGCGATCGCATCGGGCGCATCTGGGCCCCGGTGCTGATCGATGGCCGCGGCCCGTTCCGCCTGGTGGTGGACACGGGCGCCACGGGCTCGGCGATCACCGCGAGCGCCGCGCAGGTGCTCGGCATCCCGGCTTCCGCCGACACGGCGGCGCACGTGACCGGCTTCACCGGCGATGCCGTGGTGCCGATCGTGCGCGTCAACAGCCTGGAGGTCGGCGACGTGTTCCTCGGCCCGGCCTCGCTGCCGGTGCTCGCCGACGTGTTCGGCGGCGCCCAGGGGGTGCTCGGGATCGAGGGCCTCGCCAACAAGCGCATCTACGCGGACTTCCTGCAGGACAAGCTGTCCATCACGCGCTCGCACGGCGAACATGCGCGCCTCGGCTTCGCCACCGTGCCATTGAAGGACATGCACGGGCTGCTGGTCGCGAACGTGCTGGTCGGCTCGATCCGCTGCAAGGCGATCGTCGACACCGGCGCGCAGGGCACGGTCGGCAATGTGTCGCTGCGCAACGCGCTCATGCGCCTGCCCCCGCGCGGCGGCGCCAAGCAGGAGATCATCGGTGTCACGCTCGACGTGCAGCGCGGTGATTACCTGATGGCCCCCGAGATCGACTTCGGCGGCCATCTGAAGGTGCGCGGCGTGCGCGTCACTTTCGGCGACATGTACCTGTTCCAGCACTGGGGCCTGACGGATGAGCCCGCCCTCACCCTCGGCATGGACCTGCTCGGCACCTTCGACGTGCTCATCATCGACTACGCCCGGCACGAGCTGCAGATCCGCCTGCGCAGCGAAGCCCCCTTCTGAGGGGCGCTACATCGAGGTCGAGCGCTCCGGCCTGACCTTATAGAGCACCCGTACTTCACCGGCGCGGCGGAACGGGTACTTGTCCTGCCCGAGATACTTCTTCGCCATCGCGTCGATGTGCGCGTCAGCGCCCTCATGGGTGCGCTCGATCACCTTGCCGCGCACCTCGAGGTAGCGGTAGGGATTGTCGGGATCGGTGATCGAGAGCGCCACGCGCCCGTCGCGCTGCATGTTCTTGTCCTTGAGACGGCCCTCGGCGGTGTTGATCACGACGTCACGGCCGTCGTAGTCGACCCACACGGGAGTCACCTGCGGCTTGCCGTCCGCCATGATGGTTGCCAGGTGCGCGAATGCCTTCTTCTTGAACAGGTCGAGATGCGATGCGGGGATACCGGCTTGGGTCATGGCTTGAGGCTCCTCGGTAGCGAAATCAGGAAGCGCCGCGCCCGGGGGTCTGCAGGCGCAGGAAGCGACGCCGCTCGTTCCACTGGTGGCGCGCATGCAGCCGCTCGGACTGGTTGCTCGCCTCGGCCGGCAGCGCCTGTAGCGCGCGCAGCGCGGCCGCGTGCGCCATCGCCACCGCCGGGTCACTCTGCAGCAGCGCGCGGTAGTGATCCAGAAAGGCCTGCTCGGCGGAGTCGCCCCCGGTGAGCAGCTCGCGTGCGTGCGCACCGATAGCCGCACTTTCGCTCGCGGGCAGTTCGCGCGCGTAGGCGAGCGCATGGTCGAGGTCTGCGATCAGCCGGTACAGCGGCTGCAGCCACGCCCACTCGGGGCTGGTGGTGATCTGCTTCAGCCGCTCGAGGGGCGAGACCGGCGGGGAGAAGTGCCGCTCGGCCTCGAGCAGTGCACCGAGCACGCCCTGCAGCGCCTCGCTGCTCGCACGTAGCTGTGCCAACCAGGGGCGCTCCTCCGCCATTGCAGCTGTCCTTCGGCCGTCGCGCGCGCGGCGTGCGCACGGCCCCTAGCCTAACCGCTTTGGCGGGCACGATGCCACGTGCAGCGCCGCCGGGCTGAGGCTCGAGAGCTCGCCGATATGCGTGAGCGTAAGGTCCGCCGGCGCCGCCGTGCTCACCTGCGGGGCGTGCGCGTAGTGGCCCTGGCGCACGAACACCGTGGTCACGCGCGCCCCCCAGTGGCGCTTGAGCGCGGTCAGGATGCGCAGCTTGTCGTCGACCGCCACGTAGTGCGCGGCCGGATGACGCGCTTCGACCTGCGGCAGCATCTGCTCCTTGTGCAGGTAGATGAGCACGCGCCCCTCGACCGCTGCCCACAATCCCGAGCGCTGCACCTTGCGGGGCTGGAACACGACATCGCCGTCGGAGAGGATCACCGTGCGCCCGAGGCCCGCGCAGTGCGCCAGCGCGACTCCGGCCTGCGGGTACAGCCGCGCGGCGAACGGGTAGTCGAGCAGGAAGAACGCGATCTCGTACAGTGCCGGCTCGTCGAGCTGCTCGAGGCGCAGGCGCTGCAGCGCGCCGAGGTAGTCGGCGTAGCCGAGCTCGGCGCGCAGTGCCTCGAAGATCCCCCAGTAGCGCGCACAGCGCGCCGCGCCGAAGCGGGCCTCGAGGTGCGCAGCCAGGTCCGCCTGCACCGCGTCGTTGTCGAGCAGCGTATTGTCGACATCGAGCAGGAAGACGACCGGCTCCATCGGCGACCCCGCGTGCGTGCGTTCGGACAGCGCATCAGTGTACCCTTCGCTGCGCGCGCGTCACGGCCGCGCCGCCGCCGGCGGCGCGTAGACGGCCACGACGCGCCGGGCAATGAGGGACTCATGAGGCACTGGACACCCGGACGTGCGCTGCTGGCCGGCATGATGCTGCTGGCGGCACTCCCGCTCAGCAGCTGCAACGACGATGACACCTGCTGCGTCATCACCGTCAACGTCCCCAACTCGGTCGCCATCGCAGACGTGAACGGCGATGCCGTTCCGGACCTGCTGGTGGCGACCACGGCCAGCCAGGGCCTGTACGGCAGCCCGGGATTCGCCAACGTCATCCTCAACAGCGCGAGCTCACCGGGGACCTTCGCGACCGGCACCGCGTATCCGAGCACCGGCTACAACCCCGCGAGCATCGCGGTTGCCGACCTCACCGGCAGCGGCGCGCTGGACATGGTGGTGGCCAGCGTCAGCGGCAACGTCTCGGTGTACATGCATGGCACGAGCCCCGGCACCTTCCAGGCGGCCGTCAACCTCAACAGCGGCGGCGCGCCCAACCAGGTGGTGATCGCCGACCTCAACGGCGATGGCGCCCCGGACCTGGTGCTGGCCGACTACAGCACCAGCGGCAGCGTCATCATCCTGTTCCAGGATGCGGCGCATCCGGGGACCTTCATGGCCCCCGTGCAGCTGCCGACCGGGCTCACCACGGCCTCGGTCGCGGCGGCGGACCTCAACGGCGACGGAGCAGCCGACCTCGTGGCGACCGGCTACGACGCCAACGGCAACCATGGTGCCGTGCTGGTGTTCCTGCAGGTGAGTGCGCAGCCGGGCACCTTCATGAGCCCGGTCAGCTATCCCGCCGGTGCGGCCCCGCAGTCGGTGAAGATCGCGGATCTGAACGGCGATGGGTTGCCGGACCTGCTAGTCGCCAACTTCGGGCCGGGCAGCGATGGCAGCGGCGTGGCCGGCGTGTCAGTGCTGCTGCAGGATGCCGCCAAGCCCGGCACCTTCCTCGCCCCGGTGAGCTACCAGGCCTATGGCGGTGCCATCGATGTCGCCGTGGGAGATCTCAACGGGGACGGCAAGCCGGATGTCGCGGTGGCGAGCCTGGCGCCGGTGCCTACGGCGAGCATCTCGGTGCTGCTGCAGGATCCGGCGCACCCGGGTGTACTGCTCGCCGCCACGAGCTACCCCGGCTTCGGCCAGCCGCTCGGAATCGCGATCGGGGACCTAAACGGTGACGGGCTCGCGGACATCGCCGCCGCCGACGGCGCCAGCGCGACCGTCATGCTGCAGCTCCCCGGCAAGCCGGGCCAGTTTGCCGCGGCGGTCCAGGTGGGCCAGTAGGGAACTGGAGAACTCAGCGCGCGCTGTAGCCGCGCGCATCCAGGCACGCAATCATCGCGCGCCGGTAGTCCGCGGGCGTGCCGCCGTTTTGCGTGGCGCGGGTCGGGTCGAACCCCGTCTGATTCACGGCCCAGCTGTGGCACTCGTAGCGGTCAGTGCTCGTCTGCGCATCGTTCTGGCCGTTACGCGGGTAGACGTACAGGTCCGCACCCGCACCCGCCGCTCCGGCCGCCGGTGCGCCCTGCGGCTCGGCGGTCACCGAGTTAGGATCGGCCGAGCCGGACTCATCGCCACCGACCGGAGGTGGATCGGTCACGACGTAGCCGTTGTAGCCCGGGTTCCAGGTGTAATAGAGGTTGTTCCAGTAGTAATAGGGAACCCCACCCCACCAGAACGTCGCGTAGCCGATCGGCAGCACCGGGTAATACCACACGAAACCCGGGTGGTAGTAGCAGTATGGCCAGTAGGCGCCATGCCAGTAGCCGCCGCCCCAGTAGTGGCCACCGTAGTAATAGGCGCTGCCGCCGTGCGCGCCGATCGGATGGCCGGCGTAGCCGACGCGTCCGCTCGGGTAGCCCAGGTGCGCCCCGCCGGCGTAACCGTAGTGGCTGGCGCCCGGATAGGCCCCATGGCCGTAGTAGGCGCCGCCCATCACGCGACCGGGCGAATAGTGCGGAGTCGCAAAGCCCATGCGGGCGCCGAAGCCCGGCGCGGCACCGCCGAAGTGCGCGCCGCCGCCCATGCGCGGTGCGCCACCCATGTGCGCGCCACCCATGTGCGCCCCGCCCATGCCCCCGCTGGCCATGTGCTGGGCATATGTCAAACCGGGCGCCGCGGCTGCCCCAATCCCGAGCAGCAGGGCTGCGGCGAACTGGATGAAACCTCGAGCTCTCACGGTAATCACGGCTGTCTCCGTCCCGGCCCTGGGCTTATGGCACGCTGAAGGCCGGTGGTATTCATTAGACGCCTCTCCGGCACCCACGTTCAAGGTCGCAGGTATTAAAACGCAGTCACCCAACCGGGGCTGACGCAGAGAATGGGGCCGGAAACATGAGGTTAAAAGGCCGAAAACACCCCGTCGCGGAAGCACGAACGGTTTAGGTGCCATTCAGCTTTGTTCCCGGCAGGCTCTCCTCATAAGACCAGATTGATGGCCACGGCCGGTGTCACCGTCGTCGTGACGTTGCGCCCGACCTCGATGATGCGTACGCCGAGGATCACCCCCGCGCGCGCACTCCAGTTGTATTCGACTGCCGGCGCGAACTGCACCGAGTAGGCCGAGCCGCTGTCCGCGTGCAGCGCGCTGCCGCCGCTCACCGTGCCGCGCACCTCGGTCGTGGCGTGGTGCTCGTAGACCACGTCCATGGCCAGCACCCAGCTGCGCGTCATGCTGTACTCGAAGGCCGCATCGGCGCTGAAGACCTCACCCGGATAGGCATGCCCGGCAAAACCGCCCGGCGTGCCGTAGACGCTCTGCTCCTGCACGGGCACCTTCGAGGAGATCGTGTAGGTCAGGTCGAGGCGGGCGCGCAGGATCCGGCCGTTGGGCATCCAGAAGTAGTCCTGGGAATATAGCGACAGCCCCGTGGCATAGGCGCCGGCGCCGACCCCGTCGCTGGCACGCGTCAGCCGGTCGTACTTGCCGGTCGGCAGGGTCTCATCGAGCACCACCGCAAGCGCCGGCACGCGGCTGCCGTCGCGGTACTGCGTGAGCCCGAAGGCCGCCTGCAGCGTGAGGTCGCCGACGGCGATCCCGGAGGAATTGGGCGCGCCAGCCGGGTCGGCGTAGAAGAAGCGCGGGATGAGGCCGGCGGTGACGCGCGGCGTCAGGCCGTACAGCATGTAGGTGAGTGAGCCGAACTCCTGGTCGGCTGGCGCGGTCTGGTGCGTCCCGCTACTGTCGATACGCCCGGTGGTCACCACGTCGAACAGGTAGGGTTCGATCAGCGCATGTCCCGGCGGCAGTGTCACCGGCGAGGGCGCCAGCAGCGGCCCGGTCCACCAGGCGTCCTCGCGCGATTGCAGGTCTTCGGCGTGCGCCGCCGCGGCGGCCAGCAGTGCCAACAATGTCAGCCACCGCAGCGCCCTGCTCCGCATGCCTCAACTCCCTGCGCCTCGCCAGCCATCGGGGCCGCCATGATCGCCTGCCTGCAGGGGCTGCGCACTCCGAATCCTGCGCTGCGGCGCGCAGATTCGGACCGAGCGTCTAGGCCTGCAGCGAGAAGGGCGTGAAGTTGGTGCCGCGGTCGTAGTAGTCCTCCCGCTCCGCGCGCTTCAGGAACCCGACCAGCCAGTAAGTCAGCGGGGTGGCGATGACCTCCCACAGCGACTTGAGCACGTACTGCGTCGCCGTCACCTGCAGCAGGTGCTCCGCCGGCCACAGGCCCGCGAAGGCGATGCTGTAGAACAGCCCGGAATCCACCAGCTCGCCACACAGCGTCGAGCCGATCGTGCGCGTCCACAGCCAGCGGCCGGCGGTGAAGAGCTTCATCTTGGCCAGCACGTAGCTGTTGACGAAGGAGCCGCACCAGAACGCGATGATGGAAGCGCACACGATGCGCGGCGTGTTGCCGAAGATCGTCTCCACCGCCGGCTGCTTGTCGCGGTAGAAGTCCGAGGGCGGCAGGTGCACGATCACCGCAGACATGACGGCGGCGAACACCAGCGCCGCAAACCCGCTCCAGACCACGCGCCGGTCGCGCGCGTAGCCGTAGACCTCGGTGAGGATGTCACCGAAGAAATAGGAGATGGGGAAGAACAGTACGCCCGAAAGGAAGGTGACCTGGCCGATCAGGGGCAGCGGCAGCGTGGTTTCCTTGGCGGCGCCGATGAGGTTCGCACACAGCAGCACGCACACGTAGGCGCCGAGGATCAGATCGTAGTAGCGGTAGGTGCGCAGAGGTGCCGCCATGATCAGGGTTCGCGCGCGGGCAGCACCGTGCCCACCGCCTCACCGAAGCCGATGCGCGCAAAGCCCGCGCGCTCACAGTAGCCGCGCAGCCGCACCCGGTCGCCATCCTCAAGAAAGGTACGCTCCTCGCCCGTGGGCAGACGCAGCGGTGTGCGCCCGCCGGCGGTGAGCTCGAGCAACGAGCCGGCTTCCTGTGGCAGCGGCCCCGACTGCGTCCCGGTGCCGATCAGGTCGCCGGGGCAGAGATTGCAACCGTTGACGCTGTGGTGGGTGAGCATCTGCGCCACCGTCCACCAGGAGTCGCGAAAGCTCGAGGCCGACAGCCGCTGCGCCGCCATGCCGGCCGCACGCATGCGTTCGCTCTGCAGCCACACCTCGAGGCGGATGTCGATGCCCCCGTGCGCGCGCAGCTCGGGCGCGTCCAGGTACGGCAGCGGTGCGGGCTCCGCGGCCGCGCGCGCGAATGGTACCCGGAACGGCGCCAGCGCCTCGAGCGTCACCACCCACGGCGAGACCGTGGTGGCGAAGTTCTTGGCGAGGAATGGCCCGAGCGGCTGGTATTCCCAGGCCTGCACGTCGCGGGCCGACCAGTCATTCAGCAGCACCAGCCCGAAGATGTGCTCCTCCGCCGCGCCGATGGGCACGCGCGTGCCGAGGGCGTTACCGCGTCCAACGAAGACGCCGAGCTCGAGCTCATAGTCCAGGCGCCGCGCCGGCGCGAGCCGCGGCTCCGAGGCCCCGGCGGGCATCAGCTGCCCGAGCGGCCGGTGGAAGTCAAAGCCCGACACGCGCACGGAGGAGGCGCGTCCGTGGTAGGCGATCGGCACCCACTTGTAGTTCGGCAGCAGCGGGTTGTCGGGCCGGAACAGCCGTCCCACGGCGGTGGCATGGTGGATGGAGGCGTAGAAATCGGTGAAGTCGCCGATATCGGCGGCCACCCGGTATTCGGCCGCGCTCTGCGGCACGAGCAGTCCCTGCAGCAGGCGCTGCTGCGGCGAGCCGCTGCGCAGGGCCGCCGAGAGCGCCGCACGCAGCGCGCCGCTGGCCGCAGGTCCAAGCGCCATGAGGGCATTCAGGGCCGGGCCGGTGGCGGCCGCGAGTGCCGCCGCCGCCGTCCCGTCGAGCCCGCCACGTTCCTGCAGGGCCGCGAGGTCGAGCACCTGGTCGCCGATCGCCACCCCGCCGCGGAAACCCTCAGCGCTGCCGGCGCGGCGGAAGGAGGCGAACGGCAGGTTCTGGATGGGGAAGTCCGCCTCGGGGGCATTGGCCGCGGCGACCCAGCTCTGCAGCTGCGGATCGTGGGTGGGGTTAAGTCCCGCGGGGCTGCTCACGGGCGCCGCCGCCGCGGGCGGCGCGGCTGCCGGGCCTGCGGGTCGAAATGCTTCCTGAGATCGCCCCACACCGCGTCGTAGTTCTTCTGCAGCTGCGCACTCTTGAGCGCGTAGCGCGTCGGCCGCAGCAGGCTGCGCGTCTCGAACATGAACGCCATGGTGTCCCGCAGCCGCTGTGGCCGCGTGGTGTCGGCGCGGCTCGCCTTGGCGAAGCTCGCGGCATCCGGTCCGTGCCCGCTCATGCAGTTGTGGAGCGAGGCTCCGCCGGGCTCGAAGCCGTGCGCCTTGGCATCATAGACCCCGGTGAGCAGACCCATGAACTCGCTGGCGACGTTGCGGTGAAACCAGGGCGGCCGGAAGGTGTCCTCCATGACCAGCCAGCGCGGCGGAAAGATCACGAAGTCGAGGTTGTCGACCCCGGGCGTATCACTCACCGAGTGCAGCACCAGGAAGATCGAGGGGTCGGGGTGGTCGTAGCTGACCGAGCCGATGGTGTTGAAGCGGCGCAGGTCGTACTTGTACGGCGCATAGTTGCCGTGCCAGGCGACCACGTCCAGCGGCGAGTGCCCGATCGGGGCGCTCCAGAGCGCGCCGGCGAACTTCGCCACCAGCTCGAACTTGCCCTCGCGCTCCTCGTACCAGGCCAGCGGCGTCTGGAAGTCGCGCGGATTGGCGAGAGCGTTGGCGCCGATCGGACCCAGGTCCGGCAGCTTCAGCGGCGCGCCGAAGTTCTCGCACACGTAGCCCCGTGCCTGCGCCCCGCGCAGCTCCACGCGGAAGCGCAGGCCCCGCGGGATGACGGCGATCTCGAGCGGCTCGACCTCCAGCACCCCGAGCTCGGTCAGCAGCCGCAGGCCGCCTGACTGCGGCACGATGAGCAGCTCGCCGTCGGCATCGTAGAAGAAGCGCTCCTGCATGGAGCGATTGGCGACGTACCAGTGAATGCCACAGCCGCTGTGCAGCTCGGGCGCGCCGTTGCCGGCGAGCGTGCTCAGCCCGTCGAGGAAGTCGGTGCCGCGGCGCGGCACGGGGGGCGCGCTCCAGCGCAGCCGGTTCGGCGGCGCCGGCAGCCCATCAAAGCTGCTCGTGAACTCGCCCGCGGGCAGCGGCGTGAACCTGCCGTACATGGCCGCAGGGCGGATGCGGTACAGCCAGCTGCGCCGATTGGCGTGGCGCGGGGCGGTGAAGGCGGTGCCGGAGAACTGCTCCGCGTACAGACCGTAGGGGCAGCGTTGCGGCGCGTTGCGGCCCACGGGCAGTGCCCCGGGAAGCGCCTCGGTGGCGAACTCATTGCCGAAGCCGCTCTGATAGCCGGCTGCCGGCGTGACTGGTGCGGTGTCGCTCTCGGCAGCGCCCTGCATGGTGCGGCCCTCCCATTGGCGGTCCGGGCGCATTATACTGTGGCCATACGGTTGCACGCGCAACTTTATGGAGGGGCTGCCACATTGAGCACGCGCGCCGCACGGCCGGTCCTGCAGCTCGCGGCCTTCGTGCCGTTCCGCCTCAATCGCCTGGCGGAGGCGGTGAGCGAGCACCTCGCCTCCGCCTACCGCGGCCGCTTCCGCCTCGAGGTCCCCGAGTGGCGTGTCATCGCCACCGTGGGCGAGCAGCGCTCCTGCACCGCGCAGTTCATCGCCGAGCGCACCCGTATGCACAAGACGCGCGTCAGCCGCGCCATCGCCCAGCTGCGCCGGCGCGGCCTGATCGAGCGCGCCACCAGCACCCGCGACCGCCGCGAGTTGCAGCTGCGTCTGAGCGCCTCGGGACGGCGGCTGTACACGCAGCTCGTGCCACTGGCTCTGGCGCGCGAGGCGGAGCTGCTTGCCTGCCTGAGCGCCGCCGAGCGGCGCGCCCTGGCGCTGGCCCTCGAGCATCTCGAGCTGCACCTGCGGCTGCCGGGGCCTGCATGAGGGCACTGGCGGCCCTTCGATCCATGCCGCTGCGCATCGGCGCGCTCATCCTCGTGTTCGCGGCCGCCGCGGCGCATGCGGCGGGCGATGCACCCCTTACGCCGTTGGCGCATTCGGCCACGCTGACGCTCGAGGGAGCGCACGTGCCGGGGGCGCTGCTGGTGCGGGTGCGCGCCAGCGACACGGCCAGGCCGCTCTCGATCAGCGCCCTCGGCGCCACCCTCGATGCGCAGCCGCTCGCCGCCAGTGCCCGGGCGGACGGCACCTGGCAGCTCGCACTGCCAGCCACGCCGGCGCCGGGCCCGGGGCTGCTCGAGGTGCGCGTCAGCCACGATGGGATCACCGAGCTCTTGAGCGCCAAGCTGCCCCAGGCCGCGCGCGGCGAATCCACCGGCGCCGGGATCCACAATCAGCTGTTCTGGTGGGTCCTCAACATCGCCATCGTGCTGATTGCCGCGCTCGCCATCTCGCGCCGCACTTCCTGACCGGCCAGCGCGCGAAGGGCGCGCTAGGTGTGGAGCCTCAACAGGTTGTTCCCATCGAGGTTGAGCCTGCTGATGGGTGGGTTGAAGTCTAGCGCGGAGTGGGGCCGGTGCCAGTTGTAGTGGTGGATCCAGCGTCCCAGGGCTGCGGTTCGCTGAGCTGAGCTGCGGTAGGCGCTGGCATAAGCCCACTCACGCAAGGCGGTCTGGATAAAGCGCTCGGCCTTGCCATTGGTGCGTGGGGTGTAGGGTTTGGTGCGCAGGTGGCGGATACCGAGTTCCTGGCAGGCCGTCTTGAAGTCGGTGGAACGATAGGCGGGCCCGTTATCGGTCATGACGCGCTGAACCCGTACACCGCGGGAGCGGTAGTGCTTGACGGTGGCACGGAACAACGCGGTGGCGGTATCCCCGTTCTCATTGGGGGCGACATCCGCGCGGGCGATACGCGAGGCATCGTCGATGGCTACGTGGACGAAGTCCCAGCCGATGCCGCGGTTGCGGATCCAGTTGCTACGGTCGCCATGGATGCGATGGCCGATGCCGCGGATTCGGCCGAGTTTTTTGATGTCTAGGTGGATCAGCTCCCCGGGCTCGGCGCGTTCGTAGCGGTTCGCCGGCGGGCGGGGCTCGAGCTCGCGCCAGCGCGACAGATGCACGCGCCTGAGGATGCGCGAGACTGGCGGCCGAGAGCCCGAGCTGGCGAGCGATGTAGCGACCGGTGCGCCGTTTACGCCTCAGTGCCACCACCCGTTCAGCCAGGCGGCCCGGCAGCTGCCGCGGGCTACGGTGGGGTCTGCTACAGCGGTCCTTCAGCCCCTCGATCCCTTCCTCTCGGAACCGTCGCTGCCACTTCTTCAGCGTGGTCACTGAGACAGCCATGGCTTGGGCTACATCGGCCTGATGCTGGCCCGCCTGCAGGCGGCCCAGCATCACCTCTCGACCCTTCGGTGTCAGACGCGCATTCTTATGCACGGTTGTTCTCTCCCCCGGTAAGGAAACTGACGTCTAGCAACATCAGCTTCTCTCCCCCGGGGCGAGGGAACAACCTACTGAAACATCACAGCTAGGGGCCGGTGAGGGCCTTCAGGTAGCGGTAGAAGAACAGGTTCCCCTTGTAGAAGGAGTTCACCGGCACGCGCTCGTCGCGCCCGTGCGCGCGCACGTCGTCGACGTCGATCATGATGCCGGTGATGCCGTAGGTCGGGATGCCGGCGGCGTTGGTATAGATCGCATCCGAGGCGCCGGCGGCCATGAACGGCACCACCGGGATGCCGGGCCACATCTCGGCCGCCACCTTCTCCAGCGGCTTGACCACCTCCGGGTTCAGCGGCGGCGGCGGCAGTGACTTGCGGTTCGGCACCACTTCGGCGACCTGGCCGTTGTCGGCCACGTAGCGCACGGTGATCTGCTGATCGGCGATCACCTTGATGAGCTGCTGACGGATGTCCTCGAGCGAGTGCCCGGGGAAGATGCGGCAATTCACGTTCGCCTGCGCGCGCTGCGGCAGCGCGTTGTTCGCATGCCCGCCATCCAGGCGCGTCGCCACGCAGTTGGTGCGCATCACGGAGTTCACGCTCGGGTCCTGCGAGAGGCGCTGCACCGCCGTCTCATCGGGGGGATTCGTCAGAATCGCCCGCAGGTCGCTGGCGCGCTGGCCGGAGGCCTCTTTCGCCAGCTGCTCGAAGTACGGCCGCGTCACGTTGTTGAGCTCGAACGGGAACTGGTACTTGGAGAGGTTGATGAGCGCCTGGGAGAGCTCGTAGATCGCGTTGTCGGCACGCGGCTCGGAGCTGTGGCCACCGCGGTTGGTGACGGTGAGCTGGTAATCCCCGTAGAGCTTCTCGGTCGCACCCAGCCGGAACATCTTGGCCACGCCCTTCTCGCTCGCCACCGACCAGCCGTCGGTGTTGATCGCGAACTCCGCGTCCACCAGGTCGCGGCGGTTCTTCAGCAGCCAGTCCGGCCCGTTGCAGCAGCCGCCCTCCTCGTCCGCGGTCAGCGCCAGGATGAGGTCGCGGTTGGGCTTGAAGCCCTCCTGCTTCATGCGCAGCAGGCTCGCCACCATGATGGCATCGTCCTCCTTCATGTCGCTCGAGCCACGCCCGTAGAAGTAGCCGTCCTTCTCCACCAGCTTGAACGGGTCGACCGTCCAGTCCTCGCGATGCGCCTCGACCACGTCGAGGTGACCCATGAGCAGCAGCGGCTTGTGCTGCCCGGTGCCGCGCAGGCGCACCACCAGATTCTTCTTCTTTTCGTTCGGACCGCCCACGATCACGATGTCCGCGGCCGGGAAGCCGGCGGCGCGGAAGCGCTGCGCCATGGCCTCGGCGGCAGCGGTGACGTTGCCGACGGAGTCGGTGGTGTTGATCTCGATCAGCTGCTGCAGGAGCTCCCGCGCCAGCTTGTTGGAGGCGGCGTCCGCCGCACTGTCGGCGGCGAGCGCGTGGCCGCCGGCCAGCGCTGCCAGAACGGTGGTGAGGATTCTGCTGCGTGTCGTCATGAACTGTCCCCTCATGCGGGCCGGCGGTGCCGGCCCTTTGATCATAGCCCCATCAATGCCCTCATCTGCCGCGTGCCTCAGCGCGCGGTCAGCGCCCGCAGGTAGCGGCGGAAGAACTCATTGTCCTGGTAGAAGGAGTTCACTGCCACGCGCTCATCGCGCCCGTGCGCACGGTCATCGTCCGGATCGAACGGCACCGCGCCGAAGGTGTAGGTCGGTACCCCGGCCGCCATCGAGTACTCCGAATCCGACGTGCCCACCTCCATGAACGGGATGACCACGATCTGCGGCCAGATCTGCTGCGCCACCTGCTGCAGCAGGTTGAGCATTTCGGGCGTGACCTCGGTCGGCGGCAGCGCGCGTGCCTGCGGCGCCTGCTCGAGCGCCCGGCCATCGCTGCCGAGGTAACGCACGCGCACCTGCGCATTGGCCACCACCTGCTGCAGCTGCTGGCGGATCTCCTCGGCCGAGTGTCCGGGCAGGATGCGGCAGTTGACCACGGCCTGCGCACGTTGCGGCAGGGCGTTGTTGGCATGGCCGGCCTCGAGGCGGGTCGGGACGCACGTGGTGTGGGTGGTCGAGCGGTCGCGGATGTCCTGCGACAGGCGCCGGATGGCCTGCGGATCCGGGGGCTCTCGCACGATGGCGCGCATGTCGGCGGCGCGCTGTCCGCTCTCGAGCGCCGCGCGCCGCTGGTAATAGGCGCGCGTCACGGCGTTCAGCTCGAAGGGGAACTGGTACGCGGCCAGGCGGTCGAGCGCCTGGGTGAGGGTGTAGATGGCATTCTCCGGTCCGGGCTCGGAGCTGTGGCCGCCCGGATTGCTGACCGAGAGCTCGAAGTCCGCATACAGCTTCTCGCTCGCGGCCAGGTTGAACACCACCGCCCGGCCGTTCTCGGTCGGGATCGACCAGTCATCCTGGTTGATGGCCAGTTCGGCAGCGATGAGCTCGGGACGGTTCTGGTAGAGCCACTGCACGCCGTTGGCGGTGCCGCCCTCCTCGTCCGCGGTGAGCGCGAGGATGATGTCGCGCGCCGGCCGGAACCCCTCGCGCTTCATCTCGAGCAGGGTGGTCACCATGACCGCCACGCCGTTTTTCATGTCCAGCGTGCCGCGACCGTAGAAGTAGCCATCCTTCTCCACCAGGCGGAACGGATCGGTCGCCCAGTCCTCGCGCGGCGCCTCCACCACGTCGAGGTGGCCGAGCAGCAGCAGCGGCTGGTGCGCGCCGCTGCCGCGCAGCCGTACCACCAGGTTCTGCTTCTTCGGGCTCGGTCCGAGCAATTGCACGTCCGCGGCGGCGAAGCCGGCGGCGCGGAAGCGCTGCGCCATGGCCTCCGCAGCCTCGGTGACGTTGCCGACCGAGTCGGTGGTGTTGATCTCGACCAGCTGCTGCAGCAACTCACGCGCCAGCTGCCGCGAGGCCGCACCGGTGCTCTCCCCGGCCTGCGCGCCGGCGAGGACCAGCGTCCCCGCCAGCAGAGCCGCGCACGCAGGCGCGCGCCTCATGGGGCGCGCCCCTCGGCGCTGGTGGTCATCTTCTCGCGCATGCGCGTCACCACCAGCAGCCGGAAGCTGCCCGCTTCGATGGCCGGCCGCGGGTGCGGCTGCTGCGGCGTGGCCGCCGGGGCGGCAGCGAAGCTCGCCGTCACCAGGTACAGCCGGTGGCGCCTGGGATCGAGGGCCATGGTACGCGCGCCGCGCTGTGTGGGAATGCTCTGCACCACGTGCGGCTTGCCGTCCGCATCCTGCGCGACGACGCTCACGACGCCCTCGCCGCAGGAGGCGAACGCCAGCCGCGCATCGGCATCGTAGGCCGCGTCATCGGCCCCCTTGCCGATGGGTGCGCTACCGAGCACGTGGCCATCGGCGGCGTCGAGGACCACCATGACCGCGTTGCCGCAGACGCTGTAGAGCTGGCGCGTCAATTCGCTATAGGCGATCCCGGTGGGCGCCTCACAGCCGCTCAGCGGCCACACCGCGCGCACTGCGGACGTGCGCGCATCGAGCACGGCGACACTGTTCTTGTCCTCGAGGTTCACGAACACCTGACCGTGGGCATCGGCGACCGCCGCCTCGGGCTTGGCATCCAGTGCGATGGTGCCGAGCAGCTCGAGCGAGTGCGCGTCGAACACGCTGACGTTGCGGCCGCGGCCGTTGAAGGTCAGCACACGCTGCGTGGTCGGCTCGAAGACGATGGCATCGGGGCCGTCCCCGCTGGTGCGCACTTCGCGCAGCCGCGCGAGGCTCTCGAGGTCGAACTCGACGACACTGTTGGCGGCCCCGGCGCTGATGAAGCCGCGCGACAGCTCGGGGGCGAGCGCGATGCCGTGCACCCCCGCGGTTTCGGCGATCTCCCCGATCCGCTGCAGGCGCTGCGTATCGATCACGTCCACGCGGCTGCCATGGGCGATGAACAGCCGCCCCGCCTGCGCATCGAGCGCCAGGTAATCCCAGCCCCCGTCTCCCGGCAGCTTGACGACGTGCTCGAGAGCGTACTGCGGACGGGCCTGCACGGGGCTCCCGGTGCCGAGCGTGACGGTGGCGCACAGCGCCAGCAGCAGCGCGCGCTCGCGGCGCGTGGCCCGCGGTGCGAGCCAGCTCAGTGGATGACGCGCGCGCACAGGTTCAGCAGCGGGCCCGGCAGCACGCCCAGCAGCAGCACCGCCGCCGCATTCAGGCACAGCGCCAGGCGCGCCCCGCTGCCGCCAGCGCCCGGCAGCGCACCCGCCGGCTCATCGAAGTACATCAGCTTGATGACGCGCAGATAGTAGTAAGCGCCCACGACCGACATGGCCGCGGCGATGATCACCAGCCACAGGTGATTGGTCTCCCACAAGGCCTGGAAGATGCGCAGCTTCGCCCAGAACCCCACCAGCGGCGGCACGCCGGCGGTGGAGAACATGAGCAGCATCATGGCGAACGCGAGCAGCGGGTCGCGCTGGTGCAGGCCGCGGTAATCCTCCAGCCGGTCGGCCTCGAAGCCCTTGCGGCTGGCCAGCAGGATGACGCCGAAGGAGCCGAGCGCCATGAGCACGTAGACCAGGGTGTAGTAGAGGGCCGCGGCATAGCCATCGGGCGTGCCGGCGACGAACCCGAGCACGATGAAACCGACGTTGGCAATGGTGGAATAGGCCAGCATGCGCTTGAGGTTAGTCTGCACAATGGCCACAACGTTCCCTACCACCAGGGTGAGGACCGCCAGCACGGCGAGCATCTGGGTCCATTCCAGCGTGACCCCGCCGAGGCCCTGGGCCAGCAGCCGCAGCGCGAGGGCAAAGTAGGCGAGCTTGGGAACGGTGCCGATGAAGAGCGTGACGCTGGTGGGCGCGCCCTCGTAGACATCCGGCAGCCACATGTGGAACGGCACGGCGCCGAGCTTGAAGGCGACTGCCACCACGATGAAGACCAGTCCCATGATCACCCCGAGCGAGGTCGGAGAGCCCAGCCGCACCGCCAGTTCGCCCAGGTCCAGGGTGCCGGTCAGCCCGTAGATCAGCGACATGCCATACAGCAGCGCCCCGGAGGCTATGGCGCCCAGCACGAAGTACTTCATCGCCGACTCGGCGGCGATCCCCGAGTCGCGGTCGAAGGCCACCATCGCGTACACCGAGAGGGCGAGCAGTTCAACACCCAGGTACACCGTGAGCAGGCTGCCGGCGGAGACGAGCACGAAGATGCCCAGCAGCGCCGTGAGTGCCAGCACGTAGTACTCGCCACGCAGCATGTTGCGGTTGACCAGGTAGGCCCGCGAATACAGCAGCGCCACCGCCACCACCAGGAAGCCGGCGAGCTTGAGCACGAAGGCCAGCTCATCGGCCACGTACATCCCCTGCAGCAGCACCACGCGCTCGCTGACGTGCGCATACCGCACCGTGAACGCAGCGCTCACCGCCAGCGCCACGAGCGTCAGGGTCGCCGTCAGCTGCGTGCGCCGAGAGGCGAACACGTCGATGAGCAGCAGCGCGCACACCGCGACCAGCAGGCAGATCTCCGGCGTGGCGGGAGCGAGGCTCGACCAGCTGAAGGGGGTGTCGGGCATGGCGGTGTCTTCTGCGGCAGCTAGAGCTTGGAGGCGATCGCCTGGGTCACCAGGTGCTGGATGGTGGGCTGCATCACCTTCAGCAGCGGTGCCGGCCACACTCCCACCAGCAGCACGGCCGCGGCCAGCGCGCCGAGCACCACGAACTCGCGGCCGTTCAGGTCCTGAAGCGCGGCCACGCGCGGACTGGTGACCGGGCCGAACACCACGCGCTTGACCAGCCACAGCGTGTAGGCCGCGCCGAGCACGAGCGTGACCGCGGCGAGGAAGGAGAACCAGAAGCTCGCGCGGAAGCTGGCGATGATGACCAGGAACTCCCCGACGAAGCCGGAGGTGCCGGGCAGGCCCGTGTTGGCGAGCGCAAACAGCACCATGAAGGCGGCGAACACCGGCATGGTGTTGATGACGCCGCCGTAGTCGGCGATCTGGCGGCTGTGCACGCGGTCATACAGCACCCCGACGCACAGGAACAGCGCTCCCGAGATGAGCCCGTGCGAGACCATCTGCACCATGGCGCCATCGAGCCCCATCCCGGCACCCTGGACGCTGCCGGTCTGACGCACGATCTCGTAGATCACGAAGGCGCCGAGGGTGACGAAGCCCATGTGCGCGATCGAGGAATAGGCGATCAGCTTCTTCATGTCCTGCTGCACCAGGGCGACAAAGCCGATGTACACCACCGCGATCAGCGACAGCGAGATCACCAGCAGGTCAAGCTCGCGGCTGGCATCGGGCGCGATCGGCAGGCTGAAGCGCAGGAATCCGTAGCCACCCATCTTCAGCATGATGGCCGCCAGGATCACCGAGCCCCCGGTCGGGGCCTCGACGTGCGCATCGGGCAGCCAGGTGTGCACCGGCCACATCGGCACCTTGACCGCGAACGCCAGCAGGAACGCCAGGAAGATCCAGCGCTGCTCGATGAGCGTCAGTGGCAGCCCCTGCAGGCCGGCGATCGAGTAACTGCCGCCCTTCACGTACATGTAGATGAGCGCGGCCAGCATGAACACCGAGCCGAGGAAGGTGTAGAGGAAGAACTTGATGGTGGCGTAGACGCGGCGCGGACCGCCCCAGATGCCGATGATGAGGAACATCGGGATCAGCATCGCTTCCCAGAAGAAGTAGAACAGCAGTCCGTCGAGTGCCGCGAACACCCCGATCATCAGGCCTTCCATGATGAGGAAGGCGGCGAAGTACTGCGCCGGGCGCTTCTCGATCACGGTCCAGCCGGCGATGACCACCGGCACGGTCATGAAGGCCGTGAGCACGATCAGCGGCATGGAGATGCCATCGACGCCGAGCGCGTAGTAGGCGTTGAAGCGCGGGATCCACGGCAGGGTCTCGGGGAACTGCATGGCCGCCGTGCCCGGCTGGAAGGAGCTCCACAGGGGTACCGCCAAGAAGAGCGTGGCGAGTGACCCGAGCAACGCCAGCCAGCGGCCGGCGACGATGTTACGGTCGCCGAGCAGCAGCACCGCCACACCCGCGAGGATCGGCAACCAGATCAGGACTGACAGCAGGCCGTGCATACCTTAGGACTTCATGATGCTCAGAGGTGCGCCAGGAACCAACCGAGCAGCAGCGCCAGCCCGATCATCATCCAGAACGCGTACGAGTAGAGGTAGCCGCTCTGCACCCGGCGCACCACGCCGCCGAACCAGCCGATCCCGGCCGCCGTGCCGTCCACCAGCGCGCCGTCGATCAAGCCCTGGTCCCCGCCCTTCCACAGAGCGATACCGATGCCACGCGTGAGCGCCGCCACGACGTGCTCGTTGAACCAGTCGAAGTAGTACTTGTGGGTCAGCAGCGTGCGCAGCACCCTGAGGCGCGCGGCCGCCATGTCCGCCAGCGACGGTCGCCACAGGAAGCAGACCCAGGCGGTGATGACACCGGCGAGCGCAAACCAGAACGGCAGCGACAGGAAGCCATGCACACCGGCGGCGGCCGCGCCGGGGAATTCCTCGCCGAGGCGGCCGAGCACGTTGTTGCCCGGCAGCACGAAGATGGACCTTCCGAAGTAGCTGCCATAGAGCACCGGCGCGACCGTGAGCGCGCCGATCAGCACCGAGGGGATGGCGAGCGCGATGAGCGGCAGCGTCACCACCAGCGGGCTCTCGTGCGGCTCGTGCGCCCCGGCATGCCCGTCCGGCTCGTGGTGCGACTCGGCGCTGCCCTCGGCGACGCTGGCCACGCCGCCATGCGCGCCCTCCCCGTGCGCGGCACCCTGGGCGTGGCGGAAGCGCTCCGGCCCGTGGAAGGTGAGGAAGAGCATGCGGAAGGTGTAGAGCGCGGTGACGAAGACGCCGCACAGCACGCACCAGTAGGCATAGCCGGCCCCGAAGCGCTGCGATGCGCCCACCGCCTCGATGATGGCGTCCTTGGAGTAGAAGCCGGAGAAGAACGGCGTGCCGATGAGCGCCAGCGCGCCGATCCAGCAGGTGACCGCGGTGATCGGCATGTACTTGGCCAGGCCGCCCATCCTGCGCATGTCCTGCTCGTGGTGCATGCCGATGATCACCGAGCCGGCCGCGAGGAACAGCAGCGCCTTGAAGAACGCGTGCGTCATCAGGTGGAACATGCCGGCACCGTAGGCCGACACCCCGAGCGCGACCGTCATGTAGCCGAGCTGCGAGAGCGTCGAGTAGGCGATGACGCGCTTGATGTCGTTGTTCACCACACCGAGCAGGCCCATGAAGAAGGCGGTGGTGGCACCGATCACCAGCACGAACGACAGCGCGCCTTCCGAGTACTCGAACAGCGGCGACATGCGCGCCACCATGAAGATGCCCGCGGTCACCATGGTGGCCGCGTGGATCAGGGCCGAGATCGGCGTCGGGCCTTCCATCGAGTCCGGCAGCCACACGTGCAACGGCACCTGCGCTGACTTGCCCATGGCGCCGACGAACAGGCACACGCAGGCGAGCGTGAGCGCGTTCACGCTCCAGGTGCTCGACAGCGGCACCAGCGCCTGCGCCATGCGCGGCGCTGCGGCGAAGGCCTCGGCGTAGTGCACGGAGTTGGTGAAGTAGGCGAGCGCCGCGATGCCGAGCACGAAGCCAAAGTCGCCGATGCGGTTGACGATGAAGGCCTTGAGGTTGGCGAAGATCGCCGACGGCCGCGTGTACCAGAAGCCGATCAGCAGGTAGGACACCACGCCGACGGCTTCCCAGCCGAAGAATAGCTGCATGAAGTTGTTCGCCATCACCAGCATCAGCATGGAGAAGGTGAACAGCGAGATATAGCTGAAGAAGCGCGTATAGCCCGGGTCATCGCGCATGTAGCCGATGGTGTAGACGTGCACGCACAGCGACACGAAGCTCACCACCACCATCATGAGCGCGGTCAGGCGATCGACCAGGAAGCCGACCGGCATGCTCATGCCATCACTGATGAGCCAGTCGTACACCGTGCCGTCGTAAGCCGGCACGCCGTCCCAGTAGATGGCGCGCAGCACGCCGCATGAGAGGTAGCAGCTGACCGCCACGCCGGCGATGCACACGACGTGCGCCGCGGTGCGCCCGATGAAGCGCCCGCCGAGACCGGCGATGAGCGCGGCCACGAGCGGCAGCAGCGGTACGGCGAGCAGCACGTGCGGATTCATTCGGTGCGCTAGCCTTTCAGCGTGTTCAGGTCTTCGACGTTGATCGTGCGGCGCTCGCGGAACAGCACGACCAGGATGGCAAGCCCGATGGCCGACTCGGCCGCCGCCACGGTGAGCACGAAGAACACGAACACCTGGCCGTTGACGTCATTCAGGTAGCGCGAGAAGGCGATGAAGTTGAAGTTCGCCGCCAGCAGCAGCAGCTCGACGCACATCAGCAGCAGGATGACGTTCTTGCGGTTGAGGAAGATGCCGGCGACCGCGAGCGAGAACAGGATGCCGGACAGCGTCAGCAGCTGCGCAAGACTGATCATGCGCCCTTCTCCGGGTCCATCTTTACGATGCGCAGCCGCTCGGCGGCGCGTACCGCGACCTGCGCCTCAACGTCCTGCTGCTTGTGCCCGGCACGCTGGCGCATGGTGAGCGCGATGGCAGCGATGATGGCCACCAGCAGCAGCACCGCGGCCAGCTCCAGCGGATAGGCATAGCGGGTGTAGAGCACCTCGCCGAGCGCGAGCGTGTTGCTGTAATCGGCCGGGGTGGGCGCCGCGCCGCGATGCACGTCGATCCCGAGCGCGCCCTTGGCCCACACCACGCCCACGATCTCGACGATCACCGCCAGCGCGGTGAGCCAGCCCAGCCAGGCGAAGCGGGTGAACCCCTGGCGCAGCTCCGCCAGGTTGATGTCCAGCATCATGACGACGAACAGGAACAGCACCATCACGGCGCCGACGTACACGAGTACCAAAACCACGGCGAGGAACTCGGCCTCGAGCAGCAGCCAGATGGCGGCCGAGGTGACGAAGCACATGACCAGCGCCAGCGCCGAGTACACCGGATTGCGCGCGCCGATGACCCCGACCGCGGCGATCACCAGGATGGCGCTGAAAACGTAGAAGAGCGTGGCGACCAGCATGGATGCTTCTCTAGCGGTACGGGGCGTCCGCCGCCTTGTCGGTGGCGATCATGGCCTCGTAGCGCTCGCCGACCGCCAGCAGCTTGTCCTTGTTCATGATGTTCTCGCCGCGCTTCTCCATGTGGTACTCGTGGATGCGCGTCAGCACGATGGCGTCCACCGGGCAGGCCTCCTCGCAGAAGCCGCAGTAGATGCACTTGAACAGGTCGATGTCGTAGCGCGAGGTGCGCCGCGTGCCATCCGGCCCGACCTCCGAATCGATGGTGATGCACACCGCCGGGCACACCGCTTCGCACAGCTTGCAGGCGATGCAGCGCTCCTGGCCGTTCGGGTAGCGTCGCAGCGCGTGCAGCCCGCGGAAGCGCGGGGACTGCGGGGTCTTCTCCTCGGGGTAGTTGAGCGTGTACTTGCTCGCGAAGAAGGTGCGCGCGGTCACCGACATCCCCTTGAGGAGTTCCGGCAGCAGGAAGGTCTTGAAAGGATTCCAGGCCATGATGAGTTCAGACTTCAGTGAAACCAGGGCCGCGACCAGGGGCCGATCCGGCAGACAAGCATCAGCATCTCGATGCCGATCCACACCAGCGTCACCGGGATCAGCGCCTTCCACCCCAGGCGCATGATCTGGTCGTAGCGGTAGCGCGGGAAGGTGGCGCGGAACCACAGGAACAGGAACACCAGTGCGAACATCTTCATGAACAGCCAGACGAAGCTCGGCTGCCCGAGGAAGGTGTGCCCGAGCCCCGGGTAGCCCTCGAATGGCCCCTGCCAGCCGCCGAAGAAAAACACCGCGGTGAGCGCCGAGATCAGGATCATGTTGGCGTACTCGGCGAGGAAGAAGAGCGCGAACGCGATGCCCGAGTACTCCACGTGAAAGCCGGCCACGATCTCGGACTCGCCTTCGGCCACGTCAAAGGGCGCGCGATTGGTCTCGGCCACCCCGGAGATGAAGTACACCAGCAGCAGCGGAAACAGCCACAGCCAGTTCCACGACAGCATGCCGCCGGCCTGGGTAGCCACGATCTTGCCGAGGTTCATGGTGCCGGTGGCCATGAGCACTCCCACCAGTGCAAAGCCCATGGCGATCTCGTAGGCCACCATCTGCGCGGCCGAGCGCATGGCGCCGAGGAAGGCGTACTTCGAGTTCGCCGCCCAGCCGGCGATGATGACGCCGTAGACGCCCATCGAGGTGAGCGACAGCAGGTACAGCAGGCCGGCGTCCGCTTTGGAGATGACCAGCTCGGGGGACAGCGGGATCACCGCCCAGGCGGCGAACGCCGGGATGAGCGCGATCGCAGGGGCGACGCGGAACAGCAGCTTATTGGCGCGCGCCGGGATCACCACTTCCTTGATGAGCAGCTTGATGACGTCGGCGAACGGCTGGCCGAGGCCGGGGAACAGCCCGAGCAGGCGCACCCGGTTGGGGCCGCGCCGCAGCTGCATCCAGCCGATCACCTTGCGCTCCCAGAGCGTGAGGAAGGCGACGCTCAGGATGAGCGCGACCGTGACGATCAGGATCCAGACGGTCGTGCGCACGAGCTCCGGCAGCGCGGCCCAGCTGAGCAGCACCTTGTGCACACTCTCGGACATCAGTACGTGACCACCGGCGTGCGCCCCTCGCGCGTGCGCTGCAGCGAGCCGGCGCGGCGCACCAGCGCGTCCAGCTGATACATCGGCACGTCGATGAGGCCGGCCGCGTCGGCGCCAGTTGGCGCCGCGCCCACAACATGGGTGCCCTGGTAGGGTGCCGGCTGCACCTGGGCGCAGGCCGTGCGCACCTCCTGCAGCACGTCCTCGGCTGACTGGTATTCGAAGCCGGCGAGCCCGAGGAGGTTGCCGAGCACGCGCAGCACCTTCCAGCCCGGGCGCGCCTCGCCCACCGGCGCCGCCGCCCCGCGCTGGCTCTGCCACACGCCCTCGCAGTTCACGAAGGTGCCGGCGGTCTCGGCGAACGTGCCCATCGGCAGCATCACGTGCGCCACCGCCTTCATCTCCTCGCTCACGAAGGGCGTGACCGCCACCACGAACTCGCTGCGCCCGAGGGTGCGCAGCGCCTCCGGGTCGAGGGCATCGATGGTCGGCTCGATGCCGCCGAACAGCAGGTAGGCGCGCAGCGGCTCGCGCAGCATCTGGCGCACGTTCAGGCCCGGGCTGGCCACCGCGCGCCCCCCCGCCTCGCGGTGCGGCAGCGCGCCGGCCAGATACGCCCCGACGCCGTTGCCGCCCTCGGCGATGCGCCCCAGCGTGGCGCCCGTCAGGCTGGCGAGCGCGGCGGCCAGGGCGCGCAGGTCGATGAAGCGCGCGTGCCGGGCCAGCAGCGCACCGAGCCAGAGCGCGCGGTGCTCACCGGCGAGCAGGCTCTGCGCGATGGCGCGGTGCTCCTCCTCTATATGGGCCGCCTGCACGGCTGCGCTCAGGTGCGCCGGCACGCTCTTGCCGGACAGCTGCGCCGCCGCGCCGAGCAGTGCCGCCAGCTCACCCACGAATGCCGGCGGTGCCGCCTGGCGGTAGTTCCTGACCGGAAACAGGTACGGAAACCGGGCCGGGTTCACGAAGCTCACCTGCGCACCGCGGCCGGCGGCCTTGCGCACCCGGTGGGCCAGCAGCGGCGCCTCGCGCCGCAGGTTCGAGCCGATCACGAGCAGCGCATCGAGCGCATCCACCTGCGCCACGCGCATGCCGAGCGCCGGCACCACCGGGTCGGCGTCGCGGTCGCGGAAGTCGCGCTGGCGCAGGCGGTGGTCGACGTTGTGGCTCTTCAGGCCACGCACCAGGCGCTGCACCAGGTAGAGCTCCTCGAGGGTCGCGGTGGGCGCGGCGAGCGCGCCCAGCTGGGGGACCCGGCTGCGCAGCCCCTCGGCCACCTGGGCCAAGGCGCTCTCCCAGTCGCTCTCCACCCATTCACCGCCACGCCGCACCAGGGGCTTGCGCAGCCGGTCCTCGCTGTAGATGCCCTCGTAACTGAAGCGGTCGCGATCGGCGATCCAGATCTCGTTGACAGCCTCGTTCTCGCGCGGCACGACGCGCTTGAGGGTGCCGCGCAGGACGTGCGCGAACAGGTTGGTGCCGACCGCATCGTGCGGCGAGATGAGCGCGGTCGAGGTCATCTCCCAGGCGCGGGCACTGAAGCGGTACGGCTTGGAGACCAGCGCCCCCACCGGGCACAGGTCGATGACGTTGCCGGAGAGCTCGTGGTCCACCGTGCTCTCGATGTAGGTGCGTACCGCCACGTTCTCGCCGCGGCCGATCATACCGAGCTCCTGCACCCCGCCGATCTCCTCGGTGAAGCGCACGCAGCGCGTGCACTGGATACAGCGGGTCATGTCGGTGGCGATCAGCGGGCCGAGATTCTCATCGAGTACCGCGCGCTTGCCCTCGTTGTAGCGCGAAGCGTCGCGGCCGAAGCCGACCGCCAGGTCCTGCAGCTCGCACTCCCCGCCCTGGTCGCAGATCGGGCAGTCGAGCGGGTGGTTGATGAGCAGGAACTCCATGGTGGCGCGCTGCGCCGCGATGGCCTTGGGCGACTTGGTGAAGACCTTCATGCCCTCGGTGATCGGCGTGGCGCACGCGGGCATCGGCTTGGGCGCCTTCTCCACCTCGACCAGGCACATGCGGCAGTTGGCGGCGATGGCGAGCTTCTCGTGGTAACAGAAGCGTGGCACGTAGGCGCCGTGCGCGTCGGTGGCGCGGATGAGCATCTCGCCCTTCTTCGCCTTCACCGCGACGCCGTCGATCTCTATGCTGACCAGATCATCCGCCATGCCAGTTATCCGTTGTGTCCCGTGGCCACGACTACGCGGCTGCCGCCGCGCGCGTGTCGCTGACCAGACTGCGGCCAGCGTGGTCGATCATGTACTCGAACTCGTGCCGGAAGTGTTTGAGGAAGCTCTGCACCGGCCAGGCCGAGGCGTCCCCGAAGGCGCAGATGGTGTGGCCCTCGATGCGGTTGGCCACGTCCACCAGCAGCGCGAGCTCCTCGCGCCGCCCCTGCCCGGCGAGCACCCGCTTCAGCAGCCGGTTCATCCAGCCGGTGCCCTCGCGACAGGGTGTGCACTGCCCGCACGACTCGGCGTAGTAGAAGCGCGAGATGCGCTCGAGCACCCGCACCATGCAGGTGGTCTCGTCCATGACGATCGCCGCACCGGTGCCGAGCGCCGAGCCGGCCGCCTTCACCGAGTCGTAGTCCATGTTGGTCTTGAGCATGACGTCCCCGGGCACCACCGGCACCGAGACGCCGCCGGGAATCACGGCCTTGAGCTGGCGCCCGCCCAGCACTCCGCCACACAAGGCCAGCAGGTCCGCGAACGGGATGCCGAGCGGCAGCTCGATGTTGCGCGGCCGCTCGATGTGCCCGGACACCGAATAGATCATGGTGCCGCCGGAGTTGGCCGGACCGAGCCCGGCGAACCAGGCTGGACCCTTGCGCAGGATGGTCGGCACGGAGGCGAAGCTCAGCGTGTTGTTGATGGTGGTGGGCGCACCGTACACGCCGAAGTTGGCGGGGAACGGCGGCTTGAAGCGCGGCCGCCCCGGCTTGCCCTCGAGCGACTCGAGCAGCGCGGTCTCCTCGCCGCAGATGTAGGCACCGGCGCCGACGTAGCTGTACAGGTCGAAATCGACGCCGCTGCCGCGCACGTTCTTGCCCAACAGGCCGGCCGCGTAGGCGTCCGCCAGCGCGGCCTCGAAGCGCGGCACGGGCTCGCCCAGGAACTCACCGCGGATGTAGTTGTACGCCACGGTCGAGTTGGTCGCGTAGCCTGCGATCGCCAGGCCCTCGATCACCGCGTGCGGGTTGTAGCGCAGGATGTCGCGGTCATGGCAGGTGCCCGGCTCGCTCTCATCGGAGTTGCACACCAGGTACTTCTGCACCGGCGAGTTGCGCGGCATGAAGCTCCACTTGGTGCCGGTGGGAAAGCCGGCGCCGCCGCGTCCGCGCAACCCGGACGCCTTGACCTGCTCGATGATCTGCTCGCGCGGCGGCTTGTCCTTGAGCAGCTGCTCCCAGACGCTGTAGCCGCCGATGGAGCGGTAGGTCTCCAGCGTCCACGGGCGCTCGAGCTTCAGCGGCTCGAACACCGTCAGGTTCATGCGCGCGGCGTACTGACTCTCGAGGTCGCTCACTTCAGCTCATCCAGTATCTGCTCGAGTTTCTCGGCGGTCAGGTGCTCGTGGAACACGTGGTCCACCATCATCATCGGTGCGCCGGTGCAGGCCGCCAGGCATTCCTCCTCCTGCTTCAGGAAGATGCGCCCGTCGGCGGTGCTCTGATTCGGACCGATGCCGAGCTTCTTCTGCGCGTGCGCGAACAGCTCCTCGCCGCCGCGCAACAGGCAGGAAATGTTGGTGCAGATGCTCACGTGGTGACGCCCGCACGGGTGGGTCTCGAACATGGAATAAAAGGCGGCCACCTCGTACACCTGCACCGGCGGCAGCTGCAGGTACTCGGCCACCGCGTCCATGAGCTCGCTGGTGAGGAAGCCGTGGTTCTGCTCCTGCGCGGCGCGCAGCGCCGCGATGCAGGCCGAGCGCTGCCGCCCGGGCGGAAACTTCGCCACCCAGTGGTCGATCTCGGCGCGCGACGCCGCGCTCAGCAGCGCGCTCTTGCCCGGAGTGCCGGCAGGGCCGTCAGTGCTCACCGGTCGATCTCTCCGAAGACGATGTCCTGGGTGCCAATCACCGCCACCACGTCCGCCAGCATGTGGCCGCGGCTCATCTCCTCGAGCGCCGCCAGGTGCGGGAAGCCCGGCGCGCGGCACTTGAGGCGGTAGGGCTTGTTGGCCCCGTCCGAGACCAGGTAGATGCCGAACTCGCCCTTGGGCGCCTCCACGGCCGCGTAGGTCTCGCCGGCCGGCACTTCATAGCCCTCCGTAAAGAGCTTGAAGTGGTGGATGAGCGATTCCATGTCCTCCTTCATGTGCTCGCGCGAGGGCGCGCGCACCTTGCGGTCATCGATCATGACGGCGCCGGGGTTGGCCCTGAGCCAGTCGATGCACTGGCGCACGATGCGATTCGCCTGGCGCATCTCCTCGACGCGTACCAGGTAGCGGTCGTAGCAGTCCCCGTGCGTGCCCACCGGCACGTCGAACTGCATGCGTTCGTACACCTCGTACGGCTGCTTCTTGCGCAGGTCCCACGCGAGGCCCGAGCCGCGCAGCATCGGTCCGGAGAAACCGAGCTGCAGCGCCCGCTCCGGGCTCACCACGCCGATGTTGACGGTGCGCTGCTTCCAGATGCGGTTGTCGGTGAGCAGCGTCTCGAAGTCATCCACGGCCTTGGGGAAGGCCTCGGTGAAGGCCTGCAGGAAGTCCAGCATCGTCCCGGAGCGCGCCTCGTTCATGCGCGCCGCCTCCTTGGCCGAGCGCCACTTGGAGGCCTGGTACCGGGGCATCGCCTCCGGCAGGTCGCGATAGACCCCGCCCGGCCGGTAGTAGGTGGCGTGCATGCGCGTGCCCGAGACCGCCTCGTACACGTCCATGAGCTCCTCGCGCTGCTTGAAGCACAGCAGGAACACCGTCATCGCGCCGATGTCCAGGCCGTGGGCGCCAAGCCACATGAGGTGATTGAGGATGCGCGTGATCTCATCGAACATGACGCGGATGTACTGCGCACGCTCGGGGGGCGTGATGCCCAGCAGCCGCTCGATGGCGAGCACGTAGGAGTGCTCGTTGCACATCATGGAGACGTAGTCGAGCCGGTCCATGTAGCCGATCGACTGGTTGAAGGGCTTGGACTCGGCGAGCTTCTCGGTCGCGCGGTGCAAAAGCCCGATGTGCGGATCGGCCTTCTGGATGACCTCGCCATCCAGCTCCAGCACCAGGCGCAGCACGCCGTGCGCCGCCGGGTGCTGCGGACCGAAGTTCATCGTGTAGTTGCGGATCTCGCTACTCATCGGTGTGCTGGCCGCCTCAGCGCGGCGCCGGCGGGTCCTTCAGGGCCGGCTCGTAGCGGTTGTCGTGGCGAATTACCTTCGGCACCAGCACCCGCGGGGTGATGCTCACCGGCTGATACACCACGCGGCCCTTGGCGGGGTCGTACAGCACCTCGACGTTGCCGATGAGCGGGAAGTCCTTGCGGAACGGGTGGCCGATGAAGCCGTAGTCGGTGAGGATGCGGCGCAGGTCCGGGTGGCCGCGGAACAGGATGCCGAAAAGATCGAAGGCCTCACGCTCGAACCAGTTGGCGGCGGCCCATACCCCGATCACCGAGTCGATCACCGGCTCTTCGCTGTCGGGCAGCCGTACGCTCAGGCGCAGGCGCTGGTTGTGGGTGATAGAGAGCAGGTTGTAGGTCACACCGAAGCGACGCTCGGCTTGCTCGGGAGTGAGCTCCGGTCGCGCCACCCGGGCACGGCTGAAGCCCGAGCGCGTGGCGCTCTGCGTCTGCCAGTCGTCGCGCCCGTAGTGCAGGTAATCGACGCCCGCCAGGTCCATCAGCTGCTCGAACTTCAGCTCCGGCGCATCACGCAGCGTGCGGCACACCGCCAGCAGCGCCGCCGGCTCGCTCTCGTAGGCGAGCTCGTGGGCGAGCGCGCCCGTGCGCTGCACCTGGCCGCGCAGCTGCGCATCAACCTTCTGGGCGAGAGCTTCGATACGCTCGCTCACCTGCGACTGACTCCTTGGCGCTTAACGGGCGACCGTGCTGGTGCGGGCGATCTTCTTCTGCAGCTGCACGATGCCGTACACCAGCGCCTCCGCGGTCGGCGGACACCCCGGCACGTACACGTCCACGGGCACGATGCGGTCGCAACCGCGTACCACCGCATAAGAATAGTGGTAGTAGCCTCCGCCATTGGCACAGGAGCCCATGGAGATGACCCAGCGCGGCTCGGCCATCTGGTCGTAGACGCGCCGCAGTGCCGGGGCCATCTTGTTGACCAGCGTGCCGGCGACGATCATCACGTCGGACTGGCGCGGGCTCGGCCGGAACACGACGCCGAAGCGGTCCAGGTCGTAGCGCGAGGCGCCGGCGTGCATCATCTCCACCGCGCAGCAGGCCAGCCCGAAGGTCATCGGCCACAGCGAGCCGGTGCGCGCCCAGTTGACCAGGTTGTCCACCTGGGTGGTCATGAAGCCGCGCTGCGCGAAGCCTTCCGGACTGTCGGGGGCGGCTAGTCCCATTCCAGCGCCCCCTTCTTCCACTCGTACACGAAGCCCACCACGAGGATCAGCAGGAAGATGCCCATGGCGGTGAGCCCGAAGGCGCCGATCTTGGACAGCGCGACCGCCCAGGGAAACAGGAACGCGATCTCCAGGTCGAAGACGATGAAGAGGATCGCCACCAGGTAGTAACGCACATCGAACTTGGTGCGCGTGTCCTCGAAGGCATCGAAGCCGCACTCGTACGGGGCGCGCTTGGCCTGATCGTCGTGGAAGCGTGCGAAGTAGCGGCCGATGCCGGTGCCGAGAACGAGGAGCACGCCCGCCAGGGCCGCGGCCACGATCAAAAAGATCAGGATCGGCAGATAGTTGGACAGCATCGGCGACGACCGTAAAAAAGGCAGATCGGACCTCGACCTGCCCCCTGTAAAGGCGCGCATTGTAGCAGCGCCATCCGGCGATTTGGTGCCGACGGGGAGATTCGAACTCCCACACCTTGCGGCGCTAGCCCCTCAAGCTAGTGTGTCTACCAATTCCACCACGTCGGCGATGGTCTTTACTTCGGTGCCGGCTGCGGCGCTGGCGCAGCCGGTGCGGGCGCAGGCGCGGTCGCAGGCGCACTCGGCGCAGCGTTGCCCGGGGCGGGCGCGCTGGCCGGCTTCTGCGCGGCCTCATCGAGGATCGTGCGCTGCGCCTCAGCTGCGGGCCGCGTGGCCAGGTACGCCAGGGCCAGACTGTTGAGCATGAAGATCGCGGCGAAGATCGCGGTGGCGCGCGACAGCGCCGTGGTGGCGCCACGGGCACCGAACACGGTTCCCGAGGCGCCGGCGCCGAAGCCGGCACCGGCATCCGCGCCCTTGCCTCGCTGCAGCAGCACCAGCCCCACGACGGCCACGGCGGAGGCCAGCTGCACGAACGTCAGAATCTTTTGCAACCACATTGGAAAAACTCACTCAGCCCGGGCCGGCCGCGGCCAGGATTGCCAGGAACTCGTCAGCCTTTAGCGAGGCGCCACCGATCAAGCCGCCATCAACGTCCGGCATCGCGAACAACTCGGCGGCGTTGCCCGCCTTGACGCTGCCGCCATAGAGAATGCGTGTCGCCGCGGCAATTCTAGCATCCCGGGCTCCGATCCGGGCGCGGATGAAGGCGTGCACTTCCTCGGCCTGCTGCGGCGTCGCGTTGCGTCCGGTGCCGATGGCCCACACCGGCTCGTATGCCACCACGGCCTGCTCGAGCGCGCCGGCGCCGGAGAGCTCGAGCACGACGTCGAGCTGGCGTGCGATCACCTCGTTGGTGCGTCCCGCCTCGCGATCGGCGAGCTGCTCGCCCACGCACAGGATCGGGACCAGCCCCTTGGCCAGTGCCGCGCCGAACTTGCGCGCCACCAGCTGATCGCTCTCGCGGTACAGCAGCCGCCGCTCCGAGTGCCCGACGATCACGTACTCGCAGCCGACATCCTTCAGCATGCCCGCCGAGACTTCACCGGTGAAGGCGCCCTGCGCATCCGCGCACACGTCCTGTCCCCCGAGGCTGAAATGCGAATCGCGCAGCAGCCGGCCGACCTCCTGCAGGTACACGAACGGCGGGCACACCACGCTCAGTGCCGCCGGCCGTGCCGGGCAGCCCGCGAGCAGCTCCTCGATCAGGCGCGCATTGTCCGCGCGCGAACCGTGCATCTTCCAGTTACCGGCAACTATGGGGCGGCGCATCCAGCGGCCTCGCGCGCACCAGCCTGGCGGTGCGCCTTTGGGCATGTTTTAAGGGCGCGCGATCATAGCCATGCAGGCAGGGGCGCGCAACGCTCGCCGCCTGGGGCGGCCAAGACAAGCTAATTAATTGATTTATAATGAATAAGTGCGCGATCAGGCCTTGGCAGGCGCACTGTTGCGCACGACCTCGGCGAGCTCCGCGGCGGCGTTGCGGGTGAGCACCTCCTCGCGCCCCTCGACCATCACGCGGATCACCAGCTCGGTGCCGGAGGCGCGCAGAACCACGCGCCCCTCATCCCCCAGGCGTGCCTCGGTACGGGCCACCGCCTCCTGCACCGCACTCACCTGGGTCGGGTCGAAGCGCGAGGCGACCTTCACGTTGAGCAGCACCTGCGGGAACTTGCGCATCGGGGCGACCAGCTCGGCGAGCTCGCGCCCGGTGGTCTTCATGACCGCGAGCACCTGCAGTGCGCTCACCAGGCCGTCCCCGGTGGTGGTCTTGTCCAGGCACAGGATGTGACCGGAGGTCTCCCCGCCGAGCATGCCCTGGGTCTCGCGCAGCAGCGCGTGCACGTAGCGGTCACCGACCGCGGCGCGCCGGAACTCGATGCCCGCGGCACGCAGCGCCAGCTCAAGTCCGAGGTTGCTCATGACGGTGCCGACCACCGGGCCCCGTAGGCTGCCGCTGTCCTTGAGCGCGCGCGCGATGACGTACAGCAGCTGGTCGCCATCCACGATGCGCCCGAGGTGGTCGACCATCACCAGGCGGTCCCCGTCCCCGTCCAGCGCCACGCCCACGTTGGCGCGCACGCCGGGCACGGTGAGCTGCAGCAGGTCCGGGGCGGTCGAGCCGCAGCCGTCGTTGATGTTGCGCCCGTTGGGCGAGCAGCCGATCGGCACGATCTCCGCGCCGAGGTCGGCGAGGATGCGCGGCGCGACCTTGTAGGCGGCGCCGTTGGCGCAATCCACCACGATCTTCAGCCCCGACAGGTCGATCCCGGGCGGCAGGGTGGCGGCGCAGAACTCCTGGTAGAGCGTGCGCGAGCGGTCAGCGCGCGTGGCGCGTCCGAGGTTGCGCGACGCGCGGGTGAGTGGCGGTTGTGCCAGCTCCGCCTCGATGCGCTCCTCGAACTCATCGGAGAGCTTGCCGCCGGAGGCGTCGAAGAACTTGATGCCGTTGTCATCGTAGAGATTGTGCGAGGCGCTGATGACGACCCCGAAATCGCAGTTGAAGCGGCGCGTCATGTAGGCGATGCCCGGCGTCGGCAGCGGCCCGATCAGCATGACGTTCACGCCGGCGGCCACGAAGCCGGCTTCCAGCGCCGCCTCGAACATGTACCCCGACAGGCGCGTGTCCTTGCCGATCAGCACCGTGCCGCCCTCGGGCGCCAGCACGCGCGCCGCGGCGCTCGCCAGCTGCAGCGCGAAGTCCACCGTCATCGGGTGCTCGCCGACCCGGCCGCGCACCCCATCGGTGCCGAAGTAACGCCGCGCCACTTGCCTAGCCTCCTTCCTCGAGCGCGCTGACGACGCGCAGCGCATCCACGGTCGCCGCCACGTCGTGCGCGCGGATGATACGCGCCCCCCGCAGCACGGCGATCACCGCGAGCGCCACGCTGCCGTAGACGCGCTCCGCGGGGGCACGCCCGGTGAGTTTGCCGAGCAGCGACTTGCGCGACAAGCCGGCCAGCAGCGGCACCCCGAGGTCGGCCAGCTCGCCCAGCCGCCGCAGCAATGTCAGGTTGTGCTGGTAGTTCTTGCCGAAGCCAAAGCCCGGATCGACCAGCAGCTGCTCGCTGGCGAAACCGGCCGCCCGGCAGGCGCTGAGGCGCTCGGCGAGGAAGCCGCGCACCTCGGCCACCACGTCCTGGTAGTGCGGCGCGTGCTGCATGGTGCGCGGCTCGCCCTGCATGTGCATCAGGCACACGGCGCAGCCACTCGCGTGCGCCGCCGCGAGCGCCCCGGGCGCGCGCAGCGCGCGCACGTCGTTGATGAGGGCGGCGCCCTCGGCGCCCGCCGCCCGCATCACCTCCGGCTTGCTGGTGTCGACCGAGACCGCGAGCCCGGCGCGGCTCAGGCCGCGGATGACCGGCAGCACGCGAGCGAGCTCCTCCGCCACGCTCACTGCGGCGGCGCCCGGACGCGTGGACTCCCCGCCGACGTCGATGAGGGAGGCACCCTCCTCCGCCAGGCGCAGTCCGTGCGCGATCGCCGCGCCGGCATCGGCGAACCGGCCGCCATCGGAGAAGGAATCGGGGGTGACGTTGAGCACCCCCATGACGAGGGGGTGCGCAAGATCGAGCGTGCGCGCGGCGCAGCGCAGCTGCAGGCCGCTTGCCGGCAGGCCGGCCACGCGCGCTGCGGTCAGTGCTGGCCGGCCGGTATCGGCGGCGGGCCGGCGGCGGGTCCTTCCGCGGAGGGCGCCTTGGGCGGGCGATTGGAGAGGGTGTCGTCCCAGCCGGCCGGCGGCTTCGGGGTCTTGCCGGCCATGATGTCCTTCATCTGCTCCTCATCGATGGTCTCGTACTTGATGAGGGCGTCAGCCATCATGTGCAGCTTCTCGAGGTTGGTCTCGAGGATCTCCTTGGCGCGCGTGTAGTTGCCCTCGATCACGCGCCGCACCTCCTCGTCGATGGCGTGCGCGGTCACGTCCGAGACCTGCTTGTGCTGGGTGACGGTGCGCCCGAGGAAGACCTCGCCGGTCTCCTCCGAGTAGGTGAGCGGGCCGAGCTTGTCCGACAGGCCCCACTTGGTGACCATGTTGCGGGCGAGCTCGGTGGCGCGCTCGATGTCGTTGGCTGCCCCGGTGGTGACGCCGTCGACACCGAAGATCAGCTCCTCGGCGCAGCGCCCGCCGAACAGCGAGGTGATGCGACTCTCGAGCTCGCGGCGGCTGGTGCTGTAGCGGTCGCCCTCCGGCAGGTACCAGGTGAGCCCGAGCGCGCGGCCGCGCGGGATGATGGTCACCTTGTAGACCGGGTCGTGGTCGGGAACCATGAAGCCGACGATGGCATGCCCGGCCTCGTGGTAGGCGGTCATCTTCTTCTCGTGGTCCGACATCACCATGGAGCGCCGCTCGGCGCCCATGTAGATCTTGTCCTTGGCGCGCTCGAACTCGTCCATGCCGACGATGCGCTTGTTGGCGCGCGCGGCGAACAGGGCCGCCTCGTTGACGAGGTTGGCGAGGTCGGCACCGGAGAAGCCCGGCGTGCCGCGCGCGATCAGCCCCGGCTTCACGTCATCGGCGAGCGGCACGCGCCGCATGTGCACGCGCAGGATCTGCTCGCGGCCGCGCACGTCGGGCAGCGGCACGACCACCTGGCGGTCGAAGCGCCCCGGGCGCAGCAACGCCGGATCGAGCACGTCCGGGCGGTTGGTGGCGGCGATGACGATGATGCCCTCGTTGCCCTCGAAACCGTCCATCTCCACCAGCAGCTGGTTCAGGGTCTGCTCGCGCTCGTCGTGGCCGCCGCCGAGGCCCGCGCCGCGATGCCGGCCGACCGCGTCGATCTCGTCGATAAAGATGATGCAGGGCGCGTGCTTCTTGGCCTGCTCGAACATGTCGCGCACGCGCGAGGCGCCCACGCCGACGAACATCTCGACGAAATCGGAGCCGGAGATGGTGAAGAAGGGCACCTTGGCCTCACCCGCAATGGCACGCGCCAGCAGCGTCTTGCCGGTACCGGGCGAGCCGACCATGAGCACGCCCTTGGGGATCTTGCCGCCGAGCTTCTGGAACTTGCCCGGGTCCTTGAGGAAGTCGACGATCTCGGCGACCTCCTGCTTGGCCTCATCGACCCCGGCGACGTCGGCGAAGGTGACGTTGACCTGGTCCTCGCCCAGCAGGCGCGCCCGGCTCTTGCCGAAGGACATCGCGCCGCGGCCGCCGGAGGCGCCCTGCATCTGCCGCAGCATGTACAGGAACACCACGATCAACAGCAGCGCCGGTGCCATGTTCATCAGCAGCTGGCCGACAAAGTTCGGCTGCTTCGGCTCGCGCGCCTCGATTTTGACGTGGGCCTTGGAGAGGCTGCCGATGAGGGCGGTGTAGTCGGTCTCGGGGTTGCGCGTCTTGAACGTCGACTTATCCTTCATGGTCCCGTAGATCATCTCCGCCTGCATGACGACGGCCTCGACGCGCTCGGACCTCACGTCATCGAGGAACTGCGAGTACGGGATCTCCTGGGGCTGCCCGACGGCTGGCATGTAGCGGGAAAAAACCAGCAGCAGGACGAATACGATAACCACCCACAGCAGGATATTTTTTGTCAAATCATTCAAAGGGTTGCGTCCTTATTGCCGTGCACGGCGTCCTCCAGGCATCGATTGAACCTACACCAAGCGAAACTGCATGGCCAGTAAATACATCTCCGGACTGCGTGAGCGGGAAGCGCTGGGTTTTACCAGCTTCACCTTGCCGAAGCGTTGCCGGGCCGCGGTCACCAGATCCTCGAACCCGGAGCCCTGAAACACCTTGATCAGGGCATCGCCGCCCCCCTTCAAGACGTCCCCGGCAAGATCCAGCGCCAGTTCCGCCAGGTACATGGCCCGGGGGTGGTCGATCACGTCCACCCCGGAGAGATTCGGGGCCATGTCCGAGAGCAGGACATCCACCACGCGCCCCGGCGCAAGTGCGGTGAGTTCCTCGAGGACCGCGGCCTCGCGGAAGTCCCCCTGCACGAACTCGACCCCCGCGAGCGGCTCCATGGGCAGGATGTCGCTCGCGATCACGCGCCCGCCCGCACCGACGCGCTGCCTCGCGTACTGGCTCCAGGCCCCGGGGGCGGCGCCCAGATCGAGGACGACCCGGCCCGGGCGCAGCAGCCGCTCGCGCCGGTCGATCTCCTCGAGCTTGAAGACGGCGCGCGAGCGGTAGCCGGCGGCACGGGCGCGCTGCACGTAAGGATCGGCAAAGTGCTCCTTCAGCCAGCGGTCACTGCTCTTGGAACGGCGACTCATCCTTTTAGAAGCCCAAGCCCCCGCACAAGTTCCGGCGTCCTACAATGCCTGCATGAGCACACCCGCCACCAGCAGCACGGCGCCGCGCCTGAGCGAGCGCCAGAAGCGCCACCTGCGCGGGCTGGCGCACGCCCTCGGGCCCATCGTGCGCATCGGGCACGCCGGCGCGAGCGCGGCGGTGGTGAGTGAGCTGGCCCGTGCGCTGCACGATCACGAGCTCGTCAAGGTGAAGGTGCCCGGCGGTGACCGCGAGGGGCGCGCGCAGCTCATCGCGCAGCTGGCCGAGGGCAGCGGCAGTGCCCTGGTGCAGCGCATCGGCAACGTCGCGCTCTTCTACCGGCCGCGCGAGGACTCACCGCGCATCCTCATCCCCGAGGCCTGAGGCGGCCGCCTCACTCGAGGCGCACCACCAGGATCTCGAACGAGCGCACCCCGCCGGGGGCCTGCACGTCGACCACTTCGCCTGTGAGCTTGCCGACCAGCGCGCGCGCGATCGGCGAGGTCACCGAGATGCGCCCGGCACGGATGTCGGCCTCGTCCTCGCCCACCACCTGGTAGATGACGCGCTCGCCGCTGTCCTGGTCCTCCAGCTCCACGACCGCCCCGAAGATGACGCGCCCGGTGTTGGGGAGCCGGTCGGGCTCGATGACCTCGGCATTGGCGAGCTTGTTCTCGATCTCGGCGATCCGTCCCTCGATGAAGCCCTGCTGCTCGCGCGCTGCGTGGTACTCGGCATTCTCGGACAGGTCGCCGTGGCCGCGCGCCTCGGCGATCGCCTTGATGATCGTGGGACGGTCGTGGCTCTTGAGCTTCTTCAGCTCGGCGCGCAGCGCCTCCGCCCCGCGCGCGGTCATGGGCGTGCGCTTCATGCCGAGGCGGCCTCGCGGTGCAGGTCCTGCAGGCGGTTGACCTCCACCTCATCGACGTGGTCGAGCGCCTCGCAGGTCGCAAGTCCGGCGGCGATCGTGGTGTAGTAGGTGACGCGCCGGTGCACCGCCTCGCGGCGGATCGAGTGCGACTCGCGGATGGCCTGCTTGCCCTCGGTGGTGTTGACCACCAGGTCGATCTCGTCGTTCTTGATCATGTCGACGATATGCGGCCGCCCCTCGCGCACCTTGTTGACGCGCCGGCAGCTGACGCCCGCCTCACCGAGCGCCCGTGCCGTGCCCTCGGTGGCGACCAGCTCGAAGCCGCGCTCGATGAGCTTCTTCGCCAGCAGCACCGCGGCGCCCTTGTCGCGGTCACGCACGCTGATGAAGGCCACCCCCTGGCGCGGCAGCGTCACGCCCGAGGCGGTCTGCGCCTTGGCGTAGGCCTCGCCGAAGGTGCGCCCGGTGCCCATGACCTCGCCGGTGGACTTCATCTCCGGGCCGAGGATCGGGTCGGCCTCCGGGAACTTCACGAACGGGAACACCGACTCCTTCACCGAGAAGTACGGCGGCACGCGCTCGATCGCCCCCACCAGCTGCTTCAGCTTGCGCCCCGTCATGACGCGCGCGGCGATCTTGGCCAGCGGCAAGCCGGTCGCCTTGGAGACGAACGGCACGGTGCGCGAGGCGCGCGGGTTCACCTCCAGCACGTAGATGACGCCGGCCTGGATGGCGAACTGGATGTTCATGAGCCCGACCACGTTCAGAGCGCGCGCGAGCTTGCGGGTCTGCTCGCGCAGCTCGCGCTGCGTCTCGCGCGTCAGGCTGTTCGGCGGCAGCGAGCAGGAGGAGTCTCCGGAGTGCACGCCGGCCTGCTCGATGTGCTCCATGATGCCGCCGATCAGCACGTCCTCGCCGTCGCATACCGCATCGACGTCCACCTCGATCGCCACGTCGAGGAAGCGGTCGAGCAGCACCGGGCTGTCGTTGCTCACCTGCACGGCGTGCGTCATGTAGGTGCGCAGGTCCTCCTCCGTGAACACCACCTCCATGGCGCGCCCGCCGAGCACGTACGAGGGGCGCACCACCAGCGGGAAGCCGACCTCGCGCGCCAGCTGCACGCCCTGCTCCTCGGTGCGCGCGGTGGCATTGGCCGGCTGTTTCAGTGCGAGCTTGCGCACCAGCGCCTGGAAGCGCTCGCGGTCCTCGGCGATGTCGATGGAGTCGGGCGAGGTGCCGATGATCGGGGCGCCGGCGGCCTCGAGCGCGCGCGACAGCTTCAGCGGCGTCTGCCCGCCGAACTGCACGATCACGCCCTCGGGCTTCTCGACCGCGAGCACCTCGAGCACGTCCTCGAGCGTGAGGGGCTCGAAGTACAGGCGGTCGGAGGTGTCGTAGTCGGTCGAGACGGTCTCGGGGTTGCAGTTGACCATGATGGTCTCGAACCCGTCCTCGCGCAGCTGCAGCGCCGCATGCACGCAGCAGTAGTCGAACTCGATCCCCTGGCCGATGCGGTTCGGGCCGCCGCCGAGGATCATGACCTTGCGCCGCGTGGTCGGCTGCGCCTCGCACTCCTCCTCGTAGGTGGAATACAGGTAGGCGGTCGAGGTGGCGAACTCGGCGGCGCAGGTGTCGACGCGCTTGTACACCGGGCGCACGTTGAGCTCGTGGCGCTTGTCGCGGATCGCCTTCTCGGGCATGTCCACCAGCTTCGCCAGGCGCGCATCGGCGAAGCCGCGGCGCTTGAGCAAGCGCAGACGCTCGGCCGCGAGCGCCCCCAGGCCCTGCTCGCGCACTTGCGCCTCCTCGGCGATGAGCTCGGCGATCTGGCCGAGGAACCACGGGTCGATGCGCGTCAGCTCGTGGATGCGCTCGCGCGTCCAGCCGGCGCGGAAGGCATCGGCCACGTACAGCAGGCGGTTGGCGCCCGGGGCGCGCAGCTCGTGCGCCAGGCGGTCAGCCTGCTCATCGGTGAGGGGCAGCGGCAGCTGCGGCGTCAGGCCGTCCAGTCCGGTCTCCAGCCCGCGCAGCGCCTTCTGCAGCGACTCCTGGAAGGTGCGGCCGATGGCCATGACCTCGCCGACGGACTTCATCTGCGTCGTGAGCCGGTCGTTGGCGGCGGGGAACTTCTCGAAGGTGAAGCGCGGCACCTTGGTGACCACGTAGTCGATCGAGGGCTCGAAGGAGGCCGGCGTCGCCCCGCCGGTGATGTCGTTCTTGAGCTCATCCAGGGTGTAGCCGACGGCGAGCTTGGCGGCGATCTTGGCGATCGGGAAGCCGGTCGCCTTGGAGGCGAGCGCCGAGGAGCGCGACACGCGCGGGTTCATCTCGATCACGAGCAGCCGCCCGTCCTCGGGGCTCACCGCGAACTGCACGTTGGAGCCGCCGGTGTCGACCCCGATCTTGCGCAGCACCGCGATCGAGGCGTCGCGCATGCGCTGGTATTCCTTGTCGGTGAGGGTCAGCGCCGGGGCGATGGTGATGGAGTCGCCGGTGTGCACGCCCATCGGATCGAGGTTCTCGATCGAGCAGACGATGATGCAGTTGTCCTTGTGGTCGCGCACCACCTCCATCTCGAACTCTTTCCAGCCGATCACCGACTCTTCCAGCAGCACCTCACCGGTGGGCGAGGCATCCAGGCCGCGCGCCACGATCTCCTCGAGTTCCTCGCGGTTGTAGGCGATGCCCCCGCCCGAGCCGCCGAGGGTGAAGGAGGGACGGATGACCACCGGGTAGCCGATTTCGCCTGCGATCGCGAGCGCCTCCTCCATGCTGCGCGCGATCTGCGACTGCGGGGTCGCAAGCCCGATCTCACGCATGGCGTTGCGGAACAGCTCGCGGTCCTCGGCCATGTCGATGGCGGCGCGGGAAGCGGCGATCAGCTCGACGTCGTACTTCTCCAGCACGCCCTCGCGCACCAGGTCGAGTGCCGTGTTGAGCGCGGTCTGCCCGCCCATGGTCGGCAGCAGCGCATCCGGGCGCTCCTTCTCGATGATGCGCGCGACGCTCTTGGCGTTGACCGGCTCGATGTAGATGGCATCGGCCATCTCCGGGTCGGTCATGATGGTGGCGGGGTTGGAGTTCACCAGGATCACCCGGTAACCCTCCTCGCGCAGCGCCTTGCAGGCCTGCGCCCCCGAGTAGTCGAATTCGCACGCCTGGCCGATGACGATCGGGCCGGCCCCGATGATGAGGATGCTGTGCAGGTCGGTGCGCTTGGGCATGGCGCCGTCAGCGTCCGCCGGCACGCTGCCGCAGGTTTTCCTCGGCCAGCTTCAGCTGCGCCTGCAGGCGCCGCAGCATCAGGTGGTTGAAGCGCTCGAACAGGGGCTTCAGGTCGTGCGGACCGGGGCTGGCCTCGGGGTGTCCCTGGAAGCTGAAGGCGGGGCGGTCGATGAGGGCCAGGCCCTGGAGCGAGCCGTCGAAGAGCGAGCGGTGCGTCGCCTTGACGTGCTTCGGCAGCGTGTCCTCATCGACGGCGAAGCCGTGATTCTGGCTGGTGATGAAGACGCGGCCGCTCTCCAGGTCCTGCACCGGGTGGTTGGCGCCGTGGTGGCCGAACTTCATTTTCACGGTGCTGGCACCGACGGCGAGGCCGAGCAGCTGATGCCCGAGGCAGATGCCGAACAGCGGCAGGTCAGTCTCGAGGAAGCGCTGCGTCGCCTTGATGGCGTAGTCGCACGGCTCGGGGTCGCCCGGGCCGTTGGAGAGGAAGATGCCGTCGGGCTCGAGCGCCAGCACCTCCTCGGCGGGAGTCTGCGCCGGCACCACCGTCATGCGGCAGCCGCCGTCGGCGAGCAGGCGCAGGATGTTGCGCTTGATGCCGTAGTCGTAGGCCACCACGTGCAGGCGCTGGTTGGCGCGGATGGGCACGCGCGTCGGCTCCGGCCAGGTGGTGCCCTCGTTCCACTGGTAGCTCTTCTTGGTCGAGACCACCTTCGCCAGGTCCATGCCCTTGAGGCCGGGGAACTTGCGCGCCAGGCGCACCGCGGCCGCCTCGTCCACCTGCTCGCCGGTCATGATGCAGCCGGCCTGCGCGCCCTTCTCGCGCAGGATGCGGGTCAGCTTGCGCGTGTCGATGCCGGCGATGGCCACTACGCGCCCGCGCTCGAGGAACTCCCCGAGGCTCTCGTTGGCGCGCCAGTTGCTCGGCACCGCCGGCAGGTCGCGGACGATCAGCCCGGCGCAGAAGATCTGCTGGGACTCGAGGTCTTCGGGCGTGGTGCCGGTGTTGCCGATGTGCGGGCAGGTGAGCGTCACCAGCTGCCGCGCGTAGGAGGGGTCGGTGAGAATTTCCTGGTACCCGGTGAGCGCGGTGTTGAAAACGACTTCGCCTGTGGTGTTGCCTTTGGCTCCGATCGACTGGCCGCGGAAGATCGTTCCGTCGGCCAGCGCGAGCACCGCAGGAAAGCTCACGTGATCAATTCTCCCTGACGCAGATACACAAAAGCGGGAGGAGTTCCTTCGAACATCCTCCCGCCTTTGCTTGGACTAACCCGTACACGGATTAGGCGGAAAGTTTACGGGCTTTAAGGCTTTTGTGTCCACGAAAATTCCCCCGCATTTGGGGCACTTTCGCACCTCATGCCCTCTCACGGAGAGCCGTGTAAGTGCCTGTTTTCAGGAGAGCACGTCGCGCATCGCGTAACGTCCGGGGGGCCGTGACGCAAGCCAGAGCGCGGCCGCAAGCGCCCCCCGGGCGAACACCGCCCGATCCTGTGCGCGATGGGTCAGCTCGAGGCTCTCCGCGGGCCCGAAAAAGCTCACCCTATGCTCCCCGACTACCTCGCCGGTGCGCCTCGATTCCACCTCCACCACCGCCTGCGGCGCGTGGCTGCGGATCACCGCCTCGAGCGCCAGCGCGGTGCCCGAGGGCGCATCGCGCTTGCCGGCGTGGTGGGTCTCGCAGATGCGCGGCCGGAACGTAGGCAGCGCCGCGGCGGCGCGCGCCGCGAGCTCCAGCAGCAGCGTCACCCCGAGGCTCGTGTTGGGTGCGACCAGGAGCGCGATGCGGCGCGCCGCCTCCGCGAACTGCGCCTCGAGCGCCGGCGGATAGCCGGTGGTGCCGAGGAGCAGGGCGCACCCGGCGGCGCGGCAGGCCGCGAGCGTCGCGGCGCTGGCCTGCGGCTGACTGAAGTCAACGACCACCTCGGCCGCGCTCAGCACGGCGGCGAGCTCGGCGCTGAGTGCCACCCCGTTGGCGGTGAGTCCCGCGGCCGTGCCGCTGTCCTGTCCGAGCTGCTGGCTGCCGGGGGCGATGATGGCGCCCGCCAGCTGCACTTGCGGGAATTGTGGCGCCAGCCCGAGGAGCGTACGTCCCATGCGCCCGAGGGCGCCGACCAGCACCACCCGCGTGGGCCGCGCCGCGCCCGGGGCGCTCATCGGGAGTGCTTGAAGTCTTCGTCGGAGCCGGAAAAGAAGCGCCGCACGCCCTCGAGGAAGCCCTTCTCGCGCGGGGCGTGCTTGGCGGGGTGCGTCTGCAGCGACTCCTCGAGCCTGCGGATGAGCTCGCGCTGCTCGGCCGAGAGGTGCACCGGGGTCTCCACCACGACGCGGCAGAACAGGTCGCCGCGGCCGCCGCCGCGCACCGGCTTGACGCCCTTCTCGCGCAGGCGGAACACGCGCCCCGACTGCGTCTCCGCGGGGATCTTCAGGGTGACGTCGCCCTCGAGGGTGGGCACGGCGACGCTGCCGCCGAGCGCTGCGGTCGCAAAGCTCACCGGGACCTCGCAGCTGAGGTGCTCGCCGTCGCGCTCGAAGATGGCGTGCTCGCGCACGTGGATCTCGACGTACAGGTCCCCGGGGGGACCGCCGTTGCGGCCGGCCTCGCCCTCACCGGAGAGGCGCACGCGATCACCCGTGTCCACCCCGGCCGGCACTTTGACCGAGAGCTTGCGCGTGCGGCGCACGCGCCCCTGCCCGAGGCAGGTGTCGCAGGGATTGCGCACCATGGTGCCCGCGCCACGGCAGCGTGGGCAGGTCTGCTGCAGCTGGAAGAACCCCTGCGAGACGCGCACCTGGCCGGCGCCGCCACAGGTCTCGCAGGTCACCGGGCTCGAACCCTTGGCGGCACCGCTGCCGTGGCAGGTCTCGCACTCGGACAGGCGCGGCACCTCGATCTCAACCTGGTGGCCGAACACCGCCTGCGGCAGCTGCAGCTCCAGCTCGTAGCGCAAATCCGCGCCGCGGTAGACCTGGCTGCGCCCGCCACGGCGGCCGCCGCCGAAGATATCGCCGAAGACATCCCCGAAAATGTCGCTGAAGGTGTCGGCGGAGAAGCCGCCGCGGCCGCCGCCGCGCGCGGCCGCCTCCAGGCCCGCGTGCCCGTACTGATCGTAGGTGGCGCGCTTGTGGGCGTCGCTGAGCACCTCGCAGGCCTCCTTGGCCTCCTTGAAGTTCTCCTCCGCCTCCTGATCGCCGGGATTGCGATCAGGATGGTATTTCATCGCCAGGCGACGGTAGGCCTTCTTGATCTCAGCTTCAGTGGCGGTCTTCGGTACGTCGAGGACCTTGTAGTAATCGCGCTTCGCCATGCCCTACCGCTTTGCTCACCGCCCTCAGGAGGCCTTGCGGTTCGGATCCTTCACCTCTTCGAACTCCGCGTCCACGACGTCGTCGCGCTTTCCGCCACCGGGCTGCCCGCCCGCGCCAGGGGCTGCACCGGCGGCCGCCTCCGGGCCTGCGCCGGCACCGGCGCCCTGCTCGGCCTGGTAGGCGCGCTGGGCGACCGCCGCGGAGGCCTGGGCGAGCGCCTCGGCCTTCTTGTCGATCGCGCCCTTGTCATCGCCCTTCAGCGCCGTGCGCAGATCCGAGACCGCGCTCTCGATGCGGGCGCGCTCGGCCCCGTCGGCCTTGTCGCCCAGGCTCTGCAGTGACTTCTCCACCGCATGGATCAGCCCGTCGGCCTTGTTGCGCGACTCGACCAGCTCGCGGAAGCGCTTGTCATCGGCAGCGTGCGCCTCGGCATCGCGCACCATGCGCTTGATCTCATCCTCGTTGAGGCCGCTCGAGGCCTTGATGATGATCTTCTGCTCCTTGCCGGTCGCCTTGTCCTTGGCGGACACGTTGAGGATGCCGTTGGCGTCGATGTCGAAGGACACCTCCACCTGCGGCATGCCGCGCGGTGCCGGCGGGATGTCGGTCAGGTCGAACTTGCCGAGGGACTTGTTGTCCGCGGCGCGGTCGCGCTCGCCCTGCAGCACGTGAATGGTCACGGCCGTCTGGTTGTCATCCGCAGTCGAGAAGGTGTTGGAGGCCTTGGTCGGGATGGTCGTGTTCTTCTCGATCAGCTTGGTCATGATGCCGCCGAGGGTCTCGATGCCGAGCGACAGCGGCGTCACATCCAGCAGCAGCACGTCCTTCACCTCACCGGCGAGCACGCCGGCCTGGATGGCCGCGCCGACCGCGACCGCCTCGTCCGGGTTCACGTCCTTGCGCGGCTCTTTGCCGAAGAAGTCCTTGACGTACTTCTGCACCAGCGGCATGCGCGTCTGCCCGCCGACCAGGATCACCTCGGCCACGTCCTTGTCGGAGAGGCCGGCGTCCTTGAGCGCGGTGCGGCACGGGCCGATGGTCTTCTGCACCAGGTCCTCCACCAGCGACTCGAGCTTGGCACGCGTCAGCTTGATGTTCAGGTGCTTCGGGCCCGAGGCATCGGCGGTAATGTAGGGCAGGTTGATGTCGGTCTGCTGCGTCGAGGAGAGCTCGATCTTCGCCTTCTCGGCCGCCTCCTTCAGGCGCTGCATGGCGAGCGGGTCCTGGCGCACGTCGACGCCGGACTCCTTCTGGAACTGCTCGGCGAGGAAATTGATGATGCGCAGGTCGAAGTCCTCGCCGCCGAGGAAGGTGTCGCCGTTGGTGGAGAGCACCTCGAACTGGCGCTCGCCGTCGACTTCGGCGATCTCGATGATGGAGATGTCGAAGGTGCCCCCGCCCAGGTCATAGACCGCGATCTTGCGGTCGCCACCGGACTTGTCGAGGCCGTAGGCGAGCGCCGCGGCGGTCGGCTCGTTGATGATGCGCTTGACGGTGAGGCCGGCGATGCGCCCGGCGTCCTTGGTCGCCTGGCGCTGCGAGTCGTTGAAGTAGGCCGGCACGGTGATGACGGCCTCGGTGACCGCCTCGCCCAGGTAGTCCTCGGCGGTCTTCTTCATCTTCATGAGCACGCGCGCCGAGACTTCCGGCGGGGCCATCTTCTTGCCCTGCACCTCGACCCAGGCATCGCCGTTGTCGGCCTTGGCGATCCGGTAGGGCACCATCTTGATGTCGCGCTGCACCACCTCGTCGTCGAACTTGCGGCCGATGAGGCGCTTGATGGCGAACAGCGTGTTCTGCGGGTTGGTGACCGCCTGGCGCTTGGCCGGCTGGCCGACCAGCCACTCCCCGTCCTTGGTCAGGGCGACGATCGAGGGGGTGGTGCGGTCGCCCTCGCTGTTCTCGATGACCCGGGGCTTACCGCCCTCCATGATGGCCACGCACGAATTGGTCGTGCCGAGGTCGATTCCGATTACCTTTGCCATGAGTACTCTCCGCGCCGCTGCTCTCTAAAAGGGGACATTCTAGGGCCACTTGGTAGGGGTCGCCGGCGGGGTTTCAAGCCCGCGAAGGCTCTTTGGCCACGATCACCCGCGCCGGGCGCAGCAACCGCCCATTGAGCTCGTACCCCGGCTGCACCACCTGCAGGACCGAGTTCGGCTCGGCGGTGGCGGACTCCTGCGCCATCATCGCCTCGTGCCGGGCCGGATCGAAGGGCTCGCCCGCAGGCTCGATCACCTGCACGCCGAACTTCTCGAGCGCCTTGGTCAGCAGCGCCAGCGTGGCCTCGGAGCCGGCCTTGAGGCTCGCCGCATCGGCCCGCGAGGCGTTCTGGACCGCAAGCTCCAGGCTGTCCTTCACCGGCAGCAGCTCCTGGGCCAGCTTCTCCAGCCCGTAGCGGTTGGCGGACTCGATGTCGCGCTGCGCGCGCTTGCGCACGTTGTCCAGCTCCGCCACGGCGCGCAGGTACTGCTCCCAGTGGCTCTTGGCACGCTCCTCGGACTCCTGCAGCGCCTGCTGCAGGCGCTCGAGCTCGACCAGCTGGGCGGCCGTCTCCGGCAGCACCGTCGTGGGCTCGGCGGCCGGGTCGTGCCGCTCTCCTTCGTTGGCCGTCATCGCTGTAACCGACTCCCGGATGGCTGGTTGGAAGGCGCCGCCCACGGCCGCGCCTGCGGCACTCTTCACGGGCCGCGTGCCTCCCCTGTGGGGGTCAGCGGCGGGAATTCAAGGCGGCGCCGAGCAGTTTAGCCGTCATGTCGACGATCGGTATGACCCGCTCGTAGGCCATGCGGGTCGGGCCGATGACCCCCAGCACCCCCACGACCCCGTCCTCGTCGGCATAGGGGGCGGTGACCACGCTGCAGTCATCCAGGATCTGGTAGCCGGACTCATGGCCGATGAAGATCTGCACGCGCTCGGCCTTCATGCTGTGGTCGAGCAGGTGCAGGAAGTCGCGCTTCTCGTTGAAGGCCTCGAACAGGCGCCGCAGCTTCTCGACGCTGGTGAGCTCGGCGACCCCCATGAGGTTGGTCTCGCCCTTGATCACGTACTCGAGCTTGTCCTCGCCGCTGTCGAACACCTGCTGCGCCACGGCGATGGCATCGAGCATGATCTGGTTCAGGTGCGCGCGCGCCTCGGACAGCTGGCGCAGGATCTCCTGGCGCACCTCCTGGAGCGTGCGGCCGCGGAACTGCTCGTTGAGGAAGCTCGAGGCGCGCTTGAGCTCATCGGGCGAGAAGCGCCGCTCGGTCTGGATGATGCGGTTCTGCACCTCGCGGTCGTTGTAGACCAGCACCACCAGCACGCGGTTCTCGCTGAGCGTTACGAACTCCAGCTGGCTCACCTGCGCGGCGCGCGGGCGCGGCACGGTGACCACCCCGGCCAGCTGCGTGGCGCTCGAGAGCAGCTGCGAGACGCTGGCGATCAGGTCGGTCGGGGCCTCGCGGCTGGCCTCCAGCTGGCGGCGGATCTGCTCGCTGAGGGCCGCATCCAGGGGCCGCAGCTGCAGCAGCGTGTCGACGAAGAAGCGGTAGCCCTTGTCGGTGGGCACGCGGCCGGCGGAGGTATGCGGCGAGGCGACGAAGCCGAGCTCCTCGAGGTCGGCCATGACGTTGCGCACCGTGGCCGAGGAGAGCTGCAGCCCGGACTCGCGCGAAAGCGCGCGCGAGCCGACCGGCTGCCCGTCGCGGATGTAGCTCTCGACCAGGATGCGCAGCAGATGCTGCGCCCGCTCGCCGAGGGGTTCGTCCCGGGACTCTTGCGTCATACACCTCATCAGCCGGCAGCGACCCGTGCTGCCCGGCCCAAAACCTAGCTTCGCCCCGCGCCGACCGACGCGCAAGGGTGGCGGGGGCGCCACGGGGGCCGCGGGATGTGACTTGGGCCATTGGCCCCTACCGCATACCGCGTGCTACAAAGGCGCCGCCTCGCCTGTCGCGGGCTTAAGTCAAGGGCGGTCATGGCCTTTCCGGTGCGCACCTGCGCGTTAGTGGGCAGATTCTCCGATGCGCGCATCGCCGAGAGCGTGGGCGCGCTGCTGCCGCACCTGGCCGCCGCCGGGGTCAGCGTGCTGGTGAGCGAGGAGGCCGAGCTCGGCTCGCCGCTGGCGCAGCGCGTTCCCGAGGCCGAGTTCGGGACGCGGGCCGACCTGGTGATCGCCGTCGGGGGCGACGGGACGCTCCTGTACGCGGCGCGCCTGGTGGCCCGGCACGGCGTGCCGCTGCTCGGGGTCAACCGCGGCCGCGTGGGCTTCCTCACCGATGTCATGCCCCAGGACATGCTCGAGTCGGTCGACGCGGCCCTGAAGGGGGCGCTGCAGGCCGACGAGCGCCCGCTCCTCGGGGCGCGGCTGCGCCACGCGAGCGGCGCGGTCGAGGAGGCGCTGGCGCTGAACGACGTGGTGATGCAGAAGCACGACACCGGGCGCACGCTGGACTTCGAGACCCGCATCAACGGGCAGTTCGTCAACTCCCACGGGGGCGACGGCATCATCGTCGCCACCGGCACCGGCTCGACCGCGTACGCGCTCTCCTGCGGCGGACCGATCGTCGAGCCGCACCTGCCGGCGCTCATCATCGCGCCGATCTGCCCGCACACCCTCTCGGACCGGCCGATCGTGATTTCGGCCAGCTCCACCGTCGAGGTCGTGCTCGCCGAGCGCGCCGACACCCAGGCGCACGTCATCTGCGACGGCGCGATGCTCGGGGACTTCGCCGCCGGGGATCGCCTGCAGGTGCGCACGGCGAGCGAGCGCGTGACGCTGCTGCACCCGCCGGGCCATGACTACTTCGGCCTGCTGCGCTCCAAGCTGCACTGGGGCCGCGGCAGCTTCGAGCGCTGAGCGGCATGCTCACGCACCTGCAGATCCGCGATTTCGCCATCATCGATGCCATCGAGCTCGAGCTGCGCCCCGGGCTCACCGTGCTCACCGGGGAAACGGGCGCGGGCAAGTCGATCCTGGTGGATGCGCTGCAGCTGCTCGCCGGCGGGCGCGCCGGCGCGGAGGTGGTGCGCCACGGCGCCGAGCGCGCCGAGATCGCCGGCACCTTCGACCTGACGCGCGCCCCGCGCACGCTCAAGCAGTGGCTCGAGGAACAGGCGGTGAGCGCCGAGGGCGAGCTGCAGGTGCGGCGCGTGGTGGGCGCCGACGGGCGCTCGCGTGCCTACCTCAACGGGCAGGCAGTCGCCGTGCAGCTGCTGCGCGAGGCCGGCAGCATCCTCATCGATATCCACGGGCAGCACGAGTTCCAGTCGCTCACGCGCGCCCCCGCGCAGCGCGAGCTGCTCGACACGTACGCGGGCCTGGAGGCCCTCACCGGGCAGGTGGGCATCGCGCACCGCGTGTGGCTCGAGCTGCTCAACCGCACCCTCGAGCTCGAGACCCGCGCGCGCGATCGCGACGCCAAGCTCGAACTGCTGCGCTACCAGGCCCAGGAGCTCGCCGCACTTAAGCTCGGCGGCGGCGAACTCGAGGCGCTGCACGAGGAGCACGCGCGGCTGAGCAACCGCGGCCGCCTCGCGGAAGGGGCGCAGGCCGCGCTGGCCGCGCTCTACGAGAGCGAGGGCGCGAGCGCGCACGCCGCCCTCAGCCGTGCGCTCGGCGCCCTCAAGGGGCTCGCGGCCCTGGACGCCAAGCTCGCCCCGGTGCTGCCGCTGCTCGAGGAGGCGCAGATCCAGGTGCGCGAAGCGGCGCGCGAGCTCGAGCATTACCGCGACGGGCTCGACCTGGATGCCGCGCGCCAGGAGCAGGTCGAGCGGCGCTTGGCGGCGATCGAGGAGCTGGCGCGCAAGCACCGCGTACCCGCGGAACAGCTGAGCGAGCGCGGCGCGGCGCTCGGCGCCGAGCTCGGCACGCTCGAGCGCGCCGAGGAGGACCTGGCGCAGCTGCGCCGCGAGCTCTCGCAGGCGCTGGAGGACTTCCGCACCCGCGCGCTCGAGCTCTCCGGCAAGCGCATGGCCGCGGCGCGCGCGCTGGCCCGCGACATCTCCGCCCGCATGCAGACGCTGGGCATGGCCGGCGGGCGCTTCGAGGCCGACGTTACGCAGAACGGCAACGCCGAGCCCGCACAGCACGGCCTAGACCAGATCGAGTTTCGCGTCAGCGCCAACCCCGGCTCACCCCCGCGCGCGCTCGCCAAGGTCGCCTCCGGCGGCGAGCTGGCGCGCCTGTCACTCGCCGTGCAGGTGTGCTGCGCGCAGGAGGAGTCGCGCTCCATGGTGTTCGACGAGGTCGACTCCGGCATCGGCGGCGCGGTCGCCGAGATCGTCGGTCGCGAGCTGCGCGCCCTGGGCACGCGCAGCCAGGTGCTGTGCGTCACGCACCTGCCGCAGGTGGCCTCCCAGGCGCATCATCACCTGCGGGTCAGCAAGCTCACCGACGGGCGCAGCACCCGCACCACACTGAGCGAGCTCGCCCAGGATGAGCGCATCGAGGAGCTGGCACGCATGCTCGGCGGCATCGAGGTGTCCACCAAGGCGCGCGAGCATGCGCGCGAGATGCTCGGCGCGGCGCGCGCTACCGAGGCCTCGGGCGACACGGTGCGCGCGGCGCGCCCGCCGGCGGCCAAGAAACGCTGAACCCGCCCGTTACAGCCGCCGGCTGGACAGCAGCCGCTCGAGCAGATGGCGGTGGCAGTGCGGCTCGCGGGCCGCGCAGTGGCACAGCAGCGTCACGGTGCGCTCGCCGCTCAAGTGCCGCAGCAGGCGCAGCAGGAACTTCTGCCCATGATTCTTCACCGTGCGGTTGCGCGCATCGACGCCCTGATCGCTGAAGAGTTCCTCCCGGTAGGCGCGCGCGAACTGCGCCCAGCTGAGCCGCCCGCGCTGCCAGCGACGCAGCAGCCGCTCGCTCGGTCCGAGCGCCGGCAGCCACAGGTCATAGGCGCTGCGCGCCAGGCCGCGGCCGCGAAAGCGGCTCACCAGCACGCGCAGCCCGTCGGCCCGCGACGGCGGGCTCCTCACGCTTTTGGTCCTGAGCATGCTGGCGGCGCGCGACGCCTCAGCTGCTCTTGCGGTTGCGGAAGCTGCAGTTGTGGCGGCGGCAGTGGCCGTAGAGGATCAGGGAATGGTCGCGCATGGAGAAGCCCAGCTTCTGCGCCACCGCGGTCTGGCGCTCCTCGATGCCGGAGTCGATGAACTCCTCCACCCGCCCGCAGTCCAGGCAGACGATGTGATCGTGGTGCGTGCCCTGGTTGAGCTCGAAGACCGCCATGCCGTCCTCGAAGTGGTGGCGCGTCACCAGGCCCGCGGCCTCGAACTGGGTGAGCACGCGGTACACGGTGGCCAGCCCGATGTCCTCGTTCGACTCCAGCAGCGTGCGGTAGATGTCCTCGGCCGACAGATGTCGGGTGTTGCTGCCCTCGAGGATCTCCAGGATCTTCAGGCGCGGCAGCGTGACCTTCAAACCGGCCTTGCGCAGGTCCTTGCCTTCCACGGCGCTACTCCGGCGGCCTGCCGGGCAGCCTGCGTGGGGTCGCTGCGGCGCGGTCGCGTTCAGGTATGATGTGCGGATCATTATCCCCCATCGGTCAAGCATGCACCTAATGTTTCCCCGGCGGCTGGTGCTCGGCGCGCTTGCGTTGCTCGCCAGCGGCTGCGTCTACCGCATGGACGTGCAGCAGGGCAACTACCTCGACGGCCGCACCGTCGACCAGCTGAGCGTGGGCATGACGCGCTCGCAGGTGCGTTACCTGCTCGGCACGCCGATGGTCCCGGACCTGTTCGACAAGGACCGCTGGGACTACTTCTACTACTTCCAGCGCGGGCGCCTGCGGCGCCCCGAACAGCGTCACGTGATCGTGTTCTTCAAGGAAGACAAGGTCAGCTCCTTCGAGCGTGACAGTGTGCCGGAGAGCGCCCCGCGCGCACCCGAGCAGGGCGCGCCGATCGAGAAGTTCCCCAAGATCTAGCGCGCGCCACGGGCGCGCGCCACGCGCTCGCGGCGCTGCGTGCGTGGATCCGCGCTCAGCGCCCGGTACAGCTCGATGCGGTCGCCCTCGGCACACGCGGCGCTGCGCGGGCGCGGCTCCCCGAAGACCCCGACCGGGGCGTCGTCCCAGGGTATGGCGATGCCCGCCACGCTCTCGCCGACGCGTGCGCGGCAGGCCGCGAGCGCCTGCGCGATCGTGGCCGCGGGCGCCAGCTCGAGCGACCACAGGAACTGCCGCTGCGGCGTGGCGTAGGCGATGAGGACGCGCATCATGCGGTGGTGCGCGCGCGCTGCACGAAGGCATCGACCAGCGAGGCGACCGTGTTCGCGAACAGCGACTCGAACAGCATGCCGGAGAGGCGGCTCTTGAACTCGAAGCGCACGTCGAGCTCGACGCGGCAGCCGTGCGGGGCGATCGGGCTCAGCTGCCAGGCGCCCTCGAGGAGGCGGAATGGCCCGCTCACCAGCTGCATGTGCACGGCGCTCTCGGGCGTGAGCGTGTTGCGCGTGGTGAACTCACCGCTCAGGGCCCCCTGGCGCACGTGCAGCGCGGCGACGATCTCGGCGGGGCTGCGGCTGAGCACCCGCGCCTGCGTGCACCAGGGCACGAACTCCGGGTAGCGTTCGACGTCGTTGATGAGCGCGTAGATGCGCGCCGGTGGCTGGCTCACCAGTGCCGAACGCTTGACCTCTCGCATGTTGACATTGTCCCATTACCCGCAAGCCATGACCAAAGAAGCCGCCGCCCGCCCGCGCCTGATCGCCGAGAACCGCAAGGCGCGCTTTGATTACTTCATCGAGGAGCGCTACGAGGCGGGCCTCGCCCTCGAGGGTTGGGAGGTCAAGGCGCTGCGCGCCGGGCGCGCACAGCTGAAGGAGGCCTACGTGTATCTGCGCGGCGTCGAGGCATTCCTCATCGGCGCGCACTTCTCGCCCCTGCCCTCGGCCTCGAGCCACGTCACGCCCGACCCGGTGCGCACCCGCAAGCTCCTGCTCCACCGCAGCGAGCTCAACGGGCTGATCGGCGCGGTCGAGCGGCGCGGCTACACGCTGGTGCCGCTCGAGCTGTACTGGAAGAGCGGCCGCGCCAAGCTCGCCCTGGGGCTGGCCAAGGGCAAGAAGCAGCACGACAAGCGCGCGGTGGAGAAGGAGCGTGACTGGGCGCGCGACAAGGCGCGGTTGCTGCGCCGTCGCTGATAGGCTTTATTCGGGGGCGAGCTTGGGGTTCTTCAGCTCGTAGACGAGGTTGAGGGTGCTCAGGGTGTCGGTCGGCACCGCGCCCTGGGGCGGCTGTGAGTTGCGCGTCACCTGCACGCCGGCAGCCAGCGCCAGTACCTGCGTCATCTTCACCTGCAGCGAGATGGCAGCCTTGGTCTGGGTGTTGTCCGCACCCGACTCGACCGCGGCGCTGGCGAGCAGCTTGGTGTTGGCGTTGAAGGCATGCTCGTAGTTGAGCGCGGCGTCCAGCACCGCATCGGTGCTGGACTCGAGCGGCGTGCGGCTGATGACGCCGCCGACCGAGTCCTTCTCCAGGATCTCCGGCCGCAGCCAGCGCGCGCCGGCGCCGACCTGGACACTGAACTGCGTGGCGTCGGTCTTGACGATCTGGTAGCCGGCACCCGTGGAGAGCGTGCCCTGGTAGGAGAAGCCCGAGAAGCGGTCGTCCTGGTAGCGCGCGCTGACGAACCAGAAGAAGCGCTGGCTGATGTTGTAGTTGGCCTGGCCGTAGGCCTCCCAGGCCTGAGATGTGGTCTCCCCCTGGGTCGAGCCGTAGTGGCCGTCCGCGCCCATGAGGAACTTCCACTTGTCGCCCACGGTGTGCGCGGCGTGGATGAGGAGGTTGCCGGTCGAGGTATCGGTGTTGCCGGTGGTCTTGGCAAAGCCCACCTGGCCACGCGAGGCCCAGTCGGGCGGGCCGCTGTAAGGGGCGTCCTCGGCATGCGCCGCCGTAATTAGGCCAGCCGTGGCGAGCGCGGCATAAAGTCGCATGCAGATGACCGTCCCTGGTGCTGGAGGGTGCGAACCATACCTGAACGGCGCGCCGCATGCAGGGCCGCGCCGAGGCTCAAGGCCAACACTGGCCGCATGCGGTATGCTTGTCAGGCATACCTGGAAAGGGGGCGACCGGTTTCGACGTGGGTTGCGAACCTTCAGGGGCGTACCGAGGTGCAGTGCCCTCGTAAAACCTGCTGCAACTTATAGTTGCCAACGACGACAACTACGCTCTAGCTGCCTAGTCGCAGCTGACCTCTGACCAGCTCGTGCCTGTGCGACTGAATCAGGGGACGCGCTCACAGGATCGCGCTGCGGCGTGCGACAGGCCGGTAGCGTTAAGAGTCACTGTCCGCTGGCACCGCGTCTTCCCTGCTCCTCGGGTAGCGCGGTGTGAGAACTAAAGAGAGAGCTACGTACGTAGAGCCTGAAGTCTAGGACTTACGGACGGGGGTTCGATTCCCCCCGCCTCCACCAACACGAGGTTTCCGGCCGTAGCGGGCCGGAATCGGTGTCTCGCGGCGCACGCCGGCTATCGGCGGGCCGGCAGTGCTCCCTCATAGGAAGTCAGCGCACCGTACAGGTCCGGCCGGCGATCGCGGAACACAAACCAGTTGTTGCGCAGCTGCGCGATTGCCTCGAGGTCGAAGGCCTGCGTCAGCACTGCCTCACCCTCCTCCGGCGCCTCCGCGAGCTTCTCGCCCATGGGATCGGCGATGAACGACGAGCCGTAGAAGCGGATATACAGGTGCTGCGGATCCTGCAGCGAACGCTCCAGCCCGTAACGGTTGGAAGCCACCAGCGGCGTGAGGTTGGCGGCCGCATGCCCCTGCTGCGTGCGCTGCCAGTGCTCGCGCGAGTTGACCGGCGGGGCCGGCGGTGGCTCGCTGCCAATCGCGGTTGGAAACAGCAGCAGCTCCGCGCCCATGAGCGCCATGACGCGCGCCGTCTCGGGGAACCACTGGTCCCAGCAGATACCGACCCCGAGGCGCGCAAAGCGAGTGTCCCAGACGCGAAAGCCGGTGTCTCCCGGGGCGAAGTAACTCTTCTCCTGGTAGCCCGGGCCGTTCGGGATGTGCGACTTGCGATAGATCCCGAGGTTCGTGCCGTCGGCATCGAGGATCGCGACGGAGTTGAAGTGGGCACGCCCGGCGCGCTCAAAGAAGCTGATCGGCAGCACCACCTGCAGCTCGCGCGCCAGCGCACTGAAGTGGCGCACCGCCAGGTTTTCCGCGAGCGGGGTGGCGAGGTTCAGGTGCCGCGCGTCCTGCTCGATGCAGAAGTACGGTGTCTCGAAGAGCTCCGGCAGGAGAATCACCTGGGCCCCGGCCGCGGCGGCGCGGCGCACCAGGGCTTCCGCACGCGCGATGTTCTCCGTCGCGCTCCAGGAACAGGCCATCTGGATGGCGGCCACCGTGACCGGGCGTGGCGGACGCTGCAGGTGCTGGGGTTCGTGTGCCATCAGGCTGCCTCGGCTGCTAATTTCTCATCGGGACATACCGCCGCCTCAGCCGCGGCGCTGCGCCAGGGCTGCCTCGACCTGCGCGGTGATGCGGGTCGCGGTCTCGAGTGCCCGCAGCCCGGCCTCCCCGGGCACCACCGGCGGACGGCCCTCGCGCACGCAGCGCAGGAACGAGTCGATTTCTGCCTTGAGCGCATCGCCCTGCTCGAGACTCTGCTCCTCGATGCTCACCGGCAGTGCGCCGGCCTCCGCCTGGGAACGCTTGCGGATCAGCGTGAGGATCTTCTGCTGCAGGTCGAGCGAGAGGTAGGCGTCGTCCTCGAAGATGCGCAGCTTGCGCTCGGTCTTCAGGCTCACGCGCGAAGCGGTGGCGTTGGCGACGCAGCCATTGGCGAAGCGGATGCGCGCATTGGCGATGTCGATCTCCGTGGAGAACACCGGCGTGCCCACCGCATCGATGCTCGCGATCGGCGAATCGACGATGGTCTGCACGATGTCCAGGTCGTGGATCATCAGGTCGAGCACCACGTTCACGTCCGTGCCACGCTCGCGGTAGGGGGCCAGACGGTGGCACTCGATGAAGCGCGGCGCCTTCAGATAGGGCTCGGCCGCCAGGATGGCCGCGTTGAAACGCTCCAGGTGACCGACCTGCAGGATGCGCCGCGCTTTCGCGGCGACCCCGATCAGCTCGCGCGCCTGCGCCTCGTCCTCGGTGATCGGCTTCTCCACCAGCACGTGGATGCCGTGCTCGAGGCAGTCGCGCGCGATCGGAAAGTGCAGCGGCGTGGGCGTGACGACGCTCACCACGTCCACCGCCCCGAGCAGCTCGCGGTAATCGCTCAGTGCCCGGGTGGCGAGCTCGGCGGCCACCGCCGCGCGCGCCTCGGCGCGCGCATCCACCACGGCCACGAGCTCGCATCCCTCGGCCTGCGCATACTTCTGCGCGTGGAAGCGCCCCAGATAGCCCACGCCGATGACGGCGGCTCTGATTTTCTGCATGGGGAAGCTATTATGCGCGCCCGCACGGCGCCGCTCGACCTGTTAGTGTTGCGCCGGCAAGGAACCGCACACGCATGCCAGACACGTCCACTTCCCAGGATCCCGCGCCGCAGCGCCACGGGCCGCTGGCGCGCCTGCGCGCGCTGTCGCGCACGCAGCGCGAGCTCATGGGCCTGGCGCTGGCGCTCCTGTGCGGCGTGCTGGTGATGCCGCTACTGATCTGGCTCGTCGGCAATCGCGTGCTGGGACCCTACACGCACGGCCAGGACCAGCGCGCCGGCCCCTTTGCGCTGCTGCAGGACTTCTTCCTCGGCCTGGTGCACGGCTCGGCCGTCTTCTGGGCGGTGGCGCTCGGGCCGGCGGCGCTCATTCTGCTGCTGCGGCTGTTCTTGCGCGGCATGCGCCGAGGGTAGTGCGCGCCGCGCCGCTAGCGCGGCCAGTACGCCCAGACCGCCACCGCGAACATGCCGAGCGTGGCGGCGTGGGCACCGAGCCGCCAGCTGCGCTCGCGCAGCTCCCCGTACAGGCTCGCGCCTGCGATCGTGGCGAAAATCCCGAACACGGCGATCGCCTTGAGCAGTGCCGCGTGCTCGGGGGCGAACCGGGCCTCCTGCGCCGGCAGGAACAGGATCGTGACCCAGGTGAGCAGCAATCCGACGGTCAGGGCGACCGCTGAGCCGGTCAGGATCGCCAGGAGTGCTGCCAGGGGACGCATGGTGTGAGAACCGCACTTGCTAAAAGCGAACGGCCCGCTCTAGCCTTGCTCTTAAGAGTGTACCGAATCAGGACCCCCCAGAAGATGTCACCTGCCCTGCGCCGCTCCTCCGGGTGGATAACGGCCGCCGTCCTCGTTATGACCGCCCTGGTGCTGGCGGGCTCGGTGCAGGCCCCGGCCAGCACCACACCCCTGCCGGCCGGCGCGATCGCCCCGAGCGAGCCGCAGCGCGCCACGGCGCGCAAGGTCGGACGCATTCTCGAGGAGGCACACTACAGCCGCGCCGCCCTCGATGACCGCATGTCGGAGGTCATCTACCAGCGTTACCTCGAGTCGCTCGACGGGCAGAAGAGCTACTTCCTGCAGAGCGACATCAACGACTTCAATGCCTACCGCTTCCTGTTCGACGACATGATCCGCACCGGGGACATCGACCCCGCCTACCTGATCTTCGCGCGCTTCCAGCAACGCAACCGCGAACGCATCGGCTACGCCATCTCGCTGCTCAACACCGAGCCGGACTGGACGCTCAACGAGAGCTTCGAGTTCGACCGCAGCAAGGCCGGCTGGGTCGGCGAGCAGGCGGCGATGGACGAGCTGTGGAGAAAGCGCGTCAAGAACGATGCGCTGTCGCTGATGCTCACCGGCAAGCAATGGCCGGAGGTGGCCGATCTGCTGCGCAAGCGCTACGAGCGGGTGCTCAAGCGCGTCGACCAGGTGAGCGCGGATGACGTGTTCGAGAACCTGATGAACGCCTACGCGCGCGCCTTCGACCCGCACTCGAGCTACTTTTCGCCGCGCTCCTCCGAGGAATATCGCATCCAGATGAGCCTCAACTACGAGGGCATCGGCGCCTCGCTGCAGCTGGTGGATGACTACGTCACCATCATGAGCGTGCTCGAGGGCGGCCCGGCCGCGGTCGCCGGCACGCTGAACATCAACGACCGCATCACCGCGGTGGGCCAGGGCAAGGACGGGGCCTTCCAGGACGTCATCGGCTGGCGCCTGGACGATGTGGTGCAGCTGATCCGCGGCAAGGCCGGCACGCTGGTGCGCCTGCAGGTACTGCCCTCGGGCGCCGCCCCCGGCTCCGCCGAGAAGGTGCTGGAGTTCACCCGTAACCAGGTGACGCTGGAAGCGCAGGCGGCGCACAAGGAAGTAAAGACCGTGGCGCGCAACGGCAAGCAGCTGAAGATCGGGGTGATCACGGTGCCCGGCTTCTACCGCGACGTGCAGGCCGAGAGCGCCGGCGACAAGAACTACCGCAGCACCACGCGAGACGTGGCGAAGCTGCTGAAGGAGCTCAAGTCCGAGAACATCGACGGCCTGGTGCTCGATCTGCGCAACGACGGCGGCGGCTACCTGCCCGAGGCCACCGAGCTCACCGGCCTGTTCATCGAGCACGGGCCGGTGGTGCAGGTGCGCGATACCACCGGCCGCCTCGAGGTACTCGACGATCCGGAGACCCAGGCCACCTACGACGGGCCGCTCGCGGTGCTGGTCGACCGGCTGAGCGCCTCCGCTTCCGAGATCTTCGCCGGTGCCATCCAGGACTATCACCGCGGGCTGATCCTCGGCCAGACGACCTTCGGCAAGGGCACGGTGCAGAGCCTGATGCCGCTCGACAGCCGCTTCGCCGCCAAGCCGACCAGCGGGCAGCTGACGGTCACCATCGGCAAGTTCTACCGCGTCACCGGCGAGAGCACGCAGCACCGCGGCGTGGAGCCGGACGTCCCGCTGGTCTCGGCGATCGATGCCAAGGAAGTGGGCGAGAGCGCGCTCGAGTCCGCGCTCCCCTGGGACCGCATCGCCGGGGTGCCCTTCAAGACCAGTGCCGCGCTGCCCGCCTCGGCGCCTTCGCTCGCCACGCTCACCAGCGAGGAGGACTCGCGCGCGCAGCACGACCCGGACTACCGCTGGCTGGTCTCCGACATCGCCGCACTCGATGAGGTGCGCGAGCAGAAGACCGTGTCGCTCAACCTGAAGGCGCGCCGCGAGGAGCGTACGCGCCTGGACAAGGAGCGCCTGGAGCGCGAGAACAGCCGGCGGGCGGCCAAGAACCTGCCGCCCTTCAAGAGCGTCGAGGAGCTCGACAAGGCCAAGGACACCACCGACGTGGTGCTCGATCAGGCGACGCAGGTGATGGCCGACGTGGTGGGCGGACACGCACCGCCCGTGCAGCAGAAGACCGCGCGCAGCGGCTGAGCGCGCCGCCGCCTCCCTCAGCGCAGCAGGACCCGGAACAGGTCCCAGGTATCCTCGGCGAGCACGTTGGGCAGGCGCTTGGCGTCCGCGCCGAGCGGCGCCAGCTGCATGATGTCCCCTTCCGAAAGTGCGATCGAGTCGGGGAGCGGCCCCGCATCGTTCGGGGTGCGGAAGCGCGCCACGCGCTGCACGCGCTCGGTGCGCGCGCGGATCTGGGGTGAGAGGCCGGCGCGATCGGCGATCAGCTTCAGCGCGCGGGTGATCTGGCCCATGAGCAGCACGCAGTCCTGCGGGCTGCCGTAATCGTCGGTGACTTCACGCTGCGCGGTGGCGATGCGCGCCAGCTCCACGAGCGGCGCCTTGAGCGTCGCCACCCGCAGGCACAGCACCTCGGCATAGGCGATTGCCGCCGCGTTGATCGAGCGCCGCGCCTGCAGCGACAGCCCCGGAAACTCCGGCGTGGGCTCGCGCTCGATCTCGTCCAGACTCGCCTGCGCCTGGCCACGCAGGAGCGCGCGCTCGGTGAGCTGCGCGCGGGTCGTGTGCAGCAGCCGATCCAGGGCGCGGCGCCGGAAATAATGCCAGAAGCGGCCCAGGCGCGAGCGCTCGGCCTCGAGCTGCGCCACCTGTGCCGCGGCCTCATCATGCGCGGCCTGGGCGGCGGCGAGCTGCTGCTCGGCCTTCTGGCGACGTGCGAACTGCTGCCGGTTGTGCTGCGCCAGGTGCACGCGCCGCTCGCGTTCCTCCTGCTGGCGCGCGAGGTCGGTCACGAACTGGGTGATGAGCTCACGGCCGCTCTGCCACAGGCGACGCAGCTGGTAGAACACCAGCGCCCCGTAGGCGGTCTCGGGCGTGGCGAGGCGGCCCTCGAGCGTGCTCAGCATCTCCTGCACGCGCTGCGTCGCGCCTTCCTGCTGCTTGATCAGGTCCTTGAGGCGGAAGGTCTCATCCTGCAGCCCGCCGTAGGCCTTCTTCAGCTCCGCACGGTTGCGGAACAGCTCCAGGACACGATGGTCCTCTTCCGGACCAGCGCGTTCCGGGCGCAGACTGAGCTTGAGAAATCCGAGTTGTCGCAGCGCCTTCATGAGCCAAGCGGCGGCAGTCCGCCACTTCTCATGCGCCGGCGCCGGACTCCGTGCTGGCTGAGAAGCGATGGCCCCGCTCCACGCAGTATTCCAGCCATTTGTTTAACATCATGTTACGCGCCCAGCGCTGATCCAGTTCACGCTCCGCGCGGCTGCGCAGGGCCTGCAGCAGCGGCCGAGTGTGAGCGTCCGCCCACTGCTGGGCCTCCACCAGGTGCGCATCGTGGTAGATGCGTACGCGCATGTCGGGGTACTTAAGCGCGCCGTGCGCATCGGGCAGCAGATAAGTCAGGTTGACCGTGCTGGTGTAGGGGGAGCGCTCGGTCACGCTGAGAACGAGGTCACAGTCTGTCGCCACGTGCGAGCGGTATTCCCCCGCCAGCCTGCCGAGTGCGCCGGCCAGCCAGCCGAGCCGGAGGTAGTTGCTCTCGTACAGGCCCATGAGCGCGACGAAACTGCGCGGGCGCGCACGCCAGGAGACGACCGTTCGTGTATCGGTAACGAGCACGCTCCGACTATAACGCACGAAGCTTGCGCTGCAAGTCGATCAGGACGCCATTTGCCGGCATTTTGTGCGCCTCCGCCGCTTGCAAAATTCGTGCGACGTGCGTCACGCACGCGCGCGGCGCGCGGCCGTGTCACAATATGCAACTCGCGCGCCCGCGCGTGCTCTAAGGCCGCAGCCGCCGCTCGATGCCGGTGGTGCTGAGGATGCGGCTGGCGATCTCCTCGATCGAGGATTCGGACGTGTCCTGCGAGGGAATGGCGTAGCGCGCGAACAGCGCCTCCGCCGCGCGCAGCTCGTACGTTACCTGCGGCCGCGAGGCGTAGCGGCTGTCGGGACGGCGCTCGTGGCGGATCTGCTGCAGCCGCTCGGGCTTGATGGTGAGCGCGTACAGCTTGGCGCGGAATGATTCAAGCCGCGGCGGCAGGCGGCCGGCCTCCAGGTCATCCTCGGTGAGCGGGTAGTTGGCGGCAAACACCCCGTACTGCAGCGCCAGGTACACGCAGGTCGGCGTCTTGCCGACCCGCGACACTCCCACCAGGATCACGTCCGCGTGCGCGTAGTCGCCGCCGGTGCCATCGTCGTTGGCGAGCGCGAAGTTGGTGGCGTTGATGCGCGTGGTGTAGGCCGCAAGATCCGCGATGCCGTGGGCGCGCCCGGCGCGGTGGGTGGAGCGCGTGTCCAGCTCACGCTCCAAGGGCCCGACGAACGCCGAGAACAGATCGAGGAAGAGCGCGTTGGCGCCGAGCAGCACGTCGCGCAACTCATCCTGCACCAGCGTGCTGAACACGATGGGCCGCAGGCCGCTCTCCTCGCCGGCACGGTTGATGCGCCGGACCGCGGCCTGCGCCTTGTCAACGTCGGACACAAATGGCAAAGTCACCGGGCGAAATGCGAGGCCCTCGAACTGCGTCATCAGGCTGTGACCGAGCGTCTCCGCGGTCACGCCGGTTTGGTCCGATACGAAAAAAACGCTGCGGCGGCTCACGGCTAACCGGATAATTGCGCGCCTGGGGGCGCCTTACCTGACGCAGTGTTTCACCGCGCCCGCGCTCAAGGCAAGCAGGAGCATCGTTGAACGCCTTCGTCATCCCTTTTGAGCAGCTGGGCATGCACGACGTCGAGACCGTCGGCGGCAAGAACGCCTCGCTCGGGGAGATGATCAGCGCGTTGACGCGCCTCGGCGTGCAGGTGCCGGGCGGCTTCGCCACCACCGCGCACGCCTACCGCGAGTTCCTCAAGCAGGGTGGCCTGGATGAACGCATCCGCGCCGAGCTCGCCAGCCTGGACGTGGAGGACGTCACCAAGCTCGCCGCCAGCGGCGCCCGCATCCGCCAGTGGATCCTCGCCACCCCGTTGCCGCCGGACTTCGAGCAGGCGGTGCTGGCGCAGCTGCGCCTGATGTCCGCCGGCGCCGAGATCGCCGTGGCGGTGCGCTCCTCGGCGACCGCCGAGGACCTGCCGGAGGCCTCCTTCGCCGGGCAGCAGGAGACTTTCCTCAACGTGCGCGGCGAGGCCGGGGTGCTGCGCGCCGTGCACGAGGTATTCGCCTCGCTGTTCAACGATCGCGCCATCTCCTATCGCGTGCACCAGGGCTTCGATCACGGCAGCGTGGCGCTCTCCGCCGGCGTGCAGCACATGGTGCGCTCGGACCTCGGCTCGAGCGGGGTGATGTTCACGCTCGACACCGACTCGGGCTTCCGCGACGTGGTGTTCATCACCGCCTCCTGGGGGCTGGGCGAGACCGTGGTGCAGGGCGCGGTCAACCCGGATGAGTTCTACCTGTACAAGCCGGCACTGCGCGCGCAGCGCCTCCCGGTCCTGCGCCGCAACCTCGGCGGCAAGGCCGTCAAGATGGTGTACGCGCCCGAGGGCTCAGCGGCCCGCGTGCAGACCGTCGACGTGCCGGCCCCGGAGCGGCGGCGCTTCTGCCTGAGCGATGCCGACCTGCTGGTGCTCGCGCGCCAGGCGCTGCTCATCGAGGAGCACTACGGCCGGCCCATGGATATCGAGTGGGCGCGCGACGGAGCCTCGGGCGCCATCTACATCCTGCAGGCGCGCCCGGAGACCGTGCAGAGCCACGCCGGGCGCACCATCCAGCGTTACCAGCTGAAGCGCACCTCGCGGCTGCTCACCAGCGGGCGCAGCGTCGGGCAGCGCATCGGCGCTGGCACCGCCCGCGTCATCCGCGATGCCAGCGAGATGGCGCGCGTGCAAAGCGGCGACGTGCTGGTCGCGGACATGACCGACCCGGACTGGGAGCCGGTCATGAAGCGCGCCGCCGCGATCGTCACCAACCGCGGTGGCCGCACCTGCCATGCCGCCATCATCGCGCGCGAGCTCGGCATCCCGGCGGTGGTCGGCTGCGGCGATGCCACCCAGAAGGTCCGTGAGGGCACCGAGGTCACGGTGTCCTGCGCCGAGGGTGACACCGGCCACGTGTACGAGGGCCTGCTCGAGTTCGAGAAGAAGCAGATCGAGCTGGACACGCTGCCGAAGTTGCCGGTCAAGATCATGATGAATGTCGGCAACCCTGACCGCGCCTTCGACTTCGCCGCCATCCCGCACAACGGCGTCGGACTCGCGCGCCTGGAGTTCATCATCAACCGCATGATCGGCGTGCATCCGCGCGCGCTGCTCGAGTTCGACCGCCTGGACCATGAGCTGCAGGAGCAGATCCGCGCGCAGATGGCCGGCTACGCCGACCCGGTGAGCTTCTACGTCGAGAAGCTGGCCGAGGGCGTGGCGCAGATCGCGGCCGCCTTCGCCCCCGAGCCGGTGATCGTGCGTCTGTCGGATTTCAAGTCCAACGAATACGCCAACCTCATCGGCGGCACGCGCTACGAGCCGCACGAAGAGAACCCGATGCTCGGCTTCCGCGGCGCGGTGCGCTACACCGACGAGTCCTTCCGGCCGTGCTTCGAGCTTGAATGCCGCGCGCTTAAGCGCGTGCGCGAGGACATGGGGCTCGGCAACGTGCAGGTCATGGTGCCGTTCGTGCGCACCGTGGGCGAGGCGCGCGAGGTGACGCGGCTGCTGGCCGAGAACGGCCTCAAGCGCGGCGAGCACGGGCTGAAGATCATCATGATGTGCGAGCTGCCCACCAACGCGCTGCTGGCGGATGAGTACCTGGAGTTCTTCGACGGCATGTCGATCGGCTCGAACGACATGACGCAGCTCACCCTGGGGCTGGACCGCGACTCGGCGCTGGTGGCGCGCAACTTCGATGAGCGCGATGCCGCGGTGCGCAAGCTCCTCGCCCTGGCCATCGCCGCCTGCCGCAAGCGCGGCAAGTACATCGGCATCTGCGGCCAGGGGCCCTCGGACCATCCGGACCTGGCCCGCTGGCTGCTCGAGCAGGGCATCGAGAGCCTCTCGCTCAATCCTGACACGGTGGTCGAGACCTGGCTGTTTCTGGCGCAGCCGCCCGAGGCGGCCGCGCGCAAGCCCTCCTAGGGCGTGCCGGCGAAGGCCGGCGCGAACAGCCGCTCGCGGTAGTAGCGCAGCTCGCGGATCGACTCGTGGATGTCGGCGCTCGCCAGGTGCGCGCCCTGCTTCACGAAACCCTCACTCACCCCCGGTGCCCAGCGGCGCGCCAGCTCCTTGAGTGTCGAGACATCGAGGTTGCGGTAGTGGAAGAAGCGCTCCAGCTCCGGCATCAGCCGGGCGAGGAAGCGCCGGTCCTGGCAGATGCTGTTACCGCACATGGGCGAGGCGCCCGCCTCCACCAGCGGCGCGAGGAACTCAAGCGTGCGGCGCTGCGCCTCGCTGGCGCTGATGCTGCTGGCACGCACCCGCGCCAGGAGCCCCGACGAGCCATGCTGGCGCTGGTTCCAGGCGTCCATGCGTGCGAGTACCTCGTCACTCTGGTGCAGCGCCAGCACCGGGCCGTCGGCGAGCACGTTGAGCTCCTTGTCGGTGACGACGGTCGCGATCTCGATGATCACATCCGTGTCCGTCCGCAACCCCGTCATCTCCAGGTCGATCCAGATGAGGTTGTCGGCGCTCGGCATGGAAACCTAAGGAGTGGTAGCTTGCAGTGCGAACGATGAACTCACATGCCCAGCCAGTGTAGCAGAGCCGCCCGCTCGCGCCGCGCATGGCGCAGCTGAGCGGCCGCGTGATTGCCGCCTTCGGCCGCCACCTGCTGGTGCGCACGGCCGCCGGCGAGCTGCTGCGCGCCCGGCCCTTCGGGCGCGCGCTGAGCATCGTGTGCGGCGATCAGGTGCGCTGCCGCATCGATGCACGGCACGAGGAAGTGCACGTCACCGAGGTACTGCCGCGCGTCAGCGCCCTCCACCGCACCAGCCTGCGCGGCGTCAGCGAGCCGGTGGTGGCGAACCTCACGCAGCTGCTGGTGGTGCTCGCCCCGCGCCCGGCCCCGGACCTGTTCGTCGTGGACCGCTACCTCGCGGCGGCGACCGCCGCCGGCATCGCGGCCACGCTGATCGTCAACAAGAGCGAGCTGCCGGTGGAGGATTCTCTGCGTGCCGAGCTAGCCGCCTACGCGCAGGCCGGCTACGCACCGCTGGCCACTTCGGCCGTCACGGGCGCAGGGCTCGAGCAGCTGCGCGCCGCCATCGGTGCGGGCACGCTCGCCGCGCTCGTCGGGCAGTCGGGCGTCGGCAAGTCCTCGCTGGTGCGCTGCCTCTTGCCCGAGGCCGCGGACGTCGCGGTGGGCGAGCTGGTGCGTGATGCGGACGGGCGGCACACCACCAGCGCCGCGCGCCTGTTCGCGCTGCCCGCGGGCGGCGAGCTCATCGACTCCCCCGGGGTCCGCGATTTTGCGCCCGCCACGGCGGCACTCGATGCGCGCTCGCTCGGCTTCAGCGAGGTGCGCGCGCTGGCGCCGCAGTGCCGCTTCGCCGACTGCCGCCACCTGCGCGAGCCGGAGTGCGCGGTGCGCGCGGCGGCCGAGTCCGGTGCGCTCTGGCCGCGCCGCTACGAGAGCTACCGCCGGCTGCGCCGCCTGTACACGCAGCTGCAGAGCGAGCGCCCGCGCTAGCGCAAGCGGCCCGGGCTGCGGACTCAGCTCAGCGGCTGACCGGGCGGGTGCACGTCGGCGAGTGCGGCCTCGCCACGTTCCCCCTGGGCGAGCGCCGCGCCGCGATGCAGGCTGATGGCGCTGCCATCCTGCGGGCGCAGCACCCGGAACACCAGGCTCGACAGCACCGTCGCCGCGCCCAGCACCAGGAAGGCCTCGTGCAGGCCATGGATCATCTCTGACGCGCTGGTGTGGAAGCGGTCGGGGACGAACAGGGCCGTCACCAGTGAGGCGCCGGCGACGCCGAAGCTCATCGACAGCTGCTGCGCGGTGCTGGCAATGGTGCTGGCGGCACTCGCCTGCTCCGCGCCCACATCGGCGTACACCAGCGTATTCATGCTGGTGAACTGCATCGACTGCAGAAAACCGTAAGTGAAGGCGTACAGCACGATCCGCCACAGCGGCGTGCCCGCACCCACGGTGGCGAACAGGCCGATGAGCGCGCCCAGCAGCACGGTGTTGCCGAGCAGCACGCGGCGGTAGCCAAAGCGCGCCAGGATCCGCGGCGTGAACACCTTCAGGCTGATGGCGGCCACCGCCTGCGGCATGATGAGCAGGCCCGACTGCGTCGGGGAGAATCCGAGACCCACCTGGTAGAGCAGCGGTATGAGGAAGGGCATGCCGCCGATGGCGAGGCGCGCGAAGAAGCTGCCGCCGACGGCGACGCGGAAGGTGCGCACCGCGAACAGTCGCAGCCGCAGTAACGGGTGCGCGCTGCGGCGCGCGTGCCGGGTGTAGAGCGTGAGCAGCAGCAGCGCGAGCGCGAGCAGCGACGCGCCCTCGAGCGCGCTCAGGCGATGCTCCCCGAACACCTCGAGCACGTAGGACAGCAGCGCGATGCCGCAGCCGAACAGCAGCAGCCCAGCCAGGTCCAGGGGCGGGGAGCGCGCGGTCCGGTAATCCGGCAGGAAGCGCCACACCAGGTACAGCCCGGCAATACCGATGGGCACGTTGAGGAAGAAGATGACGCTCCAGTGCAGGTAGGCGGTGATGAAGCCACCCGCCACCGGGCCGAGCATCGGACCGATGAGGCCGGGGATGGCGACGAAGCTCATGGCCCGCACCAGCTCGGACTTGGGGAAGCTGCGCACCAGGGTGAGCCGCCCGACTGGCACCATCATGGCGCCACCGCAGCCCTGCACGATGCGAAAGGCAACCAGCCAGTGGATGTTGCGTGCCAGCCCGCACAGCAACGAGCCGAGCGCGAACAGCCCGATCGCCCCGGCAAACACGCGCCGCGTGCCGAAGCGGTTCGCCATCCAGCCGCTCACCGGTATGAACACTGCCAGACTGAGCGCGTAGCTGGAGAGCACGGACTTCATGCTGAGCGGGGCCACCGCGAGGGCGCGCGCGATGCTCGGCACGGCGGTGTTGAGGATCGTGGTATCGAGCGCCTGCATGAAAAAGGCGACCGCCACCAGCCACGGCAGAAAGCCGCGCCGCCTGGTGCGCGAGTCCTCGGGGTTCTCGCTCGCGTCCACCATCCGGGTCGGTCGTTGCTTGCGGCGCGCGCGTCTCCCGCCGCCGCTGCGCGGCTAGAGCGACTGGCGGCCGCTGAGCGCGTGCGCCAGCGTGCCCCCGTCGACGTACTCGAGCTCCCCGCCGAGGGGCACGCCGTGGGCGATGCGGCTGGCGCGTACCTTGTGCCGCGCGGCCAGCTCACTCAGGAAGTGCGCGGTGGCCTCGCCCTCGACGGTCGAGTTGGTGGCGAGGATCAGCTCGCTCACCGCGCCCTCCCTCAGGATCGCCTCGAGCTCGCGTACCCCGAGCTCCTCCGGGCCGACGCCATCGAGCGGGGACAGGTGGCCCATGAGCACGAAGTAGCGGCCGCGATAGCTGCCCGAGGACTCCAGCGCCACCACGTCGGCCGGTGACTCCACCACGCACAGCAGCGCCGTGTCGCGCCCCGGGGCGGCGCAGATGACGCACAGAGCCCCCTCGGTAAGCATGCGGCAGCGCTGGCAGCGCGCCACGGATTCCAGGGCGCCGGCGAGCGCCTCCGTGAGCGCGCGCGCCCCGGCGCGGCCGTCCTGCAGCAGGTGGAAGGCCATGCGCTGGGCGCTCTTCGGGCCCACGCCCGGGAGCACGCGCAGCGCCTCGATGAGGCGCGCGAGCTGGGGTGAGTGCTTCATCCGTCCTAGAAGGGCAGCTTCATGCCCGGGGGCAGCTGCAGCCCGGCGGTCAGGGAGGACATCTTCTCCTGCACCCGCGCCTCGAGCTTGTGCACGGCATCGTTGGCGGCCGCGGCGATCAGGTCCTCGAGCAGCTCGCGGTCCTCGCCGCTCACGCTCGGCTCGATCTGCACGCGCTTCACCTCGTGGCGGCCGTTCATGGTGATCTTCACCATGCCGCCGCCGGCCTCGCCGATCACCTCGAGACCGGCGATCTCGGCCTGGGCCTTCTGCATGTTCGCCTGCATGGCCTGGGCCTGCTTCATCAGGTTGTTGAAATTGCCCTTCATGGAAGACTGCACCCCTTCGTGCGCGCTGCGCGCACTCATTTTACCGGCCGCACGCTCTCCGGGAGCACGTTGGCGGCGAAGCGTTCGCGCAACCCCTGCACGCCCGGGTCGCGCTCGAACGCCTGGCGCGCCGCGGCGAGTTCCTCATCGGAGGCGCGCCGCTGCGCCTGCGCCGGCGTCTCGCCGGCGGGAACCCCGGCCTGGAACTCGAGCCGCACGGTCTCGCCGTAGTGGCGCGAGAGCGCCTGGGCGAGCTTTTCCTCCAGGGCCGCGGTGCGCAGCAGCTGGTTCTTCGGATCGAGCGACAGGCGCACCACCGCCCCCTGGCGCGCGAGGAACACGCAGTGGCTGGCCAGCTGCCGCGCGGCGCCATTCAACTCCAGCGCGGCCAGCACCTGCGCCCAGTGTCCGGCGGCCGGCGGCGGCGCGGCGGCCGCGGGCCCGGCCGGGCGCACGGCCGGCGCGGCCGCCTGCGGCAGCGGCTCGCCCGCCGCGCTGCCGGCCGGCTTGAACGCCAGCATGCGCAGCAGCGTCATCTGGAAGCCGCTGCGCGGATCCGGTGCCAGCGGCAGATCGCGGCGGCCGATGATGGCGGTCTGGTAGAAGAGCTGCACGTCCTCGGGGCTGAGGCGCTGCGCGAGCGGCGCGAGCAGCGCCGGCTCGTACAGCTCATCGCCCTCGTAACCGCTGACCGCCTGCCGGAGCCCGACCCGCACCAGCAGCGCGGCGAGCTCATCGAGCACCTGCGCATAGTCGGGGGCGAATTCCTCGAGCGCCTGCGCACAGCGCAGCACCTCATGGCTGTCAGCTGCCGCCAGCAGCTCGAGCAGCCGCACCACGTGGTCGCGCCCGATGTTGCCGAGCATGGCGCGCGCTTCGGCTTCGCCGGCCCGACCGTTGCCGAAGGCGAGCAGCTGATCGAGCAGCGAGAGCGCATCGCGCATGCTGCCGTCGGCCGCCTGCGCCAGCAGGCGCACGCCGGCGGGCTCGAAGCTCGCGCCCTCGGTCTGCAGGATCTGCTGCAGGTGCGCGGCGATGGCCTCCGCGGGCAGGCGTTTCAGGTTGAACTGCAGGCAACGCGACAGCACGGTCACCGGCAGCTTCTGCGGGTCGGTGGTCGCCAGCAGGAACTTCACGTGCGGCGGGGGCTCCTCGAGCGTCTTCAGCAGCGCGTTGAAGGAGTGCGTCGAGAGCATGTGCACCTCGTCGATCAGGTACACCTTGTAGCGGCCGCGGGCGGGCGCGTACTGCACGTTGTCGAGCAGCTCGCGCGTGTCGTCGACCTTGGTGCGCGAGGCCGCGTCGACCTCGATCAGGTCCGGGAAGCGGCCGGCGTCGATCTCGCGGCAGGCGGCGCAGGTGCCATCCGGGGCGCTGCTGACACCGTTCTCGCAGTTGAGGCACTTGGCCAGGATGCGCGCCAGCGTGGTCTTGCCTACCCCGCGCGTGCCGGTGAACAGGAACGCGTGATGCACGCGCCCGCTGTCGAGCGCGTTGACCAGTGCGCGGCGCACGTGCTCCTGGCCGACCAGCTCGGCGAAGCTCTTGGGGCGCCACTTACGTGCCAGCGCGGTGTAGCTCATCCTCAGAATTCCTGCAGGGCGTTCATGGAGGCGGCCCGCACCAGCTTAAGCTCCGGCACCCGACATCGCCGCTGCCGCTGCTGCCTTCCGGCCCTGACGGGATTCACGACTAATCGTCGCGGAGAAACCAATGCGGGCCACCATGGTCCGTGCCAGCGGCAGCCGGCTGACTGTCATCGCAAACGAAGTCCACTAAGCTTGCCGGCGTGGCGATGCATGCGGCCCGCAGCTTTCAGTGCCGCGCCGGCAGGCGGCCGCTTGGGAAGAATGCTACCACAGGCCCGCACAGCAGCCGGCGGCATGGCCGCCGCTGCTGCAACCCTTAAGATCAGCGACATGAACAGCGCAGCAGCGGCCCTGAGCAAAGTCCCGGCAGTCACCCTCACCTTCTGGGTGATCAAGATCGCCGCCACGACGCTCGGCGAGACCGCGGGCGACACGTTCTCCATGACGCTGCAGCTCGGCTACCTCCTCAGCACGGCCGCCTTTCTCGCGCTGCTGGCGGTGCTCGTGTATGCGCAGATCTCGGCGCGGCGCTTCTACCCGCTGCTCTACTGGGCGACCATCATCGCCTCCACCACCGCCGGCACGACGCTCGCAGATTTCGCCGACCGCTCGCTCGGCATCGGCTACGCGGGCGGCTCGCTGCTGCTGCTCGCGCTGGTGCTCGCGAGTCTGGCGCTCTGGTACCGCAGCGAGGGCAGCATCGCGGTCGACACCGTGAACAGCCCGCGGGTGGAGGCCTTCTACTGGGCCACGATCACCTGCTCGCAGACCCTGGGCACCGCGCTTGGGGACTGGGCCGCCGATGCCGGGCTCGGCTACGGCGGGGGCGCGCTGCTGTTTGGCGCGGCGCTGGCGCTGCTCGCACTCGCCTACCTGATGACGAGCGTGTCGCGCGTGCTGCTTTTCTGGGCCGCTTTCATCCTGACGCGCCCGCTCGGGGCCACGCTCGGGGACTTCTTCGACAAGCCGCCGGCCGAGGGCGGGCTCGGCATGAGCCGTCCGCTGGCTTCCCTGGTGCTGGCGGCCTTCGTGCTCGGCTGCGTGCTGCTCTTGCCGCAGCGGCCGGCCGCGGCGCGCGCCCCGGGCGGGAGGCCCTGAGCGCAATGCTGGCGGAGAGGGTGGGATTCGAACCCACGAACACCCGTTGAGATGTTACTGGAATTCCAGTCCAGCGCCTTCGACCGCTCGGCCACCTCTCCGTTCAAGGACTTACATCATCCGCCGCCGACCGGCGGAGCCCGGTCAAAAGCGCTGCGAATGATACGCCATCGCCGGCGCGCTGCGCTGTGCCATCAGGCCTGGGGTGCCGGGGCTGCCTTCGGCACCTTGAAGGGCGGCGGCTCATCCAGGCAGGGGTCCTTGGGCGTGCGCCGCGGCGGCGGGGGCTCGTTCAGGGCGGGCAGCTTCATGGCGTTGACCCTCTCGGGTGCATCGAGTCCCTCAGGAACCTTCAGCGGCGCGACGGTCCTGGCCTGCTGATAGGGCTGGGGCTTGTTGCAGGTGTTGCCGCGCAGCGCCTTGCAGCCGCCCAGCAGCAGCGCGCCCACGCACAGCAGCGTGAGCGGCAGGATCCTTCTCATGCACAGTTCTTTCAAAGCTCTCCTCGCAACAGTCCGGCCGCGTGCGCGGCGGCGCGCACGCGCATCTGGTATTCCTCGCCGAGGGGCGTGAGCGGCAATCTTAACCCGCCGGGGATGCGCCCCATGCGCGCCAGCAGCCACTTGACCGGGATCGGGTTGGCCTCGAGGAACAACTCCCGGTGCAGCGCGGCCAGCGAGCCGTCCAGGGCCGCGGCGCGCTCGCGCTCGCCGGCGAGCGCGGCGCGCACCATCTCAGACATGCGCCGCGGCGCAACGTTCGCCGTCACCGAGATCACCCCCTGCGCGCCCGCGGCCAGTACTTCGCAGGCCGTGGCGTCATCGCCACTGAGGATGCTGAAGCCCGGGGCGCACTGCGCCAGCAGCTCGCGCACCCGCGCGCTCTCGGGCACGGCCTCCTTCAGCCCGACGATACCCGGCACGCGCGACAGGCGCGCCGCGGTGGCGGGGTGCAGGTCGACCGCGGTGCGCGAGGGCACGTTATACAGCAGCACCGGCATGCCGGCGGCCGCCTCGGCGGCGGCGGCGAAGTGCCGGAACAGTCCTTCCTGCGAGGGCCGGTTGTACGCCGGGGTCACCAGCAGCAGTCCGTCGATCGGCAGCTCGCGCAGCCACGCGACGCGCGCCACCGTCGTGGCCGTGCTGCTGGTGCCGGCGCCGGTGACGATGCGCAGCCGCCGGTGCGCCTGCTCGTAGGCGCGCAGCGTCAGCTCGCGCAGCTCCGCATCGGTGAGCGTCGCCGACTCTCCGGTGGTGCCGCCGACCACGATGCCCGCGGTGCCCTCGGCCGCGTGCCACTCGATGAGGCGCGACCAGGCCTCGTAGTCGATGGCCCCGTCCGGCTGCATGGGTGTGACGATGGCAACCAGGCTGCCTGAGAACATGGCGTTGTGCGCTGTCGCGGGGGAAGCCTCGGATGTTACGAGCGGAGCTCGCACCGAGGCAAGAGCTCAAGCCCCAGCGCGGCCCGGAAGGGTCGCGCGCAACCGCGGTCCCCGGTACACTCGCGGCACGCCAAACGGAACTGCACCCGACGAACGCCAATTCACAGATGAAGCAGCACCTGGCCGTTTCGGCGATCGGCAACGACCGCACCGGCATGGTTCACGAGCTGACGCGCGTCATCAGCGAGTGCGGCGGCAATATCAGCGAGAGCCGCATGGCGAGTCTCGGCACCGAGTTTGCGATGCTGCTGCTCGTCTCGGGCAACTGGCACGCGCTGGCGAAGCTCGAGACCGAGCTCAAGCGCCTCGCCGAGACCAGCAGCCTGAGCATCCACCTGAAGCGCACCGAGCCGCGCACCGCGCGCACGGACATGCTGCCCTACTCGATCGACGTCGTCTGCCTGGACCAGAGCGGCATCGTCTCCGGGCTGTCCGGATTCTTCGCCACCCGCGGCATCGACATCGCCGAGGTGTCCACGAGGAGCTACCCCGCGGCGCACACCGGGGCACCGATGTTCGCCGTGCAGATGATCGTCAACGTGCCGAGCCGCATCCACGTGGCGCACCTGCGCGAGGAGTTCATGGAGTTCTGCGACTCGCTCAACCTCGATGCCATCCTGGAACCGGTCAAATCCTGACAACGAGATGCCCAAGATCACGCTGGGGAGCAAAGTTCCGCAATTCACCCTGCCCATGACGGGCGGCGGCAACTGGAGCCTGAAGGACGCCACAGGCCGCAAGCTGGTGATCTACTTCTACCCCAAGGACATGACCTCGGGGTGCACGCGCGAGTCGCAGGACTTCCGCGACCTGCACGCCGCCTTCAGGAAGGCCGGCACGCAGCTCGTGGGCGTGTCGCGCGACTCGGTCGCCTCGCACGACAAGTTCGCCGCCAAGGAAGCGCTGCCCTTCCCGCTGCTAGCCGACACCGAGGAGCGGGTCTGCAAGCTGTTCGATGTCATCAAACCGAAGAGCCTGTACGGCAGAAAATATCTGGGCGTGGAGCGCAGCACGTTCCTCATCGATGGCGGCGGACGTGTGCGCCAGCAGTGGCGCAAGGTGAAGGTGCCCGGTCACGCGGAGGAAGTCCTTGAAGCAGCGCAGCGTCTATGAACCTGGTCCCACGGCAGCCTCCGGCGACGTGCGCAGCGTGAAGGGCCGCGCGCGCTCGGGGCGGCGCCTGTTCGTGCTCGACACCAACGTGCTCATGCACGACCCGGCGGCGATCTTCCGCTTCGAGGAGCACGACGTTTACCTGCCGATGGTGGTGCTCGAGGAGCTCGACGCCCACAAGAAGGGCCTGTCGGAAGCCTCGCGCAACGTGCGCCAGGTGAGCCGCTTCCTCGATGACATGATGCGCGAGGCCACCAAGGAGCAGATTGACCGCGGCCTGCAGCTGCCCTCCGGCTACAGCGGCAACCACGGCAAGAAGCCCTCGACCGGGCGGCTGTACTTCCAGACGCGCCAGCTCGCCGGCGACCTGCCGCCGAGCCTGCCGGGCGCGGGCGGCGACAACGCCATCCTGGCGCAGACGCTGGCGCTGCAGAACGAGCAGCCCGATGCGCGCGTCATCCTGGTGTCCAAGGACATCAACCTGCGCATCAAGGCGGCGGTGCTCGGGGTGCACGCCGAGGACTACTACAGCGACAAGACCCTCGAGGACGCGGACGTCCTCTACAGCGGCATGTCGGCGCTGCCGCAGGATTTCTGGGAGAATCACAGCCGCGACATGCGCTCCTGGAAGGAAGCCGAGCGCACCTTCTATGAAATCTCCGGTCCCGCGGTGCGCGAGTGGCAGCCGAACCAGGGACTGTTCGAAGACACACCCGAGGGCATCGAGGGCATCGTGCGCCGCATCTCCGGCGCGGCGGCTACGATCGAGCTGCTGCGCGACTACCGCAACGAGCGCCACAGCGTCTGGGGCATCACGGCGCGCAACCGCGAGCAGAACTTCGCCCTCAACCTGCTCATGGACCCGGAGATCGACTTCGTGACCGTGCTCGGACCCGCCGGTACCGGTAAGACGCTGCTGGCCCTGGCCGCCGGTCTCATGCAGACGCTCGAGACCAACCGCTTCGCCGAGATCATCATGACGCGCGTGACGATCCCGCTCGGCGAGGACATCGGCTTCCTGCCCGGCACCGAGGAGGAGAAGATGGAGCCGTGGATGGGCGCGCTCATGGACAACCTCGAGGTGCTCACCGGCTCGCAGGAGGGCGGTAACTGGGGACGCGCGGCCACCAATGACCTGCTGCGCAACCGCATCAAGATCCGTTCGCTCAACTTCATGCGCGGCCGCACCTTCCTCAATCGCTTCCTGATCCTCGATGAGGCGCAGAACCTCACGCCCAAGCAGATGAAGGCGCTCATCACCCGCGCGGGGCCCGGCACCAAGCTCGCCTGCCTCGGGAACATCGCCCAGATCGACACGCCCTATCTGACCGAGATGACCTCCGGCCTGACCTATGCCGTGAACCGCTTCCGCGGCTGGGCGCACTCCGGACACATCACGCTCGTGCGCGGCGAGCGCTCGCGGCTGGCGGACTTCGCCTCCGACATGCTGTAGGTGTAGGCTTGGGGCTCCTGTCCGCACCACTGCGCTTTTAAGCGCTTGTAATCGCGGGGAAACTTGCGGCCCCTGCCGGCGGTCTTACTCCACCATGCGCCGACTCCTGGTATCGCTCTTTACCGCCCTCCTGAGCCTCGCGGCGGCCGCCTTTGCCGACCAGCCGCCAGCCTCGCGCCCGATCATGCTCAACGTGCCGCCAGCGGGCTCGGACCTGCCGGACATGGGCTCACCCGCGGCCGCCTACATCTCGCGCACCGACGAGTTCCGCCTCGGGGCGATGGTGACCAAGGAACTGCGCGACCAGAACGCGCTGCTCGATGACCCGGAGGTCACCGAGTACCTGCAGGGCATCGGCCAGCGCCTCGCGGCCCAGAGCGCCCAGGGGGGCAAGGACTTCGAGTTCTTCGTCATCAAGGACGACAGCATCAACGCCTTCGCCGTGCCTGGCGGCTTCGTCTTCATCCACCAGGGCCTGATACTGGCCACGCAGACCGAGTCGGAGCTGGCGAGCGTGATGGCGCACGAAATCGCGCACGTCACCCAGCACCACATTGCGCGCCAGATCCGCGCGCAGAGCCAGCAGTCCCTCACCACCGCGGCCGCCATGATCGCGGCCATCCTGCTGGGGGCGGCGGGGGGCGGCCAGGCGGCGATGGGCGGCATCGCGGTTGCGCAGGGCCTGGCGGCGCAACAGCAGATCAACTTCACGCGCGACAACGAGATGGAGGCCGACCGCGTCGGCATCGGCTACCTCGCCGGCGCCGGCTTCGATGCCAACTCGATGGCGAGCGTCTTTGAGACCTTCAGCCGCCACGAGGGACTGGCTGCCACCTACATCCCCGCGATGCTCATCGACCACCCGGTGACCACCGACCGCATCGCCGAGGCGCGCGCGCGCGCGGCGCAGTTCCCGCCGCGCACCCAGCACGACTCGCAAAGCTACGAGCTGATCCGCGAGCGCGTGCGCGTGCTCTCCACGGCCGAGGACATCGACCTGCTCGGCCAGTATGAGCACAAGATCCAGCACGGCGACTCCAACCTCGCCGACCAGTACGCCTACGCCCTCGAGCTCATGCGCCACCGCCGCGCCGAGGAGGCGGTCAAGGTGCTCACCCCGCTGGTGCAGCAGCACGAGACCATCACGCTGCTGCACATCGCCATGGCCGAGGCGCTCGCCAAGAGCGGCCGCAACAAGGAGGCGCTCGCCTACTTCGCGCGCACGCTGCAGCTGTTCCCGCGCAACGTGCCGGTGACGGTGCGCTATGCGCAGGAGCTGATGGAGCTCGGCAAGCCGCTCGAAGCGCACAACATGCTGCTCGACCTGTTCAACAACGTCGCGCCGACTCCCGACCAGATCCGCCTGATCGCGCTCGCCGCCAGCGCCGCCGGCGATGCCGGCGATGCCTACTTCTACATGGGCGAGTACCAGATCGCGGGCGGCGATCTGAGTCTTGCCGCCCAGCAGCTGCAGCTGGCCCTCGCCTCCCCGCACCTGAGCGCCATCCAGCGCGCGCGCTACCAGGCCCGCCTCGACGAGGTACACGAGTACCTGCTGTCCATGCGCAAGCGACAGCTCACCGACGGCGGCCAACAGGGTCAGCAGGGCGGCGGCCCGCACGCCGGCAGCTGAGTGCCGTCAGCCATTTCCTACCGCCTCGCCGCCGGGTGAGCCGGGCTCCTGCGCGCACGCTGTTACAATGCCGCCAGGAGAATTCCAACATCACATGCGCCCTGTCTATTCCTGCCTGATATTGCTGACAGTGTTGCTCGCTGGCTGCGCCACGCTGCCGCCGGGCACCACGCGCAGCCCGCGCGACCCGTGGGAGCGCATGAACCGCGCCACGTTCAAGATGAACTACGCGCTCGACAAGGCGGTGCTGCGGCCCGTGGCGCGCGGCTACCAGCGCGCGGTGCCGCGCTTCATGCAGACGGGCTTCCGCAACTTCATGAGCAACCTCGGCTATCCCGTGGTCATGGTGAACGACGTGCTGCAGGGCGAGTTCCGCGCCTTCGGCAACGACACGGCGCGGCTGCTGCTCAATACCATCTGGGGCCTCGGCGGGCTCTTTGATCCGGCCACCACGGCGGGACTGGACAAGAACTACCGCGACTTCGGGCAGACAGTCGGCAAATGGGGGCTCAAGACCGGGCCCTACTTCGTCATCCCCTTCCTTGGCCCGAGCGACGTGCGCGATGGCTTCGGCCGGCTCGTGGACGAGTACAGCGACCCGCGCCATTACATCCGCAACCGCTGGTGGAACTGGGGACTGTGGACGGTGGAGAAGATCGACAACCGTGCGCTGCTGCTGTCGGCCGACCAGGCGCTCGACACCTCGTACGACCCATATGCCTTCATGCGCAACGTCTACCTGCAGAACCGCGACTACCTGGTAAATGGCGGGCGCTCGGTGGAGCAGGACGAGGAAGAGGACCGCCTCTACAACGAGGCCCTCAAGGACATGGAGGAATCGAAGACGCCACAACAGCCGGCGGCCCCGCAGGGCGCACCGCCGCCGGGGCAGGCGCCCGAGAACCCGACGCCGCAGCAGCCGCCGCCGCCGCAGTGAGCGCTACAGGCCCTGCGTGAGCAGGCGCTCGAGGTCGCTGATGCGCGCCAGCGCCAGCAGGTCCTGTGGCAGTGCGCTCAGCCGCAGCGAGCGGCCCGCGGCCTTGGCCGCCGCGAACCAGTCGAGCACCACGGCAAGTCCCGCGCTGTCGGCACCGCTGAGTCCGGCGCAATCGATCTGCAGTGGCTCGGTCCCGGAGCGCACCGCCGCAAGTCCGGCGAGCCGTGCCGCGCGCGCGGTGGCGAAGGTGAGCGGCCCGGCGGCGCGCAACGTCCCCGGTGCCGTCGCGGTGAGCGCGAAGCTGCCCGAAGCCGCAGGGGCGGGCGCGCTCACTTGGACTTCTTGCCGATCGCCTCGGGCTTCTCGCCCGACTCGAGCCGCTTGATCACCGCCTCGATCCCCTGACTCTCGATCTGCGGGCCGAAGTCCTCGCGGTAGCTGTTGACGTAGCTGATGCCATCGATCACCACGTCCCAGGCCTTCCAGCCCTCCGCGGTCTTGCGCATGTAGTAGTTGACCGAGACCCGATCGCCGTTGTCGCGCTTCACCTCGGTGCGCACCGTGGCGCGCGCGGCATTCGAGTCCGCATTGGAGGGGAAGATCTTCAGGCGGTCGGCGGTGAACTCGGCGAGCGCGGCGCCATAGTTAGTCAGCAGCGAATGGTAGAAGGCATCAACGAAGCGCTTGCGCTGCTCGGGGGTAGTCGTGGGCCAGTACTTGCCCAGCACCAGGCGCGCGGAAAACTCGGTGTCAAAATGCGGCAGCAGGTACTTGTCCACCAGCTGCTGCACCTTGGCCGGGTCCTTGCGATAGCCGTCGCGATCCTTGTCCAGGTCGCCCAGCATCCCCTGGGCCGCCTCCTGCACCACCTGCGCCGGATCCCCCGCAGGGAAGCTCGGCGATGCACTCTGCGCGAGCGCGGCGGCGCTGACCAGCCACATCGCGACGAACACAACGACATGCCTCATTTCTTCGACTCCGGTTTGCCCTGCGATTCTGCGGCCGGCGCGCTGTTGTCGCCGCCGGACTTGCTGCTGCTGTAGTTGGCGAAGAACTTATTGATCAGGCTCTCCAGCACGATCGCCGACTGCGTCTGCTCGATGACGCTGCCGTTCTTCAGGTACTGATCATCGCCCCCGGGACTCAGACCGATGTACTTGCCGCCGAGCAGGCCCTGGGTCTGGATGGCCGCGAAGCTGTCGTCGGGGATCTGGTTGTATTGCGGATCGAAGCGCATCAGCACCTCGGCCTTGTAGTCCTTGGGGTTGAAACGGATGCGGGTGACTTCACCGACGCGCACTCCCGACATCGTGACCGGCGAGCCGGCCTTGAGGTCACCGACGTTGTCGAACTCCGCGCTCACCATGAAGCCGCTCTTCTTGGCGCCGAGCTTCAGCCCGCTGGCCGGCAGCTGCGTAGTGAGGAACAGCAGCGCGGCAAAGCCGAGCAGTACGAACAGGCCGGTGCCGATCTCTAGGGTTCGATTGCTACGCATGGCAATTGGTTCCTCCTACAGGAAAGCCGCCGTGAGCACATAATCCAGCAGCAGGATCAGCACCGAGGAGGCGACCACGGTGCGCGTGGTGGCGAGCCCCACGCCGGCGGCGGTGGGCTCGGAGTTGTAACCCTCGAACACCGCCACCAGCGAGCAGGCGCAGCCGAACACCAGGCTCTTGACCACGCCCTCGCTGACGTCGCGCAGGCGCACGGAGTCCTGGGTCTGCGACCAGAACACGCCGGCATCGATGCCCATCAGCTGCACGCCGATCAACTGCGCGCCGAAGAGCCCGATGATGCCGAAGATGGCCGTCAGCAGCGGCACCGCGATCACCCCGCCGAGGAAACGCGGTGCGGCCACGTAGCGCAGCGGGTCGACCGCCATGATCTGCATGGCGGTGAGCTGGTCGGTGGCGCGCATCAGGCCGATCTCGGAGGTGAGCGCCGTGCCGGCGCGCCCGGCGAACAACAGTGCGGTGATCACCGGGCCGAGCTCGCGCAGCAGCCCGAGCGCGGCGGCGCTGCCGAGCACGTCAGCGGAGCCGAAGCGCTGCAGCAGGTCATAGCCCTGCAGCCCGAGCACCATGCCGACGAACAGCCCCGAGAGCATGATGATGATGAGGGAGCGCGCGCCGGTGTTGTAGATCTGGCTGACGATCAGGCGCGGGCGCGCCAGTGCCGGCAGGCACTGCGCCAGCAGCTCGAACAGGAACAGCGCGGTAGCACCGAGCCGGCGCAGGCCGCTGACGAGGTAACCGTCGTGCGCGCTGCTCATGCGCTCGCGAGCAGCTGCGTCAGGTAGTCCGGCGCCGGGTAGTGAAAGGCCACCGGGCCCTCGGGGCTGCCGGTCATGAACTGCCTGACCGCCGCCTCGCTGCTGGCGCGCAGCTCCGCCGGTGCCCCCGTGGCCGCGACCTGGCCGCCCGAGAGCAGGTAGCTGTCATCGGCGATGCTGCTGAGCTCCTGCACGTCGTGGGATACCACGATGCTGGTGATGCCGAGCGCCTGGTTCATCTGCTTGATGAGCCGCAGGATCACCCCGAGGGAGATCGGGTCCAGGCCGACGAACGGCTCATCGTAGATGAGCACCTCCGGGTCCATGACGATCGCGCGCGCCAGCGCCACCCGGCGCGCCATGCCACCGGAGAGCTCGGCCGGCATGAGCCCTGCGGCGCCGCGCAACCCGACCGCCTGCAGCTTGGTCAGCACCAGCTTCTCGATGAGCGGCTCGGGCAGGTCGGTGTGCTCGCGCACCGGGAAGGCGACGTTCTCGAACACGTCGAGGTCGGTGAGCAGCGCGCCGTTCTGGAACAGCATGCCCATGCGCTGGCGCAGCCGGTAGACCTGGCGGCTGTCCAGGCGCTCGAGGTCCTCGCCGAAGACACGCAGCGAGCCGCGCCCCGGCGCGACCTGCGCGGTGATCAGCCGCAGCAGCGTCGTCTTGCCGGTGCCCGAGGGTCCCATGATCGCGGTGATGCGCCCACGCCGCACGGTCAGGCTCAACCCGCTGAAGATGGCGCGCTCGCCGATGCCATAGTGCACATCGCGCACGTCGACGACGGCGTCCCCGGCCGCATCAGCGGCGGGCGCGCTGCAGGGCGCGGGGTGGGTCACCTCAGGCGGCCTGGTTCTCCATCTCGGCCGTGTAGCGGCCGCTCGTGGCCAGGCCGTTCAGGCGCGCGCGCTTGGCGAACTCCTTCTGGCCGGCCGCGAAGTTGCCGCTGCTGCCGCCCCAGGCCTTGAGCGCCGTGTCCTGCAGCGCGCGCCCGTAGCTGAAGGTGAGTGCCCAGGGCAGCGGGGCGCCGATCTTGTTCATCAGCGACAGGTGCAGCGTCGCCTCCTGCGGTGACTGGCCGCCGGAGAGGAAGGCGATACCCGGCACCGCCGGGGGCACGTGGCGGCGCAGGGTCCGCAGCGTCGCCTCGGCCACGACTTCCGGGCCGGCACGGGGCACGGCCTTCTTGCCCGAGATCACCATGTTGGGCTTGAGCACCATGCCCTCGAGCAGCACGCGCGCCTCGGCGAGCTCGCGGAACACGGTCGACAGCACGACGTTGGTCACTTCCTCGCAGCGCTCCAGGCTGTGGTCTCCGTCCATGAGCACCTCGGGCTCGACGATCGGCACGATGCCGTTTTCCTGGCAGAGCGCCGCGTAGCGCGCCAGGGCGGCGGCGTTGGCCTTGATGGCGTAGGCGCTCGGGATGTCCTTGGCGATGTCGATCACGGCGCGCCACTTGGCGAACAGCGCCCCGAGCTTGCGGTACTCGACGAGCCGCTCCCGCAGGCCATCGAGCCCCTCGGTGATGGTCTCGCCGGCAAAGCCCGCGAGGGGCTTCGCGCCCGTGTCCACCTTGATGCCGGGCACCATGCCCTGCTTCTTCAGGTAGTCGGGGAACGGCGTGCCGTCCTTGGTTTTCTGGCGGATGGTCTCATCATAGAGAATGACCCCGCTCACCGACTCGGCCGCGGCCGGGGCGGTGAAGAGCAGCTCGCGGTAGGTGCGGCGATGCTCCTCGGTCGATTCCAGCTTGATGCTGTCGAAGCGCTTCTTGATGGTGCTGGTGCTCTCGTCGGCGGCGAGGATCCCCTTGCCCTTGGCCACCATGGCGCGCGCGGTGTGCATCAGCTCGGTCGCGTTCATCGCAGTAATCCTCCTGGCAGGACGGCGGGGCGTTCCGCACGTGCCGGAACGCCTCTGAAAGCCCGCAACGTCATGAAAAACGTGCCCCGAAACGGGGCCAGCAAGGATAGCAAATCAACCCCCCGCCCGGCCCGCGCACCGGCTTGGTTCACTCCCCAATTAGTACTAAAATAGTCCTAGTTTTGAGAGGGGCCCGCCGATGCTGCGCATCAGTCGCCTGACCGACTACGCCACCGTGCTGCTGGCCGCGCTTGCCAGCGAACCGCAGCGCGTGCAGACCGCGGCTGCCCTCGCCGAGCAGACGCACATTGCCGCGCCTACGGTCAGCAAGCTCCTCAAGCAGCTGCACCGCGCCGGCCTCGCGACCTCCACGCGCGGCCTGCACGGGGGCTACCAGCTGGCGCGGCCCGCCGCGCAGATCAGTGCCGCGGCGATCCTGGATGCGCTCGAGGGCCCCGTCGCGCTCACCGACTGTGCCGCCGGGCACGGGCACTGCGAGATCGAGCACAGCTGCCGCGTGGGCCGGGTGTGGCAGCGGCTGAACCTCGCCATCCGCCGCTCGCTGAATGACGTGAGCCTGGCGCAGCTCGCGGGGCTGGATGCCGCACCGACGCGGCTGCCAACGCTCGAGCGCGAGATGAAGGCGGCCGCCACGCGCACCACGGTACGATCCTCATGAGCGAGAACGCCAAACAGACCAACCGCGAGCTCGCCGCCCTGCTCGGGCGCGGCTACCAGCACGGCTTCGTCACCGAGATCGACGCCGACACGGTGCCGCCCGGGCTCGACGAGGACGTGGTACGCCTCATCTCGCGCAAGAAGGGCGAGCCGTCCTTCCTCACCGAGTGGCGCCTGAAGGCGCTGCGGCACTGGTTCACGATGCGCGAGCCGCATTGGGCCCACCTGAAGGTGTCGCCCATCGACTACCAGGCCATCTCCTACTACTCGGCACCGAAGGCCAAGAAGGACGGCCCCAAGAGCCTGGCCGAGGTCGACCCGAAGCTGCTCGAGACGTACGAGAAGCTCGGCGTGCCGCTGCACGAGCGCGCGCGCCTCGCCGGCGTCGCCGTCGATGCGGTGTTTGATTCCGTTTCCGTGGCTACGACCTTCAAGGAGCGCCTGGCCGAGGCCGGCGTGGTGTTCTGTCCGTTCTCGGAAGCCGTGCGCAGCCACCCGCACCTGATCGAGCAGTACCTCGGCAGCGTCGTCCCTTACACCGACAACTTCTTCGCCACGCTGAACTCGGCGGTGTTCTCGGACGGCTCATTTGTTTACGTGCCAAAGGGCGTGCGCTGCCCCATGGAGCTGTCGACCTACTTCCGCATCAACGCCGCCAACACCGGGCAGTTCGAGCGCACGCTGATTATCGCGGATGACGGCGCTTACGTGAGCTACCTCGAGGGCTGCCTGCCGGCCTGGGAAGAGGTCTCCTATGGCGATGAGATGCGTTGCGTCCGCGACGTCGCGATCGATGACGTGGTGCTCAATGAGCGCGGCGAAGAGACCGGGGTCGCCAAGATCATGCGCCGCGGCTACCGCGGGGAACTCATCGAGATCACCCCGCGCAGTGCCGCCAACCGCTTTCATGTGACGCCCGAGCATCCGGTGCTTGGGATCCGCCGTAAGGCCGTGCAGAGAGGCACCCGCGGCCCGCAGCGGTGGGCGGACATCGACCCCGCCAAGATCGCCGTCACCGAGCCGGACTACATCCCGGCCGGCGAGCTCGTGCCCGGGGACCTGCTGGTGTTCCCGGTGAATCGGGTCGCGCACGATGACCCGAGCCTGAGCGATGACTTCCTGCGGCTGCTCGGGTACTACATCGCCGAAGGCTGCGTGACCAAGTTCAATGGCTACGATGCGGCGGAGTTCTGCGTCGGCAGCCACGAGATGCACCTGGCCGATGAGATCGCCGCGCTGATCACCAAATGCACCGGCAAGCGGCCGAACCGGTTCGAAGACGAGAAAAAGCACGGCCTGTACGTGGTGGTGTACTCACGCGAGCTCTGTGAGCGGCTGGCCGAGCACGGCGGCAAGTACGCCAAGGGCAAGCGCTTCAGCAAGGCCGTGATGGACCTGCCTCCGCCGCGCCAGAAGCTGGCCACCGACACCTACTATCTGGGCGATGGCAGCGTCGGACGTCACGGCGCACTGACTGCCATCCGCTGTGCCACGGTCTCCAAGACGCTGGCATTCCAGTTACAGGAGATGCTCGCGCGGCAGGGCATCTTCGCCTACATGGGCAGCCGCGAGGCCTTCGATGAGACCATGCAGGATGGTCGGGTCATTCATCACAGCAAGCGCTACACGCTTCTTCACTGCGAGAAGACGCGCGGTCACCACGTGATCCGGCGCGATGGCTACTTCCTGGTGCCCGTCCGCCAGATCAATCGCCAGCCGTATGACGGCTTCGTCTATAACTTCGAGACCCGCGACGAGCCGCATTCCTACCTGGTGAAGGGCTTCGCCGTGCACAACTGTACGGCCCCGCAGCGCGACGAGAATCAGCTGCACGCCGCCGTAGTCGAGCTGGTCGCGCTCGACCAGGCGCACATCAAATACTCCACCGTACAGAACTGGTACCCGGGCGATGCCGAAGGGCGCGGTGGCATCTACAACTTCGTCACCAAGCGCGGCGAGTGCCGCGGGCGCAACTCGCACATCTCCTGGACACAGGTTGAGACCGGCTCGGCGATCACCTGGAAGTACCCGAGCTGCGTGCTGCGGGGCGAGGGCTCGATCGGCGAGTTCTACTCGGTCGCCACCGTCAACAACCACCAGCAGGCCGACACCGGCACCAAGATGATCCACATCGGCCGCGACACCAAGAGCACCATCGTCTCCAAGGGCATCTCCGCGGGCCACGGCCAGAACACCTATCGCGGGCTGGTGAAGGTGCTGCCGAGCGCGCACGGCGCGCGCAACTTTACCCAGTGCGACTCGCTCCTCATGGGTCCGAAGTGCGGCGCGCACACCTTCCCGTACGTGGAGGTGAAGAACCCGAGCGCCACCGTGGAGCACGAGGCCAGCACCTCCAAGATCAGCGACGAGCAGCTGTTCTACTGCCGCGCGCGCGGCATCAGCGAGGAGGACGCGGTCAACATGATCGTGAGCGGTTTCTGCAAGTCGGTATTCAAGGAGCTGCCCATGGAGTTCGCGGTGGAGGCACAGAACCTCCTCGCCGTGAGCCTGGAAGGCGCGGTGGGCTAGATGAGCGAGGCCCCCACCATGCTGCGCATCCAGGACCTGCACGTCAGCGTCGGCGGCAAGCCGATCCTCGATGGCCTCAGCCTCAGTGTGGCGCGCGGCGAAGTGCACGCCATCATGGGGCCGAACGGCTCGGGCAAGAGCACGCTCGCCGGAGTGCTCGCGGGCAGGCCCGGCTACGAGGTCACTTCCGGCAGCGTCACCTACGAGGGGCGGGACCTGCTGTCACTGCCGGCCGAGGAGCGCGCGCGCGCCGGACTGTTCCTCGGCTTCCAGTATCCGGTCGAGATCCCGGGCGTCAACAACGTGTACCTGCTCAAGGCGGCGCTCAACGCCACGCGCGCCGCGCACGGCCTGCCGGAGGTGGATGCCTTCGAGTTCCTGACGCTGGTGCGGGCGAAGATGCAGCTGATGAGGATGGAGGACAGCTTCCTGTCGCGCGGCGTCAACGAGGGCTTCTCCGGCGGCGAGAAGAAGCGCAACGAGATCCTGCAGATGCTGGTGCTCGAGCCGCGCCTGGCCATCCTCGATGAGACCGATTCGGGCCTGGACATCGATGCACTCAAGGTGGTCGCCGCCGGCGTCAACTCGCTGCGCGCCCCCGAGCGCTCCTGCGTGCTCGTGACCCACTACCAGCGGCTGCTCGAGTACGTCGTGCCCGAGCAGGTGCACGTGCTGGTGCGCGGCCGCATCGTCAGGAGCGGCGACAAGGGGCTCGCGCTCGAGCTCGAGCGGCGCGGCTACGACTGGGTGAGCGGCGCCGCCGCCTAAGGCCATTCCCATGAGCAGCGCCCTCACCGCCCGCATCGCCGAGGACTATGCCGCCAGCGTGCGCACGCGCGCGGCCGCGGAGGAGAGCCCGCGGCGTGCGGCACTCGCCGCATTGCTGCGCGAGGACCTGCCGGGCAACCGCGACGAGAACTGGCGCTACGCGAGCCTGCGCGGGCTCGAGCGGCTGCGCTTCGCGCCGGTGGCGGCATCGGCCCTGGCCGGCGCGGCGCTGCCGCCGCCGGTAGCGGGCTTTGAGCGCCATGTGTTCATCGACGGGCGCCGCGCGCCGCAGCTCTCCGCCGCCGGCAGCGCCGCGCTCGCGCCAATCGGGCCGCAGCCCGAGCGCGCGCGCAGCGCCGACCAGCGCTTTGCGCTCCTCAACGATGCCTTCGCCCCGGAGGGCGCAGCCCTCACGGTGCGCGGCGACGCGCAGCTGGAGCTCATCTTCCTGGCGCACGGGCCGGCGGATGCGGGGGCTTCGTACCCGCGCATCGGGGTGCGCGTGGCACCGGGCGCCCGGCTGGAGCTCATCGAGCGTCACCTGAGCACCGGCACTGCCGGCAGCTTCGTCACCAGCCTCGCCGAGATCGAGCTCGAGCGCGACGCGAGCCTTGCGCACTATCGCCTGCAGGACCTGTCCCGGGACAGCACGTTCTTCGACACCCTGCTGGCGCGCCTCGCCGCGGGCGCCAGCTACCAGCTGCACGGCATCAGCACCGGGGCGCGTGCCGCGCGCTCCACGCAGCAGATCGAGCTCGCGGGCGAGGCGAGCGCGCTGCGCATGGCGCTCGTGGCCCTGGGCGATGGTGCACAGGTGCAGGACGGCTTCGCGCAAGTGCAGCACCGCGCCCCGCGCGCCCGCACCGAGCAGCTGTTCCGCGGCATCGCCGCGGGGCGCGCGCGGGTCGCCTTCAACGGCAAGATCGTGGTGGCCGCCGGCGCCAGCGGCACGGACTCGCAGCAGTCGCTGCGCGGGCTGCTGGCCGGTGCCGGCGCCGAGATCGACGTGCGCCCGCAGCTGGAGATCTACACCGACGAGGTGCGCTGCAGCCACGGCGCCACCACCGGCAAGCTCGATGAGAACATGCTGTTCTACCTGCTGTCGCGGGGCCTGGACCCGCAGACCGCGCAGCGCCTGCTGAAGTGGGCCTTCCTGGCCGACGCGTTCGCGCGCATCGGCATCCCGCAGCTGCGCCAGCAGATCGAGTCGAGCCTCGCCGCCGGGCTCAAGGATGAGGCGCTGAAGGAGTTGCTCTGATGTCCGCCCTGCCCTCACCACGGGCGCCCGCCTATGATGTCGAGCGCGTGCGCGCCGACTTCCCGATTCTGGCGACGCGCGTCAACGGCCATCCGCTCGTGTACCTGGACAGCGCCGCCTCCGCGCAGCGCCCGTGGCCCGTGATCCGCGCGGTCGAGGCCTACGAGACCCATACACACGCCAACGTGCACCGTGGCGTGCACGCGCTCAGCCAGGCAGCCACCGCCGCCTTCGAGGGCGCGCGCGAGCGCGTGCGGCGCTTCATCAATGCGCGCAGCGTGCACGAAATCATCTTCACCCGCGGCACCACCGAGGGCATCAACCTCGTCGCCCAGGCATACGCGCGGCCACGCCTGAAGAGCGGCGATGAGATCCTGATCAGCGCCCTCGAGCACCACGCCAACATCGTTCCCTGGCAGATGGTGTGTGCGCAGACCGGCGCCGTCCTCAAGGTGGCGCCGATCAACCGCCGCGGCGAGCTCGAGTTCGAGGCCTTCACGCGGCTGCTGTCGGCGCGCACGCGGCTCGTGGCCGTGGCGCACGTCTCCAACGCCCTGGGCACGGTGCTGCCGGTGGACCGCATCATCGCGGCCGCGCACGCCGAGGGAGTGCCGGTGCTCATCGACGGCGCCCAGGCCGTGCCGCACACCGCGGTCGACGTGGCCGCGCTGGGAGCGGACTTCTACACCTTCTCCGCGCACAAGGTGTACGGACCCACCGGCATCGGCGTGCTCTACGGACGCGAGGCGCTGCTCGAGGCGATGCCGCCCTGGCAGGGGGGCGGGGATATGATCCTGAGCGTGTCCTTCGAGAAGACCACCTACAACGAGCTGCCCTACAAGTTCGAGGCCGGCACGCCCAACATGTCCGGGGCCGTGGGGCTGGCCGCCGCACTGGACTACGTCGAGGGCCTGTCGCTCCCGGCGATCGCCGCGCACGAGGCGCAGCTGCTGCAGCGGGCCACGGACGCGCTCGGGCAGCTGCCCGACATCGAGCTGATCGGCACGGCGGCGCACAAGGCCTCGGTGCTTTCCTTCACCATGAAGGGCGTGCATGCCCACGACCTCGGCACGATCCTCGATGCCGAAGGCGTCGCGGTGCGCACCGGCCATCACTGCGCCATGCCGGTCATGACTTTCTTCGGCGTGCCGGCGACGGCGCGCGCCTCCTTCGCCTGCTACAACAGCGAGGGCGACGTCGCCGCGCTGGTGGCCGCGCTCAAGCGTGCGCGCGAGGTGTTCGGCTGATGGACCTGAAGGAGCTGTATCGCGACGTGATCCTCGATCACAACCGGCACCCGCGCAACTTCGGGGCGCTGCCGGCAGGTGCCGCGCTCGCCGAGGGCAACAACCCGCTGTGTGGCGACCGCCTCACCGTGTCGGTGCAGCTCGAGGGCGAGCGCGTGGCCGACATCCGCTTCGAGGGCAAGGGCTGCGCCATCTCCACCGCCTCCGCCTCGCTCATGACCGAAGCGGTCAAGGGCAAGGACCGCGCCTCGATCCGCGCGCTGTTCGAGCAGGTGCACGCGCTGCTGACCCAGCCGCAGGCCGCCCCTGCCCCGGCGCTCGGCAAGCTCGCCGCGCTCTCCGGCGTGCGTGAGTTCCCGGCGCGCGTCAAGTGCGCAAGCCTCTGCTGGCATACGCTCAACGCTGCGCTCGAGCACGCCGGCACGACGGTCAGCACCGAGTAGACGCATGCGGCGCCAGCACGAGAACGAGCCATTCGTCGTCAACCGCGAGGTGCGCGCGGTGATCGTGCCGGCCGGGCAGGAGGTGAACCTGAAGCCGGGCCAGGCCGGCTACATCACCCAGGCGCTCGGCGGCAGCTTCACCGTCTATATCGACGGCAACCTGTTCCGCGTCGCGGGCGAGGATGCCGACGCGATCGGCCAGGAGGCGGTCAAGGCGCCGCAGCTGCCGCCCAACGCCGGCGAGGAGGACGTGAAGAAGCTCGCCTGGGAGCAGATGCGCACCTGCTACGACCCGGAGATCCCGATCAATATCGTGGACCTCGGGCTCATCTACGACTGCGAGGTGAAGGCCAACGAGGACGGCACGCGCAGCGTGGAAGTAAAACTGACGCTCACCGCGCCCGGCTGCGGCATGGGGGAGATCCTGGTGGACGACGTGCGCGATAAGATCTCCCGCATCCCCACGGTGCGGGAGGTGAAGGTGGAGCTCACCTTCGATCCGCCGTGGAACCAGAGCATGATGAGCGAGGCGGCGCGGCTGCAGACCGGGATGTTCTAGGTCCGAGGGGGATCAAGAGGCGAAATGAGCTCCAAATGGGTGGACGTCGGCGCTGCCGCCGACCTGAGTGAAACCGAGCCGCTGGCGGTGTTCGCGGAGGGCTACGCGATCGCGATCGTGCGTTGTGGCGAGCAGGTGTATGCGGTGCAGGACCTGTGCACGCACGATGGCGAGACCCTCGGCAATGCCCAGGTCGAGGACTGCCAGATCATCTGTCCGCGCCACGGCGCGCACTTCTGCCTGAAGAGCGGCGAGGCCCTGACCCCGCCGGCCTACGAGCCACTGCAGACCTTCGCGGCGCGCGTGGACGGCGGCCGGATCCTGGTGGAAATCCCGCAATGAGACCGGTTCGCGCATGCGGCGCCTGACGCTCATGCGCCACGCGGATGCGCGCTGGAAGAACGCGAGCTCGGACCTGGAGCGCGCGCTCAGCCGCCGTGGCAGCGCCGCCGCGGAGCTCATGGCGCGGCGGCTGCTCGAGCTCGAGCTGGTCCCGGACCTGGTGCTCGTGAGCCCCGCGCGCCGCACGCAGCAGACCGCGGAGATCCTGGCGCGCGAGCTGGCGCTCGTGCCGCGCCGGGTGCTGCGCGAGGAGAGCCTGTACCTCGCCAGCTGCGCCGACCTGCTGGGGCTCGTCAAGCGCACCGGGCCGCGCGTGGCGCACCTGATGCTGGTGGCGCACAACCCCGGGGTGTCCGAGCTCATGCAGCGGCTGCTGCCCGAGGGGCAAGGCGACGCTGGGCTCTCGACCGCCGGCGTGTGCTCGATCGGGCTGGATTGCGAGGCGTGGACGGGGATCGAGGCAGCGAACGTCTGCGACGTGCAGCGCGCCGCGCCGCCGCCGCGGCTGTTCGGCCTGTTCGGCTAGCCCGCGAAAACCCTCAGCACTCCGGCACGTTCACCGCGAGGCCTCCCTGGGAGGTCTCCTTGTAGATGGTGGACATGTCGACCCCGGTCTGGCGCATGGTGGCGATCACCTGGTCGAGCGAGACCTTGTGCGAGCCGTCGCCGCGCATCGCCAGGCGCGCCGCGTTGATCGCCTTGACCGCCCCCATGGCATTGCGCTCGATGCAGGGAATCTGCACCAGACCCGCGACCGGGTCGCAGGTGAGCCCGAGGTTGTGTTCCATGCCGATCTCGGCGGCGTTCTCGATCTGCTCGCTGGTTCCCTGCAGCGCCGCCACCAGACCCGCGGCCGCCATCGAGCAGGCCACGCCGACCTCGCCCTGGCAGCCCATCTCGGCTCCGGAGATCGAGGCGTTCTTCTTGTAGAGCATGCCGATCGCGGCCGCCGCCAGCAGGAAGCGCACGACACCGGCATCGTTCGCGCCCTCCTCGAAGCGGCGGGAGTAGTGCAGCACCGCCGGAACGATGCCGGCGGCGCCGTTGGTGGGCGCGGTCACCACGCGCCCGCCGGCGGCGTTTTCCTCGTTCACCGCCAGCGCATACGCGTTCACCCAGTCCATGACATCGAGCGGCTTGACGCTGCCGCTCTCGGTGAGCATGCGGTACAGGCGCGGGGCGCGGCGGCGCACCTTGAGCACCCCGGGCAGCAGCCCGGTCTGGTGGAAGCCGCGCTCGACGCAGCCCTGCATCACCTGCCAGATGTGCAGCAGCCGGCGGCGCACCTCGGCCTCCTCGGCCCAGGTACGCTCATTCGCCAGCATCAGCTCGTAGATCTCCAGCCCGTGCTCGCGACACAGGTGCAGCAGCTCCGCGGCGGAGCCGAAGGGGTATGGCGGTGCGGCGTGCACGCGCGTCTCGGGCGCCTCGGCCTCATCGCCGCGTACCACGAAGCCGCCGCCGATCGAGTAGTAGTCCTCCTCGCGCAGCAGGCGACCGTCCGCGCCGAGTGCGCTGCAGCGCATGCCGTTGGAGTGCCGGGGCAGCCGCTCGTGCATCATGAACAGCAGCTGCATCGGCTCATCGAAGGCGATCTCATGCTCGCCGAGCAGCCGGATGCGGCCGCTGCTGCGGATGCGCTCGAGCGTCACCGGAATGCTGTCGGGATCGACCGTCTCGGGCTGCGCACCCTCCAGGCCCGCGAGCACTGCACGGTCGGTGCCGTGTCCGTGGCCGGTGAGGGCCAGCGAGCCGTACAGGCGCACCGCAACCTGTGCGGTCGGCGCGAGCAGTCCGTCGCGCTTAAGGCCGAGGACGAACTCGCGCGCCGCCCGCATCGGCCCCATGGTGTGTGAGCTGGAGGGTCCGATGCCGACCTTGAAGATGTCGAATACGCTCAGTGTCATGCTTGCATCCTCGGGCCGGCCGCGCGCGCACGGATACCCGGCACCTCAGTCTGCGGCCTCCCCTGCCGCCCGACATGCTTTGCGGCGACCTCAGGGGTCTTAAATGCGACCCCGCAGCCGGCGCAGCTGCCGCCGCGCGTGTTTGTCCGGACGCACTTGCGGCCGCGGCGTGAGCGCGGCGGCCACGCGCTGCTGCGCGGCAAACTGCTCGCGCCGCAGGCGGCTCGCCGGGGTCTCCTCATAACATAGTGTCGCCTCGCGCGCCGGCCCGCGCCGCGCGGGCAACTTAAGCACGACGCACTCGAATTCGAGCGCCCCGCGCACGAAGGTGAGCGCATCGCCCGGCCGCAGCGCGTGTGCGGGCTTCACGCGCGCGCCGTTGACGTGCACGCGGCCACCGCGCGCCGCCGCGGCCGCCAGCGCGCGCGAGGGCGCCAGCCGCACGGCGAACAGCCAGCGGTCAATGCGACCCGGCGCACTCTCAGGCTCGATCATGCTCGCTCAAGTATAATTCGCGCATGCAAGATGCGGTCATAACGCGCCTGCGCGAGGAGCTCGCCGCGCTGCGCGCACAGGGCCTGTACAAGCCCGAGCGCGTGCTCGAGGGCCCCCAGGGCGGCCTGGTCACGGTCGGCGGCCGCGAGGTCATCAACCTGTGCGCCAACAACTACCTCGGGCTCGCCAACCACCCGGCGGTGCGCGCCGCGGCGCAGGGCTCACTCGCCTCGCTCGGTTATGGCATGGCCTCGGTGCGCTTCATCTGCGGGACGCAGCAGATCCACAAGGAGCTCGAGCGGCGCCTGGCGCAGTTCCTCGGCATGGAGGACGTGATCCTCTACTCCTCCTGTTTCGATGCCAACGGCGGGCTGTTCGAGACGCTGCTCGATGAGCGTGACGCGGTCATCTCGGATGCGCTCAACCACGCCAGCATCATCGACGGCATCCGCCTGTGCAAGGCGCAGCGGCTGCGCTATGCCAACAGCGATATGGGGGAGCTGGAGCGCTGTCTCAAGGAGTCGCAGGGCGCGCGCACGCGCCTGATCGCCACCGACGGGGTGTTCTCCATGGACGGCTTCATCGCGCGCCTCGAGGAGATCTGCGCGCTGGCCGCGCGCTACCAGGCGCTGGTGATGGTCGATGACTCGCATGCCACCGGCTTCATGGGCGCGCACGGCCGCGGCACGCCCGAGCACTGCGGGGTCGGCGCGCGCATCGACATCCTCACCAGCACCCTCGGCAAGGCGCTCGGCGGGGCGAGCGGCGGCTTCGTGGCGGCGCGCCGCGAGGTGATCGAGTGGCTGCGGCAGCGCTCGCGTCCGTACCTCTTCTCCAACAGCATCCCGCCGGTGGTGGCCGCGGCAAGCCTGGCGGTGCTCGACCTGATCGAGCACTCCGGCGAGCTGCGCACGCGGCTGTTCGAGAATGCGCGCACCTTCCGCGCCGGCCTCGCCCGCGCCGGCTTCGATCTGAAGCCCGGCGAGCACCCGATCATCCCGGTGATGCTGGGCGATGCGGCACTCGCTGCCCGCATGGCCGAGCGGCTGCTCGAGGAAGGCGTGTACGTCATCGGCTTCTCCTACCCCGTGGTGCCGCAGGGCCAGGCGCGCATCCGCACGCAGATGTCCGCGGCGCTCACGCCGCAGCAGCTCGAGCAGGCCCTGCAGGCCTTCGTGCGCGTCGGCCGCGAGCTGCACGTGATCCGCTAGCCTGCCGCACGCAGGGAAAGACACACGATGAAAGCACTGGTGAAGGCGCAGGCAGCACCCGGGATCTGGCTCAGCGATATTCCCGAGCCCAAGGTGGGCCCGAACGACGTGCTGATCGAGATCGCGAAGACCGCGATCTGCGGCACCGACATGCACATCTATAACTGGGACGCCTGGGCGCAGAAGACCATCCCGGTGCCGATGGCGGTAGGCCACGAATACTGCGGGCGCATCGTCGAGCTCGGCTCCGAGGTGCAGGGCCTGAAGGCCGGCGACCGTGTCTCGGGCGAGGGCCACATCACCTGCGGCTACTGCCGCAACTGCCGCGCCGGCCGCCGGCACCTGTGCCGCAATACCATCGGCGTGGGCGTGAACCGCCCGGGGGCCTTCGCCGAGTACCTGGCGATCCCGGCCGGCAACACCTTCAAGCTCCCCGACTCGATCGGCGATGACATCGCGGCCATCCTCGATCCCTTCGGCAACGCCACGCACACGGCGCTCGCCTTCAACGTGGTGGGCGAGGACGTGCTCATCACCGGCGCCGGCCCGATCGGCATCATGGCGACCGCGGTGACGCGCTTTACCGGCGCGCGCCACGTGGTGGTCACCGACGTCAACGACTATCGTCTGGAGCTGGCGCGCAAGATGGGGGCGACGCGCGCCATCAACGTGCAGCGCGACTCCCTCGATGCCACCATGCGCGAGCTGGGCATGCAGGAGGGCTTCGACGTCGGCCTGGAGATGTCGGGCAACGCGGCGGCGCTGCGCGAGATGCTGCGCACCATGCACCACGGCGGCTCGATCGCCATCCTCGGCATCCCGCCGGAGGACACCGCGATCGACTGGAACCAGGTGATCTTCAAGGGCCTCACCCTGAAGGGCATCTACGGGCGCGAGATGTTCGAGACCTGGTACAAGATGGCGAGCCTGCTGCAGAGCGGCCTGCGCCTCGAGCCGATCATCACGCACCACTTCGCCGTGCAGGAATACCTCGAGGGCTTCAAGACCATGGGCTCGGGCCGCTCGGGCAAGGTGATCCTCGACTGGTCGACGCTCTAGCGGCGCCTAACGCACCTCGCAGAAGCAGTAGGCGTACAGGCGGTTCGGCACGCTGAAGCGGCTGAGCTGCGCCACCTCATGCGCCACCGGGTCCACGCGCTGCGCCAGGCGCAGCAGCGCCGCCTGGTCCGGATCGGCCCGCAGCATCATCCCGGCGAGTGCCCCGCGCAGGTTAAGCGCCAGCGCCTCGGCCCAGCTGAGCTTGGGCTCGATGAACTTCACCGTGTACTCGGTCAGCTTGGCGCGCCGTGCCGCCGCCTGCACGGCCTCGTTGAAGGAGCCGAGCTGGTCGACCAGGCCGACGCGCTTGGCATCGCGCCCGGCCCACACCCGCCCCTGGGCGATGCTGTCGACCTGCTCGGGGGTCCTCTTGCGCCCCGCCGCCACGCGCTGCACGAACTCATCGTAGCCGTGGCTGGTGAGTGCCTGCAGCAGGGTGCGCGCGCCCTCGCCCAGCGGGCGGTCGAGCCGCGTCTGTCCCGAGAGCGCAGTGGTACCCACGCCGTCATTGGCGATGCCGACCTTGGCGAGCGTCTTGTCGAAGGTCGGCACGATCGCGAAGATGCCGATCGAGCCGGTGATGGTGGCCGGGCTCGCCCAGATCTCATCCGCCGGCGCGGCGATGTAGTAGCCGCCGGAAGCCGCATAGCCGCCCATCGAGACCACGAGCGGCTTGCCGGCCGCGCGCAGCGCCACGAGCTCGCGATAGATCTCCTCGGAAGCCAGCACGCTGCCGCCGGGACTGTCGATGCGCAGCACCACGGCCTTCACGTCCTTGTCGAAGCGGGCCTCGCGGATGAGGCGCGAGGTCGAGTCGCCACCCACGGTCCCGGGCGGCTGGTCGCCATCCAGGATCGAGCCGGAGGCGACGATCACGCCGATGCGAGCGCGCCCGTGGCTGAGGGATTTCTCGGCGCGCGCCACGCGCACGTAGTCATCGCTGGAGACGCCACTGAAGGTATCGCCTTCGTCGTTCTTGCCCACGAGCTCGATCAGCCGCTGCTCGACTTCGAGCTCGGTCTTCAGTCCCGTGACGAGGCGCTGGCTGAGTGCGACCTTCGCGGCATCGCCGTGCGCCTGCGGCACCGTCTGCATGAAGGTGTCGACGTACTTCGCCACCGCATCCGGCGGCAGCTTGCGTGCCTTGGTGACCGCATCCTGGTAGGCGTCCCAGAGCGCCCCGAGGTACGCGCGGCTCTCCTCGCGGTCCTCGTTGGACATGCTGTTGCGCGTGAAGGTCTCGACCGCGCTCTTGAAGGCGCCGACGCGGAACACGTTGATCTCGACGCCGAGCTTGTCGAGGGCATCCTTCACGTAGCTGCGGTAGCGGTCGTAGCCCTCGATGAGCACGAAGCCCATGGGGTCGAGGTAGATCTCATCGGCCTGCGCCGCCAGGTAGTAGCGCTCCTGGGTGAGTTCGACCCCGTAGGCGATCACCTTCTTGCCCGAGGCGCGGAACTCGCGGATGGCGCCGGCGAGCTCGGCGAGCGCCGGCTGCGTGGCGCTCTCGAGCTTGTCCAGGTCGAGCGCCAGCACCGCGATGCGCCGGTCGCTGGCGGCGGCGCGGATTGCATCGGTCAGGTCCCACACCAGCGCCTCGGGGCGCTCGTTGCCGGTGGCCTCGCTCAGGGCCCGCAGCCGTGCGTTCGCCGACAGCTGCTCGACCAGCGGCCCCTCCGGCTCGATCACCAGCGCCGCCTTGCTCGGCACGCTGGGCACGCTGCTGCGCAGAATCCCGAACAGCGCGCCGAAGATCAGCAGCAGCAGGATCAGGTGCAGCGCCCGGCGCAGGCCCTCGAGTCCGCGCCACAGGCCGGAAAAGAACGAGCGCACGGTCATGCGGCGATCCTGACCTGAGACGGACTAGATCTTTTCCTCGATGCGCGCCGCCTTGCCGGAGAGGTCGCGCAGGTAATAGAGCTTGGCGCGCCGCACGCTGCCGCGACGCTTGACACTGATGTCGCTGATGGCAGGGCTGTAGGTCTGGAACACGCGTTCGACCCCCTCGCCGTGGGAGATCTTGCGCACGGTGAACGAGGAGTTCAGGCCGCGATTGCTCTTGGCGATGACCACGCCCTCGTAGGCCTGGACGCGCTCACGGTCGCCCTCGACCACCTTCACCTGCACGACCACGGTGTCGCCCGGGCGGAATTCCGGCACCGTGCGGGTCATGCGCTGCTTGTTGATTTCCTGAATGATCTTGCTCATGGCTCCGTACCTCGATCTGTCTCACCAGCCGCGCGTGCGGCCAGGAATTCATCCAATGCCTGCCGCAGCTGCGGCGCGAGCCGTGCCCGCGCCAGCAGCTCCGGGCGCCGCTGCACCGTGCGCTCGAGCGAGCGCTCGAGCCGCCAGCGGCTGATGCCGGCGTGATCCCCCGACAGCAGCACGGGCGGCACGCTGCGCCCCTCGAACACCTCCGGGCGGGTGTAGTGCGGCCAGTCGAGCAGCCCCTGCACGAAGGACTCCTCGACGCTCGAGCGCTCGTCCCCGAGCGCCCCCGGCAGCAGCCGTGCCAGCGCATCGATCACCGTCAGCGCCGGCAGCTCCCCGCCCGTGAGGACGTAGTCACCGACCGAGAGCTCCCGGTCGATCACCGACTCCACCACGCGCTCATCGACGCCCTCGTAGCGGCCGGCGACCAGCAGCAGCCCCGGCAACCCCGCCAGCTCCTGCGCGCGCGCCTGGCAGAAGGTCTCGCCCTGCGCCGACAGGTACACCCGCGGGCTACCCGCCGGCAGCCGCGCGTGCGCCGCGCGGATCGCCGCCACCAGCGGCTCGGGCTTCATCACCATGCCGGGACCCCCGCCATAGGGGCGGTCGTCCACGCTGCGATGCACGTCCGCGGTGTGCGCGCGCGGATCCTCGGTCCGCACCTCGAGCAGGCCGCGCTCGCGCGCGCGTCCCACGATGCCGAAGTTCAGCGCCCCCTCGATCATGCCGGGAAAGAGCGTCACGACCTCGATCTTCATGGGACCTTCTAGTCCAGCTCCACCGGCCAGTCCACCACGATCGCACCCGCCTCCAGCTTCACCTGCCGCAGGTGCTGCGGTCCGGCGGGTACCCAGTGCTCGCGTCCGCCGGACTCCCGAACCACCATCAGCGCGCCGCCCGGGGCATCGATGAAGTGGCTCACCGTACCCAGCTCCGCGCCCTCGAGGTTGCTCACCGTGAGGCCGACCAGGTCGGCGCGGTAGAACTCGCGCGCGCCGGTCGCCGGCAGCGCCGCGCGCTCCACCTCGACGGCCGCACCGGTCAGCTGCTGCGCGGCGGTGCGGTCCGCGACGCCCTCCAGCTGCACGACCAGCCCGCTCCCGTGCGCTCGTCCCTCACGCAGCGTGCGCGCCAGGCGCTCGCCGCTCCTCAGCCTCAGGCTCCACACCGGGTACTCGAGCAAGCGCTCGGGTGGCTCGGTATGCGATTCGACGTGGACCCAGCCCTTGATGCCGTACGGGGCGCCGAGGCGTCCGAGTTGCACCCACCGCACGGCGGCCTCCGGTCGAAGTGCGCGCGGCACGGCCGCGCGGCCTGCTCCTTCAGCTCCTAGGCCGTCGCCTGCTTGCGGTAGGAGGCCACCAGATGGGCCACGCGCTCGGAGGGCTGCGCACCCTTGCCGACCCAATAGTCGATGCGCGGCAGGTCGAGCTTGAGTTTCTGCTCGCCGCGACGCGCGATCGGGTTGAAGAATCCCACGTGCTCCAGGCTCGGGCCGCCCTGGCGCTTGCGGCTGTCGGTGACCATGACGTGGTAGAAGGGCTGGTTGCGCCCTCCACGCCGGGTCAGGCGAATCGTTACCATGCTCGTACTCTCGTGAACGTTCGGAAGGACCCCCGGAAAGGGCCCTGAAAAAAGAGCGCGGATTCTACGCAAGCCGGGCAGCGGATGCCACTTTTTCCAGCCCCGGCGCGGGGTTCCGCAAGGGGTAGCGCCCGGCCGGCGCCGGAGGGCCCGGGGGCCCTTCAGCGACCCGGGAAGCCCGGCGGCATCCCGCCCTTGAAGGCCCCCATCAGGCGGCGCAGCGTCCCGCCCTTCATGCTCTTCATGACGCGCTGCATCTCCAGGAACTGCTTCAGCAGGCGATTGACGTCCTGGACCTGCACGCCCGAGCCCCCGGCGATGCGGCGGCGGCGCGAGCCGTCGATGATCCCGGGGTTGCGCCGCTCCCGCGGGGTCATGGAGTTGATGATGGCGATCTGGCGGCGCAGGTCCCGGTCGCCCTGCTCGGCCGAGACGGCGCCCTTCTTAGCCACCGCTCCGGGCAGCTTGTCGATGAGCGCCCCGACGCCGCCCATCTTCTGCAGCTGCTCGAGCTGGCTCCTCAGGTCGCTCATGTCGAAGCCCTTGCCGCGCACCACCTTGTGCGCGAGCCGCTCGGCCTCGCCATGGTCGACCTGCCGCTGCACCTGCTCCACCAGGCTCACGACGTCGCCCATGCCGAGGATTCGCGAGGCCATGCGCGCCGGATCGAAGGGCTCGAGCGCCTCGGTCTTCTCGCCCACGCCGAGGAACACGATCGGCTGGCCGGTGATCTGCCGCACCGAGAGGGCTGCCCCGCCACGCGCATCGCCGTCGGCCTTGGTGAGCACGATCCCGGTCAGCGCGAGCGCGGCGCTGAAGGCGCGCGCGGCGTTCACCGCGTCCTGCCCGGCCATGGCATCGACCACGAACAGCCGCTCGGCCGCCGGCACCGCGGCGTCGATGTCGCGCACCTCCTGCATCAGCGCCTCATCGACGTGCAGCCGGCCGGCCGTGTCCACGATCAGCACGTCGAACACGCCGTTGCGCGCCTGCGCGAGCGCCGCGCGCGCGATCGCGGCCGGCGCCTCGGTGGCCGCGGCGGCGAAGTACTGGGCGCCCACCTGGCCGGCGAGGCGTTCGAGCTGCAGCATCGCCGCCGGGCGGCGCACGTCCGTGCTCACCAGTAGCACGCGCTTCTTCTCGCGCTCGATCAGGTAGCGCGCCAGCTTCGCGGCCGTGGTCGTCTTGCCCGCCCCCTGCAGGCCCGCCAGCAGCACGACCACCGGGGGCGCGGCCCGCGGGCGGAAGGCATGGCCGGCGCCGCCCATGAGCCTCACGAGCTCCTGGTGCAGGATGCCGATGAAGGCCTGCCCCGGGGTGAGGCTGGTGAGCACCTCGCTGCCGAGCGCCTTGGCCTTGACCGCCTCGATGAAGCTCTTGACCACCGGCAGCGCGACGTCGGCTTCCAGCAGCGCGATGCGCGCCTCGCGCAGCGCCTCGCTCACGTTCTCCTCGGTGATGCGCCCGCGGCCGCGGAGGTTCTCGATGGTGCGCGAGAGGCGCTGGGTCAGGGTGTCAAACATGTCCTCGCTCTTGGGCCTGCCGGGCCACGGCGGCGCAGCAACCGCGATTATAGGGCTGCGGGCGAGAATTCCCGCCTCGGGCCCGTAGCCAAGCTCTTATGCTAGGGCGTGCGGCGGCGCATGTGACCGCGCGAACGAGGGCCGGCCTTGAACTTCTCATCGACGACCATGTTGCTCATCCTGGCGCTCGTGGGGCTGCTGCTCATCGTCGCCTTCTCCTCGGGCACCGAGGTGGCGATGCTCTCGGTGAACCGCTTCCGCATCCGCCACCGCGCCCAGAGCGGCAACCGCGCCGCGCGCTCGCTCGAGCGGCTGCTGGAGAAGCCGGATGAGTGGCTCGGCGCGAACCTGGTGATCCTGGCCGGCGCCAGCGTGTTCGCCTCGGCGATCGCCACGATCCTCGCCCAGCGCACCGGCGAGCGTTACGCGGTGCCGCTCGCCGGGGCGGTGCTCACCATCATCGTCATCGTCTTCTGCGAGCTCGCCCCGAAGATCTACGCGGCGGCCAACCCGGAAGGGGTGGCGCTGCACGCCGCCGGCATCTACCGCGTGCTGGTCGGGGTCGCCCGCCCGGTGCTCTGGCTCACCAACCGCCTCGCTTACGGCTTGCTGCGCATCTTCGGCGTCGGGCGCGAGTCGCGCTCGGATCAGTCCCTGAGCGCCGAGGAGCTGCGCACCGTGGTGAGCGAGGCGGCGCCGGTCATCCCCGCGCGCCACCGGCAGATGCTGCTGTCCATCCTGGACCTGGGCCGCATCACCGTGAACGACATCATGGTGCCGCGCCAGGAGATCGCCGGCCTGGACATGAGCGAGAGCTGGGAAGACATCCTCGGGCAGCTGCGCCAGACCCCGCACACGCGGCTGCCGGTCTACCAGGGCGAGCTCGACAACCTGATCGGCCTGCTGCACATGAAGCGCGTGGCCCAGGAGCTGATGCGCGGCACCCTCACGCGCGAACGGCTGATGGAGGTGGCGCGCGGGCGCGAGGCCTACTTCGTGCCCGAGAACACCCCGCTCAACGTGCAGCTCGGGCACTTCCAGCGCAACCGCCGCCGCTTCGCTTTCGTCGTCAACGAGTATGGCGACATCGAGGGACTGGTGACGCTCGAGGACATCCTCGAGGAGATCGTGGGCGAGTTCACTTCGGATCCGGCGACCATCACGCACAAGGACGTGCATCAGGAGCGCCCCGGCGTGTACATCGTCAATGCCAGCGCCACGATCCGCGCCCTGAACCGCGCCCTGGGGTGGCAGCTGCCGACCGGGGGACCGAAGACGGTCAACGGCCTGCTGCTCGAGCACCTGGAGACGATCCCCGACAGCGGCACCATGGTGCGCGTCGGCAGCTATGAGTTCGAGGTGCTGCAGATCGCAGACAACGCCATCCGCACCGTGCGTGTGCGCCCGCCGCCGCTGCTGCAGAGCCTCTAGAGCGGCCCGCGTGCCGCCTCGAGCGCCGCGCTGATGCGGCTCACGCCGATGACGTTCAGGCCGCCCGGCGCCCTGCGCGGCGCGTTCTCCTGCGGAACGATCGCGGCGCGGAACCCCTGTGCCTGCGCCTCCTTCAGCCGCTCGTCCCCGTAGGGCACCGGGCGCACCTCGCCGGTGAGGCCGATCTCACCGAAGGCCACCACGTGGGCGGCGATCGCGCGGCTGTCGAGGCTGGAGGCGAGCGCGAGCAGCACCGGCAGATCGCAGGCGGTCTCGGTGATCTCGATGCCGCCAACCACGTTGACGAACACGTCGTGCTCCTGCAGGGACAGCTGCGCATGGCGGTTGGCGGCCGCCAGCAGCATCGCCACGCGGTTCGCATCCAGTCCCTGCGCCACGCGTCGCGGGGCCCCGAAGCGCATGCGATCGACCAGGGCCTGCAGCTCGATCAAGAGCGGCCGCCCCCCATCGCGCGCCACCGTGACGATGCTGCCCGGGGCCGCCTCGGGGGCGCGCGCCAGGAAGATCGCCGCCGGGTTCTTCACTTCCTTAAGGCCGCTCGGGCTCATGGCGAAGAAGCCGAGCTCGTTGGCGGCCCCGAAGCGGTTCTTGGTGGCGCGCACGATGCGGTAGCGGCTGCCCGCCTCGCTCTGGAAGTAGAGCACCGTGTCGACCAGGTGCTCGAGCAGGCGCGGGCCGGCGATGGTGCCCTCCTTGGTCACGTGGCCGACGATCACCACCGCGCAGCCGCCGGACTTGGCGAAGCGTACCAGCTCCGCGGTGCACTCGCGCAGCTGCGAGACCGCCCCGGCGAGGGTTCCGGCGCTGCCGGACTGCACGGTCTGGATCGAATCGATGACGAGCAGCGCCGCGCGGCGCTCGGCCGCCAGCGCCAGGATTGCCGGCAGATCGGTCTCCGCAACCAGCGCCAGGGCCGCCGCGGCCACCCCGAGGCGCGTGCCGCGCAGGCTGACCTGCGCGACCGACTCCTCGCCGCTGGCGTAGACCACCGGGCGCCCCTGCGCCACGTGCGCGGCCACCTGCAGCAGCAGCGTCGACTTGCCGATGCCCGGGTCGCCGCCCAAGAGGATCACGGACCCGGGCACGATGCCGCCGCCCAAGACCCGATCCAGCTCCGCGCTGCCGCTCATCAGGCGCTGCGAGCCGCCCATCGCCCCGGGCACCCCGTGCAGGGCCGTTGCGGGGGCCACGCGCGCGCGCCCCGCGCTGCGCTGCTCGAGCGAGTTCCACTCGCCGCACTGCGGGCACTGCCCCTGCCACTTCGGCGTCTCGGCGCCGCAGGCGAGGCAGACGAACACCGGATTCAGGCGAGCCATCTGTGCGCCGTCGCTCCACTTTCAGCTAGGATTCGCGCCGGGAGGACTTCCGAATGGCTTCTTTTGTGACCAAGGCCACTCGGACCCCCGGCCGGCGATGCTAGCTTATGCCGGCTCCAGTCGGGGACGGGAAAGTGACGCGCATCACAGTTGGTAAGCCATTGGCGGACCCGGTCGAGGCATGAGCTTGAAAAGCAAGCTGCGCTTCGTGGGTCTGTCCGATACCGGGAAGGTGCGCGAGCACAACGAGGACACGATCGCCGTCGACCCGGACATCGGCCTGCTGGTGCTGGCCGACGGCATGGGTGGCTACAACGCCGGCGAGGTCGCCAGCGGCATCGCCGTGAAGACCATCGTCAACCTGGTGCGCGAGCACGTGGCGCGCGAGGACCTCGCGATCCCGGATCGTGAGTCCGGACTCTCCCGCCCCAACATCATCCTGCGCGACGCGATCAGCCGCGCGAACAAGATCATCTACCAGACCGCGCGCACCCAGCCGCAGTGCGAGGGCATGGGCACCACCGTGGTCGCGGCGCTGTTCTTCGATAACAAGGTGACCATTGCGCACGTGGGCGACTCGCGCCTGTACCGCCAGCGCGGGGACAAGTTCGAGCAGGTGACGATGGATCACTCGCTGCTGCAGGAGCTGGTCGACCGGGGGTTCTACTCGGCCGAGGAGGCGCAGCGCGCGGCGAACAAGAACTACGTGACCCGGGCCCTGGGGGTCGAATCCAGCGTGGACGTGGAAATCCAGGAAGTACCCGCCAATAAGGGCGAAGTCTTCGTCCTATGCTCCGATGGGCTATCGGATATGGTCGAGGACGAAGATATTCATTTAACGATAAACACCTTTGGTGCTAATCTGGATACTGTCGCCAAGCAGTTGATTCAACTGGCCAATGACAATGGAGGCCGCGACAACGTTTCGGTGGTCATGGCGCACATCATGGATGCGTTTCCGGCTCGGACGAAGATTTTCGACAAGATCCTGGGTTGGTTCGGCTGACACGCGATAGGGGCAGGAACACATGGCAAGGTTGGTCTTGAGCCTGGATGGCCAGGTAATGGCGGAATACAACATGAACAAGGAGCGCTACACCATCGGGCGCCTCCCTGACAATGACATCCGCATCGACAACGCCGCCGTCAGTGGCCACCACTCGCTGATCATCAACATCCTCAACGACTCCTTCCTTGAGGACCTGAACAGCACCAACGGCACCTACGTCAACGGCAAACTGATCAAGAAGCACGCCCTGCAGCATGGCGATGTGATCACCGTCGGCCACCACCAGCTGCGCTTCGTCGAGGACGACGAGCAGCAGGACGAGTTCGAGAAGACCATGGTGATCCAGCCCTCCGCCCGCCCGGTGGAGAAGCTGCGCGCGGCCGCCGAGGCCTCCGAGAAGATCGGACAATCCCTCAGCGCCACCGGCAAGGCCCGCGCCCTGGACGGGGCGGCGGCGGTCAAGAAGGCGAAGCTGCAGGTACTCTCGGGCGCCTTCGCGGGACGCGAGTTGGAACTCAGCAAGGCACTGACCACCCTGGGCCGGCCCGGGGTGCAGGTGGCGGCCATCACACGCCGCGCGGACTCCTATTACATCGTGCACGTCGAGAGCGGCAAGGCCGATGACTTCCCGCTGCTGAACGGCACGCCGATCGGCGCCAACGCCACGCGGCTGAACGACAACGACGTCATCCAGCTCGCCGGCGTCAAGATGGGCTTCTTCGTCAACTGATCCGCCGGCGGCGCGCCGCGCCGCCGGCCCTTCCCTCAAGCCGAGGCTCAGTGCGGCTCGAGCGGCACGCGCTGACTCACGCTGCACAGCAGCTCGTAGGCAATGGTGCCCGCGTGCCGGGCGACTTCCTCGACCGGCAGCCCCGCTCCCCAGAGCACCGCCTGCGTCCCGACCTCGACCCCGCTCACCCCGGTCACGTCCACCGCGATCATGTCCATGGAGACCCGGCCCACGAGCGGCGCGCGCCGTCCATGGATCAGCACCGGTGTCCCGGTCTCAAAGCTGCGCGGCACGCCATCGCCGTAGCCGGCCGCGATGATGGCGATGCGCGAGTCGCGCGGTGCGCTCCAGATTCCACCGTAGCCCACCGTCTCACCGCGGCTGACCTGGCGCACGGTGAGTACGGTGCTCATGAGGGTCATCACCGGCTTCAGGCCGAAGGCCGCTGCGGTTGCGTCCTCGAAGGGGGACGCCCCGTAGAGCGCGATCCCGGGCCGCACCCAGTGACTGCCCGGCGCGGCATCGCGCAGCAGGCCCGCGGAATTGCACACACTGGTCTCGTAGTGCAGGCCCGCGGTGCAGCCCCGGAAGCGCTCGAGCTGCGCTGCATTCATGCGGCCATCGCGTGCATCGGCGCAGGCGAGGTGCGTCATGAGCCGCAGCTCCCGGGGCGGCGTGGGCAACTCGCGGATCCGCTCGAGGGCTGCGGGGAAGTCGCGCGGCGCGAAGCCGAGCCGGTTCATGCCGGTGTCGATCTTGATCCAGACGGCGAAGCGCTCGGCGCCCCCTGACTGTTCCAGCAGCTCGATCTGCCGTGGGTCGTGGACGACCAGGTCGAGACGCTCCTGCGCCGCATCGTCCAGCTGTGAGCGGCTGAAGACCCCCTCGAGCAGCACGATGCGCGAGGTGATGCCCGCGGCGCGCAGCGTCATGCCCTCCTCGAGGCGCGCCACCGCGAAGGCGCCGGCATCCTGGATGGCGAGCGCCGCGCTCACCAGCCCGTGCCCGTAGGCATTTGCCTTGACGACGGCGATGACATTGGCGCGCCCGGCGAGGGCGCGGATGACGTTGAGGTTGTGACGCAGGGCTTGGGTGTCGATGACGGCCCGGATCAGGCCGCTCACCGCAAGACGCCCTCGGCGTAGGAGTCCGGTGCGTAGTTGGCGAAGCGGGTGTACTGGCCCTGAAACGTCAGGAGGAAGGTGCCGATCTCGCCGTTGCGGTGCTTGACGAGATCAATCTCTGCAATGCCTTTTTTTGCAGTGTTTTTGTCGTACACCTCTTCGCGATATATCAGCAGGATCATGTCGGCATCCTGCTCGATGGCGCCACTTTCACGAAGATCGGACATGACGGGTTTCTTGTGCTCGCGCTGCTCAACGCCACGATTCAGCTGCGAGAGCGCGATGACCGGAACCTGCAACTCCTTGGCCAGCGCCTTCAGTCCGCGCGAGATCTCCGCGATCTCGGTGGCGCGGTTCTCCTGGGTGCCCGGTACCTGCATCAGCTGCAGGTAGTCAACCACGACAAGACTGAGTCCGTGCTCCCGCTTGACCCGACGCGCGCGCGCCCGCAGCTCGGTAGGGTTCAGCGCCGGCGTCTCATCGACGAAGATCTTGGCTTCCGAGAGTTGACTCGTGGCGCTCGTGATGCGCACCCAGTCCTCGTCCGTGATGCGGCCGCTGCGCAAGCTGCTAAGCGGCACGCCGCCGATCGAGGCCAGCATGCGCGTGATCACCTGCTCAGAGGGCATCTCCATGCTGAAGATGGCGACCGAGGCGCGCGTGTTGGGATTGACGGCCGCGTACTCGGCCATGTTCACCGCCAGGGTGGTCTTGCCCATCGAGGGGCGGCCGGCGACGATCACGAGGTCCCCGGGGCGCAGCCCGCCGGTGATCTTGTCGAACTCGGTAAAGCCGGTTGGCAGGCCGCGCAGCCTGTCCGGGTTGTTGTGCCACTCATCGATCTGGTCGATGACTCGCGGCAGGATCGTGCGCACGGCCACGGCGCCATCGCGGCCCCGGAAGCTGCCTTCGGCGATCTCGAAGATCTTCTGTTCCGCCTTGTCGACGAGCTCACGGGCGGTTTCGCCGTCGTTGTTGAAGACCGCGGAGGCGATGTCGGTCCCCGCACGGATCAGCTGGCGCAGCAGCGAGCGCTCGCGCACGATCTGCGCGTAAGCGCGCGCATTTGCAGCCGTCGGCGTGTCACGAGCTACGGAACTGAGGTAAGCCAGGCCGCCCGCGCCCTCGAGCTTCCCGGCGCGCTCGAGATGCTGCGAGACGGTGACGACGTCACAGGGCTTGGCCTCACCGGCCAGCTCGCCGATGGCCGAGAAGATGAGGCGGTGGTCCGGGCGGTAGAAGTCCTCCTCCCGCACAGCATCGGCGACCTGGTCCCAGGCCGCCGCATCGAGCATCAGCCCGCCGAGCACCGCCTGCTCGGCCTCGACCGAGTGCGGGGGGGTCGGCGCGTCGACGAGGGCGACCGAGCCCGAGCCACGCGTCTTGGCGGAACCGGCCACCCCCTGATGCCTGCCCGGAGCGCCGCTACTCTTCTGCGACGATGTTGACGTGCAGCGGCACGTCTACGTCGGCGTGCAGGTGCAGGTTCACGGTGTGCTCACCGACCATGCGCAGGGGCCCCGACGGCAAGCGCACCTCGCTGCGCTCGACCTTGAAGCCCTCGCGGGTGCAGGCCTCGGCGATGTCGGCGGTGCCGATGGAGCCGAAGAGCTTGCCCTCGGTGCCGGCCTTGGCGCGGATGGTGAGCTTGAACTCCTTCATCGCCTCGGCACGATCGGTGGCGGAGGTGAGGTGCTCGCGCGCCAGGCGCTCGAGCTCCGCGCGCCGGGCCTCGAAGCGCGCCACGTTCTCGGGCGTGGCGAGGGTCGCCTTGCCCTCGGGCAGCAGGAAGTTGCGCCCGAAGCCGGAGCGCACCTTGACGCGGTCGCCGATGTTGCCGAGGTTGGCGACCTTCTGCAGCAGGATGACTTCCATTGCGCTGCTCCCTTAGTGCTGGTCGGTGTAGGGCAGCAGCGCGAGGAAGCGCGCACGCTTGATCGCCACCGCGAGCTGCCGCTGGTAGAAGGACTTGGTGCCGGTGATGCGGCTCGGCACGATCTTGCCCGTCTCGGTGACGTAGCCCTTGAGCGTGGCGAGATCCTTGTAGTCGATCTGCTTCACGCCCTCGGCGGTGAAGCGGCAGAACTTCTTGCGACGCGAGAAGCGGCTGCCGCCGCCCCCGCCGGGTCCTCTGGACATTGCCATGATTCTCTCCTAACGCCCTCAGGCGCCCTCGGCTGCCGGACTGTCGTCCTCGTCGGTGCCCGCGCTCTCCTCGCGTGCGCGCTCGCGCCGCCGGCCGCCACCGCCCTCACCCTCCTCGTCCGCGGCCTTGGCCATCGGCGAGGGATCGGTCACCGCGGAGTCCATGTTGACCACGAGGTGCCGCAGCACTGCATCGCTGAAACGGAACGCGCCGGTGAGCTCATCGAGCGTCTTCTGATCCGTCTCGATGTTCATCAGCACGTAGTGCGCCTTATGGACCTTGGCGATCGGATAGGCAAGCTGCCGCCGGCCCCAGTCCTCGAGGCGATGCACGCGACCGCCCCCGGCGCCGATCATGCTCTTGTAGCGCTCGATCATCGCGGGCACCTGCTCGCTCTGATCCGGGTGTACAAGGAAAACGACTTCGTAATGCCTCATGAATGCTCCTTACGGTTTAAAGCCGCCCGGCGTTAAGGCTTTCCCGGTACGGCAAGGAGAAAAACGCGCAGCTCTGCTGAACCGCGCCCCCGAAGGTTTTGCGGGGGCGCGCAGCATACTCAATGCGCCGCCCCCGCGCAACGGCTCAGGCCGAGCCGTCACCCTGTGAAATCAACCACTTATACCTTGCTAGCTGCCAGTTCCTTGAGGACCCCGCGCGTGCTCGCCGCGACGCGCCGCGCAGCCTCGGCGGGATCGAGGGCCTTGAGTTCCTCGCTGAACACCTCGACACCAACGGTGAGCCCGGGCGAGCGGGCATCCAGGGCCTGCAGCCAGGGGATGAGCGGGATGTCTCCCTCGCCCGGCAGCAGCCGGCCGAACATTGGCGTGTACGCCGTTCCGGGCGGGGGCTCGCGGCGGTCGCTGATCTGCAGTCCGCTGACCAGCCCCGCGGGCAGCTGTGCGAGCTGGCCCGCACTGCCCCCGGTGCGCGCAAAGTGCCAAGTGTCGAGCATGACCCCGAGGTTCGGCGCGCCAACCGCGCGCACGATACGCGCGGCCCGCTCAAGATCCGGGATGGCGCTCTCGGGCAGGAACTCGAGCGTCAGGCGCAGCCCGTGGCCGCGGGCGCGCCCGGCCAGCGGGCCCAGGCAGTCGATGAACTCGCTCTCCGCAACCGCACCCCCGCCGAAGTGGGCGAGGTTGACCGTCTCGGCCTCGAGCGCCTCGGCCGCCCGGTAGCAGCGCTCCTCGGTGAACTCGAAGTAGGCCCGGTTCTCGGCCGCTACATCGGCGGGCCGCGGCGTGCCGGGCAGTGCGCTGATCAGAGGATCGATCGCGTGCACGCGCACGCCGGCATCCGCGAGCCGCCGGCGCAGCTGCGCATCGCTGCGGCCCGCGGCACGGCTCGCCTCGTACATGCCGGCCGTGAGGGTCACTGCGCCGAGACCTGCACCACCGGCGGCCTCGATGAGCGGCTCGAGCGGCGTGCCGATCAGTGTCCCCCAGCACAGCGCAATCGCCGGCAGCGACTCCTCAGTTTCGGGCATGTTCTCCCCTTCCGCCCTTGCGCATGATAGGGACATGGACGCCCCCGCCCACCAGGAATTCCTCTGCAACGGCATCCGTCTGCACGTCACGAGCCAGGGACACGCGCCCCCGGTGATCTTCTGCCACGGCTTCCCCGGCCTCGGCTACAGCTTCCGCCACCAGCTGCCGGCCGTGGCGGCGGCGGGCTGGCGCGCGCTCGCGCCCGACCAGCGCGGCTATGGGCGCAGCGAGCGTCCGGCCGAGCCCGCCCGCTACGACGCCGACGAGGTGATGCGCGACATGCTGGGGCTGCTGGACGCCCTGGGCGAGGAGCGCGCGGTGTTCGTCGGCCACGATTTCGGCGCCCAGCAGGTCTGTAACCTCGCCGTGCGCCACCCGCAACGTGTGCGGGCCGTGGTGATCATGAGCTGCCCCTATGACTTCGACCTGGCCGGGCGCGGCGGCGCAGGTTCCAGGCCCCGGGCTGCCACCGGCCCGCAGGGCGCATTCGCCGTGCCGGGCGTGCGCCCCTCGGCCGCGTTCGCCGCCATCGCGCAGCGGCACTTCTTCCACATGCACTACTTCCAGCGGGTCGGTCCGCCCGAGCGCGAGCTCGGCGCACAGCCACGCGAGTTCCTGCTGCGCCTCATGCACGCGCTCAGCGCCCGGGGGCGGCTGCTCGACTGGAGCCGCTATCCTTCCGAAGGCACCGGCTATCTCGACGTGCTGGCGCCCGCACCACCCCTGCCCTGGGCGTGGCTGAGCGAGGCCGAGTTCGCGCATTACCTGGCCGAGTACACGCGCAGCGAGGCGGACCGGACCTTCATCGGCGGCCTCAACGCCTACCGCTGCGCAGACCGCAACTGGGAGCTCGGCGCCGCTTATGCGGATGAGAACATCACCCAGCCCGCGCTCTTCATCGCCGGCGCCGAGGACGTGGTGCTGAAGATGATCCCCGCAGATGCCATCGCCACCATGCGCCGCCGCGTGCCGGACCTGCGCGGCGTGGTGCTGGTGCCAGGTGCGGGGCATTTCGTGCAGCAGGAGGCGCCGGCGGCGGTGAACCGCGCGCTGCTCGAGTTCCTCAGCCGTCTTTGAGCGCCGTGAGGCGCGTGCAGAAGGTCTCGAAGTCATCCGGGCCGCGGCAGAAGGCTGCCGGAAAGAGCTCCACCATCGAAGCCCCGGCGCGGATCAGCTCGGGCACCTGCTCGAGCGTCGCCTCCAGGTCCGCGCTGTGGTCAGGGCGGAAAATGAAGCGCGGCACCACGCGCACGGTGAACGCCTTGGGGTCGCGCCCGCGCGCGGCAAGCTCGCGGCGCAGCCGGGCGATGACGGGCGCCAGCTTCTGCGGATCCTGCTCCATCGGGATCCAGCCGTCGGCGAGCTCGGCCATGCGCTCGATGTTGCGCTCGTTCGGCGCGAGCCCGAGCCAGATCGGCACGCCCCCGGTCTGCAGCGGACGCGGGTAGGCGTGGATCCTCTGGAAGCTGACGGTCTCGCCGTGGAAGCTCGCCGGCGCCTCGCGCCAGAGCAGGCGGCACACGCGCACCTGCTCCATGAGACGGCCGTAACGGCCCTGCCACGGGACTCCGCAGGCCTCGTATTCTTCCTTCTGCCAGCCGACGCCGAGGCCGATGCTCACCCGCCCGCGCGACATGACATCGAGCGTGGCCAGCTGCTTGGCGAGCAAGACCGCCGGCCGCAGCGGTGCGATCACGACCCCGGTGGACAGGCGGATGCGCTGCGTCACCCCGGCGAGCACGCTGAGCACCGTGAGCGGCTCGTACCAGGGGAAATCCAGCGGCGCGGGGAAGCGCCCGTAGGGATAGTTCTGGACGTTCTCGCCCATGACGACATGGTCGGTGATGCTCACCAGATCCACGCCTTTGGCTTCAGCGATGCGCACGATCTCGGTCACCGGCGCAAAGTCCCCGCCGAACCAGCCCTGCAGCCCGTAAAGGCCGATCGCCACCTGCGTCATCGCCTTCTCCCGTACGCGCGCCCGCCGCAGCGCTCCGGTTACTATAGCCAGAGCCCACCGCCGCACGAATCCTTGAAATGAACGACGCCCCCGCCAGCATCGACCTCTCGGGCCGCACCGCGCTCATCAGCGGCGGTGGCGCGGGCATCGGCCGCGCGATCGCGCTGAAATTCGCGCAGCTCGGGGCGCGCGTGGTGGTGGCGGAGATCGACGCGCGGCGCGCCGCCGCGCTCGATGCGGCGCTCGCGGTGCGCGGCGGCTGGGCGCGCCCCTGCGACGTGCGCGATGCCGGCGCGGTCGCGCAGCTCGCCGCCGAGATCGAGCGCGGCTGCGGCGCGCTCGACATCCTGGTCAACAACGTCGGCGACTTCCTCGGCGTGCTCAAGCCATTCGAGCGCACCACGGCAGAGGAATGGGATGCCCTCTACGACATCAACCTGCGCCACATGTTCATCGTCACGCGCGCACTGCTGCCGCTCATGCACAGGAGTGGCCGCGGCGGCAGCATCATCAACGTGTCCACCATCGAGGCCTTCCGCGGCATCCCGATGGCGGCCGTGTATGCCGCCTTCAAGTCAGCCATCACCGGCTTCACCAAGAGCCTGGCGCTCGAGCTTGCCCCGCAGCGCATCCGCGTGAACGCCATCGCCCCGGAGACCACCGAGACCGAGCAGGTCAAGCCCTCGCTCTTCATCCAGCCGAAGTACCGCGAGCACGTGCGCCGCTGGATCCCGCTCGGGCGCTTCGGTGAGCCCGAGGATGCCGCCGGCTGCGCCGTGTTCCTGGCGAGTGAGCTGTCCGCATGGGTCACCGGCACCACGCTGCACCTGGACGGTGGCGCGCTCGCTGCCGGTGGCTGGTACCGCACCCCGGATGAGCGCTGGACCAACGTGCCGGTGGTGAGCGACAACGGCCTGAAGTTCTGAGGGACGCACACGATGTCCGCAACGCCTCACGGTCCCATCGCCATCATCGGCGGCACCGGCAAGCTCGGCGCAGCGCTCGCGCGGCGCTGGGCCCGGGTCGGCCTCGAAGTCATCATCGGCTCGCGCGATGCGGCGCGCGCCGAAGAGGCCGCCGCCTCACTGCGCGGCGAGCTGCGCGTCGCCGTCGGCGCGGACAGCAACCGCGCGGCCGCCGCCCGGGCCCGCACACTGGTCGTGACCGTGCCCTACGCCGCCCACGCCGCGACGCTCGAGGAGATCCGCGTTGCATCTGCCGGCAAGGTCGTGATCGATACCACCGTGCCACTCGTGCCGCCGAAGGTCATGCGCGTGCAGCTGCCGCCGGAAGGGTCGGCGGCGGTGAAGGCGCAGCAGCTGCTCGGCCCCGGCGCCACGGTGGTGGCCGCCTTTCACAGCGTCGCCGCGCACAAGCTGGCCACGGATGCCGACATCGACTGCGACGTACTGGTGTTCGGCGATGACCGCGGCGCCCGCGCGCGGGCCGTCGCGCTGGCGCGCGCCGCAGGCCTGCGCGGGTTGCACGGTGGTGCGCTCGCCAACGCGGCAGCCGCCGAGGCGCTCACCTCGGTGCTCATCTTCATCAACAAGACCTACCAGGTGGACGGGGCCGGGGTCCGCATCACCGGAGCTCTGCTCGAGCCGTCCGACGCATGAGTGAGTCCGCCCGCGCGCTGACCCTCACGGCACTGCACCCGCTCCCCGAAGTCCTTCCCGGCAGCGACCTCGCCGCCTTGCTGGCCACGGCGCTCGAAGCCGCGCAGCTGCGGCTCGCCAACCCCGACGTGCTGGTGGTCGCGCAGAAGGTGGTCTCCAAGGCTGAGGGTCGCTACGTCGAGCTCGCGAGCGTCACGCCGGGCGCGCGCGCACTCGAGCTCGCCGCGGTGACGGGCAAGGATGCCCGCCTGGTAGAGCTCGTGCTCGGCGAGTCGACCGAGGTGCTGCGCGCCAGGCGCGACGTGCTCATCGTGCGCCATCGCACCGGGCTCGTGATGGCCAACGCCGGCATCGACCGCTCCAACCTCGCACCCGGCGCCGGCGAGCGGGTGCTCCTCCTGCCGCAGGACCCGGATGCCTCAGCGCAGGCCCTGCGTACCGCCCTCGCCGCGCGCCTCGGCATCGCCTGCGGCCTCATCATCAGCGACAGCTTCGGCCGGCCCTGGCGCCGCGGCGTGGTGAACGTCGCCATCGGCGCCGCGGGCGTGCCGAGCCTGCTCGACCGCCGCGGCGAGCCCGACCGCGCCGGCCGGCGCCTCGAGGTGACCGAAGTGGCGCTCGCGGATGCCCTCGCCGCCGCCGCCGGGCTCCTCATGGGGGAGGCCGACGAGGGAACGCCCGCCGTCCTCATCCAGGGCGCCCGGCGCGCCGGCGCCGAGCTCCCGGCGCGCGCGCTGCTGCGACCGCTCGCGGAGGACTTGTTCCGGTGAGCCGCGTGGTCGCGCTCTGCGGCGGAGTCGGCGGGGCCAAGCTCGCCCTCGGCCTGTATCGCGTGCTCGCGCCCGGGGAGCTGACCGTCATCGTCAACACCGGAGATGACTTCGAGCACCTGGGCCTGTACGTCTGCCCGGACCTGGATACGACGCTCTACACACTCGCGGGGCTTGCCAACCCGGTGCTCGGCTGGGGTCGCCGGGACGAGGCCTGGAGCTTCATGGCGGCGCTGGCGGAGCTGGGCGGGGAGACGTGGTTTCGGCTTGGGGATAAGGACCTGGCGCTGCACGTCGAGCGCACACGGGCGCTTCGCGCCGGCGCGACGCTGAGTGAGGTCACAAGCGAGCTCGCACGCCGGCTCGGCGTGCGCGCAGTGCTCGTGCCCATGAGCGACGAGCCGGTGCGCACGTGGCTGAGCACCAGCGAGGGGGAACTCGCGTTTCAGGAGTACTTCGTGCGCCGGCGCTGTGAGCCGCAGGTGCGTGCCATCTCCTTCTTCGGCGTCACTGCGGCGTCCGCCTCCCCGGCCGCGCTCGCCGCGCTGCGCTCGAGCGCGCTCGAAGCGGTGATCCTGTGCCCATCCAACCCTTACCTCAGCCTCGACCCGCTGCTGGCCGTGCCGGAACTCGCCGCCGCGCTCGCCGCGCGCCGCGCACCCGCGCTCGCGGTGACGCCCTTGGTCGGCGGCGAGGCCGTCAAGGGACCCACCGCCAAGATCATGCGTGAACTCGGACTTGCGCCGACGGCGCCGGCGATCGCGCGCCACTACGGCGCGCGCATCGACGGCTTCGTGCTCGATCGCGCCGACGCCACGCAGGCCGCAAGCTGCGGCTGCCCGGTGCACGTCACCGACACCCTGATGCACAGCCTCGCGGATCGTGAGCGCCTCGCGCGCGAGGTGCTCGCCTTCGCCCGCACGCTATCGCGTGCCGGCCCGAGCGCGTGAGCACCTGGGCGCTCGTGCCGGTGAAGGCGCACGGCGCTGGCAAGCAGCGCCTGGCCACTGCGCTCGGCGACGCCGAGCGCGGACTCCTGGTGCAGGTGATGCTGCAGCAGGTGCTCGCAGCGCTCACGGGCGCCGGCCTCACCGACGTGCTGGTGCTCTCGCCGGTGCGCCCCGCGCTGCCGGCCGGCATCGGGCACCTGAGCGATGCGGGCGACGGGCTGAACGCGGGGCTCGCGCGCGCGCTGACCGAGCTGGCGCGACGCGAAGCTGAGGCCGCGCTCATCGTGTTCGCCGACCTGCCGCTCATCGAGCCGGCCGACATCCAGGCGCTGCGGGCGCAGCTGGGCCCGGGCGTCACGCTAGCCCCCGACCGGGACGGCAGCGGCACCAACGCGCTCGGGCTTACCCTGCCGACCCGCTTCGGCCTCAAGTTCGGCCCCGGCAGTTGCGCGCGGCACCTCGCGGAAGCTGCGCGTGTTGGACTGCAGGCCCGGATCGTGCGGCGTGCAGGCCTCGCCTTCGACATCGACGAGCCGGCGGACCTCGCGGCGCTGCGCGCGCGCGCCGATCCACGCTACGCCTTCCTCGGCTGATCAGGCTGCGATCAGCGCGTCGAACGCGACCGGCAGGCGCCTGACCCCGCGCAGTACCGCGGAACTCTGCGGCATGGGGCCATCCTTCAGCCGCAGCCCCGGGAGGCGCGCGAGCAGGAGCTCGAGGCTCACGGCGAGCTCCGCCTTGGCCAGGTGCACCCCGAGGCAGAAGTGCGGCATCCCGCCAAACGTTGCCAGGCGCTGCGGGTGCCGGGAGACCTCGAAGCGCTCGGCGTCGGCGTACTGCGTGGGGTCGCGACCGGCCGACCGCACCCCGAACAGCACCCAGGAGTCCGGCGGAATCTCGACCTCGCCGATGCGGGCGCCGGTCTCGGTGTAGCGCGGCAGCAGCCCCACCGCGCCGTAGAGCCGCACCCCCTCCTCGACCGCGTCCGCAATGCGCGCCGGCTCGGCGAGCAGCCGCGCCATGAGCGCCACATCGCTGAGCACCGCATTCAGCAGGCTTCCCATCGTCAGGTAGGTGGTGTCGGCCCCGGCCGGGAAGAGCAGCTTCACGAAGGCGAGGATGTCGGCGTCGCTCAAGGTGTGCCCCTCCGCCTGGGCGCTGGCGAGGCGCGAGATCAGGTCCGCCCGCGGCGCCGCGCGCCGCGCATGGATCAGGGGCAGGAGGAACGCGTCCGCCTCGTCACGCGCCTTAAGCGCCGCCTCGGGATGGAACGGATAGTCGAACAGGCCGCGCACCCAGGCGAACAGCTGCGCCTCGTCGGCGGCCGGGATGCCCAGCAGCCGCGTAATCACCCGCAGCGGGTAGGGATGGCAGTAACACTCCACCAGGTCGAGCTCGCGGCGCGAGCCGAAGGCATCGATGAGCTCGTGCGCGAGCGGACGCAGCACGCTTGCCACCAGACCCTGCACGGCGCGCGGCTGGAAGGCATCGGCCACCAGCGCCCGGTGGATGCGGTGCTCCTCCCCTTCCATGCACAGGAGCGTGCGTCCCTGCACGGGCAGCGAGTAGCGCAGGTTGGCGGCGGCGGCCGGGAACCGGCGCGCATCGCGGAAGGCCCGCGTCACGTCCTCGTGGCGCAGGATGAGCCAGGCGGTGCCGCCGAGGTAACGCACCGGCACCACGCGCTTCCCCGCGGCGATGAGAGTGGCCAGCCGTGCCTCGAGGTCAGGCAGCTCGTCGCGCCCGAAGTCGACCTGCGGCAGGGCGTGCTGCAAGGAGCTCGCCGCCTACTTGTCGTAGGCTTCCTCGATGTTGGGCGCGAAGCCCTGCATGCCCGCCGGCACCGAGAGGCTGCCGCTGTCCCAGTAGGCCTGCGCGGTGCGGATCTTGCCTTCCTCATCGAGCACGAAGCGGTCGATGATGTTCAGGTCGAGTCCCTGGTTGAGCTGCGGCACGCGCACCTGCATGGTGAACTGCAGGATTCCCTCGTTGGCGCACACCACGATGCGCTGCAGCCTGGGGGTAAGCTGGCGACTCTGGTCCTGGTGGGCGAAGTCCCAGAAGCGTCCCACCCCCTCGTGCCCCCGGAATGGCGGCGTGCCGACCGGATCGGACCATTCGCAGTCGCTCGCGAACAGCGACAGCAGCAGCGCCTTGTCGCCGCTCGCCCAGGCGCGCAGGTAGGACTCCAGCACGGCGCGGACCACTTCCGGTTTCATGACGTGGTTATCCCCCTCAATTCGGACTACATCCCAACCGCGCCCGCGGCAGGTGCCGGGCAAGGCCCGCACGTACAGGTATCATAGCGAGGCGTGAGTGAGTTCACCGACATCATCGCGGCCGCACGCTCGGGCACCCCGCCCGCAGCGCACGCGGCGCTCGCGCTCGAGCATGCGCCGCTCGCCGCGCTCCTGCCGGCGGCCGAGGCGCTGACCCTCGAGGGCCACGGGCGCGTAGTCACCTACTCCCGCAAGGTCTTCATCCCACTCACGCAGCTGTGCCGCGACGTGTGCCACTACTGCACCTTCGCGCGCGCGCCGCGCACGCTGCCGCAGCCGTACCTGAGCCTCGAGCAGGTGCTCGAGATCGCACGCGCCGGCGCGCGTGCCGGCTGCAAGGAGGCGCTCTTCACCCTCGGCGATCAGCCGGAGCAGCGCTACCGCGCGGCGCGCGCGGCGCTCGAGCAGCTCGGCTTCGCGACGACGCTCGAGTACCTCGCCCACTGCGCGCACGCGGTGCACCGCGAGACCGGCCTGCTGCCGCACCTGAACCCCGGGCTGATGAGCGCGGCCGACCTCGAGCGCCTGCGGCCCGTGTCCGTGTCGATGGGGCTGATGCTCGAGAGTGCGAGCGAGCGTCTGAGCGCACGCGGCGGTGCGCACTTCGGCTCCCCCGACAAGCACCCGGCGCGGCGGCTGGCGACGCTCGAGGATGCGGGGCGGCTGCGCGTGCCCATGACCACCGGCCTGCTCATCGGCATCGGCGAGACGCGGCGCGAGCGGCTCGAGTCGCTGCTGGCGCTGCGCGGGCTGCAGCAGCGCTTCGGCCACCTGCAGGAGATCATCATCCAGAACTTCCGCGCCAAGCCCGGCACGCGCATGGCGCACGCGCCGGAGCCTGCGCTGGAGGAGCAGCTGTGGACACTGGCCGCCGCGCGCCTGCTTTTCGGGCCCGCGATGTCGCTGCAGGCACCGCCGAACCTGAGGCCCGGCGAGCTGGCGCCCCTGCTCGGGGCCGGCGCCAACGACTGGGGCGGGGTCTCCCCGGTCACCCCCGACCACGTGAACCCCGAGGCGCCCTGGCCGCACCTCGAAAGCCTGGCGCGCGCGACCCGCGCCGCGGGACGCACGCTGTGCGAGCGCCTCGCGCTCACGCCCGCATACGCGCGCGCGCCGGCACGCTGGGTGGATCCTGCGCTCGTGCCTGCCGTACTGCGCGCCATCGATGGCAGCGGACGCGCGCGCACCGACGGCTGGTTCGCCGGAGCCGGCAGCGTCATCCCCGCCGAGGTGCGCACCCTGATGGGGCGGACACGGCGGCGCTCATCGCGCCCGGATGCGGGCCTCGCCGCGCTGCTCGAGCGCGCCGCCGCAGGCGCGCCCCTCGCGGCCGGGGAAATCGCGCGGCTCTTCACGCTCGAGGGCCACGAGTTCGCCGCCGTGCTGCACGCCGCCGACCGGCTGCGGCGCCGCGTGGTGGGCGATGGGGTCTCCTACGTCATCAATCGCAACATCAACTACACCAACATCTGCCTCTACCACTGCGGCTTCTGCGCCTTCTCCAAGGGGCGCGGCGCGCGCGACCTGCGCGGCCCTGCCTACCGGCTCGACTTGGCCGAGATCGCTCGCCGCACCATTGAGGCCGCCGCGGCCGGTGCGACCGAGGTATGCCTGCAGGGCGGCATCCATCCGGATTACGACGGCCGCACCTACCTCGGCATCGTCGCGGCCGTGAAGGCGGCGGTCCCGGACATGCACGTGCACGCCTTCTCGCCGCTCGAGGTCAGCCACGGCGCCCGCACCCTGGGGCTGTCGCTGCGCGAGTACCTCGGCGAGCTGCGCGCTGCGGGACTGGCGACGCTTCCGGGCACCGCCGCGGAGATCCTCGACGATGAGGTGCGCCGTGTGATCTGCCCGGACAAGCTCACGAGCAGCGAGTGGCTGACGGTCATGCGCGAGGCGCACGCGGTGGGCCTGAAGAGCACCGCCACCATCATGTTCGGCCACGTCGAGTCCGTGGAGCACTGGGCGCGCCACCTGCTCGCGGTGCGCACGCTGCAGGAGGAGACCGGCGGCTTCACCGAGTTCGTGCCGCTGCCGTTCGTGCACATGGAGGCACCCCTGTGGCGGCGGGGCGTGACGCGCTGCGGCCCGAGCCTGCGCGAGGCGCTGCTCATGCACGCCGTCGCCCGCCTGGTCCTGCACCCGCACATCCGCAACATCCAGGCCTCCTGGGTGAAGATGGGGCCGGAGGGCGCCGCGCTGTGCCTGCGGGCCGGCGCCAACGATCTCGGCGGCACGCTCATGAACGAGTCGATCACGCGCGCCGCCGGCGGCGTCAACGGCCAGCAGCTGGACGCGGTGCGCCTCGGCGCGCTCGCGGCCGGCCTCGGGCGCAGCGCCTGGCAGCGCTCGACGCTCTACCGGCCCATCGTGCGCACGCCCGCGGCGGCGCGCGATGCGGCGGCCCAGCCGACGTTCTGAACGCCATGCCGCAGCAGCCCGGGCCGGCCAGCCCGGCGCAGGCGGAAACGGACTTCCTGATCGCGGGCTCCGGCGCTGCGGCGCTCACCGCCGGCGTCGTGGCCGCCGCGCACGGCGCGCGCGTCATCGTCGCCGAGAAGAGCGCGCAGTACGGCGGCACGTCGGCGACCTCGGGCGGGGTCATCTGGATCCCCGCCACGCGCCAGGCACTGGATGCCGGGCACGCCGACTCCCCGGAGGAGGCTTTCCAGTACATCCGCGCGCTGAGTGATCCGAACGTCTCCGATGCGCGCATCTGGGCCTTCGTGCGGCGCGGGCGCGAGATGCTCGCTTGGCTCGAGGCGCACAGCGCGGTGCGCATGCGCGCGCATCCCTACGCCGACTACCACCCCGAGATGCCGGGCGGCAAGCCCGGCTGGCGCTCGCTCGAGGCGCTGCCGCTGCACGCGAGCGAGCTCGGCGCCGACTTCACCACGCTGCGCGCGCCCTCGCCGGCGGTGCAGTTCATGGGGCGGGTCAGCTGGACGCTCGAGGAGACCGGGGTGCTGCTCTTCCGGCTGCCGGGCTGGCGCATGACCGCGGTCACGATCTTCGGCAACTATTTCCTCGACCTGCCGCACCGGCTGTCCTCGGGGCGTGACCGGCGCATGACGCTCGGCAACGCCCTCCTCGGGCGCCTGAAGCTCTCGCTCAACCGTGCGGGCGGGGAGCTGTGGCTGAATGCGCCGCTCAAGGAGCTCACGGTCGAGGGCGGGCGCGTCACCGGCGCGCGCCTCGAGCGCGCCGGTGCACCCGTGCAGGTGCGCGCGCGGTGCGCCGTGGTGCTGGCGACCGGCGGCTTCGAGCGCAGCGCCGCGCTGCGCGCGCAGCACCTGCCGAAGTCCCCGGAGCCGCGCTGGAGCGGCTCACAGGAGAACAACGTCGGCGAGGGGCTGCTCGCCGCGATGCGCATCGGCGCGGCGACGCTGAACATGGACTCCGCCTGGTGGGGCACCTCCATGAGCCTGCCCGGGGAGTCGCGGGCGCGCCTGATGGCTTTCGAGCGCGCGCTCCCCGGCTCGATCATCGTCAACCAGAACGGCGAGCGCTACATGAACGAGGCGGCCTCCTACCACGTCGCCGGCCAGCAGATGCTGCGCCAGGATGCCGCCGGTGCGCGCACGATTCCCTCCTGGATGCTGTTCGATGCGCGCTACCGCGCCAGCTACCCGCTCGGACCCCTGATCCCGGACCTGCCGGACTTCCTGCAACCGCGCAACCTCATGGCGGTCCTGAAGCGCGCTGCCACGTGGGAGGAACTCGCACGGCTCACGCAGCTGCCGGCGGCGCGTCTCGCGACAAGCATCGCGCGCTTCAACGAGCACGCCCGCAACGGCACGGATCCGGACTTCGGCCGCGGCCAAAGTGCCTACGACCGTTACTACGGCGACCCCAAGGTGCAGCCAAACCCCACGCTGCGGGCCCTCGAGCAGCCGCCCTTCTACGCGCTGCCGGTGTACCCGGGCGACATCGGCACCAACGGCGGCCTCGCCACCGATGAGTTCGCACGCGTGCTCGATGCCGCCGACGCGCCCATCGCCGGGCTGTACGCCTGCGGTAACCTCGCCGCGACCGTCATGGGACACTCCTATCCTGCGGCCGGCGCCACGCTCGGACCCGGCATGACCTTCGGCTACATCGCCGCGCGGCATGCGCTCGGGCTCGATCCCGCCTGAGGCAATCAGACGGTCGCGAGCGGGGTCACGGGCGAACCAACGGCGCCCGGCAGGTTGAGCGGCGCCGCCGTGAGCAGGAAGCGACTGCGCTGATGGGCGCTGAGCCAGGCGGCCAGCTCCGCCAGGTACCACAGTTCCGCCAGGTGGATGCCGAGCTTGAACAGGCACAGCTCGTGCAAAGGCAGCAGCGGCTGCCGCGCGCTCTTGCCGCCGAAGTCCGCGGTGGATTCGACCGCGGCGTTGTCGGCGCACAAAGCGACGAGGCCACTGTCGGCGATGAAGCGCTGCAGCTGCTCGTCGCGGCCGTCGAGGGCGGCGCAGCTGTTGTGCAGCGCGCGCACATCCGGACGCTTGCGCATTGAGAGCACCAGGTCGGCGAAGCCGGTGTACAGGCACAGGAAGTCGCCCGCCTCGACTTCGACGCGCTGCGCCTCGATGAGGCGCATGAGCGCGTCGTAGCCGACCCGCGCCGGCTCGCGTCCGTAGGTCCCGTGCAGGTCGAGGAGCACGCCGCGCCCCTGCGCGCCGAGACGCGCCAGGTTCTCAATGCCGAGCGCGCGCGCACCGGGACCGCCGTCGGCATCCGGCGCGGCAATGTGCTCGCCAGCACGGTAGCCGTTGTAGAACACCGCTTCCGCGGCGCCGTCGCCGTCGGCGTCGAACTCCGAGCCGCAGTGCGCGAGCGCGTCCCACTGCGTCGAGTACTGCAGGCTCAAGGTGACCTGATCGTCACACACCACGTCCGTGGCGGATGCGGCGTAGGTGGACATGCGGAAGGGATAGGCGCTGCGCCCGTCGGGAAAGCGCGTCGCGGCGAGGCGCGGTGGCGCGCGCGTCTCCCACAGGCCCGGGCCACCCGGGTAATCAAGCGGCAGGCTCAGGCAGAAGACCAGGCCTTCGCGCACCTCGTGCGCCGCGGCGCGCCGCCGCTCGGGCGTCAGGAGGTTCATGCGGCCGCACTGATCGTCGGGGCCGAACTCGCCCCAGTTGGACCCCTCCGGTCGGTGACTCCAGCGCCGCATGGTGCGAATTTCTCACATCCGTCCCGGCCCTGTCCTCAGGCGAGGCCCGACCTCCTCATCCTAAGGAGCGCGCCGGGCTCAAGCGCTCCGGCGGCCCCGCCCACCGAAGCTCAGGAGTCTTTGAGCACCGCCATCGCTTTCTGCAGATACTCATCGGGCACGAGCAAGCGCACCCCGGCGATGCCACCCTCCAAATCCGCTCCCGTGCCGACCACCGTCGCTGGTACGCCGGCAGCCTCCAACGTAATCCTGGCAACGTCTGCCTCTAATGTTGTCGAGTACGTCTTGAGATGTTTCATCCAGCCCCTCCGCGACACACTCTCCGCCAGGGTAACTTATCCGCGAGTATCCCCGTAACGACCGACACCTTGGTCCAATGGCCTGACCGTGTCAGCCCAGCAGACACTATCGGATCACACGTTCCGCAGGTTGCCGATGCCGCGCATGCATGAACCCGACCAAGCGATCTTCCGTGCCATACGTCCGGAAGAGCTCGAGTGGCGCTCGTTTGCGGCCTTCCCCTGCACGGCCCGGCTGGCGATCCTGATCGGCGATCCCACCCGCCCGGGGCCTTACGTGATTCGCGTGCGCGTATCCGCGGGCGGTCGGCTGATGCCGCACAGGCATCCGGAGGATCGCGTCTATACCGTCATCTCCGGGGTCTTCTACATCGGACTCGGTGAGAAGTTCGACGAGACTCTGCTGAGCGCGTACGGCGTCGGAAGTGTGATCGTCCTTCCGGGCGATCAGCCGCACTTTCATTGCGCTCGCTCCGGCGAGTACGTCACTCAAGTCAACGCTCTCGGGCCGCTCGGCCTAACCTATCTCGATCCGGCCGACGATCCACGCCTGGCAACGAGCGCGCCCGAGCGGTAGCTGAGGCGCTGCCGTATGCGGGCAGGCACCCGACGCCGGGGTCGCCCCGCCGGTTCAGTGGGTGGCCGCCGGGAACCTCCCCTGTCCCGTCCCGCGCGGGGCGGCATACTGCGGAACGATGGCCTATCCCCATATGATGCCGGCCTGGCGCCTGATGCAGTTCGGGCGGCCGTGCGAGCTGCAGCAGGTGCCGGTACCGGTCGTCGGCGCCGGCGAACTGCTGGTCAAGGTCGCCGGCAACGGCCTGTGCCACTCGGACGTGGGCATGATGCAGGCCGGCGCCGAAGCCTTTCCCTTCCCGGACTGGAAGCTACCCTTCACGCTCGGCCATGAGATCGCCGGCTGGGTCGAAGCCGTGGGCCGCGGAGTCGCGGGCTTCTCCGCCGGGCAGCCAGTGATCCTGGTCGCGACCCACTCGGATGGCACTTGCGGCTACTGCCTCAATGGCCAGGACAACAACTGCGAGGTGGCGAGTGCCGGGCGCGGCTACGGACGCGACGGCGGGCTCGCCCCCTACGTGCACCTGTCGAGCGCGCGAGCACTGATCACGCTGAAGACGTTGGATCCGCGCACCGCCGGGCCGCTCGCCGATGCGGGCGCCACCGCGATGCACGCGGTGCGGCGCGTGCTGCCGCGGCTCACCGCCGGCGCGAGCGCGGTGGTCATCGGTGCCGGGGGCCTCGGCAGCTTCGCCGTGCAGCTGCTGCGGCTGCTCTCGGGGGCGCGGGTGATCGCCATCGACCCTAATGCCGCGCGGCGCGAGTACGCCACGCGGATCGGCGCGCACGAGGTGCTCGCCGGGGTCACCGGGCGCACCGCCGCCGATGTCGCCTCGGCGACCGGCGGCCGCCTCGCCGACGCCGTGCTCGACTTCGTCGGCATCGATGACACCATCGAGGCCGGGCTCGCCTGCGTGCGGCGCACCGGGGCCTACGGGTTGATCGGTGCAGGCATGGGACGCCTCAACCGGCCCTGGTTCCACCTGCTGCCCAAGGATGGCGAGGTCTTCAACTTCACCGGCAGCACGATCGCCGACCTGACCGAGGTGGTGCGCCTCGCGGAGGCCGGCAGGCTCGTGAACGACACCGAGCGCTTCGCCTTCGAGGACACCCCGCGCGCCTATGCGGCGCTCGAGGCCGGGACACTCACCGGCCGGGCGGTCGTCGCGCCACCCGTGACCTGAATGCTGGATCCGCAGGACACCCTCGCGATCCACGAGCTGCTCGCGCTCTACGGGCACATCATCGACGAGCGCGCCTGGGAGCGCATCGGCGAGCTCTTCACCGAGCGCTCCGTCTACGACATGCGCGAGTTCGGGCTCGGCGTGGTGCGCGGCGCCGCGGCGATCAGCGCGCTCTGGAGCGGCCCGCGCGCGGCCCACCCGCTTGCGCATCACGCCACCAACATCCTGGTCACCGAGGAGCCCGACGGCACCGTGCGCGTGCTCTCCAAGGGACTGGGGGTCGGCGCCAACGGCCGCGTCGGCAGCGTGGTCTACCGCGACGTGGTGGAGCGCACGCCACAGGGCTGGCGCTTCGCCTCCCGCGCCGGCTACCTGCGCCGCGACGTCGGCTGAGGCAGCGTCAACCGCGCCGCGCCCGCGCCGTTGCCGCCTGCATGCTGCAACCGTCCGCGACACTGCTGCTCTGCGTTCTGGCCGCGGCGGCCCCCGAGACGCCGCTCGACCAGGTGACGATCGAGGCGCACCGCCAGGTGCTCGAGCAGCGCCTGAGCACCTTCGTCTACGCGGTCGCCCGGCCCGAGCACGACGAGTCGCTCAAGCGCTGGCAGCGGCCCATGTGTCCCCTGGTCGCGGGCCTGTCCGAGGCACAGGGCGAGTTCGTGCTCGCGCGGCTGTCGCAGATCGCGCGCGATGCGCATGTCCCGCTTGGCTCGCAGAAGTGCCGCGCGAACTTCTACATCGTCGCCACGACGCAGCCCGAGGAGCTGCTCAAGGCCTGGCGACACCGCGACCGCGCCCTGTACGGCGGCGCATCCGCCTCGCAGCTCGGGCACTTCCTCAGGCCCGACCAGGCGGTGCGCGTCTGGTACAACGCGAGCTTCGGGGACTCCGGTGGCGGCGTCGACCCCGGCGAGCAGGGCACCGAGATCGGCAACCGCCCGGTGGCGACCAACCGCCGCGCACCCAACACCAGGCTCCTGATGGCCGACGTGCTCGCGTTCTCCTCGGTGATCGTGATCATCGACATGAAGCGCGTGCAGGGCTTCAGTTACGGCGCCCTCACCGACTACGTGGCGATGCTTGGCCTGTCGCAGTTCGACACCCGGGCGGACCTCGGCAGCGCCCCCACCATCCTGCAGCTCTTCGCCGCCCACCCGCCGCAGCCCTTGCCCGCCGGCCTCACCGACTGGGACGCGGCGCTCCTGAAGGCCCTGTACGGCACCGAGCAGGCCGCCTTCACGCAGCGCAACCAGATCATCCAGATGATGATGCGCAGCGTCACCCCCTGACGCGCCGCCGCCTGAGCCTAACCCCCGAGGTGCTCCTCGACCTGCCGCCAGGCGAGCTCGGCGGTGGCACGCGCGCGGCCGCCGGCCTCGCGGGCGTGCGCGCTCGCTGCCGTGCCCTCGAGCACGCGTCTCAGGATTCCCTGGCGGATGCAGGCGATGCGGAACAGGTTGTAGGCGATGCAGAACTCCCACACCCGCGGCTCGACCCCGGCACGCCCGGTGCGCTCGCAGTAGCGCGCCACGTACTCGGCTTCGCTCGGGATACCGAGTTGGCTGAGGTCCGCGCCGGCGAGCCCGTGGCCATCGCCCGCGGGGACGCGCCAGATCATGACGTGGTAGGCGAAGTCGGCGAGCGGATGGCCGAGAGTCGAGAGCTCCCAGTCGACCACGGCCAGCACGCGCTCGGCGTCGGCGGCGAAGATCATGTTGTCGAGACGGTAGTCCCCGTGCACCAGGCAGGTGGCCTCATCGGCGGGGATGTTGGCGGGCAGCCATTCGAGCAGGCGCTCCATGGCGGGGATCGGCTCGGTCTCAGAGGCACGGTACTGCTTGCTCCAGCGCGTGATCTGGCGTGCGAAGTAGTTGCCGGGACGGCCGTAGTCGCTGAGGCCCGCGGCGGCGTAGTCGAGCGTGTGCAGCCGCACCAGCACGCGGTTCATCTCATCGTAGAGCGCCGCACGTGCCGCGCGCGGCAGTTCCGGGAGCGTCGGGTCCCAGAAGTTGCGGCCGGCGGCGTAGCCCATGACATAGAAAAGTGTGCCGATCACGGCGCGGTCCGTGCACAGGTGCAGCGGCCGGGCCACGGGGAAGCCCGTGCCATGCAGCGCACTCATCACGCGGAACTCGCGGTCGACCGCGTGCGCCGAGGGCAGCAGTGGCCCGTCCGGCTGCTTGCGCAGCACGTAGTGCACGCGTGCGCCATCCTCAAGCAGGAAGGTGGGGTTGGACTGGCCGCCGCGGAACTGCCGCACGGTAAGCGGCGCACGCAGCCCGGGAAGGTGCGCGGCGAGGTAGCGCTCGAGCGCGGGGACGTCGAGGCGCTGCGTCGCGCTCAGCGGCATGGTACCGGCAAAGTCCCCTGCACCCATCAGCGTTCTCAGTATTTCGCCAGCTCCAGGCGCCCGATCTGGTTGCGGTGGACCTCGTCGGGACCATCCGCGATGCGGATGGCGCGCGCCTGCGCGTAGGCGTGCCCGAGGTGAAAGTCATCGCTCAGTCCCGCTGCGCCGTGCGCCTGGATGGCCCAATCGATCACCTGGCAGGCCATGTCGGCGGCGGCGACCTTGATCATGGCGATCTCGGCGCGTGCCGCCTTGTTGCCCACGGTGTCCATGAGCCACGCGGCGTGGTAGACGAGCAGCCGGGCCTGATCGATGCGGATGCGCGACTCGGCGATGCGCTCGAGGGTCACCGACTGCTCGGCGATCGCGCGGCCGAAGGTGGTACGCGCCTTCACACGGCGGCACATCTTCTCCAGCGCGCGCTCGGCCACCCCGATCAGGCGCATTGCATGGTGGATGCGCCCCGGGCCGAGCCTCCCCTGGGCGATCTCAAAGCCACGTCCCTCCCCGAGCAGCAGGTTCTCCGCGGGGACGCGCACGTCCTTGAACTCGATCTCCATGTGTCCGTGCGGGGCGTCATCGAAGCCGAGCACCGGCAGGTGCCTGAGGATGCTGATGCCCGAGGTGCCGCGCGGCACCAGGATCATCGACTGCTGCTGGTGCTTTGGTGCCGCCGGGTCCGTCTTGCCCATGAAGATGAACAGCTGGCAGCGGGCGCTGCCGGCGCCTGAGGTCCACCACTTGCGGCCGTTGAGGATGTAGTGCTCGCCCGCGCGCACGATCGAGCTCTCGATGTTGGTGGCATCGCTCGAGGCGACGCGGGGCTCGCTCATGGCGAAGGCCGAGCGGATCGTGCCGGCCAGCAGCGGCTCGAGCCAGGTGCGCTTCTGCGCCTCGGTGCCGTAGCGCTCGAGGGTCTCCATGTTGCCCGTATCGGGTGCCGAGCAGTTGAACACCTCGGGCGCCCACTTGACGCGCCCCATGAGCTCGCACAGCGGCGCGTAGTCAAGGTTGGAGAGGCCGGCACCATGGCGCGAGTCGGGCAGGAACAGGTTCCAGAGGCCGGCGGTGCGCGCGCGGGCCTTGAGCTCCTCGAGCAGTGGCGGGTCCTGCCAGCGCTCGCCGGCCTGCTGCTGGGCGTAGAAGCGCTCCTCGTTCGGGTAGATGTGCTCGTCCATGAAGGCGCCGAGGCGCCCGAGGTAGTCCTGCGATCGCTGGCTCAGCTTGAAGTCCACTGGCGGTCTCTCCTGGGTGTCCCGGTCGCGCCTCAGCCGTAGAAGCCGCGCCCGGCCTGCGCGAGCTCCTCGATGAGGGGCGCGGGTGAAAAGTACTCCGGGCCGACGGTCGTGGCGTAGTGGCGCAGCCGCCCGGCGAGCACGTCAAGTCCCAGACGGTCGGCGTAGTACATGGGCCCGCCGCGGTAGGCCGGGAAGCCGAAGCCGGCGAGCCAGATCACGTCGATCTCGTGCGCCCGCGGCACGATGCCCGCGCCGATGAGGCGCGCGCCCTCGTTGATCATGGCGTACAGGCAACGCTCGAGGATCTCCTCATCCGCGATCGCGCGGCGCTGGATGCCACGCCCGTGCGCGTGGCGCGCGATGAGCTCGGCCACGAGCGCATCACCGTGGGCCCGCCGCTCGCCGTCGTAGCGATACCAGCCCGCCCCGCTTTTCTGGCCGAGGCGCCCGAGCGCGACCAGCTGCTCGAGGAGGTCGGCAGCGCGCTCACGCGTGGAGAGCTGCTGCACGCGCGCGCGGCGCGTGGCAAGCACCACGTCGAGGCCGCCCAGGTCCTGCACGGCGAATGGCCCGAGTGGAAAGCCGAAATCGGTGAGCACGCGGTCGACCTGCTCAGGCAGCGCGCCCTCCTCGAGGAGGAACAGCGCCTCGCGCGAGCGGCGCGCGAGCATGCGGTTGGCGACGAGACCCTCGATCGCACCCACCAGGACCGCGGTCTTGCCGAGACGCCGCGCCAGTGCCAGGAGCGTCGCGCTCACGGCCGGCGCGGTGTGCGCGGTGTGCGCGATCTCGATCAGGCGCATGGCCGGGGCCGGGTTGAAGAAATGCAGTCCGGCGACCTCGGCCGGCCGGCCGCTCGCGGCCGCGAGCGCGTTGAGGTCGAGGAATGAGGTGTTGCTGGCGAGGATGGTGCCCGTCTTGGCGATGTGCCCGAGCGCGCCGAAGAGCTCCGCCTTTGCCTGCGGCTCCTCGGCGATCGCCTCGACGATGAGGTCGGCGTCGCCGAGTTCCTCGATCGCCGCGGCCTCGCGGATGAGGGCGAGGCGCTGCGCGGCCTGCGCCTCGGTAAGCGTGCCGCGCGCGATGGCGCCCGCGTAGCTCTTCTGAATCGCGGCGCGCGCCGCCGCGTGTGCCGCGGCGTTGCGCCCGAGGAGCTGCACCGGGATGCCGCTGTTGGCGAAGCAGCTGGCGATGCCCCGGCCCATGACGCCGGTGCCGACGATCGCCACTGCGCGGATTTCGCCTGCCGGGGTGCCGGCGGGGAGTCCGGGCACGTGCGCGATCTCGCGCTCGGCGGCAAAGGCGTGCCGCTGCGCGCGCGACTCGGCGCCATTCAGCAGCGCCATGCACAATTCGAGCTCGCGCCGCAGGCCCTCGCTGAAGGGCACCTCGTAGGCGAGCCGCACCGCCTTCACCGCTTCGAGCGGGGCCTTGAAGCCGCGCTGGCGCTGCGCGAGCGTGCGTGCGAGCTCATCGAACACCCCGGGCTCGGCTGCGGGTGGGCTGAGGGCGCCGGTGCGCCGCAAGGGCCGGCGCTCCTTAAGCGCGCGCCGTGCGAAATCGAGCGCGGCGGCCGTGAGCTCACCGTGCACGCACGCATCGATGAGCCCGAGCCCTGCGGCCTCCTCGCCCGTCACGTCGCGCGCCTCCCCGATCATGCGCAGTGCCGCACGCGCGCCGATGAGCCGCGGCAGGCGCTGCGTGCCGCCGCCGCCGGGAATGATGCCGAGCTTGACCTCCGGGAGCCCGAGGCGTGCATCGGGCAGCGCGACGCGCCAGTGGCAGGCGAGCGCCAGCTCGAGGCCCCCGCCGAGCGCGTTGCCGTGCAAGGCGGCGAGCACCGGCTTGTGCATGCGCTCGGTGCGCTCGATGACCTCGTTGAGCTCCGGTCGGGCGAAGGGACGCCCGAACTCGCGCACGTCGGCGCCCGCGGAGAAGTTGCGGCCCGCGCCGCGCACCACCAGGGCGTGCAGGCCGGGGTCGCGCTCGAACTCATCGAGCGCGGCCATGAGCCCGACGCGCACGGCGTGCGCGAGGGCATTCACCGGCGGGTGCTCGATCACCGCCAGCGCAAGCTCGCCGTGCCGGCTGAAGGAAACTGCGTCCGCCACAGGATCCGCCCGCCTACGTGCCCGGCGCGATGAGCAGCGCCACCTTGCCCGTGGCGCGCCGCTGCATCACGGTCTCGAGCGCCTCGTGGAACTTGGCCAGCGGGAAACGCTGCGAGAGGTGCGGGCGCAGCCGGCCGGCGCCATACCAGGCGAAGAGCTGCGCAAAATCCTCGCGGGCCTCCTGCGGGCGCGCGCGTGCATAGGCTCCCCAGAACACGCCGATGACCGCCGCCTGCTTGAGCAGCAGCAGGTTGAGCGGCACCTTCGGGATCTCGCCGCTCGCGAAGCCGATCGCCAGGTAGCGCCCGAGGAAGCCGAGGCTGCGCACCGCCGGCTCGGCGTAACTGCCGCCAACCGGGTCGTACACCACATCGACGCCCTTGCCGCCGGTGAGCTCCTTCAGCTGCTCGCGCAGCGTACCATCAGCGTAGTTGATGAGCGCATCGGCGCCGTACTCCTGGCACAGGGCAAGCTTGCCGGGTGTCGAGGCGGCGGCGATGACGCGCGCCCCGAGGAGCTTGCCGATCTCCACCGCGGTGAGCCCGACGCCACCGGCAGCGCCGAGCACCAGCAGCGTTTCGCCGGCCGCAAGCTGCGCACGCGAGCGCAGCGCGTGCAGCGAGGTCGCGTACACGATCGGAAAGCACGCGGCGGTGGCGAGGTCCATCGACTCGGGCACCGGCATCACCATCGCCGCATCCGCGACGACCTCCTCCGCATAGCCGCCAAAGCCGGTGACGGCGAGCACGCGCGTGCCGTGCGAGAGCCCCGTGACACCCTCGCCGCTCTCCTTCACCACGCCTGCGACCTCGGCACCCGGGGAGAACGGCAGTGACGGTCGTGTCTGGTACTTGCCCTCGACGATCAGTCCGTCGAGGAAGTTGACTCCGCAGGCCTGCACCGCAATCACCACCTGCCCCGGGCCGGCCTGCGGTGCGGGCGCCTCCTCCAGCACGAGCGCCGCGCGCGGCGCGAACGCATGCGCCCGCACGGCCTTCATGGCGTGCGCCGCTGCCGCAGCGCCTCGTACAGCAGCATGCCGGTGGCGACCGACACGTTGAGACTCTCGACCGCGCCCAGCTGCGGCAGGCGCACCAGGAAGTCGCAGTGCTGGCGCGTCAGCTGGCGCAGGCCCGCACCTTCCGCGCCCAGCACCAGCACGAGGGGTCCCTTGAGGTCCACCTCGCGGGCCTCCTTGGGCGCGGCGGCGTCCGCACCGACGACCCACAGGTTCGCATCCTTCAGCAGGCGCAGCGTGCGGGCGAGGTTGGTGACGCTCACGACGGGAGTGGTCTCGGCCGCGCCGGCCGCAACCTTGCGCGCCGCGGGCGTGAGGGAGGCGGCGCGATCGCGGGGCACGATGAGCGCCAGCACCCCGCAGGCATCCGCGGTGCGCAGGCAGGCGCCGAGATTGTGCGGATCCTGCACCCCGTCCAGTGCCAGCAGCACCGGTGCCGTGGCCTTGGCCAAAGCGCCGAGCAGGTCATCCTCCTCCCATGGCGGCAGTGGCAACACCTCGGCCGCCACGCCCTGGTGCGCCACATCGCCCAGCTGCTGCTTCAGGGTGGCGGCATCCAGGCGCGTCAGCGGCAGCTCGCGGGTGCGCGCGAGCTCCGCAAGTGCGCGCACCCGCGGGTCGTCGCGGTGCTCGGCCAGGCGCAGCGCGCGCACCCGCTCCGGGTGCCGCTCGAGCATCATGCGCACTGCATGCACGCCGTAGATGGTCTGGGTCCCCTTCTGCGTCACGGCCCGAAGCCTTCAGCTCTCGTCCGCCAGTGCCAGGTCGATCAGCCCCTCGATCGGGTTCACGGCGGTGACCATGACGCGCACGTGTGCGCCGGGCATGAGGCGGCGGCCGCTGCGCCGGCCGCGCCAGGCATGGCCGTGGCCCTCCATCAGGTACTCATCATCGCGCAGGTTGTCGATGTGCAGCAGTCCATCGACCGCCACGTCCAGGATCTGCACGAAGCAGCCGAACTCGACCACGGTGGTGATGAGCCCGGCGAAGGTCTGGCCGATGCGCTCCTTTAAATAGGTGCACTTGAGGTAGGTGGAGACGTAGCGGTCGGCCTCGTCGGCCCGCTTCTCCAGGCGCGAGGTGCTCTCCCCAAGCGCGCTCAAGTCCGCCTCCTGGTAGCGCACCGCGCCCCCGCCCTGCTCGCCGAGAAGTGCCCGCAGCGTGCGATGCACCACCAGGTCAGGGTAACGGCGGATCGGCGAGGTGAAGTGCGCGTAATGCGTGAGCGCGAGGCCAAAGTGCCCGATGTTGGTCGGCTGGTAGAGCGCCTGGGGCATCGCGCGCACGATGAGTGACTCGATGAAGGCGCGCTCGGGGGCGCTGCCTAAGCGACGCGCGATCCCCTGCAGGTCGCGCGTGCTCACGCGCTCGCCCAGGTGCGCCTCGACGCCGAGTGCGCGCAGCGTGGAAGTGAGCCGGTCGAGCTTCTCGGCCTCCGGCTCGCCGTGCACGCGGTACAGGGTGGGCACGCGCGCCTTGGCGAGCGCCTGCGCCACCGCCACGTTCGCGAGCACCATGCACTCCTCGATCAGGCGGTGCGCCTCGTTGCGCGCACGCAGCTCGATGCCACGCACCCGCTCCGCCTCGTCGATGACGAATTCGGCCTCGGGCGCATCGAAGTCGAGCGCGCCGCGGTGCGCGCGCGCGCGGTGCAGCGCGCGGTAGACATCCACCAGCACCGTGAGCTTGGGCAGCAGCGGCCCGAGCTGGTCGCGCGCCGCCGGACGGCCCTCGAACAGCGCCTGGTGCGCCAGCATGTAGGTGAGGCGCGCCGCCGAGCGCATGACCGCCGGGTAGAAGCGCGCCCCAGTGAGCGCGCCGCTGCGGCTCAGCTGCATGTCGGCCGCGAAGCACAGCCGGTCCACGTGCGGGGCGAGCGAGCAGAGGTGATCGGAGAGCGCGGTGGGCAGCATCGGCAGCACCCGCGTCGGGAAGTACACCGAGGTGGCGCGCTCCTGTGCATCGGCATCGAGCGCGCTCCCCGGGCGCACGTAGTGGCTGACGTCCGCGATCGCGACGATGAGCCGGAACCCGCCCGGGTGCGCCTCGGCATAGACCGCATCGTCGAAGTCGCGCGCATCCTCGCCGTCGATCGTGACCAGCGGCAGCGTGCGCAGGTCGGTGCGGGCGGCGACGGCGCGGGCATCGACCTGGGCGCCGAAGGCTTGCGCCTCGCGCAGCGCGGCCGCGGAGAACTCGCTCGGCAGGTCAAAGCGCGCGATCGCGGACTCCGTGGCGAGTTCCACCGGGCGGTCGGGATCCAGGCGCTTGAGCACCGCCGCCTGCGCGGGTGCAGCGCCGGCGGCGTGGCGGGCGATGCGCGCAATCACCCACTCGCCATGGCGTGCACCCTGCAGATCCGCCGCGGCCACCGTGCAGCGCAGCTGCAGGCGTCGGTCCGCGGCGTTGACCCAGGCACTGCGTCCCTGCACCTCGATCGTGCCGAGGAAGCTGCTCACGCCGCGCTCAAGCACCTGCTCCAGGGTGCCGGACCAGCGCCCCTGCGCGTCACGGCCGACCTTCACGCGCAGCCGATCGCCATGCATCACGCCGCGCATCTGCGGCGGGGCGAGGAAGACGCTGTCGCGCATGCCCTCGACGCGCACGAAGCCGTAGCCGGCGCGGTGCGCACTCACGATGCCCTCGGCCATGGCGCCGGGTTTGGGTGTGCTGCCAGTGCGTTCCGCGGCGGCCGCGCCGCTGGTAGCGCGGCGCGCCGGGGCTGCGTGTCGCGGCCCGCGCTCCTTCTTGCGCGCCGGGCTCGCCGCGCGGTGCCGGCCGCGGCCGGACTTGCCCTTACGTGCCTTCAATTGACAGCCCCTGACCCCATGCGTACATTGCGCCGCCTTCCTCACCTGCCCGGGTGGCGGAATTGGTAGACGCACTAGTTTCAGGTACTAGCGGGTAACTCCGTGGAGGTTCGAGTCCTCTCCCGGGCACCAATAAAAACAATAAGTTAGCGTTTATTTCGATTCTCTTTTCTGGAAGTAATTCCGCAGCGCCGAAGGGGCTGTCGGGCGGGATGAGCGTTGGCGCTCACCGTAACCGTCCGCGGGTGGATTCTACCCACTCTTTCTATATGGAGTTACGCGGGGTCGTAAGTCAGACCACTCGGCGACCGAGCAGTTCCCCGAGAGGGCATTCAAGTATTCCTGAAGATCCGCGCCTTGACAGTGCGATCGACGAAGTCAAATACGCGGCGATAACGCTGCACGATTCCAGCATTCGCGTGCCACGTTCGCAGCGCAACCTGCGCGCGCTCGTTGTCGCCGCCTCGACACCACAGTGAGTGAATCTGTCGCTCCGCTCGATATGCAGTCAACGGCTGCCGTTGGCCGGACAAATCCGCCGGTGGTTTACTCTTCGATCTAGAGGACAAAAAGCCGCGCATCGAAGTCCCACTTTCATCAAAGAACACCTGCCCGGCCGGCCCATACAGCAATGTAACTCTTCAAGAACGCAGTGAACTCATCCGCGCCTTCCGGCAGAGCTCGCCCCCGCCTGCTGATGAGATGAAAATCGAAACGCGCTACCGGATCGACCAGCTGACTTACAATCACTTTCCGGTTACGACACGCTGGTATCCCGAATGACGGGATGACCGCAATGCCCTCTTCAGCTTCGACCAGGGCAATCTGTGTGTCGAGCAAATTAACAACCGCTCCGATCTGTACCTTCACGCCTGCTTCGGCGACGTGCTTGTCGATGAGTTCTTGGTGCGGATGACCCGGCGACAGCGAGATTACCGTCTCGCCATCAAGTGCGCTCCACGGCGCTGTCCGACGGGGCTGTGTGCTGTCACCGAAGCCTGATCAAGGATCCCCCTCCGGGCGCGCCTGTACCGCCGATCCTTCCTCCGCAGGGAGGCTTCCTGGCGCTCGACAAGGCCAAGTTCGCCGCCAGCTTTGCCGCCGACGTGGCGGCGGATAAGGCGGAGTTCATGGCT
>DATJVL010000005.1:0-59605 GCA_035501795.1 Steroidobacteraceae bacterium
ATCAGGCGCCCGAGGGGCGCGCCGGCGGTGGTGTGAAAGTAGAGCTCATCGCCCTCGGCACCGATGAAGTTGTAGAGCCCGTCCCAGGCGGTAAAAAGCGGCTGTGCCACCGCGCCGGCGCGGCGCAGGTCAAGCAGCACGACGCCGTTCCTCTCATAGCCCTCCGTCTGGGTGATGACGAGGAAGCGGCCGTCCTCAGTGACCTTCCCCTGCGGGATGCGGGTCGGGTGGTCGGTGACCTCGTACACCAGGCGGTCCTGCTGCTGCGGCGTGCCGAGCTTGTGGAAGTAGATCGCCGGGCGCGCCGCATCGTCACCACGCCCCGAGGGCAGTTCCGGATAGCGGCTGTAATAGACGCCTGAGCCGTCGTGCGCCCAGGAGACGCCCCAGAACTTCGTGTCGCGAAGTTCCTCGGGGAAGTCGGTGCCGTCCTTCACGCGCCGGAAGCGCCACAGCTGCCAGTCGGTGCCGCCGTCCGAGGTCGCGTAGGCCACCACCTCGCCCTGCTGACTCGGCTCAAATTCCGACAGCGCCACCGTGGCATCGCTGCGCACCGCATTGGGGTCGAACAGCACCGTGCCCGGAGACTCCAGGGTCTCGGCGACGTAAAGCACGCTCTGGTTCTGATGACCGTCGTTGCGCAGGTAGAAGTAGTGCTTGCCCTTATGCACCGGCACGTCGTAGCGCTCGTAGCTCCACAGCTCGGTCAGGCGGCGCTTGAGCCAGTCCCGCTGTGGCAGGGCGGCAAGTTGCGGCTGCGAGAGCGCGTTCTCCGACAGCACCCACTGCTTCACCTGCGGGGAGTCCAGATCCTCCATCCAGCGGTAGGGGTCGGGCACCTTGGTGCCGAAGTAGTCATCGCTGTGCTGGATGCGTGCCGCGAAAGGGTAGATCGGCGCATTGGCAGCCGGCGGCATGCCGACGGAAGCGTCCGAGACGGTGACCATTGGCTTGCCACCAGGACCAGGACCAGGAACCGTGTGGTTGCCGGTGACGAAGGTCGTGTTGCAGGAGCCGGCGCCGAGGCTTGCCAGGAGCGCCAGCAGAGGCAGGCCGCGCGCGGGCCGCTTGGGCATTCTCATCGCAGCTGAGTGTAGCAGTCGCGGCCGCAACTCCCTCGCGGCGCGTGCTCGTTTGGTCCGCGTGCTTAAGGAAACTTTATCTTGCCGCCCGCGCCGGGCCCGGGTCCCGGGCCGACACCGCTGCCGACCTCCGGCACTACGATGCGCGAGGCGGCCTCACGGCGCATCTCGCGCGCCTCATCGATCGCCTGCTCGAGGGCTACCTTCACGCCCTCCGGAAATTTCTGCAGCGCCTCGGCGAGGCTCTTGGCCTCGATCTCGAAGCCCAGCGGCAGCACCCCTGCCGGCGTCAAGAGCTGCGTCTGTCCCGAGAACAGCACCGGGCGGGAGGCATCGGTCGCCCCGTCGACCGTCACCGGCGTGAGGCGCCGGATGCTGCCGGCGTGCCGGTCGGTGAACACATCCTCGCGGTACAGGCCATTGGCGTCGATGGAGATATCCGGAAGATCGTTCTGCGCTGCCATTCGAGAGTCCGCCTTCGCAACCGTGAGAGTGCTTCTGAATTGTACACGGGCTGATATGGGTCCCCGCCCCGCCCGCGCAAGGGCTCACTTCAGGGCACCGCTCCGCGGGTCAGGGCCTCGATGAAGGGCCGGTCGGCCTCGAGCAGGTCCTCGCGCTCAAGCTTCTGCGGCACGACCCACTTCAGGCGCTGCCCCTCGAGCGCGACCGGGGTGCCGGCGTAGCGCACGACGACCCACAGCGACAGCTCGACGTCACGCTCAGCGTAGGCGTGCCTGAGGCGCATGCTCGGGCGAGCCGCCCACACCTCGATGCCGAGCTCCTCGGCCAGCTCGCGCACCAGCGCGGCGGCCTCGGGTTCGTCCGCGCCACGCTTGCCGCCCGGAAACTCCCAGCGGCCGGCCATGGGCTTGCCGGCGGGCCGTTCGGCAATCAGCACGCGCCCGCTCGCATCGAACAGCGCCGCGGCCACGACCTGGACACTCTCGCGTGCGCTCGGCGGCGACACGGTGCTCAGCCGCCTACTGCACGTTGGAGAGCACGCCGTGGCAGTGCTTGTACTTCTTACCCGAGCCGCAGGGACAGGGCTCGTTGCGCCCGACCTTGCGCTCGTGGCGCACGAACGTGCCCGACTCGGGCAGCGGGATCGGCGGTGCGCCGGGGGGCATGTCCGGTGGGGGTGCGGTGGGCTGCGCCTCCTGGGCCTGCGATAACAGTGAGCCGGCCTCGGCGTGCTGGGCCTGCAGCGCGCGCATGAGGCGCGCGCGGCGCTCCTCCTCTTCGCGCTCCATCTCGGCCGCCCAGACCGGGCGGGCGGCGGCGGGCACCGGGCGCAGGCCGCGCGGGCCCGGGGCGGGGAGCGGCGCCACGGGCGGCGCCGCCTCGGGCTCCTGCAGGCGGACCTCGAGGGTCGACATGAGGGAGGCGGTCTCGTACTTGATGCGCTCGAGCATGGCGGCGAACAGCTCGAACGCCTCGCGCTTGAACTCGAAGCGGTAATCCTTCTGCGCGTAGCCGCGCAGGTGGATGCCCTGGCGCAGGTAGTCCATGCCCGCGAGGTGCTCGCGCCAGTGGTGGTCGACCTTCTGCAGCATCACCTGCTTTTCGATGTGCCGCATGATCGGGGCGCCGATGCGCGCCACCTTGGCGTCGTAGGCGTCCTGCACGGCCTGCACGACCCGCTCGCGCAGTGGCTGCTCCTCGAGCTGCGGCTCCTGAGCGAGCCAGCCCTGCGGATCGATGGCGACGCCGAAGTCGCGCGCCACCACCTCGGCCAGGCCCTTCAGGTCCCAGTCCTCCGGCACCGCCTGCTTGGGCATGTGCTGGTCGAGCAGCGTGCCGATGGCGTCGGCGATCAGCCCGTGGATGGCCTGCGAGAGGTCCTCGGTGCCCATGATCTCGGTGCGCTGGTGGTAAACCACCTTGCGCTGGTCATTGGCGACGTCGTCGAAGAGCAGCAGGTTCTTGCGGATGTCGAAGTTGTGCGCCTCGACCTTGCGCTGCGCCTTCTCGATCTGGCGGGTGAGCATGCCGCTCTCGATCACCTCGCCTTCCTTCATCCCCGCCATCTTCAGCAGCCGCTGCGTGCGCACCGGGTCGCCGAAGATGCGCATGAGGTTGTCTTCCATCGACAGATAGAAGCGGCTCGAGCCCGGGTCGCCCTGGCGGCCGGAGCGCCCGCGCAGCTGGTTGTCGATGCGGCGCGACTCGTGGCGCTCGGTGCCGATGATGTGCAGCCCGCCGGCCGCAAGCACCTGCTCGTGGCGCCCCGTCCAGCCGCTGCGCAGCCCCTCGCGGGCCAGATCGTCGCTCTCGGCGGTCTGCGCGAGCTCCGCCTCGAGGTTGCCGCCGAGCACGATGTCGGTGCCACGGCCGGCCATGTTGGTGGCGATGGTCACCCCACCCGGACGACCGGCCTGGGCCACGATGTGCGCCTCGCGCTCGTGCTGCTTGGCATTGAGCACCTGGTGCTCGATGCGCTGCTCCTGCAGCAGGCCGGAGAGGTATTCGCTGGTCTCGATCGAAGTCGTGCCGACCAGCACCGGCTGCCCGCGCTGCACGCAGTCGCGGATGTCCTCGATGATGGCCTTGAACTTATCCGACTGCGTCAGGTAGACGAAGTCGGCGTTGTCCTTGCGCACCATGGGCTTGTGGGTGGGGATCACCACCACCTCGAGGCCGTAGATCTGCATGAACTCGGCCGCCTCGGTGTCGGCGGTGCCGGTCATGCCGGAGAGCTTGCGGTACAGGCGGAAGTAGTTCTGGAAGGTAATCGAGGCGACCGTCTGGTTCTCCTCGCGCACCCGCACCTTCTCCTTGGCCTCGACCGCCTGGTGCAGGCCGTCCGACCAGCGCCGCCCGGGCATAGTGCGGCCGGTAAATTCATCGACGATGATCACCTCGCCGCCGCGCACGATGTACTCGACGTCGCGCTTGTAGAGCGCGTGCGCGCGCAGGGCGGCGTTCAGGTGGTGCATGAGGCGGATGTTGGCCGGGTCGTACAGGCTCTCGCCTTCCTTCAGCAGGCCGGCCTGCACCATGAGCTGCTCGACGTGCTCGTGCCCGGCATCCGTGACGTGCGCCTGCTTGCTCTTCTCCTCGACCGCGTAGTCGCCCGGCCCGTTCTCCTCGGTCTGGCGCGTGAGCCTCGGCACCAGCTCGTTGATGCGCACGTAGAGCTCGGTGCTCTCCTCGGCGGGCCCGGAGATGATGAGCGGTGTGCGCGCCTCATCGATCAGGATGGAATCGACCTCGTCGACGACCGCGAACGCGAGTCCGCGCTGCACGCGGTCCTCGAGACGCATCGCCAGGTTGTCGCGCAGGTAGTCGAAGCCGAACTCGTTGTTGGTGCCGTAGGTGATGTCGCAGCCGTAGGCCTCGCGCTTCTCGCTCTGCGTCTGCGCGTTCTTGATCACCCCCACCGTGAGCCCGAGCGCCCGATACACCGGGCCCATCCAGTCAGCATCGCGCTGCGCCAGGTACTCGTTCACCGTGACGATGTGCACGCCCTCGCCGGTGAGGGCGTTCAGGTACGCCGGCAGTGTCGCCACCAGCGTCTTGCCCTCGCCGGTGCGCATCTCGGCGATCATGCCGCGGTGCAGTGCGATGCCGCCGATCAGCTGCACGTCGAAGTGGCGCATGCGCAGCGTGCGCAGGGCCGCCTCGCGCACGACGGCGAAGGCCTCCGGGAGCAGCTGCTCGAGCGTCTCGCCGGCCTTCACCCGCGCGCGGAACTCCGTGGTCTTCTCCCGGAGCGCCTCGTCCGTGAGCGGCTTGACCTTCGGCTCGAGCTCGGTGGCCGAGCGCACGTAGCGGCTCCAGCCGCGGATGAGCCGCTCGTTGCGGCTGCCGAAGACCCGGGTAAGGAGTTGACGCAAGTAGGATGGCTCGCTTGAGAAAAATAGCTTGCGGGCCAAGCACTTATCTCAAGGTGAAGCCCGCGAGGCCGCGTATTGTACGCAATAGACGTCTGTCACGCCCAATTGGTTCGCGGGCGCGGGAATTCAAGGCGGGAGGGCGCCGAGTGCGCTAGTGGCCGATGTAGGAGAGCGGATCGACCTGGCGCCCGTTGCGCAGCACTTCGAAGTGCACGTGCGGACCGGTCGAGCGGCCGGTCGAGCCCATGAGGCCGATGGCTTCGCCGCGCTTGACCGTCTGGCCCACGCTCACCAGGGTCTTCTCGTTGTGAGCATAGCGCGTGACGTAGCCGTCGCCGTGATTGATCTCGACAAGCTTGCCGAAGCCGGTGCGCTCGCCGGCCCAGGTGACGACTCCGGCGGCGACCGCGACCACGGGCTCGCCCTTGGTGCCGGCGAAGTCGACGCCCTTGTGGAAGGTCTCCTGGCCGTCGAACGGATCCTCGCGCTCGCCGAAGTAGGAGGAGATGAAGCCGCTCTCGACCGGGCGGCCCTCGGGATGGATCTGGCGCTTGAGCTGCTTGGCGAGGATCACGTTCTCGAGCGCATCGAGCTGGGACTGGCGCAGGTCGACGCGGCGCTCCAGGGTGCCGAGCATCGCGGACAGGTCCGGGATCTCGGCGCTCACGCCCTCACCCTCGGCCGCGCCACCGCGCGGGGGCTCGCGATCGAAGTTGAACTCGCGGCTGTTGATGTCGGCCATCTCGGTGAGGCGCTTGCCGAGCGCGTCCAGCCGCAGGATGTGCGCGTTCACCTCACCGAGGCGCATCGCCATCGCATCCACTCGCAGCTGCAGCTGCTGTTTGAGCTCGGAGATCTGGGCTTTTTGCTGGGCCAGCACCTCGCCCAGGTGCAGGGCGTCAGCTGACATAACGGGGGAGCCGCCGCCACGACCCAACTGCATCCCCAACAGGAAGGCGCTGCCCAGGATCGCGAGCGTGAAGCTCGCGAGTAGACTTAATGTGAACGGGTGCGCGAGGTTGACCTGCCTCGCCTTGCCCTCACGCTTGGACAGGAAAATGACGTTCATGCCGTGCCTGAAGCAGTACTACTGACCTAAAGCGGACCAGTTCGGCGTGCCGGGCATGGACCGTATCGAAGCTTGCTGCGCCCTGTTCTCGTTGGAAAGGCGGTACAGTGCTGGCAACCCCGCTGTCATGGCTCCTCGCTTTAGACCGGTGGCTTTGCGTACTCCGCCTTTCGGCGGGTTTGCTTTAGGGCAGCCAAAGCACTATGCCGAACAACATGCAACGAGACAAGCGCAGGAGACCCCCGATGAGGACTCCGGCACGTCTCAAAACGGCGACAGCGCCCGCGGCACATTCTGTCAAGGAGCTCCTACTGGGACGTGTCGGAGCCTTGCGGCAGGTCACAGAACGGGTGCGCAAACAGGAGATCCTGCGCGCCTGGCTGGCATCGCAATTGCCGGCAAATCTCAGGGAAAAAATCACCGGGATCAGCGAGCACGAGGGCGTGCTGACGGTGTTCGCGGAGTCCGCGGTGTGGTGTGCGCGGCTGCGTTACGCCCTGGCCGAGCTCGAGAATCTGCTGCAGCGCGAGCATCCCGAAATACGGCGCGTGAGCGCGCGCGTATTACCGCGCAGCTGAAGCGAAAGACCGTCCGGGGAACGAATCAGCCGTGCGGCGGCAGGGCCGGCGCCTCGATGTAGGAGATCGGGGCATCGGCGTAGCGCTCGAACACGACCTCCTCCCAGGCGGAGGCATCGGCGAGCAGCGTGCGCAGCAGCTTGTTGTTGAGCGCGTGGCCGGACTTGTGGCCGGAGAACTCCCCGATCAGGCTGTGCCCGAGCAGGTAGAGGTCCCCGATCGCATCGAGGATCTTGTGCTTGACGAACTCGTCCTCGTAGCGCAGCCCGTCCTCGTTCAGGACGCGGAAATCATCGAGCACGATCGCGTTGTCGAGGCTGCCGCCGAGCGCCAGGTTGCGGGCACGCATGGTCTCGAGGTCGCGCATGAACCCGAAGGTGCGCGCGCGCGAGACTTCCTTGAGGAAGGAGGTCGTGGAGAAGTCCATCGAGGCGCTCTGCGAGCGGCGCTTGAAGATCGGGTGGTTGAACTCGATCTCGAAGTTGACCTTGAAGCCGTCGAAGGGATCGAACTGCGCCCACTTGTCCTTGTCCTCGACGCGCACGCGCTTCTTCACGCGGATGAAGCGCTTGGGCCGGCGCTGCTCCTCGATGCCGGCCGACTGCAGCAGGAAGACGAACGGGCCGGCGCTGCCATCCATGATCGGCACTTCGGGTGCCGACACCTCGACGATCGCGTTGTCGATGCCTAAGCCGGCGAAAGCCGAGAGCAGGTGCTCGACGGTGGAGACGCGGGTGTCGCCCTTCACCAGAGTCGTGCCGAGTACGGTGTCGCCTACGTTCTCGGCGCTCGCACGGATATCGACGCCGGCCGGCAGGTCGGTGCGGCGGAAGACGATGCCCTCATCCGGCCCCGCGGGTCGCAGGGTCATGAGCACCTTCTTGCCGGTGTGCAAGCCGACGCCGGTAGCCCGAATCGTGTTCTTGAGCGTCCGTTGTCCAACCATGCTGTTGCGTTGCCGTAACGCCCGAGGGGCTTTTCCGATGACCGCGCCGACCGAAAAACCGCCCGGGGGAACGGCCGCGCTCGCGCGCCGCCCCCCGGGCAGGCTTATGTAAGGCGCGTTACCGTATCACATCAGTCGGCCTGTCGCCGCAGGAACGCCGGGATATCCAGCACGTCCTCGGCCTCGACCTCCGCCCGCAGGCCATCTCCTACAGCACGCTGCTGGCGGTGCGCGGTCGGGCGCTCGAACGCGGCGTAGTCACTCGCCGTGCGTGGCCGCGGCACCACACGCATGCCGGCCTCACGTCCCTCGCGCGCCGGTGTCTCGCGCTCGCGCGCCGGCGCACGCTGCGCCGTTGCCGGCCGCCCGAGTCCGGTCGCCACCACCGTCACACGCACCTGGTTGGAGAGTTCCGGGTCGATGACGGTGCCGACCACGACGGTGGCGTCCTCGGAGGCGAACTGCTTGACGATCTGGCCCACCTCCTGGAACTCCCCGATCGAGAGGTCCATGCCCGCGGTCACGTTGACGAGGATGCCGTGCGCTCCGGCGAGGTTGATGTCCTCGAGCAGCGGCGAGGAAACCGCGGCCTCGGCCGCGGCGCGCGCGCGGCCTTCGCCGCTGGCGGCCCCGGAGCCCATCATCGCCATGCCGGTCTCGGCCATCACCGTGCGCACGTCGGCGAAGTCGACGTTGATCAGCCCCGGGCGGGTGATGAGCTCGGCGATGCCCTGTACCGCCCCCTGCAGCACCTGGTTGGCGGCCTTGAAGGCATCCAGCAGCGTCGTCTGCGGCCCGAGCACCGTCAGCAGCTTCTGGTTGGGGATGGTGATCAGCGAGTCGCAGTACTTGCCGAGCTCGCTGATGCCGTGCTCGGCGACGAACGAGCGCTTGCTGCCCTCCATCTCGAAGGGCTTGGTCACCACCGCCACCGTCAGGATGCCGAGCTCCTTGGCCACCTGCGCCACCACGGGCGCGGCCCCGGTGCCGGTGCCCCCGCCCATGCCGCAGGTGATGAAGAGCATGTCGCATCCCTCGATGAGCTCGATGATGCGGTCACGGTCCTCCATCGCCGCCTGGCGCCCGACCTCCGGGTCGGCCCCGGCCCCTAAGCCCTTGGTGATGTTGCAGCCGATCTGCAGCGCGGTCTTCACCTTGGCGTGCTTGAGGGCCTGACTGTCGGTGTTGATGCACATGAACTCCACGCCATCGATGCCCGATGACACCATGTGCGCCACGGCATTGCCGCCGCCGCCGCCCACCCCGATCACCTTGATGACGGCGCTCTGGCTATACGCGTCCATCAGTTCAAACATGGTCTCGCTCCTTACACAAATACGAACGGTTGGTTGAGTCGCTTGTTGCTTTTGGTGTCACGCTGTCAGCTTCAAAAATTCCCCTGGAACCAGGACCGCATGCGGTCCAAAACGGTCTTGGCATTACCGCCCAGGGAGCGCCCGCGACGGGCGGGCAAGGCGTTGTCACGGGCGTAGAGCAAGAGGCCCACGCCCGTGGAATAAATGGGGTTGCGCACCACGTCGGCGAGGCCGGCCACCGCCTGCGGCACCCCTAAGCGCACCGGCACGTGGAACACCTCCTCGGCGAGCTCGATCGCGCCCTCCATCTTGGCGCTGCCGCCGGTGAGCACGATGCCCGCGGCGATCACCTCCTCGAAGCCCGAGCGCGTGAGCTCCTCGCGCACCAGGCCGAAGAGCTCCTCGTAGCGTGGCTCCACCACCTCGGCGAGCGTCTGGCGGGCGAGGCGGCGCGCCGGGCGCTCCCCGACCGAGGGCACCTCGATGCTCTCGTCGGGGTTGGCGAGCTGGGAGAGCGCGCAGGCGTAGCGGATCTTGATGTCCTCGGCGTACTGCGTCGGCGTGCGCATCGAGACCGCGATGTCGTTGGTGACCTGGTCGCCCGCGATCGGGATCACCGCCGTGTGGCGGATGGCGCCGTTGGCGAACACCGCAAGATCGGTGGTGCCCCCGCCGATGTCGACCAGGCACACGCCGAGCTCCTTCTCATCCTCGGTCAGGACCGCGAAGCTCGAGGCGAGCTGCTCGAGCACCACGTCATCCACCTCAAGGCCGCAGCGCTGGATGCACTTCTCGATGTTCTGCGCCGCCGAGTCCGCGCCGGTGACGATGTGCACCTTGGCCTCGAGGCGCACCCCGGACATGCCGATCGGGTCGCGGATGCCCTCCTGGCCGTCGACGATGAACTCCTGCGGCAGCACGTGCAGGATCTTCTGGTCGGCGGGGATCGCCACCGCCTTGGCGGCATCGATGACGTGCTCGACGTCGCCGTGGCTGACCTCCTTGTCGCGCACCCCGACCACGCCGTGCGAGTTCAAGCTGCGCACGTGGCTGCCGGCGATGCCGGCGAACACCGAGTGGATCTCACAGCCGGCCATGAGCTCGGCCTCCTCCACGGCGCGCTGGATCGACTGCACGGTGGACTCGATGTTGACCACCACGCCCTTCTTGAGCCCGCGCGAGGGCTGCGAGCCGAGGCCCAAGAGCTCGATGGCGCCATCCGGGCCCACCTCGCCCACCATCGCCACGACCTTGGAGGTGCCGATGTCCAGGCCGACGATCAGGTTGCGTTCGGCGCGCTTAAGCATCGTGGCCGTCCCCGGAGCGCGCCGCGTGCGCGGCCTGGCTGCGCCAGCCGATGGCGAAGCCGTTGCTGTAGCGCATGTCCACGTAGGCGATGTCCTCGCCGCGCTGCGTGACCAGCTTGAGCGCCGTCGTCATGAATTTTTCGAACCTCTCATCCACCTGTCGCCTGCCGAGCCGCACCGTGACCCCGTTGGCGAGGTCGAATTCCCACGCGCCGCGCGCATCCAGCCGCATCGCCGTCAAGCGCACGCCGGCCTGCATCAGGCGCCCCTCGGCGGCGAGGTAGCGCTGCGCGACCACGCCCTCCTTGCCCTCGGGTCCCTCCAGCTGCGCCAGCTCCGGCGGCATGTGCCGCTCATCCAGCGCAAAGAGCTCGCCGCGGGTGTTGAGGAGCCCGCGCTCCCCCCAGCGCGCGGCGGCGGTCTGTTCCACCACCAGCACCGAGAGCCCGTGCGGCCAGTCGCGCTCGACGCTCACCGCATCCACCCACGGCAGCGTGTGGATGGCGCGCCGCACGCCTGCCAGGTCCACCGACAACAGGCCCTCACCGTGCACGCGGGCCTTGACCACGCGCTCGACCTCCCCGGGGGTGACGCGCTGGAAGCGCCCCTGCACGGCGACCGACTCGACCGGCTGGTTCAGCGCCCAGGAGAGCGCGCCCGCGGCGAGCGCGATCACGGCGAGCGCGCCCGCGCTGATGGCGAGGTAGCGCCAGTTCAGGGCCGGCAGCCGGATGCGGCGGCGCGCCTCGCGGGGCTTGCGGCGGTTCTTCGGTCGACCGAGCATGGCCCTCACCCCTTCCTGCCCTGCGGCAGCACACACCGCGCGAAGCTGGTCTCGAGCACGCGCCAGCACAGTTCCGGGAAGTCGATGCCGACGGCGCGCGCAGCCATCGGCACCAGGCTGTGATCGGTCATGCCGGGGATGGTGTTGATCTCGAGCAGCTGCGGCCGGCCCGCCGCATCCATCATGAAGTCCGCCCGTCCCCAGCCCGAGGCGCCGCAGGCCTCGAAGGCCGCGAGCGCAAGGCTCGCCAGATGCGCCTCGGCGGCGGCCGCCAGGCCCGAGGGGCAGTAGTAGCGGGTATCCGAGCGGAAGTACTTCGCCTCGTAATCGTAGAAGGTCTTCGGCGTCTCGATGCGGATCGAGGGCAGCGCGGCACCCTGCAGGATCGAGACCGTGTACTCGGAGCCGGTGAGCCAGGGCTCGGCGAACACCAGCGTCTCGAACTGCGCGGCCGCGGCGAACGCCGCGGACAGATCCTCGGCGCGCTCGACCTTGCTCATGCCGACGCTCGAGCCCTGGGTGGCCGGCTTGACGATGACTGGCAGCTTCAGCCGCTCGAGCACGGCCTCGAAGTCCTGCGGCCCGCGCAGCACCGCGAAATCCGCGGTGGGCACGCCGACCGCCAGCGCCAGGCGCTTGGTGCGCAGCTTGTCCATGCCGATCGCCGAGCCCATGACGCCGCTGCCGGTATAGGGAACCCCGAGGTACTCGAGCGCCCCCTGGAGCGTGCCGTCCTCGCCGCCGGGTCCGTGCAGGGCGATCCACACGCGCGCAAAGCCCGCGACGGTGAGCTCGGTCACCGCACGCTCGGCCGGGTCGAAGGCGTGCGCATCGACGCCGCGGCTCTTGAGGGCGGCGAGCACGGCGTTGCCGCTGAGGAGCGAGATCTCCCGCTCGCTGGAGGTCCCGCCGAAGAGCACCGCCACACGCCCGAACTCCTGCGGCGTGCCGGCGCGCTTCATGGCCCGCGGGTCGTAGCTCAGGCGCATCTACGGCACTCCCACGATGCGCACCTCGGGGGTGAGCGAGATACCGTGCACGCGCGCGACCTCGGCCCGCACGTGCGCGATCAGGCTCTCCACGTCCTGCGCCCGCGCGGCCCCGTGGTTGATGATGAAGTTGGCGTGCTTCTCGGACACCGAGGCATCGCCGATGCGGTGGCCCTTGAGGCCCGCGGCCTCGATCAGGCGCGCCGCATGATCGTTGGGCGGGTTGACGAACACCGAGCCGCAGCTCCAGGCGCCGATCGGCTGCGTGGCGCGGCGCCGCTCGAGGAGTGCCTCGAGCTCGCGCTCGCGAGAAGCCGCCTGGCGCTCGAAGGCGAGCTCGGCGGCGATGAACCACTCCTGCGCTTGCGGCGCCTCGACGTGGCGGTAGCTCACCTGGTACTCGGCGCGTTCGCGCGTACGCGTGCGCCCGCCGCGGTCGATCACCTCGACGCGCTTCACGTGCGCCCAGGTCTCCCCGCCGAAGGCGCCGGCGTTCATAGCGAGCGCCCCGCCGAGGGTCCCGGGGATGCCGGCAAAGAACGCCGCCGGACCCAGGCCCCACTTCACGCACTGCCGCGCCAGGCGCGCGCAGGCGACCCCGGCCTCGGCGCGTACCTCGGTGTCGCTGATGCGCTCGAGCGCATCGAGCGTGCCGTGCGTGCTGATGGTGACGCCGGGGATGCCGCCGTCGCGCACCAGGAGGTTGCTGCCGAGCCCGATCCAGCTCACCGGTGCCTCGGCCGGGAGGCTGCGCAGGAAGGCGCCGAGCTCGGCCACGTCGCGCGGGTTGAAGAACACCTCGGCCGGGCCGCCGACGTGCCAGGAGGTGTGCCGGCTCAGGGGCTCGTTGCGGCGCACGCGCGCGGTGAATTCCGGGGCCACGGCCACGATCACGCGCCCCTCCCTGGCGGCAGCAGCTCGGGCAGCGACTCGGGCAGGCGATGCGCCACCTGGCTGATGTTGCCCGCGCCCATGGCGAGGATCAGATCGCCGTCGGCCAGCACGTCCTTGAGCGCCTGCGCCAGCTCCTCCACGTGCTCGACGAACACCGGCTCGAGCAGTCCCCGGCCGCGCACCACGCGGCACAGGGCGCGCCCGTCGGCGCCGGCGATCGGCGTCTCGCCGGCGGCGTACACCTCGGTGATCAGCAGCAGGTCGGCCGCCGAGAGCGCCTTGGCGAAGTCATCGATCAGGTCACGCGTGCGCGTGAAACGGTGCGGCTGGAAGGCGAGCACGATGCGCCGGTCGGGATAGCCCTGGCGCACCGCCTCCAGCGTCGCCGTGACCTCGGTGGGGTGGTGGCCGTAGTCATCGACGATCGTCACCGTGCCGCGCGCGGTCAGGACGTCGCCGACCTGCTGCAGGCGGCGGTCCACGCCCTGGAAGTTCGCGAGCGCGCGCGTGATGGCGCCATCCTCGATGCCGAGCTCGGTCGCCACCGCGATGGCCCCGAGGGCGTTGCGCACGTTGTGCAGGCCGGGGAGGTTGAGGGTGACCTCGAGCGCGGCTGAGCCGCGGCGCTCGACGTGGAAGCGCGTGGCGAGCCGCTGCGCGCGGATGGCGACCGCGCGCACGTCGGCGCCGGCCTCGAGCCCGTAGCTGAGCACCGGGCGGCCGACTTCCTCGAGGATGCTGCGCACGTGCGCATCGTCCGCGCACAGCACCGCGAGCCCGTAAAACGGCAGGTTGTGCAGGAAGTCGACGAAGCTCTGCTTGAGGAGCCCGAAGTCCCCGCCGTGCGTGCTCAGGTGATCGTTGTCGATGTTGGTGACGAGCGCGATGAGCGGCTGCAGGTGCGTGAAGGAGGCGTCGCTCTCGTCGGCCTCGGCCACCAGGTAGCGCCCGGCGCCCAGGCGCGCGTTGCTGCCGCTCTTCAGGCGCCCGCCGATCACGTAGGTCGGGTCCTCACCCCCCTCGGTGAGCAGGGCCGCGATCAGGCTGGTGGTGGTGGTCTTGCCGTGCGAGCCCGCGACCGCGATGGAGTAGCGGAAGCGCATGAGCTCGCCCAGCATCTCGGCCCGCGCCACCACCGGCACGCGCGCGGCGAGTGCCGCCTGCACCTCGGGGTTATCGCGCGACACGGCGCCGGAGACCACCACCACGTCCGCCCCCCGGATGTTGGCGGCGGCATGCCCGAACAGGATGCGGGCGCCGAGGCCCTCGAGCCACTGCGTCACGGCGCTGGCGCGCAGGTCGGACCCGGTCACCGCGTAGCCGAGGTTCAGCAGCACCGCGGCGATCCCGGACATGCCGCTGCCGCCGATGCCGACGAAGTGGATGGTGTTGATGCGGCGCATGCGGTCGCGCCGCTCCGGCTCGGCACGCCGCTCGAGCTGCGGCCGCTCCGGCAGCGCCCTGCGCTCGCGCGTCATGCTGCCCTCCGTGCCAGCTGCAGGCAGGAGGCGGCCAGCTCATCCGCCGCCCGCGGCTTGGCCAGCAGCCGCGCGCGCTCGGCCATCGCCAGGAGCTTGCCGCGCCCGGCGCACAAGCGCGTGAGCTCTGCGGCCAGCCGCTCGGCGGTGAGCTCGCGGTCGCGGATCAGCACGGCGGCGCCGGCCTCGACCAGGTACTGCGCGTTGTAGGCCTGGTGATCGTCGACCGCGTTCGGGTAGGGCACGAGGATCGCGGCCACGCCGACGGCGGCAAGCTCGGAGACCGTGAGCGCCCCGGAGCGGCAGATGACCAGGTCCGCCCAGGCATACGCCTCGCTCATGTCCTCGATGAACGGCCGCACGTCGGCGCGCACGCCGGCCTGCTCGTAGGCGGCGCGGCCGGCCTCCAGCCAGCGCTCGCCCGCCTGGTGGCGCACGTCGCAGGCGAGCGCGCCGGCGAGGCGCTTCAGCGCGAAGGGCACCACCGCGTTCAGCCGCGCGGCCCCCTGGCTGCCGCCGATGACGAGGATGCGCACGGGGCCGGAGCGCGCGGCGAAGCGCTCGGACGGCGGCGGCAGCGCACTGATGTCGCGTCGCACCGGGTTGCCGATGACGCGCGCGTGCACCTCGCGCCCGAAGCTACCGGGGAAGGCCTCGAGCACCTGGCGTGCGAGGTGCGCCAGACAGCGGTTGGTGAAGCCCGCGATGGCGTTCTGTTCGTGGATCACGAGCGGGCGGCGCGTGAGCCACGCCGCCACGCCGCCCGGGCCGGTGACGAAGCCGCCGAGGCCGACCACGACGCTCGGCTGGTGGCGGCGCATCACGGCGAGCGCCTGCAGCAGTGCGCGGCTCAGGCGAAACGGGGCCATGACCCAGGCGAGGGCTCCCTTGCCGCGCAGGCCCGCGACCGAAAGCCGCTCGATGGGGATGCCCTCGGCCGGGATGATGCGCGACTCGAGCCCGCGCTCGGTGCCGAGCCAGATGACCTCGGCCGACTGCTCGCGCAGCAGCCGCGCCAGGGCGAGCGCGGGGAAGACGTGCCCGCCGGTGCCCCCGGCCATGATGAGCACCGGCCTCACGCGGCCCCCCGCACGGTCGCCGAGCCGCGCTGCTCGCGCAGCGCCTCGTGGTACACCCGCAGCAGCAGCCCCACCCAGGCCAGCGAGACGATCAGGCTCGAGCGCCCGTAGCTCATCAGGGGGAGCGTGAGACCCTTGGTGGGCAGCACGCCCATGTTCACGCCGATGTTGATGAAGGCCTGGATGCCGACCCACAGGCCGAAGCCGGCCGCGAGGTAGGCGGGGAATTTCAGCTGCGCATCCGCGGCGAGGCGGGCGATGCGAAAGCTGCGCCACACGAGCGCGAGGAACAGCGCCAGCGTCAGCAGCACGCCGGCGAGTCCGAGCTCCTCCGCCAGCACCGCGAACAGGAAGTCGGTGTGCGCCTCGGGCAGATAAAATAGCTTCTGCACCGACTCGCCGAGCCCCACACCGAACCACTGGCCGCGCCCGATTGCGATCAGCGACTGCGTCAGCTGGAAGCCGCTGTTGAAGGGATCCGCCCAGGGGTCGAGGAAGGCCGTCAGGCGCCGCACGCGGTAGCTCGAGCTCACCGCCAGGAGCGCAAAGCCGGTGCCCGCGATCGCCGTCATGGCGAGCACGTAGCGCAGCCGCGCGCCGGCGAGGAACAGCAACCCGAAGCCGGTGGCGAACAGCACGGTCGCGGCGCCGAAGTCCGGCTCGGCCAGCAGCAGCGCGCTCACGAAGGTCAGGAGTGCGAGCGGCTTCGCCAGGCCGAGCACGCTCTCGCGCAGCTCCTGCTCGCGTCGCACGGCGTAGCTGGCGATGTAGATCAGCACCAGCACGCGCGCCAGCTCCGAGGCCTGGAAGTTCATGCCTCCCAGGCGCAGCCAGCGCCGGCTGCCGTTCACCGCGTGCCCCAGCCCGGGCACGAGCACGGCGATGAGCAGCACGATGGCCACCGCCAGCAGCGCGAGCGAGGCCTTCTCCAGCTGCGGGGTGGGCAGGCAGAAGATGCCGGCCGCGAGAGCGGCGCCGGTCAGCGTCAAGAGCAGCTGGCGCTCGAGGTAGTAGAAGGGCTGCCCGCTCTCCTGACCTGCGATCGACACCGAGGCCGAGGTCACCATGACGAGGCCGAGGAGCGCGATCGCCGCCACCAGTGCCAGCGTCACCGCGTCCAGGTGCACCGCGCCGCCGCGTCCGCTGGAGCGTGCAAAGCCCATCAGTGCGCTGCTCGCCGCGCTCATGCGGCCGCCAGCTCGCGCACGGCCTGCGCGAACACCGCGCCGCGGTGGGCGTAGTCGCGGAACATGTCCAGGCTCGCGCACGCGGGCGAGAGCAGTACCGTGTCGCCCGGCTGCGCGGCCGCCGCCGCGGCGGCCACCGCCGCGGGCAGCGTGGTGGCGCGCGAGAGCGGGCACACCCCCGTCAGCGCGCGCTCGAGGAGCGCCGCGTCGCGCCCGATCAGCACCGCGTGGCGCACCTTGCCGCGGAAGGCCGCGCCGAGCGGGGCGAAATCCTGGTTCTTGCCGTCCCCGCCGAGGATCATGACGAGCGGACCGTCCATGCCGGCGACTGCGGCCAGCGTCGCGCCGACGTTGGTGCCCTTGGAGTCATCGACGTAGTGCACGCCGGCGATGTCCGCCACCCACTGCGAGCGATGCGCCAGGCCTTCGAAGCTGCGCAGCTCCTCCAGCATCGCCGGCAGCGGCAGCCCCAGGGCCTCCCCGAGCGCGAGCGCGGCCAGCGCATTGGCGGCGTTGTGCAGCCCGCGGATGCGCATCGCGGCGAGCGGCAGCAGCGGCTCCTCGCGCCGCGTCAGCCACCATTCCCCGGCGCTGCGGGCGATGGCGTAGTCGGCGCCGATCGCGGCGCGCAGCGAGAAGCTCAGCGTGCGCGCCGCCGCGCGCGGCATGGCCACTACCAGCGGGTCATCCAGGTTGATCACCGCGGTGTCGCAGCGCGCGAAGATGCGCGCCTTGGCGGCCGCATAGGCGCAGACGTCCGCGTAGCGGTCGAGATGGTCCGGCGACACGTTGAGCACGGTGGCCGCCTGACAGTGCAGTGACTCGGTGGTCTCGAGCTGGTAGCTGGAGAGCTCGAGCACGTACAGCTCGGCCTCGGCGCTGAGCAGCTCGAGCGCCGGGGCGCCCAGGTTGCCGCCGACGCGCACCGTGAGCCCGGCGCGCGCGGCCATGCGGCCCACCAGCGTGGTGACCGTGCTCTTGCCGTTGGTGCCGGTAATGCCGACCACCGGGGCGTTGGCGGCGCGCGCGAACAGCTCGATGTCGCCGACGACCTCGAGCCCCAGGCGGCGCGCCTCGGCGAAGAAGGGCTGATCCAGACTCACCCCGGGGGAGGCCACGACGCACATCGCATCCTTGAGCAGCCGCGCATCCAGTGCGCCGAGGCTCACGGGGATCGTGGCATCGAGCGCGCGCAGCTCGGCGAGCGCCGGGGGCTCGGTGCGCGTGTCGGTGACCGCCAGCTGCCAGCCGCGCTCGTGCAGGTAGCGCGCGCAGGAGATCCCGGTGCGGCCCAGGCCGACGATCACGGCGCGCATGCGGTTGCGTGCGGTGCTCATCGCAGTTTCAGGGTCGCAAGCCCCGCCAGCACCAGGAGCAGCGAGATGATCCAGAAGCGCACGATGACCTTCGGCTCCGCCCAGCCCTTGAGCTCGAAGTGATGGTGGATCGGGGCCATGCGGAAGATGCGCCGGCCGGTGAGCTTGAAGGAGGCCACCTGCAGGATCACGGAAGCGGTCTCGAGCACGAACACTCCGCCCATGAGCAGCGCCACAAGCTCCTGGCGCACGATCACCGCCAGCACCCCGATGGCCCCGCCGATGGCGAGCGCCCCCACATCGCCCATGAACACCTGTGCCGGGTAGGCGTTGAACCACAGGAACCCCAGGCCCGCCCCGGCCAGGGAGGCGCAGAAGATGAGCAGCTCGCCCGCACCGCGGATCTCCGGGATCTGCAGGTAGTGGGCGAACACGGCATTGCCGCTCGCGTAGGCGAAGATCCCGAGCGCGGCGGTCACCAGCGCGGCCGGCATGATGGCGAGCCCGTCGAGGCCGTCGGTGAGATTCACCGCGTTGCTCATGCCGACGATCATGAGGTAGGCGAGCAGGATGAAGCCGGCGGCCGGCAGCGGCTGCTCGAAGTTCTTCACGAATGGCAGGTAGAGCGCGGTCTCGGCCGGCTCCTGCGCCGTGTAGTAGAGCGTGGCCGCGACCGCAAGGCCCGCCACCGACTGCCAGAAGTACTTCCAGCGCGGCGCGAGGCCCTTGGGATTGCGCACGACGAGCTTCAGGTAGTCATCGTAGAAGCCGATGAGCCCGAAGGCGAAGGTCACGCCGAGCACGATCCACACCAGGCGACTGCTGATCTCGGCCCACAACAGCGTACTCACCAGCGTCGTGACGAGGATCAGCGTGCCGCCCATGGTGGGGGTGCCGGCCTTGGGCAGGTGCGACTTCGGGCCGTCATCGCGCACCACCTGGCCGATCTGGTAGCGCGACAGGCGCGCGATCAGCGGCGGCCCGATCAAGAGCGACAGGCCAAGCCCGGAGGCGGTGGCCAGGATGGCGCGGAAGGTCAGGTAGGCGAAGACGTGCAGGCCGCTGAGGTAGGGCGCGAGCTGTTGTGTGACCCAGTAGAGCACTAGTGATGACTCGCGCTGGCGTGCCCGGTGAGCGCATCGACCACGCGCTCCAGGCGGTTGGAACGGGAGCCCTTGATCAGCAACCGCACCTCTGAGCCGGCGCTGGCGAGCGCCTCGGTGAGCGCGCTGGCGAGCTGGCCGGTATCCGCGTACCAGCGGGCGCCCGCGCCGAAGCTCTCGACCGCGCGCGCCGCCAGCTTGCCGGTGGCGTAGAGCCGCTCGACACCCGCAGCGCGCGCGAACTCGCCGATGCCGCTGTGGGCGTCCTCGGCGAACGCGCCGAGCTCGCCCATGTCCGCCAGCACCAGCCAGCGCCGGCCGGTGAGGCTGACCAGCACCTCGATGGCGGCGCGCACCGAGCTCGGGTTGGCGTTGTAGGAGTCATCGATCAGCCAGGCGCCGCCCCTGGTTTGCTTGAACTGCAGCCGGCCGGACACCGCACGCACCGTGGCAAGGCCGGCGCTGATCTGCGCCAGCGTGGCCCCGGCGCTGGCGGCCGCCGCGGCGGCGGCGAGCGCGTTGGCGACGTTGTGGGTGCCGCCGAGGGCGAGCTCGATGGCGGCGCTGCCCTCGGGGGCCTGCAGGCGGAAGCGGGTGCGAAAGCCCTGCTCGCCCACCGTGGCACGCACTTCGCTGGCGCTGAACTGCGCGCGCTTGCGCACACCGAAGGTGACGACCCGCGCGGCCGTGAGCGAGCGCCACAGCTGCTCGAACTCATCATCGGCGTTGATCACCGCGGTCGCCCCGGCCTCGAGGCCCGCGACCATCTCGCCCTCGGCGCGCGCCACGCCCTCGAGCGAGCCGAAGCCCTCCAGGTGCTCGGCACCGGCGTTGGTGATCATGCCGACGCTCGGGCGCGCCAGCGCCACCAGCGCGGCCACCTCGCCGGCGCGGTTCGCGCCCATCTCGATCACCGCGAAGCGGTGCTCGGGCCGCAGGCGCAGCAGCGTCAGCGGCACGCCGATGTGGTTGTTGAGGTTGCCGTGCGTGGCGAGCGTGCTGCCGGCCTGCGCCAGGATCGCCGCGGTCATCTCCTTGGTGGTGGTCTTGCCGTTGCTGCCGGCCACGCCGATCAGCGGGCCGGCGAAGAAGCCGCGCCAGGCGCGCGCCGCCTGGGTGAGCGCCGCCTGCGTGTCGGACACGACGATCTGCGGCAGCGCCAGCGGTTGCGCCCTCGAGACCAGCGCGCCGGCGGCGCCGGCGGCCTGCGCCGCGGCCAGGAAGTCATGGCCGTCGAACTTCGGTCCCCGCAGCGCTACGAACAGCTGCCCGGAGCCGAGCGTGCGGCTGTCGCTCACCACCTCGCTGAAGGGGGCGTCCGTTCCCTGCAGCCGCCCGGCGCACAGGCGCGCAAATTCGCCGAGCGTGCGCTTCATGGCGGCAACCGCGCCAGCTCCTGGCTGACCACGGCCTGGTCATGGAACTCGCGTCGCTCGTGACCGACGATCTGGTAGCCCTCGTGACCCTTGCCGGCGATGAGCACCACGTCCTCCGGGCCGGAGCGCTCCAGCGCCAGCCGGATGGCGAGCGCGCGGTCGTGCTCGATCACGTGCGGCTTGCGCGTGCTCATGCCGGTGAGGATCGCGGCCACGATGCGCGCCGGGTCCTCGCTCCTGGGGTTGTCGTCGGTGACGATGATGTCGTCGGCGAGCTCGGCGGCGATCCGGCCCATGAGCGGGCGCTTGCCGGGGTCGCGGTCACCGCCGCAGCCGAAGACCACGCGCAGCTCGCCGCGGCAGTGCAGGCGCGCCGCCTTAAGCGCGTTCTCGAGCGCATCGGGCGTGTGGGCGTAATCGACGATGGCGAGCGGCGTGCGGCCCCGGCCGCCGAACATCTCCATGCGTCCGCTCGCCGCGCGGCTGCGCGAAAGCGCGCGCACCGCCTCGGGAAGCGGCACCTCCCAGGCGAGCAGCACCGCGAGCACGGTGAGCGCGTTGTCCACGTTGAACTCGCCCACGAGTCGCACGGTGAGCTCCGCGCTGCCCCAGGAGGAGTCGACGTCGATCCACAGCCCGCCAGGCTCGGCGGTGACGCGGGTGGCGCGCACCCAGCGCGCCCCGGCGGGCACGCCGCTGCGCGCCTGGCGCAGCGTGACGATGAGCGGGGCGCCGCCGCCGGCGGCGAGTGCGGCACCAAAGGGGTCATCGACGTTGATGACGCGCGCGGCGAGCTCGGGCCAGGCGAACAGGCGCGCCTTGGCCGCCCCGTAGGCCTGCATGCTGCCGTGGTAGTCGAGGTGATCGCGCGTCAGGTTGGTGAACACCGCGGTGTGGAAACGCACGCCGCTGACGCGCGACTGGTCGAGCGCGTGCGAGGAGACCTCCATGCAGACGCACTCGGCCCCCTGGCGGCGCAGCGCCGCGAGCTGGCGCTGCACGCTCACGGCATCCGGCGTCGTGTGCAGCGTCGCGGTGACCTGCGGTGGACGCCCGAAGCCGAGCGTGCCCATGTAGGCGGCCGGCCGCTGGCAATGGTTCAGCGCCTGGGCGAGCAGCCACGCACAGGTGGTCTTGCCGTTGGTGCCGGTGATGCCCGCGACCGTCAGCGCGTGCGAGGGCTCACCGAAGAAGCGCGCCGCGATGAGGCCGGCGTGCTCGCTGAGCTGCGGCACGGCGCCGAGGAAGGCGCCGGCAGGCGCGGCCGGCAGCGCCGGCGCCCCCTGCGGCTCGTACAACACCGCGCGTGCGCCGTGCGCGAGCACCTGGGGCAGGAACGTGAGTCCATGGTGCGCGCGGCCGCGGCAGGCGAGGAACAGCGCCCCGGGGGTGACCGCGCGGCTGTCGAGCGTGACGTCCGAGACCTCGAGGTCCGCCGGCACCGCGATGAGCCCCGCGGTCAGCTCGGCGAGCGCGTGCGCACTGCTCATGAAGGTGGCGCTCATCGCAGCGCCACCGTGCGTGAGCCCACCAGGGTCTCGCTCCCGGGAAGCTCCTCGGGCGAGTTGACCGGCTGGTCCGGCGCCACGGCGAGCAGGCGCAGCGCCCCGCCCACCACGCGCGAGAACACGGGGGCTGCGACCTGGCCGCCCATGTGCTGCCCGGCGCCCGGCTCATCGATCACCACCACCGCCGCCAGGCGCGGGGCGCTGGCCGGAGCCACCCCGCCCCACACCGCCATGTAGCGGTCGGTGGAGTAGCCGCCGGCGGTGGCCTTGAAGGCGGTGCCGGTCTTGCCGGAGACGCGGTAGCCGGGGATGGCGGCGAGCTTGCCGGTGCCCTCCGCGCTCACCACCGACTCGAGCATGCCGATCAGCTCGTGGCACACGTGCTCATCGAGCGCGTGCGCGCCACCGGCCTCGCCCTCGACGCGCAGGAAGGAGACCGGGCGCGCCACGCCGAAGGCGCCGATGGTGGCGTAGGCGTGCGCCAGCTGCAGCGGCGTGACCGACAGCCCGTAGCCGTGCGACATGGTGACGATGCCGATCGGACGCCACTGCGCGTAGTTGGGCAGAAGCCCGGCGGACTCGCCGGGGAAGCCGCTGGTGGTCACCTGCCCGAATCCCAGGTGCGTGAGCGTGTTCCAGATCCCCTGCGGCGGCAGCGTGAGCGCGATGTGCGCCATGCCGACGTTGGAGCTCTTGGCGAGCACGGTGGCGATGTCGATGGCGCCCAGGTTGTGCTCGTCCTCGAAGATCTTGGCGCCGACCTTGAAGTAGCCCGGCGAGGTGTCGATGATGCTGTGGTTGTCGTACTTGCCGGAGGCCAGGCCCGCGGCCACGAAGAACGGCTTGATCGAGGAGCCCGGCTCGAAGATGTCGGTGGCGGCGCGGTTGCGGTAGGTGGCCGCCTGGATCTGCTCGCGGTCGTTGGGGTTGTAGGCCGGCTGGTTCACCATGGCGAGCACTTCGCCCGTGGCGACGTCGATCACCACCACGGAGCCGGCGCGCGCGCGCTGGTCGCGGATCGCGGCCTTGAGCTCGCGGTAGGCCAGGTACTGGATGCGCAGGTCGATCGAGAGCACCAGGTCCTTGCCCGGGCGCGCCGGACGGATGCTCTCGACGTTCTGCACGATGCGTCCGTAGCGGTCCTGGATCACGCGCTTGGCGCCGTCCTCGCCCGCGAGCCAGTGATCGAAGGCGAGCTCGAGCCCCTCCTGGCCGGCGTCATCGACGTTGGTGAAGCCGAGCAGGTGGCCGGTCACCTCGCCGCCGGGGTAGTAGCGGCGGTACTCGCGCGAGGTGTAGACGCCGGGGATGCCGAGCGCCTTGATCTGCACCGCCTCGGCCGGCTGCTTGTGGCGCGCGAGGTAGAGAAACTCGCGGTCGAGGTTGGAAGTGACGCGGCGCGCGAGCTCCTGGCGGTCCAGGCCGAGGGCCTTGGCCAGGCGCGGGATCTGGTCGGTGGCCAGCGCCAGCTCGCCCGGATTGACCCAGATCGAGTCCACGGGGGTGGAGACGGCGAGCGGCTCGCCGTAGCGGTCGGTGATGGTGCCGCGGTGCGCGGCGATCTCCAGCACCCGCGAGAAGCGCGCGTCGCCCTCCTTGGCGAGGAAGCTGTGGTCGACCAGCTGCAGGTTGACCGCCCGGTAGAGCAGCCCGAGCGCGCACACCCCGAGCAGCCCCAGCACCAGCCATGCGCGCCAGCGGAAGGAGCCCGGGGCGGCATCACGGAGGCTGCGCGACTTCATGGGGAGACGATCTCGATCTCCTTCGGCGGCGGCAGCGCCATGTGCAGCTTGGCACTCGCGACGCGCTCGACGAAGGCATGGGTGGACCAGGCGCTCTGCTCCAGCTGCAGCTGGCCCCACTCGATCTCTAGGTTGTCGCGCCGGGCGTTGAGTCCCTCGAGCTCGACGAACAGCGCCCGCGCGCGGTGCTTGCAGTAGATGGCTCCCGCCGCCGAGACCAGCGACGCCACCCACAGCAGCGGCACGGCCCACAGCAGCAGGCGGCGGCTCACGGCAGCCGCTCCGCCACGCGCAGCAGCGCGCTGCGGGCCCTGGGGTTGCGCTCGAGCTCGCCCGCGCCGGGACGCTGTTTGCGGCCGACGAGCTTCAGGAGGGGGCGCGCGCGGGCCGGCACCACCGGCAGGTGCTTGAGCGCAGGGTCCACCTGCGACTCGCGCTGCATGAAGCGCTTCACCAGCCGGTCCTCGAGCGAATGGAAACTGATCACCGCCAGGCGCGCACCGGGTGCGAGGACCTCGAGCGCACCCGTGAGACCGCGCTCGAGCTGGCCGAGTTCATCGTTGATGAACATGCGCAGGGCCTGGAAGGTGCGCGTCGCCGGGTGCTTGCCCGGCTCGCGGGTGCGCACCGCGGCGGCGACCACCGCGGCCAGCTCCGCGGTGCGCGTGAGCGGGGCCCGCGTGCGCGCCTTCACGATCGCCTGCGCGACGCGGCGCGCGAAGCGCTCCTCGCCGAAGGTGGCGATCACCTGGCGAATCTCGTCGAGGCTCGCCCGCGCGAGCCAAGCCGCGACGGGTTCCCCGCGCGTCGTGTCCATGCGCATGTCGAGCGGGCCGTCCGCACGGAAGCTGAAGCCGCGGCCCGGGTCCTCGAGCTGAGGTGAGGAAACGCCAAGGTCAAAGAGCACGCCCCGGCACGGGTGATCGTGAGCGTGTGCCCGCACGAGCGTCCGGAGGTCGGCAAACGACGCGTGCACGAGCGTAAGCCGCACTTCGTCGGCAAAACGCTGCCGGCCGGCCTCGATGGCCTGCGGATCCCGGTCGAGCGCGAGCAGGCGGCCTTCTCGACCCAGGGCCTGGAGGATGAGTGCCGAATGACCGCCCCGCCCGAACGTCGCATCGACATAGTAACCGCCCGCGTCCACGGCCAGTCCCGCGAGCGCCTCGGCGGCGAGCACCGGTGTGTGCTCGCCCGCGCGTGAAGCGGTAGATCCCCGCCCCCCTGAGTGCTCTGCCACGGGCTTCGGCCCAGCCAGCTCGTTCTTCAAACGCCCCTAAATCGACAGAGATTCGAGCTCGGAAGGCAGATCGGTCGCAGCGTCCTCATTTTTCAGCCACAGGTCGCGCCGCTCGTTCCAGCGCACTTCGTCCCACAGCTCAAAGCGATTGCCCTGCCCGATCAGCATCCCGTGCCGTCCGAGCCGCGCGAATTCGCGCAGTTCGGGCGGCAGCAGCACCCTGCCGTGCCCGTCGAGGGGCAGATCGGTCGCATGTCCCACCATCAGCCGTTGCAGCCGCCGCGCCGTGGCGTTCAGGCTGGGCAGGGCCATCAGCTTGCGTTCGATCAGCTCCCACTCGGGCAGGGGATAGATGAGGAGACACTGGTCCTTGTCGACGGTGACGACCAATTTTCCCTGGGCGAGCTCCATGATCTGCTCGCGGTAGCGGGTGGGAATGACCATCCGCCCCTTGTCGTCCAGGGTGATTTTTGTTGCACCGCGAAACATGACCCGTGAGGCGAATTTTCGCCCATTTACCCCCACCTTCTCCCACTGTTTGCCACTATAGGAATCGGCCGCGAACTATGTCAATTGAAATAGTGAGAAATCCGTCGCATTCACAAGGACTTATGTGGAAATGCACAGTGCCGGGATGGTCAGTCACCGTCTTCGACGCTTAGCAATCAGCGGTTTGGAGGCTGAACCTTATACAGTTTGTGAGTACTGACCGCGCTGGATAGCCCGTTCGATCATTCAAATGTGACATAAGACGCAGGAGTCCCCGCTGCCTTCTCCCTAACATGCGCGGCCACCCCAGCTTCCGGGGAACGAAGAGACGTGACCAGCGCTGTAAATGCCGAGATTTCTGCCATCCACCGCTTCGGCGGCGGCCCCGTGCGCCTGGTCGCGCTGTTCTTCGTATCCGGCATCGCCGCGCTCATCTATCAGGTGTGTTGGCAGCGCCTGCTATTCGTCGCATTCGGGGTCGACATCGAGTCCGTGACGATCATCGTGTCGAGCTTCATGTTAGGTCTGGGAGTTGGTGCGCTGCTCGGCGGTGAACTCTCAGACCGCTATCCGCAGCGCGCACTGCCGATGTTCGCCGCCATCGAGCTTGCGATCGCGGCCTTCGGCATCGTGAGTCCCAACCTGATCCATGGTGCGGGTGTGCTCGCCGTGCGTAGCCCGCTCCCGGTCATCGCGAGCGTGAATTTTCTGCTGCTGCTGTTTCCGACGATGCTCATGGGCGCCACCCTGCCGATCCTCGTGCGTCACGTCATGCGCGTCTACCAGAACGTCGGCGTGTCGATCGGGCTGCTGTACTTCGCCAACACGTTGGGAGCCGCCTTCGGCGCCGCCCTCAGCGGCATGCTGGTCCTCTACTATTTTGGGTTAGCGGCCACGATCTACCTGGCCGCATTCCTCAACATCAGCGTTAGTGCCGCAGTCTGGTTCGGCCTGCGAGCGCGGCATGTTTAGCTTCCCGTGGTGGCTCTCGCTGCTGATCGGCTTTCTCAGCCTGAGCGAGGAGATCCTGTGGGTGCGTGTAGTCGGCTTCGCCTACCGCACACTGCCCATCGCCTTCTCCTTCGTGCTCGCCTGTTATCTGGTCGGCATCGCCGCCGGTGCGGCCTATGGGAAACGACTGTGTGCCCGCAGTTCCAACTTGTACGCTGCCGCGGCGGTCGTGCTCGCGATCGCGGCGGTGGGCGACGCGCTGACGCCGGCATTTACTGGCCTGGTGGTCGCACGTCATCCGGCCAACGATCTGCTGCTGTTCACCGTGGCGATCGTGCTCGCCGCTGCCCTGAAGAGCATCCTCTTCCCCATAGCGCACCATCTGGGCTCGCTGTCGCAGGGCCCGGCGGTGGGGCGTTCGGTGTCGCGCATCTACTTCGGCAACATCATCGGCGCGACGCTCGGTCCCCTCGTGACCGGCTTTGTGGCGCTGGACTACCTGAGCGCCGACGAATGCTTCGCCCTCATCGCCGCCATCTGCCTGCTGATCTCCATGATGTGCGTGCTCAGGAGCCAACGGCCGCGCTACTTCCTCGCCCCTCTGGCGGCAGCCCTGCTCGCCTACCCCTTCATCTTGCAAGCCGCACGACCGGGCCCCGGGCTGCTGCGCTCATTCGCGACGGGGAGCGAGGCGATGACCTACTTCAGCGCCAACCGGCATGGCGTAGTGCACACCGCGCGTACTGACTCGGGTGACTACGTCTTCGGCGGTAACGTCTACGATGGAATAGCGGCTGTGGACGTGGACCGGAACCCCAACCTCCTCGACCGGGTGTACCTGCTCGCGCTGCTCAATCCGAACGCGAGGCGGGTACTGATCGTCGGCATGTCAGCGGGCGCGTGGACACGCGCCGTGCAGGGTTTCCCCGGGGTCGAGACGATTGATGTGGTCGAGATCAACCCCGCCTATGTTGGCCTGACCCAGCAGTACCCGGAGCTGACTGCGGTGCTGCATGATCCACGCATCCACATCCACATCGATGACGGTCGGCGCTGGCTGAAGCGCAACCCGGATGCTCGCTACGACCTCATCATCCAGAACACGACCTACCACTGGCGCAACAACGCCGGGAACCTGCTCTCGGAGGAGTACCTGCGCAACGTGCGCCAGCACATGAACCCCGGTGCAGTGCTCACCACCAATACGACGGGCTCCTTCGACGTGCTGGCCACCATGGCCGCGGTGTTTCCCTATGCCTATCGATATGCCAACTTCGGCTACGCCTCCGACCGGGAACTGCAGCCGGACCTGCACTTTCTTGGCGGCATCAGGCGTCCGGATGGCGGCTTTTTCGGCACGACAGGGACCCAGGGAAGCGTCGTGGCGCTGCTGGCCGGCGCCCACCTCGAGGCCGCAGGCAGCTTCATTGCGCGTCATCCCGGGGCGGATGCACAGGTCATCACCGACGACAACCTGATCTCGGAATACCGGCATGGCATGCGCTTCGGCCCGAGCCTGCTTAAGGCGCTGCAGCCGCGCCCGGCACCGGAGTTCAAGATCGGGGAGCCCTAGGGGCTTGAGGCTACTGCCCACCCGGCGGCAGCATTCTCAGCTCGCCGTTGTGCACCTGCGCCCAGCCGATGTCACGGTGCACACGCCGCTCCGGATCGAGCGTCAGGTGCCCGGTGAGCCCCTCGACGCTCACGCTGTTGGTCATGCTGTGATGCGGCAGCGCCTGCGCCAGGCGGAAGGCGTCAAAGCCGAAGGCGAACAGGCGGCTGCGATAGGGGCCGCCGGACGGCCACGCCTCACGCGCCGCCGCGCGCACCGCGTCCGGGAAATCACCGCCGAGGATCCAAGGCATGTCGGGGAACATCAGCCCGTCGAGGTCCTCGTTGGCACGCATGTCCGGCTCGAAGGCCTCGGAGGTCGCATAGGTCGGGATGTCGCCGGCGTAGTGAAAGCGCAGCTGCGGGCGCAGCAGCCGCTCGGTGCTCGCCTGCGCGGGCGCAAAGATAAACTCGATGTCCGCGCGCCGCCGCGGCTCGAACTGCAGCTTGCTGCCGAGCACGCTCTCGAGGCGCTTGTGGCGCGCGCTGCTTTCGCTCAGACGCAGCACCTCGGTGATTGGTGCCGAGAAATCGGTGCGCCCCGCATCGATCTGCGCAGTCGCCAGCAGCTCACCACCCCCAGCGGTGAGCTCCTGCCTGAAGGCCGCGAGCACGCGCGCGCCCCAGTCCCCGGCGGGCACCAGGGCCACGCCGCGGCGGTGATGATCATCGAGGACGCGCCGTGCCGCGAGGCGCGCCTCATCCTCCGGTGACAGCGCGAACTGATAGAAGTCCAGCGGCGCACCCTTCTCCGGCGGCAGGAAATTCAGCGCCAGCAGGGGCGCGTGCGCCCCCGGGTACTCGGCCGCCGCGGTCACCTCCTCGCGCGTCAGCGGACCGACGATGAACTCGGCGCCCGCCGCGCGCGCCTGGGTGAGCGCGTCCGCGATGCTCATCGTGCCGGTGTCGTACACGAGCAGCCGCGGCCGCTCCTGCGCCGGCAGCTGGTAGTAACTGCTCATGAAACCCTCGCGCACGCTGAGCGCGGCGCCGCCGGCGCGACCAGTGAGCGGCAGCAGCAGCGCCACGGGCGCGGCCGGGGCGGCCCCATGCGCCGCCGCGGCCGGAGCGTGTGCCACGGCGGATGCGGCGAGCGCTGCCTTCAGACTGCGGTAGCGCGCCGCGTCCGGCCCGGTGCCCGGCTCGGCTATCGTGCTGAAGCGGCGCGCGGCCTCGTCGCGCTGCCCCCGCGCGAGCGCGACCTGCGCCTCGAGCAGCGCGTGCGTGCTCGATGCGGCCGAGCTGAGCGGCGGCTGCAGCTGCGACAGCGCACGCGCGGCGTCCTCGGCGCGGTGCCCATCGACGTAGTCGCGCGCGGCGCTCAGCAGCAGCTCGTTGCGGTCAGCGCCGGTGTTGTGTGCGGCGAGCTCCTCGTAGATGCGCGCGGCACCGATGAAATCGCCCCCCTGCTCGAGCTGTGCGGCCCGATCCACCGAGGGCGGCGGCCCGCCGCGCTCCGTGAGGCTCGGGCAGCCACTCAGCGCGCACGCCAGCAGCAGCACACACACGAGCCGGCCTACGGGAATCATCGGTTGAACGGCCTTTCGTTGCCGGGCAGGATGCTACGCAGGCGCCGCGTCCCTGGCGGTGCGAGCGGAGGGCTATAGTGACCAAGGAGCGCGGCACGCTGCAAGTCGTGGCGACGCCGATCGGCAACCTTGCGGACCTGAGCCCGCGCGCGCAGCAGGCGCTGCGCGAGGCCGACGTCATCGCCGCCGAGGACACGCGCCGCACGCAGCAGCTGCTCAGCGCACTCGGCATCGCGCGCCCGCTCATCTCGCTCTACGAGCACAACGAAACGCAGCGCATCCCCGAGCTCCTCGGGCGCTTGGCCGACGGCCAGACGGTGGCGCTGGTGAGTGATGCCGGCACGCCGCTGCTGTCGGACCCGGGTTATGAGCTGACGCGCGCCGCAGTCGGCGCCGGCGTCAGAGTCGTCGCCATCCCGGGCGCCTCTGCCCTCACCACGGCCCTGGCGGTCGCGGCGCTGCCGGTGCAGCGCTTCTGCTTCGAGGGCTTCCTCAGCGCGCGCGCCGCGGAGCGGCGCGCGCAGCTGGCGGCGCTCGCGCACGAGACGCGCACGCTGGTGTTCTTCGAGGCCCCGCACCGCATCCGCGCCACGCTCGCGGACATGGCCGCCGAGTTCGGTGCGGCCCGGGCGGCGGTCGTGGCGCGCGAGCTCACCAAGGTGCACGAGCAGGTCTACCGTGGCGCTCTCGGCGAGCTCGCCGCGCAGGCCGCGCGCGAGCAGAACTTCGAGCGCGGCGAGATCACCCTCGTGGTCGCCGGGGCGGCGCCGGCGATGCAGGCCGCGGTGGACCCGGTGCAGCTGCGGCGCACGGTGGAGCTGCTGCTGAAGGAGCTGCCCCCGGGGCGTGCCGCCGCCCTCGCCGCGCAGCTGACGGGCGCGACCCGCGCCGAGGCCTACGCGCTCGTGCGCCGTGACACCCCCGGCGGCGCGGGAGCGGAGCGCTAGCCGCCTCAGGCGAGAGGGCGATTGACTTCACGCCCGCGGCCCTTATCGTGTCTCTGAGAGTCGGCCGGGCAGTCGCTGCCGCACGTTCGTGTGGTGGAGGAAAGTCCGGGCTCCGGCGGATCGGGTGCCAGGTAACGCCTGGGGGGCGCGAGCCCACGGAAAGTGCAACAGAGAGCAGACCGCCTAAGTCCTTCACCGGACCGGCAAGGGTGAAACGGTGCGGTAAGAGCGCACCGCGTCGGTGGCAACACGCGACGGCACGGTAAACCCCACCCGGAGCAAGGCCAAATAGGGAAGCCGTCCGGTGCCTTAAACGGCACCGTGGGCAGCGCCGATCCGCGCGCGCTTCCGGGTAGGCCGCTAGAGGTCCGTGGTGACGCGGATCCCAGAGGAATGATTGCCCTCGACAGAACCCGGCTTACAGGCCGACTCTTTCTTCTCTCCAGCCCGGGGGCAGAGCCCGCGCCGCGGCAGCGCTACTTAATGATCTTGAGCTGCGGGCGGCGTGGACCGCGCTCTTCCTTGGTAGGCGGGGGCGTATCGGGCGGCTCGCCGGAATCCGCAGTCGCCGCGTCCTCGCGGCGCGCGCTCCCCAGGTCCTGCTCCGAGAACACCATGCCCTCGTTGGTCTCGCGCGCGTAGATGCCGAGCACGGCGCTCACCGGGAAACGCACGTGGTGCGTGATACCGGCGAAGCGCGCATCGAATTCCACCCACTCCGAGCCGAGCGTGAGGTGCTGGGTCGCGCCCTCGCTGAGGTTGAGGACGATCTTGCCGTCGCGCACGTAGGCGCGCGGCACCTCGGTGCCCTCGCGGCCGGCGTCCACGATGACGTGCGGCGTGTTGCCGCAGTCGCTGATCCACTCGTGCATGGCACGCAGCAGGTAGGGACGCTTGGGCAACAGCTCGCTCATGGAGGGTGGGACATAGCTACAGCAGCCGCATCTCCTGCTCGCGCTCGGAGAGGGCCTCGCGGAAGGCCGGCCGGGCGAAGATCAGCTGCTGGTATTTTTCGAGCGGCTGCGCCTGCGGCGGCAGGTCGATCTCGTAATGCGGCAGGCGCCAGAGAATGGGGGCAATGCTGGCATCCACCAGCGAAAACTCGTCCGAGAGGAAGTACGGCTTCACCTTGAACAGATCCGTGCTCTGCAGAATCGTATCCCGCAAGATCTTCTTCAGCTTGAGCGTCTGCTTTTTGTCCGGCTCTTGGTCGATCTGTCGAGCCAGGCTATACCAGTCGCGCTCGATGCGGTAGAGGGCCAGTCTGAACTGGGCGCGCGTCACCGGGTCGACCGGCATCAGCGGCGGATGCGGGAAACGCTCGTCCAGGTACTCGATAATGACGCGCGAGTCGTACAGCACCAGGTCCCGGTCCACCAGCGTTGGCACGCTGTGGTACGGATTTAAGTCAAGTAGGTCCTCCGGGAAGCGCCCGGCCTCGACGCTGACGATGTCGATGCTGATGCCCTTCTCGGCGAGCACGATCCGCGTGCGGTGGCTCCACGGGTCACTCGGGGCGGAAAACAGCGTCATGATGGATCGGCGGCTCGACAAATTTGCGCTCCTGCGACCCGTTGGCTCAGGGCCCGCGCGCAGCACGCGCGGCGCCGCGGCGACGCTTCAGTGTACGTCTTTCCAGTACTCGCGCTTCATCAGCCACGCGAGCCAGGTGAAGAACAGCAGGAACAGCACCACCCATACCCCCAGGGCACGGCGCGCCGACTGCGTCGGCTCGCCGACATAGTCGAGGAAGTTGACCAGATCGCGCACGAAACCGTCGTACTCGGCGCCGGTCAGGCGCCCTGGCGCGACCTGCTCGAAGTGATCGAACACCTGCGAATGCATCACCTGGCCGCCCTCGTTGCGGGTCTCGTCGCGGAACACCGCGACCTTGAGGCCCTCGAGCTCGGAGAGCACGTGCGGCATGGCGGTCGTCGGCAGGCGCAGGTTGTTCGCGCCCGTCTGGCGCGTCGGGTCGACGTAGAAGGTCTTGAGGAACTGGTACAGGTAGTCGCGACCGCGCGCACGTGACATGAGCGAGAGGTCCGGCGGGGTCTTGCCGAACCAGGTCTCGGCATCCGTTGCCGGCATGCTGGTGAGGATGTACTGCGTCGACTTGTCCCCGGGCGGGATCAGCTCGCGCTCGAGCAAGGGGGCGGGAATCGCGAGGTCCTGTCCGAGGCGCGACCAGCGCTCGTACTTGAGCGAATGGCACGGCAGGCAGTAGCTGGCGAAATTGCGCGCGCCGCGCTGCACGGAGGCCAGGTCGCTGACGCTGCTGTTGACGTGCCAGTGCTGCCAGTCGGCGCCGAGCTTGGCGGCCTCTTCCGCGCCGGCCGCCGCTGCGCCCGCACCGCTCTCCTCGGCGCGCGCGCCGCTGCCGCCGAGCGCGGTCACCGCGAGCACGGCGGCGAGCAGCCAGGCGCCGTGGCGTTGCCGGTCAGTGCGCATGGTAGGTCACCCGTTGCGGCACCGGCCGGCAGATTTCCAGCTTGGTGTACACCGGCATGAGGATGAAGAAGCCGAAGTAGATGGCGGCGAAGATGCGCGCCAGCACCACGTACAGTCCTTCCGCGGGCTGCAGGCCAAGGTAGCCGAGCGCCACGAACGAGACCGCGAACAGCGCGAGCGCCAGGCGCGACATCCAGCCCTTGTAGCGGATCGACTTCACCGGCGAGTGATCAAGCCACGGCACGAACAGGAACGCCACGACCGCGAGCAGCATGAGCAGCGCCCCCATGCGCTGGTCGGGCACGGCGCGCAGGATCGCGTAGAAGGGCGTGAAGTACCACACCGGGGCGATGTGCTCCGGCGTGGACATGGCGTTGGCCGGATCGAAGTTGGGCGTCTCCAGGAACAACCCCCCCAGGGTCGGCACGAAGAACACCACGATCGCGAACAGCACGAAGAAAACCCCGATGCCGAAGACGTCCTTCACCGTGTAGTAGGGATGGAAGGGGATGCCATCCAGCGGCTTGCCGTCGGGCCCTGGCTGGTCCTTGATCTCGATGCCGTCCGGGTTGTTCGAGCCGGTCTGGCGCAGCGCCACCAGGTGCAGCGCCACCAGCAGCAGCAGCGCCAGCGGCAGCGCCACGACGTGCAGCGCGAAGAAGCGGTTGAGCGTTGCGTCCGCGATGCCGTAGTCACCGCGGATCCACTCGACCAGCCCCGGGCCGATGCCGGGAATGGTGCCGAACAGGTTCACGATCACCTGCGCACCCCAGAAGGACATGTTGCCCCAGGGCAGCACGTAGCCCATGAAGGCCTCCGCCATCAGCGCCAGGTACACGGCCATGCCGAACAGCCACAGCAGCTCCCGCGGCTTGCGGTAGGAGCCGTAGAGGAAGGCGCGGAACATGTGCAGGTAGACGACGATGAAGAAGGCCGACGCCCCGGTCGAGTGCAGGTAGCGGATCAGCCACCCGTAGTCGACCTCGCGCATGATGTACTCGACCGAGTCGAACGAGGTGAGCTCGCCCACCTTGTAGAACATCGTGAGGAAGATGCCCGTCAGCAGCTGCACCACCAACACCACGAGCGCAAGCGAGCCGAAGAAGTACCAGATGTTGAAGTTCTTCGGCGCGTAGTAGCCGGTCAGCTGGTCCTGGATGAATCCTTCCACGGGCAGGCGGCGGTTGAGCCAGCCCCAGAAACCCGGCTGCTCCGGCGGCACGCGTGCCGGAATGGTGCCCGGGGCTCCCTCTGGCGCGGCCATCAGGCGACTCCTTTCTCATCCAGACCGACCACGAGCGTGGTGGGCTGCGGGTAGTAATATGGAGGCACGCGCAAGTTTATCGAGGCGGGCGAGCCGGCGAACACGCGCCCGGCGAGGTCAAAGCGTGAGCCGTGGCAGGGACAGAAGAAGCCCCCCGGCCAGCTCGGGTAGAGCTCCCCGGCGCTGAAGCGCTGCTTGGGCAGGCAACCGAGGTGGGTGCACGTGCCCACCAGCACCAGAAACTCGGCGCTGCGCGAGCGCTGCGGGTTCTTGGCGTAGGCGGGCTGGTCGGATTGCTCGGACGCGGGATCCTTGAGCTCGGCGTCGTGGCCGCCGATGCGCGCGACCATGTCCGGCGTGCGGCGCACGACGTAGATCGGCGAGCGGCGCCACACCGTGGTCGTCATCTGCCCGGCCTCGAGCTTGGAGAGGTCGAGCTCGGTGGGCGCGCCCTGCGCGCGGGCGCGCTCGGAGGGGGCCCAGGACTCGATGAAGGGCACGGCGACGAAGGCCGCCCCGACCGCCCCGGCGGCGATGGTGGCCCGGGTGAGAAACTTACGCCGGGTTAAGTCGACTGCCTCGCCGGCGGCGACTGCCTGATCGGCCATTAAACGCTCTCCCGCACAAAACTCACGCCCGCCGCCGCCTGCAGGTCGCATTCCCGCCGATGCGGACGTGCCTCGAAGCACGCGCGATTTCGTACCTTGCGGGGGGCGGCGCATTATACACAAACGAACACCCCCCTCCGGCGGGGCCGCGCGTGCGGCGCGGCGCTCGCTGCACCAGGACCGACTCAGCGCACACCATGCTTAACCGCCTCGGCCGCGGACTCGTCTTCATTGCCGGCTCGGTGGTCGGGGGGCTGGCGCTCGCCTTCATCATCGTGGCGCTGCGCCCGGAGCTCATCCGTCAGCCGCGCACCTCAGGCGGCGTGCCACCGAGCGCGCCGGTGGCGCCCGACAGCCCCGCGCCCGTCGCGCAGCTCACCTACGCGGCCGCGGTGCAGCGGGCCGCGCCCTCGGTGGTCAACGTGTACACGGCGCGCCTGGTGACCGAGCGCATCGCGCCCTCGCTCGGGGAGCTGTTCGGGGACTTCATGCCGCGCTACCGCCAGCGCATCGAGCGCAGCCTCGGCTCCGGGGTGATCGTCGATGAGAGCGGCCACATCGTCACCAACCACCACGTCATCGCCAACGCCGATTCGATCCGCGTGCAGCTGGCCGACGGGCGCGTCGCGGACGCGCGCATCGTCGGGCGTGACCCGGATACCGACCTGGCGGTGCTGAAGATCGACCTCATGCCGCTGCCGGTGGCGGTGTTCGGCAGATCCGACCAGCTCAAGGTCGGGGACGTGGTGCTGGCGATCGGCAACCCGGTGGGCCTCTCGCAGACCGTCACCCACGGGATCGTGAGCGCCACCAGCCGCCAGCAGCTCGGCATCGCCCCGCTCGAGGACTTCATCCAGACGGATGCGCCGATCAACTTCGGCAACTCCGGTGGGGCGCTGGTGGATACCAGCGGCGCGCTGGTGGGCATCAACACCGCCATCGTCGCCAAGAACATCGGCGTCGAGGGCATCGGCTTCGCGATCCCCGTGAACATGGTGCGCGGAGTGTTGAGCGAGATCATCGCGCACGGGCGAGTCATCCGCGGCTGGATCGGCATCGTGCCCGAGGACCTCACCGAGGGGCAGGCGGCACAGCTCGGGCTACCGCAATCCGGCGTGATCATCGGCAACCTCTACGTCGGCAGCCCGGCGCAGCAGGCGGGCCTGCTGCCCGGGGATCTGCTGACGGGCATCGACGGCAGCGCCCCGAGCAGCGCCCAGGATGCCCTGGGGCGCATCGCGAGCCACAAGCCAGGCTCCAGCGTTCTCTTGCGGGTGCTGCGCGCCGGGCGCACCTTCGACGTGCGCGCCCAGGTGGGCGAGCGCCCCCGACCCCGATGACGAGCCTGCGTACCCGCACCTTCGGCTCCCGCGCCGACCTCAATGCCGCCCTCGCGGCGCGCCTGCACGGTGCCTTAAGCGCGCGCGGCGCGAGCGCGGTCATGCTCTCGGGGGGCACCACGCCCATGAGCGCCTACGAGGCGCTCGCGCGCGAGCGCCTGAGCCACGATGACCGGCTGCACGTGCTCTTCAGCGATGAGCGCTACGTGCCGGCCAGCACCGCCGGCAGCAACTACTACCAGGCGCGCGCGCTTCTCAACGCGCTCGCACTGCCGCAGGAGTCACTGCTGCGCGTGCGCACCGAACTGCCGCTCGAGGCAGCGGCAGCGGACTACGAGAATCAGCTGCTGCAGCTGCTCAGCGCAGGGATCCCCATCGGGCTCGGGCTCCTCGGGCTCGGTGTGGACGGGCACACCGCGTCCTTATTCTCGGTGCAGGACCTGGAGCATGCCCGCGGCCGCTACGCCCTTGAGGTGCAGCGGCCGGACGGCCGCGGCGCCGTGAGCGTCACGCCTGAGCTCATCGGGAGGGTGCGCGAGCCCCTCTTCGTGGTGGCCGGGCCGGAAAAGCGAGCCGCGATCAACGCCTTAGTGCGTCAGGACCCGAGTCTCGTAGCCTGGCGCGCGGTCCAGGGATGCGACAACGTCGAGGTGTGGACCGCGCCCGAGTAGCCGGCCCCGGCAGGGCGAGGCCGGGCACCTCTTACCGATGTTGCTACTAAGCAACATACAGGACCCCGTGTAAGTATTGTCCCTTACAAAGAAATGTATTACGTTCGCGCCCACGCAACAGGGGAGTTGGGGACGCGTAATCGCGGGGTCCAGATCCCCGTACGGCCGTTCGGGCTCAGCTCAAACGGTCGCGTTGAAACTACAACTTTCGGGGAGTCGTAAGAAACATGAATAGCCAGCGGATCCTGAGACAGGCCGTTCGCACGGCGCTCTTCGGCAGCGGTGCGATCACGGCCAGTATGGCGTTGCATTCCTCGCTTGCGCAGGCCCAGACCGCACCGGCAGCCAAAGAAGCCGGTGAGGCGGTTCTGCAGGAGGTCGTCGTCACCGGCTCGCGCATCAGCTCGCCGAATCTCGAGGCCATCAGTCCAGTCACTGCCGTGACCGCGGAGGAAATCAGGGACACCGGCACCACGCGCATCGAGGATGTGCTCAACAGTCTCCCGCAGGTGGTTGCCGACCAGAACTCCGGACTCTCGATGGGCACGAGCGGTGTCGCCAACATAGACCTGCGCGGTCTCGGAGTGGCCCGCACCCTCGTCCTGATCAATGGGCGGCGTGTGATCGGTGGTGATCCCACCGGCGGCGGCGCCAGCATCGTCAACCTCGAAGGCGCCTCGGCTGCGGATGTCAACCAGATTCCAGTGGCGTTGATCGAGCGTGTGGACGTGCTCACCGGCGGCGCCTCCTCTACCTACGGCGCGGATGCGGTCGCGGGCGTCGTGAACTTCATCATGAATACGCACTTCGATGGCGTCCGCATCGATGCCAATGTCGGAGTCTATAACCACGACAACCATCAGGACTGGCTGTCTCCTGTCTTCCAGGCATCGGGTTTCGCCCCCGTCACCGGCAGCAACTGGGACGGCGCGAACAAGAACCTGACGATCATCCTCGGCAGCAGCTTCGCCGACGGCAGAGGGCACTTCGAAGGCTACCTCGGCTACCAGCGCTCGAACCCCGTTGCTGCGAGTCACCGCGATCACTCCGCTTGCGGACTGTCGTTTACGGGCAGCCCAGTTGTATACAGCTGCGCCGGCTCGAGCAATACGGCGCCAACCCTCATCAAAACAGCTGACTTGAGCACCTCCTCCCAGGTCAATGCGACCGGGGATCTCGTGCCTCAGTACAATCACTTCAACTTCGCGAACTATTTCTACCTTCAGCGCATCGATGAGCGCTACAACGCCGGCTTCTTCGGCAACCTGAAGATGAACGAGCACGCGGAGGCGTACACCGAGTTCATGTTCATGGACGACGAGACGCGCGGCAACTACGGACCCGCGGGCCTGTTCTCCGGAAGCGGTTTCTCCGTCACTCCCCCCGGCAATCCGGGGGCGGGATTAAGAAACGGCGCCTGGACCATCAATTGCGGCCTGGGTGCCTACGGCAACTCTGGGATGAACCCGTACCTGACGCAGAATGAGTACAACGCTCTCTGCACTCCGGGTAACGCTTATGCGCAGAACGCCGACGCCAACGGTCACACCTTGCCGAACGGCGATATCCAGGTGGTCATGGCACGGCGCAACGTGGAGGGCGGCCCACGCGAAGACACGTTCACACACACTACCTGGCGCGGCGTGTTGGGCCTCAAGGGCGAGATCAGCGCGGACTGGAACTACGACACCTCCTTGACCTACAGCGTGGTGCGTCTCACCGACTACCACAACAACGATACCTCCTCGAGACTGATGCAGGACGCGATGCTCGCCGTCAAGGACCCGGCCACGGGCCAGATCGTTTGCCGCAGCGGCGCTTCGGGCTGCATTCCGTGGAACATCTTTAATCCGGCCGGCCCGAACGCCGTGCTCGCGGTTCCTTACTTCTCGGTGCCGGGACTGTTACAGGGCGCCGGATCGGAGCAGATCTGGACGACCTTCGTCGATGGTGACCTGACGCATGCGGGGGTGAAGCTGCCCACCGCTGATGACGGCCTGAAGCTGGTGCTAGGTACCGAGTACCGCCAGGAGAGCATCAGCTTCTCCCCGGATGCGGAGCTCATCCAGGGAGACCTCGCCGGTATCGGCTCGCCGACCATCGGCTACCAAACTGGCTTCCACGTCTGGGAGGGGTTCACGGAGGCGCGCCTGCCGCTGGTGCGCAACATGACAGGATTCCAGGTGCTCGATCTCGAGGGCGGTTATCGCTATTCGAGCTACACGAGCGGCTTTAACACCGACACCTACAAGGTTGGTCTGACCTGGGCGCCTGTCAAGGATGTCCGCCTGCGCGCCAGCTACAACAAGGCGGTACGCGCCCCCAACGCCGCGGAGCTCGGCAAGCCCACGTACGTGGCCCTGGATGGCGGTGCGGATCTCTGCGCCAAAGGAACGACATTCTCGGCCGCGCAGTGCGCCCAAACCGGGCTTCTGGCGAGCCAGTACCCGGCGGCAAAATCGCCGGCGGCCCAGTACAACGGGCAGATCGGCGGCAATCCGAACCTGCAACCCGAAACTGGCAAGACCAAGGCCGTTGGCATTGTGTTCACACCCACGTTCCTGCCGAGCTTCAGCGCCTCGGTCGACTACTCCGACATCAAGATCACGGATGTCGTTTCTTCCTATGGTTCCTCCTTCATCCAGGCCGAGTGCATCGCCACCGGCAGCCCGTTCTGGTGCTCGTCGAACCCGGCCGCCTATCAACCGGGCATCCATCGCAACGCGGTCGGATCATTGTGGTCGAACCCGGACGGCTACGTGATCGATCCGCTGGTCAATACGGGCTCCGAGGAAAACAAATCGGTCGATGTGGGCCTCGGCTATCGTCAGTCCATAGGGCGCGCGGGACAGCTGCGCGCGCGCTTTGATGGCACTGAGCTTCTGCATCTCTACTTCACCCCGGGAGGCCCGAACCCGGCAACTTATGACTGCGCCGGCCATTTCGGAAACAGCTGCTCACCGGCCACCCCGAAGTGGCGTCATCGCTTCTCCATGGATTGGGATACGCCGCTGCAGGGGCTTGGTTTCGGGGCGACGTGGCGTTACTACTCAGAGGTCACCAATACGACCAACACCGCGGGAACCCCGGACTACATCCCGGATTTCCCAAACCCCGACACGCGCCTCCCGTCGATGAGCTACATCGATCTGCGTGCATCGTACGTCTTCGGCAAGGCCACCCTACGGCTCGGCTGTAACAACGTAGCCGACAAGGATCCGTCGGTCGTCACCCTGTTTACGGCAGGCAACGGCACCCAAGCATCAGCCAACACCTACCCAGGGGTGTACGACACCAGCGGACGCTACCTGTACGCGAACCTGACGGTCGATTTCTAAAGCGCTCAGGGAGCTTTGATCACGACGGCGGGCGCAAGCCCGCCGTCTTTTTTAGTAGCCCCAGCGCTCGATCCAGGGCGCGAGAATGGCCAACGCCTCGGCGAAGTGCCCCTGGTAGTGCGTCCATCGGCCCACGGAGCGGCTGCTGACCGGCTCGGTGACCTGCGCGTAGCTCGGCGTGCTGATGAATCCCTTCTCCCGCGCGTGCTTGCCGGGAGCCAGCATCGCCTCGTGCCAGGGTAACTGCAGAAATGCGGCGAGCTTGCGGACCTCGACGGCGAAGTCCGTGGTCAATGACTCGTAGCGCAGCTCGTAGCTCGAAGGGCGCAACAGCGGCCACTGCGCATACCAGTAGCCGTAGGCGCGGGAGTAGCTCCGCGCGAGCGTCGTCAGATCGCGGCACGCGACCGCGAGCCCCGGTGAGCCGAAGTGCTGCAGGAAGCAGCTGAGCAGCGTATCGCACGGATGACGAATGGCGAGAATGATGCTCGCCTGCGGAAACAAGCGCCGCATCATCGGCAGCAGAGTCAGGTTCAACGGGTTCTTGTCCACGAGGCGCTGGCCCGGCTGCAGCCCCGAGCGCCTGCGTGCACGCTCGAGGTAGCGCGCGCGGATCTCATCCAGGTCCTGCGCGCTCAGTCTGCCGAGCTCGGTGGGATAACGGATACCGCGCGCCGCGAGTTCAGTCATGGCCGTCCACACCAAAGGCTGCTCGTCCATGGACTTGAGCCCCGGGTGCGAGTCCAGCACCTGCTCCAACAGCGTCGTTCCGGAGCGGGGAAAACCCACGATGAAGATCGGACTGTCTTCGATCGAAGGTCCCTCGGTCGCCCAGGTAGCGACATCCTGCGGGTCGCATCCGCTCGAGCTGGCCGACCAGAACACCAAGTTCTCGACTGCGATTTCGCCGGTTGCGAGCTCGAGGAACTGAAGCTGCGAGCGGTGCGCTTCCTCGGCGGCGGCGTACGCCTCTTCGTAGCGCCCGAGCGCGTCACACACCCGGGCAAACGGGAACAGGAGATGGTGCCGGTGGACGAACTCCTGGTGGCCCTGTAGCGCCTGCGCCAGTTGCCGGTAAGCTTCCTCATGCTGGCCGGCTCTCTCGGCGAGCGTGGCCGATAACAGCAGCCTCTCGGGAACGGCTTCGGTACCGCGATCGTCGCGCTCGAGCCGACTCAAAAGCGTACGGGCCTCATCCAGCCTATGCAGGCGCTCGAAGATGGCCGCGACTCTGAAGGCGGAGGGTCCTTGCTGTGGGGGATTCGCGAGTAGCTTCGCCAGCGCCGGCTGCGCCTGCTCGATGGCTCCCATCCTGGCGAGCAGCAGCAGGATCAGCACGGTGAACTCGACTCCAAGGTCCTCGAGGCCCTGCCAGTCATCGAGGGCTGCCAGCGCTTCTTCGGGCCGGCCGAGGTCCCAAGAGCAGCGTGCGAACGCCCAGCGCAGCGCCGCGTCTTTCGGCGCGAGAGCCACGCCATCGCGCAGTGCCAGGTGCGCCGCGCGCAAGTCGCACCGATCCATTTGCAGCACGCCGAGGTTGTACAGCAGGGCTGGAGTCGGGCCGCCGAGCTGCAGGGCGCGCTCGAACGCCGCGAGCGCCTGCTCGTAGCGCTTGGTCGGGCGCAGCACCGTGCCCAGATGTTGCCAGTGCGCCGCGATGGCGGGCTGCATGAGCGTGAGCGCGTTGAAGACCCGCGCCGCGTCCTCGTGCCGGCCTTGTGAATTGAGGACGCATCCGAGCACCTCGAGCGCACCCGGATGATGGCGGTGCGCGCCGAGCACAGCCAAGCACTTCGCCTCCGCGGCGGAAAGCTGGTTGCCCGCCCATTCCTGCCGGGCCTGCTCCACCAGCACTTCTGGATCAAAGGACTCAGACATCGTCAGCGAGCATAAGACAAGCCGAGCAGGTGGTCGACGAGCGCGCGGCAGGCGCGCGGAAACATGCTAGCCTTTCCGTAGGCGGCGCCGCGCGCCGGCACACCCGAGACCTCCGCAAGTACCGTGGGCGCAACCGATCAAGCCAACCACGTCAGTTATCAGGACGCCGTTCGTGACCACCGAGCCGGCCGGTTGCGTGAGGCGATCTCCGCCTACGAAAACCTGCTGCGTCGTACGCCCGATGACGCGGACATCCTGCAGCTGCTGGGTGTCGCGCTGGCTCAGCTCGACCGTCACGCCGAAGGTGTACGCTTCCTCGCGCGCTCGCTTGAGCTCTCGCCCGGCCGCCCCTCGGTACTGCTGAATCTCGCCCGGGCGCTGCACACGCTCGGGCGCGAAGCGGAAGCGCTCGAGGCTTGCAACCGTGCGCTCGCGCTGGATGCCTCTCTCGCCGGTGCCTACCAGACGCGCGCCGCGACGCTCGCAGCCCTCGGACGCGCTGATGAAGCCCTGGCGAACTACGCCCAGGCCGTGCGGCTCGCGCCCGACAATGCAGCGGCCCTGACCGACCTCGGCGTCGCCCTGTCAGCGGGCTGGCGACATCAAGACGCTCTGGCGTGCTTCGACCGTGCGCTCGAGCTCGATCCCAATCTCCTCGCCGCACTTCACAATCGCGGCGTGCTCGCGGCACGGGCGGGGCAGCACGAGCGTGCGTTGCAGAGCTTCGACCGCGCGATCACGCTGCAGCCTCACAGCGCAGAGCTGCACTGCCACCGCGGTAACGCACTGAAGGAGCTCGGCCGCCTCGCTGAGGCCGTGGACAGCTACACGCTCGCCCTCGCCTTGGAGCCGGGCAGCATCGACTTGCGGCACAACCGTGCCGTCGCCCACAGCCTGCTCGGGCGCTACGCCGAAGCGCTGCGCGACTACGATGAGGTGCTGGCGCGGGATCCCGAGCGTGCAGCGGACCTGATCGGACGCGGCCGGGCACTGGTGCAACTGCGGCGTCATACCGAAGCCCTGGAGCCGCTCGATCGGGCGATCGCGCTGCGTCCGGACGATTTGACGCCTCACGCTCAGCGCGGAGTGGCTCTGATGAGTCTCGGTCGTCACGCCGAGGCCCTCGCGAGCTTCGACCGTGCGCTTTCAATCGAGCCCGATCTGCCGGAGGTGCTCAACAACCGCGGCATTTGCCTCCACGCGCTCAACCGGTACGAGGAAGCGTTGGTGAGCTTTGAGCGCTCGCTGGCGTTGCACGGAGCGACGGCCGACACCTATACCAACATCGGGATTCTGCTGAGGGCGCTCGGCCGTTACGGCGAGGCCATCCAGAGCTTCGAGCGCAGGCTCGCACGCAAGCCCGGGGACCCTACCGCGCGCTTCGCGCTTGCCTTCGTGCACCTGACGCTCGGTAATTTCAGCGAAGGCTGGCGACTGTACGAAGCGCGCATCGACGATCCGTCGCTCGGCGCCACACGCCGGGATTTTACGGTGCCGCGCTGGATTGGACGCGAGGATCTCACGGGGAAAACCCTGCTGGTGCACGCCGAGCAGGGCCTCGGCGATACCATGCAGTTCTGTCGATACGTGCCCATGCTCGCAGCGCGGGGCATCGACGTGGTCTTCGAGGTGATGCCCCAGCTCAAGGCACTGATGCACACGCTCCCGGGAAACTTCCGGCTGAGCGTGCGCGGCCAGCCGTCGCCGCCGTTCGACTACCACTGTCCACTGCTCAGCGTGCCGTTGGCGCTCGCTACTGATCTCAACAGCATTCCGGCACAGACGCCGTACCTTGGCATCGACCCGGAACGGGCCGCGCGGTGGAACCCGCTCATCCACGCGATTCCCGGCCTGCGAGTTGGAATTGCCTGGCAGGGGAATGCGGACGTCGAGCGATTGGTGTGGGCGCGCGGGCGGTCGATGCCGCTTGCGGCGCTCGCGCCGCTGGCGAAGATGCCCGGCGTGAGCCTGGTTTCGCTGCAAAAGGGGGCGGGCTCGGAGCAGCTGAAGGATGCGGGATTCCCGGTGCTCGATCTGGGGCCGGAGTTCGATGGCGGGCCGGATGCTTTTCTCGACACGGCCGCCGTCGTCTCGGCGCTCGACCTCGTGATCAGTACCGACACGGCGGTCGCACATCTTGCAGGCGCGCTCGCCCGTCCCGTCTGGACGGCACTGCCCGTAGTACCCGAGTGGCGCTGGCTGCTCGATCGCAACGACAGCCCGTGGTATCCGACGATGCGCCTCTTCCGGCAGACGCGCCGTGGTGACTGGGCGTCGGTGGCGGGGGCGCTCGCAGCAGCGCTCGAGCCGCTAGTGGCCGAACATAGCCACCGCGGGTGAATGCGAGTCAGCTGATCCGCTTGACCCGTATCATGCGGTTGCTCGAGGCCGACAGCCACAGCGCGCTGAACATTCCGTGCTTGATCTGTACGGCCTCCCCCACGCTGAATCGTTGTCCGGGCCGCGATTCAGCTTCGACCCAGACCTGGCCGTTGTCCAGCGTGAAGATGTATTCGCCGTGCGATCCCTGTCGCAGCCCGGCGATCTTGGCGTCCAGCACCTCAGGGTCGAACACGGGAGCCTTGGGGGCGGCCGGATCTTTTCGCTCCGCAATCGCGGCCGTCATTCCGAATTCATCCCGCTTGCGCTGCGGTAGGGAACCGGCGAGCTCATCGAAGCACTTCAGCCGCAGATGCTCATCCGTCTCCCGCGCACACCGCTGCAGGTCATCGCTCAACGGCTCCGCGCTGGCGGCGGCGAGTGGCAGCACCGAGACCGCAAGGAGCACCAGCAATGCTCGCACCGCGTGCCTCATCGCGAGCCCAACTGCGGACCGTCTGCTCCGTAGTAATGGCTGATGCCGACAAAGAAAGCGCGCATCAGATCGCGTTCCGCAGCCGACAGCAGCGGGTTCCAGATATCGAAGATCAGGATGATGCGAAGCTCATCGCTGTCATTCCAGGCTTCATGCTCGATACAGTCGTCGAATACCCAGGCTTTACCCTTCTGCCACGGGCGCACGTCGACACCGACCCGAAAGCGGCAGCCCGCAGGGATCACGAGCGGCAAGTGCACGATCGAGCGCACGTTGCTCGTGCCGGTGTGCGCTGGCAGGTGAGCGTGCGGCTTGAGCACCGAAAAGAAAGCGCCGGGCGACCACCCGGGAATATCGCACATGGGCAGCTGCGAAAGCACCGCCGTGGTCCTGGGACACTTCTGCTGGTGATCCGGTACCGGCGCACTGTCGTGCCAAAGCCGATATACGCTCCAGTCGAGTGAGTGATTGAGTGGTGCCCACTGATCGACCGGTGCACTGGCTGGAAAGTTGACGTAGGGCTTGAAGCCGGCGTGGTCAGCGGCGAGCGCAGCGAGAGCCTCGCTGGCGATGTCCTCCGTTGCCGCCTCGAGCGCGTCGAGCCACGGGAAGTGCTCGCGCGGAAAGAACTCGATCCCGGGCAGATACGGAAACAGCACCTCTTTCGGATAGCTGTGATACACGGGGCGCTTGCGCAGGTACACATCACGACACGCGTCAAAGCGGCGTTGATCGGTCGCGGCGTGCAGCGTCCGCGTCGGCGCGACTTCGTTCTCGAGGAACTGCTCGAGTTCGCGCCGGCTCGCAAGCACCGCTTCCTGAGCCCGCGCGAGCGCCCCGGCTGCCTGCCGTGAGGCGGGGGCGCCCGAGGCCGCCGAGTCGAGCGCGGCCTGGTAAAGTATCGCTGCTGCCTTGGGCCGCGCGAGGCGCTGCATCAGCTCAGCCTTGGCCAGTAGTGCGACCACGTACCTCGGCTCGATCGCCAGTGCCTGCTCCAGCGCCCAAGCTTCGGACTTGGTGTCGCCGAGTGTGCGACTGGCGCTGGCGAGATTGAACCACAGCACCTTCGAGTTGGGATCGGCGGCTACTGCCTGATCGAAGAGTTCCCGGGCGCGGTGCACCTTGCCGGTCTTCAACATGTGACCAGCGGCTGCATTCAGCACCATCGCCTGACCCGGCGCACGCGCGAGGGCCATCTCCACGAGCTTAAGGGCGGCGTCGGGGGACTGAGTCTCTGATAACTGCTCGATGGCGTCGGCCAGTGCGCGAGCCTCAGTTTCACTGATCGGGGTTGCGTTCAAGTTGGCGGCGCCGGGTGCTCTAAGGGGGCTGTTGCGTACCCCAAGTGTAGCGGTAATGTGGATTCCCGGTCAGCCAGCTGCCCGTTCCAGCTTTTTCGGCCGGTCGCTCGAAAGATGCGACGGAACTGCGCCGTAGAGCACGACGGTGAGCATGGTTCGTGCTAGCGTCCGGCAAGTGCGTATCGAGGTGCTCGAGGCTCGCCGGCTTCAACCCGCTCTAGGGGCAGGGTTGCTGCTGGCCGCGCTGCTCTCGAGCCTGGGTCATCCGGCGGCTGGCGCGCCCGCCAGTTCACCACCCAACTCCGCAATCTCGGGCAGCGATCCGGGAGCCGTGTCCGAAGAGGCCTCGCTGTTCGCGCTACCGACCACACACGATCATATCGGGCGGGTGGTCGTCGCGACCATGGTCAACGGCAAGGGGCCGTATCGCTTCATCGTCGACACGGGAGCAACACACTCAACCGTTTCACCTCGACTGGTAGAGGCGCTCGGACTCCAGCCGAGCGAGATGCGCTCGATCGTGTTGGATGGAATTACCGGGACGGCGCAGGTATCCGCGGTGACGCTCGACAGGCTCCAGACCGGGGACCTCACTCTCGATCAGCTGGTGGCGCCGGTGGTAGGGACACCGGTCATGGCGGGGGCGGACGGCATCCTCGGCGCCGCCGGACTCACGGGAAGGAGTCTGTCGGTCGACTTCCAGCGCAACCTGGTGAGGATTTCCCGGGGTGTCGATTTGGCGGTGCGTGCCGAGGCCCTGAGAATCCACGCCGCGGGTCTCACGCACGGGCTGATGACCCTGTCGATGCAAGTCGGCCGCGTCCGTGGGCTCGCCCTGATCGACACCGGCTCCGAACGTACACTCGGGAACCCGGCGCTGCGTGATGCGCTCAAGCTGCGCAGCCGAACCGGCGCCGCGGCTCTGGTGACTTCCGTGTACGGCGCTACCGAGCAGGTCGAAAACGGCGAGATCTGGCGGGCGCCGACCATACTCATCGATACTATGCGCATCAACGACGTTCAAGTGGTCTACGGCGACTTCCACATCTTCAAGGTGTGGCAGATGCAGGACACGCCCGCCTTGATCGTCGGCATGGACGTCCTCGGTACCGTCAACTCGCTCGCTATCGATTTCAGGAACGAGGACGTCTATTTCACCAGCTCACGAACCAACACCATGACCTTCGCCCCGACTGGCAACCTGAGTAGCACGCTGCAGAAGAAATAACCATCTGCACGCGCCGGTCGCGGTGTGATCTAAGCGGCGGGCGGAAGTTCGAACCAGCAGTTGAACGCGACCGTGATGCGGGTGCCTTCTCCCTGGAATGGCTTCACGTCATGCAGGATCCATGAAGGAAATACCACCAGTTGGCCCGGCTCCAGCCGTACGGCGCGAATGTTCGGGGCAAAGGGATCGCGGAGATTCACGGTGGCCGCATCCATATACATGCCCGAAATTACCGCAGGACTAACAAAACTCAGCATGCCGCTCTCCGGCTTGTCGACATCGTGCTGGCCCGGATCGACACAATAGACCCCCGACCAGGATGCGTTTGGATGGTTGTGCAGGCCGAAAAACCCGCCACGACGCGTGATATGGAACCACGCGTCGTTGTAGATCAACAGCCGCGCGATCGTTGCACTGTCGTAGCCGTTCAGCGCACCGATCATCTGCAGCATGTGACTCCAGCAGAACTCCTTCAGCTGTTGTACACAAGGTTCAGGCCAGCGAAAAATCTGGAACTCGCTCTCGAAGACGGCCCGGTTGCGCTGCGTGAGCGGCCGCGGATTGGCATAACGCGAGCCTTCCGCCGCGCGTTGCACGAATAGCTCGCGCAGTGCCGAGTTCAAGGCCGTACAGTTTTCAAGCTTCGCGAAGCCGAAGGGTACCGCAAAGAACGGGGTAACCTCGATCAACCCTGCAGAACTCCTGGAGCGGCAGCCGCTTCGCGACGGCCACGGAATTTTGATGCTAATGCAGGACGTAAGGGCGCGCCAGCATGAACTCGCCGACCTGCGCGAATGTGGCAGCCGGCCCCTTGGTCGAGTTGCGAGGCATGCGCGCTGGTCCAGTCTTCGGTCGAGGCGCCGTGGGAACCGTAAGCCGACCTTGAAAATGGCGACGCGGAATGCGCCGAGCGCAGCCAGAACGCCGCTGCGAGCTCTGCCGGCCGAGGCGCCATAAGAGGACGTTCACCTGAGCAACTGAGGCACCGTGCAGCCTGCGCTTAGTCCTTGCGGCAGTGCGCCGGATAACGGCGTCCAGCACGCTGCTGGAAGCATCGAGGCTAGCGTAGTCCGTACGCCGCCGCCGCGATCTTGCCGACCTGCTCGCCCATCCGCTGCCCGACTTCTGCCGAGTTGCGGTAGTGCACCCCGGCCCAGATGCGCGCCATGAACACCTCGCGCACCAGCTCATCCGTGTTTGCCCAGCGCCGCGTCACCCCCGGGGCGGTGTTGCTGATGGTGCTCAGGCTGATGGCTGGATTGCCGGCATTATCGGCGCGGATGACCGTCGCCACCGCGGCCGCCAGCATGCAGTGCGCGCACGGGTACTCCGGCTGCATCGGCGTGGTGATGAGGGGCACCCAGTCGGCGTCGCGCTCGGTGGCCGGATTGTCGTCTCGGTCGCCGTTGCGGATGGCGGTGATCGGGCGCCAGAAGAGGTAGAAGTACTTCGCCTCGAACACGGCCACCTCGGTGTCGCTCATCGCGGCCACCGCGGCGGCATACAAGCGCGCATTGCGCGTGATGTCGCGCCCCGGCGCCGTGTCCACCGAGCGCAGCAGCCCGATGTGGATGTCCGGCAGCGCGGTGGCCCAGAAGCGCGCGATCTGCGTCTGCTCGTCCGTACGGGTGGCGCTGCTGACGCTGCCGAGGGCCTTGATCTCGTTGTAGTCCCGCGCCCACAGCGCGCTCTTCAGCGCCGGCGGCGCCGGCGGGCGCAGCTGTGCCGCGCTCTTGAGAAACCACGGCTTGTGCTGCCCGAGTGACCAGCCGGTCGGGATGGTCGTCGGCACGTACACGCCCGGTGAGGTCACGGGGCGATACGGCTCGAGGTTACCGATCTCGCCGGCGTGCTTGGCGAGCACATCGGCCGCCGCACGCTCGCCCAGCGCGACGCCGAGCCGGCGTGCCTCCCCGTCAGGCAGCGCCTCGAGCGCCTGCGCATAGGCCGCCTCGATGCGCGCCTTGAGCGGGGTCTCCTCCGCGAGCAGCACGCCGCGATTGGCCGCCGCCACGGCGGCCTCGATCGAGGCCCCCGGCGCCGGGCCCAGATCGACGCGGTCGCGCGGATAACGGGCGGTGATGGCATTGACCGCCTCGTAGACGGCGCTCTGCGCCAGCGCCATCGTGCGGATCGTATTCGCACCGTCTGAGGCGATGGCGCTGGTCTTATCGGCCCAGTCGGCGATGACATCCGCGTGCGCCGCGCGCGCGAGCAGCCAGAGGATCGGCGCGACGCGCCCTAGCATCCCGTGCATTCGTTCCCCCCGAAGCCTGCGGCGACCGTGGGCCCCCGTCCTCGAAGACGGGACAGCCCGGCGGCCCTGCCGCGACGGCCGACGATGTTACCTCATGGCGTCGCGCGCGGCAGCAGCGGCGGCGGCGGTCCGGCGGCGCGCAGCCGGCGGCTGACCGCCTCCGCCTGGCTCATGGCGCGCAGCAGATTGGCGCCGGCCACCTTGGCGAGCTCGGCGTCGGTCCAGCCGCGGCGCGCCAGCTCCTCGAGCAGCGCGGGGTACTTATCCACCGCATCCAGTCCCTGCGGGCCTTCCGGGATCCCATCGAAATCCGAGCCGAGACCGACGTGGTCAACGCCTGCCACCTGGCGCACGTGCTCGATGTGGTCCGCGACGTCGCGCACCGTCACGGGCGGGGCCGGGTGCGCCTGCTGCCAGGCCTCGAGCGCCGCCTGCGCCTTCTCCGGCTGGCCGACGTACAGGCCGCCGAAGGGGGGGCTGTTGAGGCGCGCCTGCTCGGCGGCCAGCTCCGCGCCCCACTTGCGGTGCGCCTCCGAGACGTAGTCGGGGTAGAAGTTGACCATGACCACGCCGCCGTTGCCCTTCAGCAGCTGCAGCACGCCGTCGGGCACGTTGCGCGGGTGATCCGAGAGTGCGCGCACCGAGGAGTGCGAGAAGATCACCGGCGCCTTGGTCTCGTTGAGCGCCGCGCGCATGGTCTCTTCCGAGACGTGCGAGAGGTCGACGAGCATGCCGAGCCAGTTCATGTCGCGCACCACCTGGCGGCCGAACTCGGTCAGCCCATGGTGGGCCGGCACGTCCGTGGCGGAATCCGCCCAGGCGGTGTTGGAGGAGTGCGTGAGCGTCATGTAGCGCGCGCCGGCATCGTAGTAGGCGCGCAGCACCGCGAGCGAGTCGTTGATCTGGTGGCCGCCCTCCACCCCGATCAGGCAGGCGATGCGATGGGCGCGGTGCACGCGCACGATGTCGGCGGCCGTGTACGCCATGGCGAAGTCCGCCGGATACCGCGTGCACATGGCCTTCACCAGCGCGATCTGCTCGAGGGTGGCCTGGACCGCGGCCGCGCCCTTGATACCGGGGTCGACGTACACCGACCAGAACTGCCCGCCCACGCCACCGGCGCGCAGTCGCGGGATGTCGGTCATGAGCGGGAAGCCGCCCGCCGGCACCGGCAGCCCCGCGGTGGAGTGCGTGAGGTCGATCTTCGTCAGGTCGCTCCCGAAGCGCTCGCGAATCTCCCACGGCAGGTCGTTGTGGCCGTCGATCAGCGGGGTCTGCGCCAGCACCCGCGCCACGCGCTGCTCGTCGGTGGGTGCGGCCACCGCGACGGAGGCGAGCACGCAGGCCGCCACCACGAGCCAGTGGTTGTACGCAACCAGCGGGCGTGCGCTCATGGGCCGGCCACCGGGGCGCACGAGCGCGTCCAGTCCTCGGGCCGGGCCCCGGGGTTGTGCCAGCCGCACGGCCCGGAGATGAGCGCCTCAGCGCTCGCCGGGCCCCAGCTGCCCGGCAGGTACTGAAGCGGTGCCGTGCCGGTGTTCAGGAGCGGGTCGACGATGCGCCAGGCCGCCTCCACCTCGTCCTCGCGCGCGAAGTGCGCGGTGTCGCCGATCAATGCGGCGCTGATCAGCACCTCGTAAGCCCCCATGTCGTCCCCCTCGCTCTGTGACACGTACAACTCCACATTCTGCCCGGTCATGACCGGTCCGGGCTTCTTGGTATGGGCGCCGAGCGCGATCGCCACGTCCGGGCCGACGCGGAAGCGCGCGTGGTTGGGCTGCTCGGGTGCGCGGTCGCCGAACACGTTGGCCGGCGGCGGCCGCAGCTCCACCACCACCTCCGTGGCCGTGACCGGCAGGCGCTTGCCGGCGCGCAGGTAGAAGGGCACGCCGCTCCAGCGCCACGAGTCGATGTGCAGGGTGAGCGCCGCATAGGTCTCGGCCGGGGAGTCCTTGGCGACCCCGGGCTCCTGGCGGTAGCCCTGGAACTGCCCGCGCACCAGCTCCTGCGGGATGGCGCTGCGCACCGCCTTGAGCAGCTTCACCTTCTCGTCGCGCAGCGCCTCGCCGTCGGCGCTCACCGGCGGCTCCATGGCGAGCAGCGCCAGGATCTGCAGCAGGTGGTTCTGGATGACGTCGCGAATGGCACCGGTCTCGTCGTAGAACTTGCCGCGGCCGGCGATGCCGATGGCCTCGGCCATGGTGATCTGCACGCTGGCGACGTAGTTGCGGTTCCACACCGGCTCGAGGAAGGAGTTGGCGAAGCGGAAGTACAGCAGGTTCTGCACCGCCTCCTTGCCGAGGTAGTGGTCGATGCGAAAGATGCGGCTCTCGGGGAAGTGCTGGTGCAGGGTCACGTTGAGCGCACGCGCCGAGGCGAGGTCGCGCCCGAAGGGCTTCTCCACCACGATGCGCGCGCCCTCGCCGCCGGTGGCGGCCAGGTGCTCGATGACCACCGGGAACATGCTCGGCGGGATCGCCAGGTAGTGCAGCGGGCGCTGTGCGGCGCCGAGTGTCTGGTGGAGCGCCTCGAAGGTGCGGCGGTCGTGGTAGTCCCCGTCCACGTAGCGCAGCAGGCCGATGAGGCGCGTGGCCACGGCCTCATCGACCGTCGGCACGAAGTCTTTGAGGCTCGCGCGCACGCGCTCGCCGAGCTGCTCGAGCTTCCAGCCCTGGCGCGCCACGCCGATGATCGGCACGCCGAGCAGGTTGCGGCGCACCAGTTGGTAGAGCGCCGGGTAGATCTTGCGGTAGCACAGATCCCCGGTCGCCCCGAACAGCACCAGCGCATCACAGTCGCGACGTTCCATCGGGCGCGGGCGCGTCAGGCGCGCCGTTCGACGTGGCCGCCGAAGCCGAGCCGCATGGCCGCGAGCAGCTGGTCGGCGAACTCTGCATGGCCGCGCGAGGCGAAGCGCCCGAAGAGCGCCGCCGCGAGCACGTAGGCCGGGACGCCGACCTCGATGGCGGCCTCGAGCGTCCAGCGTCCCTCGCCCGAGTCCGAGACGCGGCCGGCGAACTGCCCGAGGGCGGCATCCGTCCCGAGCGCCGCGGCGCTCAGGTCGAGCAGCCGCGAGCTGATGATGCTGCCGTGGCGCCAGAGCTCGGCGATGGCCGCCAGATCGAGCTCATACTGGAAGTAGCGCGGCTCAGCGAGCGGCGCGGTCTCGGCATCGACCGGGGCGCTCTGGCTGCCGGCATTGGCGTGCCGGAGCAGGTTCAGCCCTTCGGCGTAGGCGGCCATCAGCCCGTACTCGATGCCGTTGTGGACCATCTTGACGAAGTGCCCCGCGCCGGAGGGCCCGCAGTGCAGGTAGCCGAGCGCGGCGGCGGCGCGGCTCGCGGCGCGCCCCTGGGCCGCCCCCGCCGCCAGCTTGCCGCCCGGGGCGAGCGTGGCGAGCAGTGGCTCGACCTGCGCCACCGCATCCGCCGGACCGCCCACCATCAGGCAGTAGCCCTCCTCGAGGCCGAGCACGCCGCCGCTCGTGCCGACGTCGAGGTAGCGCACGCCGGCCGCCTCGAGCTCGCGCGAGCGGCGGATGTCATCGTGATAGCGCGAGTTGCCGCCATCGATCAGCACGTCCCCGGAGCCGAGGTGCGGGCGCAGCTCCTTTATGACGCCATCGACGAAGCCCGCCGGCACCATGACCCAGATGGTGCGCGGTGCCTTGAGCGCGCCAGCCAGCTCGCGCAACGAGGCGGCCCCGCGCACGCCGTGCGCGCCGAGCGCCTGCACCGCCGCGCTCTTGGGGTCGTAGCCGATGCACTCGTGGCCGCCCTGGATGAGGCGGCGCACCATGTTGGCGCCCATGCGCCCGAGTCCGACCATGCCGATCTGCATCACGCGGCTCCTTGTGACTTCGAGAGAGCGGGCGGCGGATCAGTTTGGCACACGGCGGATCTGGGCGCCGAGCTGGGCCAGCTTCTCCTCGATCGCCTCGTAGCCGCGGTCGATGTGGTAGATGCGCTCGACGTCGGTGCGCCCCTCGGCCACCAGGCCGGCGAGGACCAGGCTCGCGCTGGCGCGCAGGTCGGTCGCCATGACGGGCGCGGCGGTGAGCTTGGCCACGCCGTGGATGATGGCGGTGTTGCCCTCGAGGCGGATCTCCGCCCCCAAACGGCGCATCTCCAGCATGTGCATGAAGCGGTTCTCGAAGATGGTCTCGGTGATGGTGCCGACACCCTCGGCGACCGTGTTGAGCGCGGCGAACTGGGCCTGCATGTCGGTCGGAAAGGCCGGATAGGGTGCGGTGCGCACGTCGACCGCCTTCAGGCGCCGGCCGCGCATGTCGACCTCGATCCAGCTGTCGCCGACGCCGATGTGGGCGCCGGCCTCGGTGAGCTTGGCGAGCACCGCGTCGAGGTGATCCGGGCGGGTGCTCTTGATGCGCACGTGGCCGCCGGTGAGCGCGCCGGCCACGAGGTAGGTGCCGCTCTCGATGCGATCGGGCAGCACCTCGTAGCTGGTGCCGCGCAGCTTCTTGACCCCGGTCACGGTGATCTTGTCGGTGCCGGCGCCGTGGATCTTGGCGCCCATGGCGATGAGGAAGTTGGCGAGGTCGACCACCTCCGGCTCACGCGCCGCGTTCTCGAGCACGGTCTCGCCCTCGGCGAGGGTGGCGGCCATCATCAGGTTCTCGGTGCCGGTGACGGTGACGGTGTCGAGCACCAGCCGCGCGCCGCGCAGCCGCTTGGCGCGCGCGCGGATGTAGCCGCCCTCGATGGTGATGTCGGCGCCCATCGCCTGCAGGCCGGCGACGTGGATGTTCACCGGCCGCGCGCCGATCGCGCAACCGCCCGGGAGCGAGACGTCGGCGCTCCCGTAGCGCGCCACCAGCGGCCCGAGCACCAGGATCGAGGCGCGCATGGTCTTCACCAGGTCATAGGGGGCGAAGCATTCCTTGAGCGTCGAGCCGTCGACCTCGATGCGCATGCGCTCGTCGATGGTCACCGTGGCGCCCATGCGCCCGAGGAGCTCGACGGTGGTGGTCACGTCCTTCAGGTGCGGCACGTTGCCGACCATGACCGGATCGTCCGCCAGCAATGCCCCGGCGAGGATCGGCAGTGTGGCGTTCTTGGCGCCGGAGATGCGCACCTCGCCCTCGAGCGCGACGCCGCCCTGGATCTGCAGTTTGTCCATCGCGCTCAGCCCCGCTGTGACTCTTCCGGCGTCAGCGCCTCGATCGAGAGCGCGTGGATCTCGCGCCCCATGCGCTCGCCGAGCGTGCGGTACACCAGCTGGTGGCGCGCGAGGCTGCGCTGGCCGGCGAACTCACGCGCCACGATGCGCGCGGCGAAGTGGGTATTGTCATCGGAGGCGACCTGCACCTCGGCCCCGGGCAGGCCGGCGCGGATCAGGCGGGCAACTTCTTCGGCGTCCATCCAGGCGTTCCTCGCAAGTGAGCTCACGGGTCGCAAGGCTGCGTCCCGCCAACCGCGGCGGGCCACCGGGGCCCGGGAGGGTGCGAGTTTCGCAGATTTCTTAGGCCGCGGAAGCTTCCCGGCGCGCCCGCCATTGGTCCCCGCGGCGTGCCCCCTATAATGAGCGCCATGGACGCGCCCTCCTCTGCCGCCGCGCCGGCGGTGCCCACACCGGTGAGCGATGCGGCGCTCATCGGCTTTGCATGCCGGGCGCTTGAGATCGAGCTGCGCGCCGTGCAGGCGCTCGCGCCGCGCCTCGACGGCGCCTTCGCCGCCGCCTGCCGCGTATGCCTGGCATGTCAGGGACGCGTGGTCGTCACCGGCATGGGCAAGTCCGGTCATATCGCCGGCAAGATCGCCGCCACGCTCGCCAGCACCGGCACCCCGGCCTTCTTCCTGCACCCGGCCGAGGCCGGCCACGGCGACCTGGGCATGATCACGCGCACGGACGCGGTGCTGGCCCTGTCCAATTCCGGCGAGACCCCGGAGCTGGTGCTGCTGCTGCCGCACCTGAAGCGCCTGGGTGTGCCGCTGATACTGATGACGGGCAAGCCCGACTCCACCCTGGCGCGCGCCGCGCGCGTCGCGCTCGACGTCTCGGTGCCCGAGGAGGCCTGCCCCTTAAACCTCGCCCCGACGGCGAGCACGACCGCGACGCTGGCCATGGGGGATGCCCTGGCGGTGGCGGTGCTGGAAGCGCGCGGCTTCACCGCCCAGGACTTCGCCCGCTCGCACCCGGGCGGCGCCCTCGGGCGCAAGCTCCTGCTGCACGTCGAGGACCTGATGCGCACCGGCACGGCGGTGCCGCGCATCACGCCGGAGGCCCCGCTGAGCGCCGGGCTCCTGGAGATGTCGCGCAAGGGCCTCGGCATGACCGTGGTGGTCGACCGCCACGAGCGCATCCTCGGCGTGTTCACCGACGGTGACCTGCGCCGGGCGCTCGACCGCCAGATCGACGTGCACAACACCGTCATGAGCGCGGTGATGACCAGCGGCGCCAAGAGCATCGGCCCGCGCGAGCTCGCGGCCGCGGCGGCGCACCTGATGGAAGTGCACCGCATCACCGCGCTCCCGGTCGCCGATGCGCACGGCAAGCTGATCGGCGCACTCAACGTGCACGACCTGATGCGGGCCGGAGTGGTGTGAAGCTCGCGCCGCGCGCCATCCGGCTGCTGGTGCTCGATGTCGATGGCGTACTCACCGACGGACGGCTGTACTTCGGCACGCGCGGTGAGGCGCTCAAGGTGTTCCACGTGCGCGACGGCCACGGCATCGTCGCCCTGCGGCGCGCCGGGCTCGAGGTGGCGGTGATCTCCGGGCGGCGCTCGCCGATGGTGACGGCGCGCTGCCGCGAGCTCGGGGTGCGGCACGTCTACCAGGGCGTGCCCGACAAGGGCGCCACGCTCGCGCGCCTGCGCACACGCCTCGGGCTGCCGCGCAGTGCCTGCGCCTGCGTCGCCGATGACCTGCCGGACCTGCCGCTGATGCAGGGAGTGGCGCTCGCCTTCGCGGTGGCGGATGCGCACCCGGCGGTGCGCCGCGCCGCGCATGCCGTCACGCGTCTGCCGGGCGGCGCGGGCGCCGTGCGCGAGGTGTGTGACCTGCTGCTGCGCGGCGGGGCGCGCCGCGCGCGCGTACGCTGATGGTGCGGATCCTCGCGCTGGTGGCCTTCGTCGCGCTCCTGGTGGGCGTGGTGGTGCTCTCGGGCGGGGAGCGCGAGGTAGCGACGCCCACGGTGATCGAGGCGCCGAGCGACCCGGGCTACTCGGCTCGCCAGGCCACCCTGATCCAGACCGGCGCGGACGGGGCACCGCTCTACACCATCGATGCGCAGGAGGTGCAGCAGCGTCCCGCGGAGGAGCTGATCGACCTCGAGCAGGTGGTGCTCGGCTTCAAGGACTCCGCCGGGGATCAGTGGACCGCGCGCGCCAATCACGGCGAGCTCGCGCAGAACAGCGGCATCGTCAAGCTCGACGGCGCGGTGCATGCCACCGGCATCGTCGCCGGCACCGGCGAGCCGGCGGACATCACGACCGAGCAGCTCACCTTCGACACCAACACGCAGGTCGCCAGCACGCGCGCGCCGGTCACCCTCATCATGTCCGGTCGCAAACTCGATGCCGCCGGCATGGTGGCGAACTTGAAGGAGCGCCGCCTGCAGCTAGAATCGGCCGTGCATGGCTCCTACCTACCGTAAGCTGCGCGGCGGCGTGCTGCTGCTGGCCGCCGCACTGACCGCGAGCGCGGGGGCACAGGATGCGGCCGGCAGGCGGCCGAAGGTGCTGGCGAGCCCCCGCGGCGGCAACGAGCAGCCGATCAAGCTCGATGCGGCCTCCTCCGAGGTCGACTACAAGACCAACACGGTGGAGTTCAAGGACGTGACCATCTCGCAGGGCGACACGCGCGTGCAGGCCCAGCACGCGCACGCCACGGGGCTTAACTTCGCCAACAGCAAGTGGACCTTCGAGGGCGACGTGCACATCGATGCCGAGGAGCACGGCAACCTGCGCTCGGACGCCGCGGTGGTGGAGTTCCAGGACAACCGCATCCTGCGCGCCACCGTGACCGGCAAGCCCGCCAACTTCGAGCAAAAGCGCATCGGCTCCGAGCAGATGGCGCACGGGCATGCCGACAAGATCGTCTACGACATCAACGAGGGCACCGTGCGGCTGAACGAGGATGCGTGGCTGAGCGATGGGCAGAGCGAGATCTCAGGCCCGCTGCTGATCTACAACATCCGCGCGCAGAAGGTGCAGGCCAGCGCCCCGGGGAACGATCAGCGCGTGCACATCGTGATCCAGCCGCGCACCAGCGCCCCCGCCGGCAAGGAGGGCAAGACCCCCGACGCCGCCAAGCCGCAGCCGCAATCCCCGCCCCAGTCATGACGGTGCTCAAGGCGAGCGGGCTTAAGAAGAGCTACAAGTCGCGCACCGTGGTGCGCGACCTCTCGCTCGAGCTGGCCAACGGCGAGGTCGTCGGCCTCCTCGGGCCCAATGGTGCCGGCAAGACCACCGCCTTCTACATGATCGTCGGGCTGGTGCCCTGCGATGCCGGCTCGATCCACCTCGGCGAGCAGGACCTGACGCTGCTCGCCATGCATCGCCGCGCCCAGCTCGGCCTCGGCTACCTGCCCCAGGAGGCCTCGGTCTTCCGCAAGCTCTCGGTGGAAGCCAACGTCATGGCGATCCTGGAGACCCGGCCGCAGCTCGAGCGGGCGGCCCGCGAGGAGCGCCTGGAACAGCTGCTCGAGGAGCTGCGCATCGGGCACGTGCGCAAGAGCCTCGGGCTTGCACTCTCCGGTGGCGAGCGGCGGCGCGTGGAGATCGCCCGCGCACTCGCGGCCGAGCCCAGGTTCATGCTGCTCGATGAGCCGTTCGCCGGCGTCGACCCGCTCTCGGTGCTGGACATCCAGCGCATCATCCGCGAGTTGACGCAGCGCGGCATCGGCGTGCTCATCACTGACCATAATGTCCGCGAGACGCTCGGGGTCTGCGGGCGCGCCTACATCGTCAATCAGGGCACGGTGATCGCCTCGGGGACTGCGGAAGAAGTCCTTGCCAACCCCCAAGTCCGTGAGGTGTACTTGGGTGAGTCCTTCCGGCTGTGAGCGTCCCGGGGGAAAATGGCTAAACCGTTGGTTTTCAATTGATTACAGGATGAAATTGGGAGGGCTGAGAGCCCTTCGCAGGCGCACATGCTGAAACCTTCTCTGCAGCTGAAGCTGGGTCAGCAACTGACGATGACCCCGCAGCTGCAGCAAGCGATCCGACTTCTGCAACTGCCCGCCCTCGAGCTGCAGGCGCACATCCGCGAGATGCTCGAGAGCAACGTGATGCTCGAGCCCATGGAGGAAGCCGAGGCCACCGGCACCTTCGAGGCGCTGGTCACGGCCGCCGAGCAGCCCAAGCCCAAGGAAGCCGAGCGCACCGTCGAAGTGCTCGATGAGGGCTGGGACTCCCACGGCGCCGGCCCCGCCGAGACCCCCTGGAACAGCGACGATGACGAGCGCCAGCAGGACTACGCCGACGACAGCGGCCAGTCGCTGCAGGAGCACCTGCTGTGGCAGCTGGAGCTGGCAAGCCTGGCGCCGCGCGAGCTCGCCATCGCGCGCGCCATCGTCGACTCCATCAGCGACGACGGCTACCTCACCGAGTCCCTCGAGGAGATCGCCCAGACGCTGCGCCCCGAGCTGGAATGCGCCGCGAGCGAGGTCGCCTCCGTGCTGCAGGTGGTGCAGGCGCTCGATCCCCCCGGGGTGGGCGCACGCTCGGTGGCCGAGTGCCTCGAGCTGCAGCTGCGGCAGCTCGACCCGGCCACCCCCGGCTACGCCACCGCGCTGCAAATCGCGCGCCACCACCTCGAGCTCGTCGCCGAGCGCGAGCTGACGCTGCTGCGGCGCGAGCTGCGCGCCACCGAGGAGGAGCTGGCGAGCGCGCTGGCGCTGGTGCGCTCATGCCATCCGCGCCCCGGCGCCACCGTCAGCGCCGGCAGCGCCGAGTACGTGGTGCCGGACGTGTTCGTGCGGCGCACCGAGCACGGCTGGGGCGTCGAGCTGAACCCCGCCACGCTGCCGCGCGTGCGCCTGAACCAGGGCTATGCCAGCCTCATCGGCCGCAACGCCAGCCACGCCACCATGCGCGCGCAGCTGCAGGAGGCGCGCTGGCTGCTGAAGAGCCT
>DATJVL010000006.1:0-80138 GCA_035501795.1 Steroidobacteraceae bacterium
GAGACCGGCCCGCACCACCAGTGCTCTTCGGTGCCGCGTGCCAGGTCCTTGTGCAGCAGGCAGTTCATGAGGACCCCGGCAGGGGTGCCGCCGCGCAGCTCCACCGGGCGGCGCGGGTCCATCTCCAGCAGCCAGCCGTGACGGTAGGGCACGCCGGCGCAGCGATCGTCGATGCGCGGGAACTCGGCGGCGGTCTCGGTGAGGCGCTCGAGGGCGGTGAAGTCGCTGGAGCGCGAGCTCAGGTCCACCGTCCAGCGCGTCAGGTAGGTCATGGCGTCCTGGCCGTTGAAGGGCGCCCCGTGCACGTCGGGGAAGAACGGGAAGAAGTTGTTCTTCGCTTCCGGCGTATCGAAGTGGATGCGCTTGCCGTCCTGGAAGGCATTGAGCACGTGGCTCGCGAAGCAGTTGGCGCGCTTGAACCAGCGGATGTCCCCGGCGGCGGCCCCGAGGCGGCGCGGCAGCACGCCCAGGTACACCGGCAGCGTCGTATCGAAGCCGAAGTGCGGCAGGCCGGCGCGCAGGCGCTCCCAGCTGCCGATCGAGGGCACGATGTGGAAGAGCGCGTAATCCTCGGTGATCGCGAAGTCGTGCATCATGCAGTAGTAGGGCGCCTTGAAGGGCACCTCCTGCAGCAGCTCGCCCGCGGGGCTGATCTCGTAGAAAGCGCAGTCTTCGCTGCACAGCCCCGAGGAGGCGTAGCCGAAGGCGATCATGTTGCCCGTCTTCGGATCGATCTTCGGGTGCGCGGTAAAGGTCTGCCCCTGGATGCCGCCGAAGCGCGTGTAGCCCTCGGTCTCGAGCGTCGCCGCGTTCATGGCCAGCGCCGGTGAGTCCTCCTTGAGCGCGTACAGCTTGCCGCCGAAGATCCAGGCGTTGGTGTTGGCTGTGCCGCGGATGCGCCCGCGCACCGCCTCATCGTCAGTGAGCGGGTTGCGGTAGGCGCCGAACAGCGCCTTGCCGGCGGCGTGCTCGAGCTGCCACTTCTCGGTGCGCGCCCACCTCTGGCGCAGGTCGCAGCGCCCGTGGTGGAAGTGGAAGCGCGTGATCATGCCGTCGCCGTTGAAGGAGATGTCATCGCCGAGCCTGGGCGGGAACTGCGGATCGGGCTGCACGCGGAAGAAGGCCCCGTCCAGCTCGCGCGGGATCGTGCCCTCGCAGGCGAGATCCTCGATGTCCGCCTCGATGCGCGAGGGCGTATTGAAGCCCGTGAATCCGGGGGTGTGGGGAAATTGGGCCATGGGGTGCACTCCCCGCAGCGGTGGTGAGTTCGTAAGCTATACTAACAATGCTCAGGGCCGGGTAGCGCGATGCCTAAGCAAAAAGAACAGATCGCCATCACCACCCCCCACGTGGCGGGGGACGAGGACATCGGCGAGATCCGCAATATCGTGGGGTTCCATATCCGCCTCGCGCACGGCGCGGTCTACCGGCACTTCGCCGAGACCTTTGCGCACCTGGACCTCACGCAGAAGCAGGTCTCGGCGCTGTGGCTGGTGGACGACCACCCGGAAATCGCCCAGACCGGGCTCGCGCAGCGCATGCGCATGGACCGCGCCACCACCATGGCGATCGTGAACCGCCTCGAGGCCAAGGGCTACCTGCAGCGCAAGCGCTCGCGCAGCGACGGCCGCAAGCAGGCCCTGAACCTGACCGAGGCCGGGCGGCGTGCGCTCGCCACGGCCAAGCGCGCCATCACGCAGCACGAGCACTGGCTGAAATCGCGCTTCAACGACAAGGAAGTGGCCAAGCTGATCGAGCTCTTGACGCGCATCCACGAATGAGGCGCCGCGCCGGAGCGCGCCTGGAGCAGGGGGACGCATGACGGGCGAGGACCCGAAATCCATCATCGACGCCGGCGCCATGCGCCTCGCGCAGTGGGTGGCGGTGCTGGTGACCGTGGGGCTGAATGCGCTCGACGGGTTCGACGTGCTCTCGGTCAGCTTCGCCTCGCCCGGGATCGCGCGCGACTGGGGGATCGACAAGGGCACGCTCGGCTGGGTGCTGTCGATGGAGCTGCTCGGCATGGCGATCGGCTCGCTCACGCTCGGCCCGGTCGCCGACAAGGTCGGCCGCCGCCCGACCATCCTCGCCTGCCTCATCGCGATGGCCGCCGGCATGTTCGGCGCCGGCCACTCGCAGAGCGTGGCGCAGCTGCTGCCGTGGCGGCTGCTCACCGGGCTCGGCATCGGCGGCACGCTGGCCGCCATCAACGCCGCGGCCGCGGAGCTCGCCAGCCGGCGCTGGCGCAACTTCGCGCTCGCGCTCATGGTCATCGGCTACCCGCTCGGCGGCGTGGTCGGCGGTCTCTTCGTGCAGAAGCTGCTCGCGCACGCCAGCTGGCACGCGGTTTTCACCTGCGGCGGCTGGGTCACGAGCGCGTTCCTGCCGCTGGTGTGGTTGCTGGTGCCCGAGTCGGTGGTATTCCTCGACCGCCGCCGTGCCCCGGGAGCGCTCGCCGAGATCAACCGCATCCTCACACGGTTAGGTCATGTGCCTGCGGCCACTCTGAGCGCGCTGCCTGCAAGCGAGCGGCGCTCGCTCGGCGACATCTTCAGGCCGGCGCTGCTGGCGACCACGGTGATCGTCACCTTTGCCTATTTCGCCCATATCACCAGCTTCTACTTCCTGCTCAAGTGGGTGCCGAAGATCGTGGTCGACATGGGGCTCACGCCCCAGGCCGCCGCCGGCATGCTCAGCTTCGTGAGCCTCGGGGGTGCGACCGGCGGGGCGCTCTTTGGCCTGCTGGCGACCCGCATCGGACTGCGGCCGCTCACGGTCGTGACGCTCGTGTGCGGGGCGGCGATGCTGGTGCGCTTCGGCCACGGGGCGGCCGATGCGGCCAGCCTGCGGGGCGTGCTCATCCTGTGCGGCTTCTTCACCAACGCGGCGATCGCCGGCTTCTACCTCTTGTTCGCGCAGGTCTTTCCGACGCACGTGCGGGCCACCGGCACCGGGTTCGCGATCGGCGTCGGCCGCGGCGGCGCCGCCTTGGGTCCCGTGATCGCGGGCTACCTCTTCAAGGCGGGCTTCGGGCTGCAGCCGGTGGCTATCGTCATGGCGTGCGGCTCGCTGCTCGCGGCGGTGGCGCTGCTCGGCCTCAGGGTGCGCAGCGGCGACTAGGACGCGCTGCGGACTGGGCTATTTGTCCGTATTGAAGCAGTCCGCCTCGACTTTCCATTCGCCGTTCTTCTTCCTCGACCAGGCCACGACGTACTTGCCCACGGCCGTCGTGGGCTTGCCCTGCGCATCGTTCATGGTGAGCTCGAATGTCCCCACGTCGAAGGCCACGTCACCTGATTTCGCCACCACGATGCGGGTGGGCTCGAAGTGGATTGCAAAGCCGGGCTTCGCCATCAGCCCGGCCCAGGTCTCCTGGATCTTGGCTTTGCCGTTCACGATGGGGGCGTTGGGGGGCAGCATGGAGCCGTCCTCGGCGTAGAACGACGCCGTCTTGGCGGCATCCTTGGCGCCGGCGGCCTGCGACCACTGCTTGTCCAGCTCCCGCAGGCGCTGCTCATCGGCCGGCGTCGCGGCAGCGGCGTATCCAGGGGCCATCATCAGGGTAGCGGTAAAGACCGCAAGATAGCGGCGCATTCTCATCATTCTTCCCCCTTGGTTCGAGCGTGAGTCCCACCCGAGCCGCCCAGACCTGTCGCGCGCCGCTAGTGTGCGCCGCGGCGCTGGCGCACGCACCGCGCGCTGCAGCAATCCTGATGCGGCGGTCGCGTCAAGCCCGCGAGCCTGCGGGCCGGCGAGGTTACTTCGCCTTGTCGTACTGGGTGAGACCTGGCTTGTAGCTCTTGTCGTCGAGGAACTGCTTGATGCCGCGGTGGCGTCCGTCGCTCTTGTCGTGCCAGTTGAGCGCTTCCTGGGCACGGATGAGGTAATCCTCGGCATTGTCGTAGCTCATCTCGCGCACGCGGCGCATGGCGTCCTTGGTCGCCTTGAGCGTCTCCCAGTTCTTCTTGAGGAGCTTCTGCGCCACCTCGGTGACCCGCGCCTCGAGCCGGCCTGCCGGCAGGGCCTCGTTCACCAGGCCCACCGCCGCGGCTTCGCGGCCGCCGAGTGTCTCGCCGAGCAGCGCGTGGTACATGGCCTGTCGCATCGGCATGAGCTCGGCGGCCACCTTGGTGGCGCCGCCGCCGGGCAGGATCCCCCAGTTGACCTCGGAGAGCCCGAACTGCGCGTCCTCGGTGCAGAAGGCGAGGTCGCAGGCATACAAGGGGCCGTAGGCGCCGCCGAAGCACCAGCCGTTCACCATGGCGATGGTGACCTTCTGGTACCAGCGCAACCGCTCCCACCAGGCGTAAGCCTCGCGCTGCGAGCGGCGCACCCCGGGAAGCCCGTCCGCCTCGGTGTCGCGGAAGTACTCCTTGAGGTCCATGCCCGCCGACCAGGCGGCGCCGGTGCCGGTGAGCACGAGCACGCCGACGTCGTCGCGGAACTCGAGCTCGTCCAGCACCGCGAGCATCCGGCGGTTGAGCTTCGGGCTCATGCAGTTGCGCTTCTCGGGGCGGTTGAAGTTCACCCAGGCGATCTGGTCCTGGACCCGGAAGGAGACCGTGTCGGCTTCGGCGCGTGCGCTCATGGGCGGTTGCTCGATTGCTATGAGATATAGCATTATAACCGGCAGCCGCCGGCGCTGACAAATGCAGCACCTCACAGATCCCATGCACGACCCCTTGCGGCAACTGGCCGGCTACCTGCTGCGGCGCGCCGCGGGCGCGGCGGTGGCGGAGCTGAACACGCGGCTCGCTGCGCTCAAGCTTCGGCATGCGGACGTGGCGCTGCTGATGCTGATCGAGTCCAATCCCGGGATGACGCAGAGTCGCGCCGGGCGCCTGCTGGATATCGAGCGCGCCAACATGGTTCCCTTCGTCGCCCGCCTGGAGGGCCGCGGCCTCGTCCGCCGCCGCCAGGTGGACGGGCGCTCGCAGGCGCTCGAGCTGACCGCGCGCGGCCGGCTGGTTCTGGCGAAGGCACGCAGCGTGGTGGATGCGCACGAGGCGGCCCTGCTCGCGCGCGTGCCCGCGGCCTTGCGGGCCTCGGTGCTGCCGGTGCTCACGGCGCTGTGGCAGGAGGGCACCAGCGAGGCAGAGGCGCGGGTGCGTGCGTGAGCGTGCGGGCCCGTATCGCGTACTGCGGCCGCGGCGTGCGCGCGCCGCGCTACTACGCCAACGATCACGCCCGCGATGAGCTCGACATCGCGCCGCTCGAGATGCCGGTCGGCGATGGGCGAGCCCTCGGGGCGGGGCTCGATGAGAGTGGCTTCAGGCGCATCGCACACGAGAGTGCCGTGCAGGATTTCGCCGACCGCGCCGCGGTGCAGGCCGTGCATCCACCCGAGATCGTCACGCTCATCGGCTCGCTCACCGGCGCCGACCTGGTCGTGGTCGGCAGCCCTGGCATCCGCCGCTTCAGCGAGCGCTCGCCCAAGTCCGGGCAGCTCGACAACTCGCGCCCGGCGCGCTTCGCGCACGTGGACGTGAGCGATGCCACGGCGGCGGCGTTCGCTGCGCGCGCGGCACCCGCAGGACAGGAGCTGGCGCGCTTCGCGCACTACAACATCTGGCGCTTGCTCTCGCCGCCACCGCAGGACGTGCCACTGGCGCTGTGCGATGCACGCAGCGTCGCGGCGAAAGACCTGATCACGGCCACCGCAGTCTTCGATGCCCCGGGGCAGCCCGAGTGGTCCTTCGAGGGGCTGCTGCTCACGCACGCGCCTCGGCACCGCTGGTACTACTTCCCGGACCTCACGCGCTCCGAGGTCATCGTGTTCAAGACCCACGACAGCGAGCCGGGACGCGCGCACTGCGTGCCGCACGTCGCCTTCGATGACCCGGGCTGCCCGAAGGACGTGGCGCCGCGCGAGAGCATCGAGATGCGTGCGATCGCGCTGTGGTTCGCGTGAGACGCCTTGTGAGCGCCTCGGGGGGCACGCATGATCGCGCGCACCTGCGTAGACCGCAGTCGCAAACATGAGCGCGCGCGCATTTCCCGCCACGCCGGAGTACACCGGCCTCAATACCCCGCTCGGCGAGGAGTACGAGCTCAGGGGCCTTGCGGTCGCGGGCGAGCTCCCGGCCGAGGTTGCGGGCAGCTTCTTCCGCGCCACGCCCGATCCGGCCTTTCCGCCCTACCTCGAGGACGGGGGCGCGGTGCTCTCCGGAGATGGCATGGTGTCGGCACTGCACTTCAGCGGCGGGCGCGTCGATCTCACCATGCGCTTCGTTGAGACCGAGCGCCACCGCGCCGAGGTGGCCGCCGGGCGCGCGCTCTTCGGGCGCTACCGCAATCCCTTCACCGATCAGCCCGAGGCGCGCGGCCTGGACCGCACCGTCGCCAACACCACGCCGGTGTGGCATGCGGGACGGCTGCTCATGACCAAGGAGGACGGGCGCCCATACCGCGTGCATCCGCGCACGCTCGCGACCCTCGGGCGCTACGATTTTGGCGGACTGCTGAAGAGTGAGACGGTCACCGCGCACGTGCGCATCGACCCGGACTCGGGCGAGATGTTCTTCTTCGGCTACGAGGCCGATGGGCTCGCTTCCACCAAGGTCGCCTACTGCATCGCCGATGCGCAGGGGAACCTCAGGCGCGAGCAGTGGTTCGATGCGCCGTACTGCGCGCTGATGCATGATTTTGCGATCACGCGCCGCTACGCGCTCTTCCCCGTGTACCCGACGACCTGCGACCTTGCGCGCCTGCGCGCCGGGGGCGACCACTGGGTGCACGAGCCGCAGCGCGACTCCTGGGTCGGGGTACTGCCGCGCTACGGCGCAGTGCGCGAGATGCGCTGGTTCAGGGGGCCGAAGGGCGCCTCGTGCTTTCACGTCATGAACGCGTTCGAGGATGAAGCGGGGCGCATCCACCTCGACCAGTGCCTCGCGAACGTCAATGCCTTTCCATTCATCCAGCGCGCCTCGGGCCTGCACGTCGCACCGGGGGAGACGGGGGCGCGCCTGGCGCGCTGGAGCATCGACCTTGAGGATGGCAGCGAGCGCGTGACCGAGACCGTCATCGGACCGCCCGGGGACCTGCCGCTGATTCCCGCCTCAGTGCAGGGACGTCCCTACGAGCACGCCTGGATGCTGACGATGAACCCCGAGATGCAGGGGCCGCCGGTCGCGGGCGGTCCGGTGGGTGTCATGTTCAACACGCTGCTGCGCCTCGACCTGAAAGGCGGACCGCCGCAGGCGCTGGCGCTGCCGCCCGGGCAGTGCTTCAACGAGCCGGTGCACGTGCCGGGTGCGAGGAAGGGACACGAGGGCTGGCTGCTCCTGATCGTCGACGAGCAGCTGGGACCTGCGGACTTCCGGCACGCGCTGTGGATCCTCGATGCCGGCCGCATCAGCGCCGGGCCGGTGGCGCGCGTTGCGATCCCGCACCGGCTGCGCCCGCAGGTGCACGGCTGGTGGGTCAGCGAGTCACAGCTGCGCGGCGCGGACTGAACGGCCACACGTCGCCTGCAGGCGATGCGGACCTCAGTTCGTTCCGCAGTAGCCCATCCCCACCCGGGTCGATCCCCCGGTGAAGCAGGACCTCGATCCATCGACGTGCGAGAGCGGCTCCCCGCGAGCCGGGCCTACCGGACAACTGCCGTAGCCCATGGGATGCTCGGCCGGAGTCCCTTCAGGGCATCCGCCCGCAATCGTTTCTGTGACGTGACAGGCGTTGGCCAGTACGACGCAGTAACCGCTCAGAAGCGGCGTGGTCGTGCTGCCGGTGCCAGTGAGTGAGACGCTCTGTGGAGTGTCCGCCGCATCGTCTGCCACCGAGAGCGTGCCTGATGCAGCCCCCGTGGCGGTCGGCGTGAACACGACGCTGACCGTGCAGCTGCCCATCGAGGGCACACTTCCCATGCAGGTCGTCGTGTCGGCGAAGGCGTTGCTGGCGGTGACGCTGGTGACGTTCAGGGCCGCGGTACCGAAATTCGTCAGCGTGACGATGGCGGCCGGGCTCGTCATGCCGACCTGCTGCGTGCCCAGATCCAGGATGTCGGTGGAGAAGGTGGCGTTGCCGCCCGCCGCCAGCCCTACGCCGGTCAATGACACGCTATGCGGGCTGCCCGCGGTGTCATCGCTGATGGTCAGCGCGGCGGAGCGAACGCCGCTCCGTGACGGCGCGAAAGCCACGTTGATCGCGCAGCTCGCGCCAGGCGGGAGACTCGCCGGGCAGGTGGTGCTGGTGCGCTGGAAGTCAGCACTCTCGTCTCCGGCGATGCTGATGCTGCTGAGGGCGATCGCCATCGCGCCGGTATTGGTCAGCGTCTCCGTCTGGCTGCCGCCGGGAGCGCCCAGCACGCCGTGGCCGAAATCCAGGAGTCCAGCCGAGAACGCCAGGGTGTCCCGCTGCACGATCGAGACGACGTAGGCCTGCATTGCCCTCTGTTGGGAGGAATCGGTGACCTCGATCGTGAATGCCTGGCCCTGTATCACCGTGTCCGGGGTTCCGGCGAGCGTGACGCTGCTGCCGGTACCGCCATCCAGGGCGAGGTTGTGCGGCAGCGCGCCGTCGCTCACCGTCCAGGTGTAGGGGCCGACTCCCCCGCTTGCCTGGATCGTCGCGCTGTAAGCGAGCCCGGGGGCGCCGTTCGGCAAGGTCGGCGTCGCGATGGCGAGCTGCACGGGCGAGACGTTCAGCGTGGCCGAGCCGCTTCCCTGCGCGGACATCCCCGCGGAACAGCTCAGCGTGTACGTGTAAGCGTCCGCCACAGCAGGCGATACCACCACGCTCCCGCTCGTCGGCTGTGAACCCGACCACGCGCCGCTGGCGGAGCACTCCGAAGCGCCCATGGTCGACCAGGTGAGCGTTGCGGGCTGACCGGCAACGATCGTCGCCGGCGCGATGTTGATCTGGACGGTGGGCGCGGGCATCTCGGAGCTGCCTCCGCCACAGCTGAGAAGGAAGAGCGCGATGAGCGCAGCTGAGCTGAGACGCGTCTTGCTGAGCAACGACATTGGGGCCTCCCGCGCGAGCGCACGGTCCCCGGCACCAAAGCCGTGTCCCAACTCCAGACCGTGAGGGGTGTTCTTCTTGACTAGCCCTCGGCGCCGGGGAGCGGGTGCAACAGCTCGATGATGGGCGCTAACAGTCGGTTAAGGAAGAGGCCGGAACCTCCGGGTTCGCGGCGGTGCACCAAGTCGCATGATGCATGTGCGGACACAACATCCTGCGATGGCAGGAAGTGCCGCGGCCTGCCTCCGTTGGAGCGGAGGCGGGCCGGGCTCTGCACGGCTTACTTCGCGACGACGCGCTTGCCCGCGACGTTGCCGTTCAGCACAAACGCGACCGAGCTCTGGTCGAACTCCGAGAACGGAGCGCTTGGATCGGAGCTCGGGGCGTACTGCGTCAGCGTGAAGTGGCCGTGGTAGGCGTTGCCGTTGGGTCCGAGGGTGACGGTCATGTCCAGCACCGCGATGCCGCCATAACCCACCGGCGGCCCCTGCGGTGGCCCATAGCCCATGGCCAGGTGAGTCAGCCGGAACTTGCCGGGACCGACCTGACGCCACGTGCCCATGCACACATCACCGACCGCCGGCGTGCGCCCGCCCGAGACCGTGGCCTCGGTGCCATCCGCGTGCCAGATGATCGTGCCGAAATCCAGCACGGTGTCATCCGGGATTCCCGGGTTGCCCTTGGAGTGCCACTCGAACTCCCACAGGCCGACGATGCCCGATCTTTCCCAGCCACCGTTGTTGTTGTCTTCGTCCTCCGAAACGAATCGGTAGCCCACCGGCACCAGGCGGCCGTCGTTGGCCGCCGGCTTCAGTGGCGCGGGTGTCTCCCCGCAGCGCGCCTGCGCGAGGCCGCCGCAGCTGAGCCCCAGCAACCCCAGCGCCAGCCACGGCGCCGCGCGGCGCAGCGTCGGATGTGTCTTCGTGTTCCTCACCGAATTTGAAGTCGCCATTGACTCTTCTCCGTGTTCTTGAGGTTGGAATGCCTTGAGAGCGGTTGTGTTGGACTTAAGGCCGCGTCACGTTCCGGTTGGTGTTCGCCCGCCGCGCGGCCTCGCTCCTTTAGGTCGCCGATTTCAACACCCAAACAGGGGGCGGCGCCATCGCAAGCTGCGGCGACGCGCTTGGCGCGATCCGACGTCCCAGGGGATCTATGTGCGCAGCTGCAGCTGCAGTCCGACATGAAGCTCGGCGGCGCTGTTGCCGCGCAGCAGCACGGCGTCAGACTTGTTTCGCGCTCAAGCGCGCGTGAAATAAGCGATACCGCGGAACTCGATCGAGCGGCGCGGCTTCGCGTCCGGGCGGCTGGTGTCGCGGAAGGCCGTGTGCGGGCAGCGCCAGGCCTTGCTGCGGTCGGAGTCGTAGAACTTGATGAGCACCACCTCGTGCGGCTGCATGTCCGGGAAGTACCACCAGCGATGCGCGCTCGAGTAGTGGAAGATCGTCGCGGCCGTCATGTCCTCCTCACCCGGGATCGGCGCGAACAGCGCCTCGCCCTCGGGGATCTCGGCGACGTCGACTTTGGTGTTGTGCGTGCCTTCCTCATCGCGCACCGAGCCACCCTCGCACAGCGCCAGCGGCATGTCCTGCGGGGGCGCGGAGAGCGCGCGCCAGAAGCTGAAGGCGATGAAGCGCCGGTAAGGCGCACCCTGCGGCCGCTCGCGCGCATAGAGGCGCGCGGCGATACGCTCGGCGGAGCGCTGCGTGAAGTCGACGTGCGCCTCGGCCGCCGGCGGCTGCACGGTCGCGCTGGTGGCGGCGGCATCGCGGATCATGCCGCCCATCGGCACCACGAAGTCCGCCCCCGTCAGGCGCATCACCGCTGACGCGACTTCCGCGGCATAGGCCGAGTCGGGCGCGTACTGCTGTTCGAAGTCGCGGATTGCGCTCTCGTGGCTGCCGAGGCAGAAGCCATGCGCATCGAGCGTGAAGGGACCGGCGAGGCGTGCGTTGCGAACCGTCACGGGATAGCTCGCGTAGACCCCGGTGTTGAGTTCCTTGCCCGGCGCCCAGAAGCGGCGGTTGATGCGCGAGCTGGGCACCAGGTAGTCGATCATCGTCTCAACCTGTGCAGCCGCCTGGCTCATGGGCTCCTCGGTGTTTGACGGTGCGGTCGAGCCTTTCACAGCGCTCGGCAAAGTGCCAGCAATAAAAAACCTCGCTCCACATGACCCCCTGGCTCTGGCTGAGCCATTTCAGAACTTCACGGCGACTTCCGCCATCAGCGTCCGGGGCCTCATGGGACTGACGGCCGTGATGAATTGGCCCGCGGAAATATTGGTAGCCGCGTAGGCGTTGGCGAGGTTGGTGCCGGCAATCTGCGCCGTCCAGTTGTCCTTGACCAGCCCGACGGCTGCATCGTAGGTGGTATGCGCAGGTATGGTGTACTTCAGCAGCGTTGAAGCCGGCGGGTTCTCACTGGCACCGGTGGCGTCCGGGAAGCTCGCCGGCGCAGTGGTCATGGCGGCGATGTAACTGGCGCTCAGCATGATAAATGGTCGTAGAGAAAGGCGATTCCAGTCGTAGCGTGCCCGCAGGTTGTACATCAGGGGCGGTGCGTAGGGCGATGCGGCGCCCGACACGCCCCACGGGCTGGTGTACGGCAGCCCCGAGACTATGGTGATGCACTCCCCGGCTGGAGTCGGGTTGTTCCTGGTGGCTGGCGTGATGCCCACCGACCTCAGACAAGGACTGTTCGACTGCTGGGTGCTGTTCCAGGCACTCGAGCCCTGAACCGTAAGCCCCTCGGTTACCCGCGCTACCAGCTGCAGCTCCACGCCCCTGATCGTGTAAGTCGGGCCGTTGGTCACCCAGTTTGAGCTGCCCAGATGTGCCGGGTCGTACAGGACCGACTGGGCGTGGTTCAGTCGCATGTGGTAAGCGGACGCATTCAGCAGCAGGCGATGGTCCAGCAGCTCACTCTTCAGGCCGAGCTCGTTGTTGACCAGGTCGTCGGAGTCATAGGCAGCCGGACGGACCGCTTGAAAGACATTCACGAGACTGCCACCGGGCTGGCACCGCGGATCCGCGGCCTGAGGCGTGGGAGGGGCGCAATAAGGGGCCACGTGCCCAGTCGCGGGAATCTGCGTACCCGGAACCGCGAAGGTGCGATTGAAGCCGCCGGGACGAAATCCCTGCGCGAAGGTGTAGTACATCATGACGTCGGGCGTGATGTGCCAGCTGAGGTTGCCGCGGCTGGAGAAACCGCTTTCGCTCTGGCTGAGACTGATCGGAAAACCGCACCCGCCGGCCGCCGTGCAACTGCCGTTGGCATGGTTCACCAGGAGGGGGTGGCTGGTCAGGCTGTAGTACTCCGAGCCGTCCTCGAAATCGTCGTACCTGAAGTAGCGCGTGCCAGCGGAGACCGTGAGCACCTTGGGAACGATGTCGAAGTCGATCGCCACGAAGAACGCGGCCTGCTTGTAGCCGCGCTGCAGGTCCTCGCCGAAGGCGGTATTGGTATTCTCGCGCAGCGTCGGATCGCTGGCGAAGGTGCCGGGCAGCGGGCCGACCGCCGACAGGCAGCCCACGCCGCCGGCCGTGGCCGCTGCCAGATTCGCCGGGTCACACTGCGGGATGCCGAGGTAGTTGAAGTTCATGTCGTCATAGATCACGAACTTTTCCCAGAACGCCCCGAACAGTCCACGCAGGCGATAGCTCTCACTGGTACTTACCCGCAGCTCGTGGCTCTGGTGCGTGTTGCGCACCGTGTCGTGCCAAGTTCCGATCGGCGGCGCGCAGTGGGTCGGAGTACCGGCGAGTACCGGGAAAGTTCCTGAATTGAAATAAAACGGCCCGGTACCGATGCAGGCGTAGTAAGAGGAGGCTGTGGAGCCGCGCAGGTAGTTGGAGTAGTCCTGCTGGCCCTCGATGTCGCGCACCATGTAACTGCCGGTGTAGACGAGCTTCAGGGCATCACCGAGCTTGCCGTTCAGGGTCCACGCCACACTCGAATAGCGGTCCTTGGTATAGGCGGGCGCGAATGCGGCAATCTGGTACTTTTCCAGCGCCTGGCCGTCCGGTGCCGCTGGATAGGCGAAGAAGTAGCCGTCCGCCTCCATGTTCTGGCGGTTCAGCTGCAGCAGCAGGTCCCAGTCCTGCGAGGCCCGCCACCGGGCCGACAGCCGGAAGCCCTGGTAATTCGCCGGGTTCGTGTTGCTGGCCACCAGCCCCGCGTTATTGGCGCTCGGGTTGCCGCCGAAATCGTGGGGCACGCTGCCGGGAACATAACTGATGGTGGCGGGGACATTGTCGATGTAGCCGCCACGGCGCTCGGAGAAGATGACGCCGCGCAGGGCGAAGCTCGCGCCGAGCGGCACATTAAACATCGCGCTCAGCTTCGTGTTGGGATCGCCGCCTGCGGTTACGCCATAAGCCGCGTTGGCTTCACCCTCCAGCGCCTCCATTTTCGGCACGTTGGTGATGTAGCGGATCGCGCCGGCCTCGGTGCCGCCGCCGAGCAGGGTGCCCTGCGGGCCCTCCAGTACCTCCACGCGTGCCATGTCGATCAGATACACGTCGTTATTGCGCGACGGGAACTGCATCGACACGTCATCCAGAAAAAGGGCGACATTCGGAAACGGCGCGACGGTGGCCTGACTCTGATTACCGGTGCCAACAAGTCCGAGACCGCGGATGAAGATGTTGCCCGTACCGGGGCCGTTGCCGCTGTACGTCACATTGGGCGTGTACCGCAGCAGATCGTTGAGACTGGTGATACTGAGCTCGCGAAGCTGTTCCGCGGAGACGGATTGAATCGTGAGGGGCACGTCCTGCAGGCTCTCCTCACGGCGGTTTGCGGTGACGATGACCTCGAGCAATTCGTCACTCGCAACCGCACCGCTCCAGCGCCCCGCCGTGCTTGAGGCCACAAAGATGCGGATGGTCTGGGGATTCAGATACTCAAACTGAAGCCCGGTACCCTCGAGCATCTTGGTGAGCGCATCCTCTGTGCCCGCTCCAGCCAACACGGCGTGCGACCTGCGATTGCTGACGGCGCTGGAGACATACACCAGCTGCAGTCCGCTCTGATCAGCAAAGGCTGCCAGCGCCCGAGCCAGCGGTTGTGCCGGAATGGCGGCCGGAAGGGTCGCCGAGGTGGGCGCATTCGCGACGGCGACGGGTGGCTCGAGGCAGGGGAACGGTGCAAAGACCGGGAGTGCACGCAACGCTCCAGCTACCGCGCTGACGATCTCTCTCGATGAGTGCCGCAACTGGACCTGCGCTTATCGCTCATTCGTGGCACGCCTAATGAACAGTCTAGCGTGAAGCGTTACCGGGACCGCATGGCGCGCTGCAGCAGCGTCTGACATGTTTTGAGTCAGCTGTTGGTCATGTCCCCGGCAGCTGTGAATGCCCAGGATTTGGCATGGTCGCGGCGGTAGTCTCGAGCCCTCAGAGCGTGCGGGTGAAGTAAGCTTCACAAGCTGCTCCGAAGGTGCGCGCATCGTACGCGGACGCCGAATCACAAGACGTCCCTGACGGCTGCTCTCGTAGTCGATTATCGCTATTGCATTGCGCCATCTAGGGGAATTCGTGGTACCGAGGGCCCGATTCGGACCTGATTCCACCCCCGGGCGCTACAAATCAGGCTCTCGTAACACCTCATCAGTAGGACCGGAGCCGCCGATGCGCTACTTGAACAACTCGGCCGAGGAAAGCACGCTCGTGGTGCCATAACAGCCCCGGCCACCGTAGCCAGCGCACCGGGCCCTGGTGCCACCCGTAATCAGCACCGTGCCGTCGCTCAGCAGTGTCGCGGTATGTCCGTTCCGTGCCGTGATGAGCGAGCCGGTCTCCACAAAGCCCTCGCTCTCCGGAGCGAAGAGCTCCGCTGCCGGGGATGACACTCGAGTCCTGCCGCCGGCGACGAGGACCGTGCCGTCGTTACGCAGTGTCGCCGTGGCTCCGGATCCCGCATGGCGCTGACCGACCACCGAGAAGGCTTCGGTCGCGGGATTGAAGAGCTCCGCCGTGCTGTCCGTTCCGGTGACCAGGACGGTACCGTCGAGCAGCAAGGTCGCCGTATGCCCGGAGCGTCCCTCACTCATGCTGCTGGTCGGTGTGAACGTACCGGTCACAGGATCGTAGAGTTCTGCGGATGCATCCCCTGGACCCGGCGGAACGGGAACTGTGCCCGCAGGCCCCAGGTTCAGCACGCCCCCGGCGATCAGCACGCGCCCGTCGGGCAGCAACGTCGCCGTGTGACCGCTCCGCGAGACCGTCATGCTACCGGTTGCCGTGAACGCACCGGTGGACGGGTTGAAGAGCTCCGCACTGGCAGTCTCGCCGCCGGCGACCAGTACCTGGCCGTTTTTCAACAGCGTCGCGGTCTGCCCCAGATGTTGCGCCAGCATGCTGCCCGTCGCCGTGAAGGTGCCGACGGTCGGATCAAAGAGCTCCGCGATCACGTCCCCGCCGCCGGCCATCAGGACCTTGCCGTAGTTCGGCAACGTCGAGTTTGCGAGCAGCGTAGCGCTGCGCGCGTCCTGCGCGAGCGTCATGCTACCGGTCTGTGTGAACGTTTGGGTTGGCGCGTCATACAACTCCGCAAATGCCGCCCCACCGCCGGCAATGAGCACACGCCCGTCGAGCAGCAACGTCGCCGTATGCCCGCTGCGGGGCACTGTCATGGTCCCCCCGGTCGGTGTGAACGCCGCCGAAGGCCGGGCTATCGCGACGCGAATCGTGAAGGGCGTGGCCGATGAACTCTGGTTCAGTGCGTCCGTGACTGTCAGCGTGATGGGGAAGATGCCTGCCGTTGACGGGGTTCCGCTCAGAATGCCGTCAGTGCTGATTGCCAGGCCTCCCATCGGGGCGCCCGACGGCGTCCAGAGCAGCGGAGCGAGTCCGTCGCTGGCAACAAATTGGAAGCTGTATGGCGAGCCCACTGTTGCTGTGGGCGGCGGCGTGCTGTCGATCGATGGCGGTCCGGGTTCGCTGATGGTGATTGCATAGGGGACCGAGTTCGTTGCCGGAGTCGGCGTGCTGCTGTCGGTGACGGTCACCGTAAATGTGAACGGCGCTGCGCGGACCGTGGTCGGCGTGCCGGTCAGCGAGCCGTCCGCGCCGAGCGTGAGACCCGGTGGCAGCGCGCCCTGTGTCACTGCAAAGGTAAGCGGCAGAAGACCGCCCGTTTCCCCGAATTGGAAATAGTAGGGCGTGCCATGGACACCCGCGGGCGGCACCTGGCCCGGGATGAGCACCGGCGGCCCTGGAGTAGTGATTGTGACCGTGAAGGACTGCGAGCCGCTCGCAGGGGGCTGCGCACTATCGGTCACCTTGACCGTGAAGGTGAAGGAGCCCGCGGCAGTCGGCGTGCCCGTCAGCGAACCGTCAGTACCGAGCGTGAGGCCGCCCGGCAAGGCGCCCGAGGTTACGACCCAGGTCCACGGTGACGGCGAGCCGGCGCTCACTACGGCGAACGTGAATCCGGGGTAGGGATTCGCGACAACTCCATCGGGCGGCGTCGGTGTCGTTGCAATCACGATCGGTGGGTTCGCTGCGCTACTTGACCCGTCACTGCTACCAGCATCACAGGCACCGAGCGTCACGGCGGCGAGCAATACCCAACATGTCAGGAGATGCATGCGATGGAGGCGCTGCACGCAATGCAGGCAATGAAGTCCCAGAGTGCTAGGCATAACTCCCCCATCGTTGGTCGCACTTGGCATCGCCGTCTCGCCCGTACCCCGTTGCCTGCCAGCGCTAGGGAACGGGGCTGCCGTCAGCCCCCGACTGCCCCGTGTTGACCTCGATCACTTCGCGGCCAGCTGGGCGGGCAGCTCGATCCCGTGGGAGGCCGCGTCCTGCAGCGTGTGCTTCAGCAGATAGGCTTGCGTGACCGATACCTTGTTGGTGGTGCGCACTGCATCACCCAGCGTCTTCTCGTAGCACTCCTTGAAGTTATCAACCGGCTTCAGATCGACGCGGGTACCGCGCTTGCAAAGCATCCATGCCGCACCCTCAAGGCGCGTGAGGAAGGTCTGGGCATCCGCCGGTCGACTCAGATCGAGTCCCTCGGAGCTGATCTTCTTCGAGATAGACACGGTGTGCTCCGCGGCCGCGGCTGCGCCGCTGTTGAGAAAACAGGCGATGACGCCGACGAGGGCCGGTGCGATCGCAACACTACGTTTCGTGTACATGTGAATCTCCAGGTGCAGATGTATGGCTGAAGTCTTGGGGGCCTGATCACGTCGATCTACCGACAACGAGTGGAGCGTGATCAAAAGCGCTACCGCGAGATGACAGAATCGACGGCACACGCGTGGAAGCCTCAGGTTTTGGTTGCCAAATCGCCTGCCGGGCACTCATATACGGGATAGGGAGGAGTGCATTTTCGCCGTGGCCCCAGCGTCAAATCCGTCATTGGTCGAGCGGCTGTTCGCCGAGCACCGCGGCGCTCTGCAGTCCTTCTTCAGGCGGCGCATACGCACCGGTGCGGATGCGCCGGATCTGGCGCAGGAGGTATACGTGCGCATGCTGCGGGTACGCGACCAGGGTGCTCTGCGCAATCCGGTGCTGTACCTGTATACGGTCGCCAACAATCTGGTGAAGGAGCACGCCGCGCTCGAGCACCGGCGCGCGCGCGGCGTCGATATCCGCGAGGTTGAAGCACACGAGGCGCTGGGGACGCTGCCGACCTTCGATGGTGACCTGGATGCGGCAGCGCGTGCCGCGCGGTTGCGGGCAGTGCTGATGCAGCTTGGGCCCAATGTGCAGGCCGCGGTGCGGCTGCGGTTTGCGGACGGGCTCCCCTATGCAGAAATTGGCAAACGCCTCGGAGTGTCGCGGCAGATGGCGCAGAAGTACGTAGAGCAGGCCCTGGTTCACTGTCGGCGCCGCCTGGCGCGGCTGGGTCAAAGCGATGAGTGACATGGAAGAACGACACCCGACTGCCATTCAGGCTGCCGCCGCCTGGCTCGTGGCGAATGACGACGGGCCGCTGGATGACTCCGCGTCCGCCGAGTTCGTCTCCTGGCTGACCGCCGCACCCGAGAACGTCGAGGAGTTCCTCGGGGTGTCGGTCATCGCGCGTGATCTGCGCGCTGCCTGCACCGAGCCGAGCCCGGCGGTCAGCGCCCGGCGCGCACCTGCGCGCGCGGGGGATGCGCGGTACGAGGAGAGTCCCGGTTCACGCCTGCTGCAGGCGCTGCGGGGACGCCCGGGAATGGGCTGGCAGGTCGGCCTGGCGATGCTGCTGGTGGCCGCCGGCGGGCTCGGCTGGCTGTCGTGGCAGATGCTGCGGCCCGTGCCCGGGGTGGCACCGGCCGCTGCGCCCACGGTCGCCGAGGAGCATTTCCAGAGCGGCCACGGGGAACAGCAGACCCATCGCCTGGCCGATGGTTCGGTGCTGCGCCTCAACACCGATTCGGCGGTGGCGGTGCGCTACAGTGATTCAGAGCGCCGCATCATCCTGAGTGCGGGCGAGGCCAGCTTCGAGGTGACGCATGCGAACGACCGCCCGTTCCGTGTCATCGGCGGGGCCGCCGAGATCGTGGACCTCGGAACCCGGTTCGACGTGCGTCTGGACAGGCACACCACCATCGTGACCGTGCTCGAGGGCAAGGTGGCAGTGAGCCGGGCATCGGACGCGGCGCGTGCTCCCGCCACGGCGCCTACCGAGCTCCCCCCGCGATTCATCACGCTCGCAGCCGATCAGCAGCTGCGCGTGGAGCCAGATGTCTGGCCGGCAACCCCCATCACCGTGGACGCCGAGCGCGCGACGGCGTGGTTGCGCCGGCAGATCATGTTCGAGGATGAGCCGCTCGATCAGGTGGCGAGCGAATTCAACCGCTATGCCACGAAGCCGATCGAGATCAGGGCAGCGCAGCTGCGGACGCTCAGGATCAGCGGCGTGTTCGCGACCGACAACAGCGCAACGTTCGTGGCCTTCCTGCGCACGCTCGATGGCGTGCAGGTCGAGGAAACCGCCACCAGCGTCATCGTCTCGCAGAAGTAGGCGCAGCCGCGCACCGCAGGCAGCCTGGGCCAAGCGCCCGCTCAAGCCCAGCGCGCCGCGATCGCCGCGCCGCGCCTGAATTCACTGGTCCTTGAAGCCTTCGCGCGCGCGGCTGTTGTCGAGCACGATCGGCTTGCCGGTCACGGGGTGCAGGTAGTGGAACGGCACCGTGTCCGTCGCCGGCCACAGCCGCGGCTGCGGGTTCATCAGCTCGTCCGGGCCGAGCGGGTCTTCCGGGTAGCACTTCTTCGCCATGGGCACGAAGTCGATCGGCGTCTTCGGCCAGCCCTCCTGGAAGCTGCCGTGCCAGAACGGGTAGTAGCGCAGCGCCCTGATCTTCCACACGCCGTCGTCGCGCACGTACTCGTTCTCGTAGATGCCGCCCTCCCACCAGGCGCGCTGCTGGCCTTGCGCGCTCTGGTGCAGTCCCGCCTGCATCATGGAGCGGCCGCGCAGCTGGGCGCGGCTGCGGTCCGGGGCGACGTCGATCACCATCTGCAGCTGCGGGTGATCGAGCAGCCAGCCGTAGCGCGGGCCGTTGTGCCCCTGGGTGAAGCTCTGCTGGAAGCGCTCGATGTACAGCCGCCGCACACCGCGCTTGCCCTTGTAGATGCCGCCCAGGAACCAGACCTCGCCGTCGTCCGCAAACAGGTCCACCACCTCGTTGTACTGCGACTTGTCGATGAAGTAGCCGTAGGTGTATTGCAGCCGGCGCACCTGGTGGATGTCCTGCTGAACGGCGAGCTCGTGCTCCAGCTTCTCGATACGGCGGGTGAGGGCGGCGATGTCGCTCATGTGTTGAACTCTCCGGCGGCTCGGCACATATTTGTATGTACTGCTAACAAAAGCAACCGGGGGACCGTGAGCGCCATCCGTACGACGCACGTCGGCAGCCTTCCGCGCGGCGCCGAGCTCGTGCCACTGCTCCTCGCGCGTGACCACGGCCGGCCCTACGACGCCGGGCGGCTCGAGCAGCTGGTGCAGGCGGCGGTGGCCAACGCCGTGGCGCAGCAGGAGGCGGCCGGCGTCTCGATCGTGAGCGACGGGGAGCTCGGCAAGGTCGGCTACTCGACCTACATCACCGAGCGGCTCTCGGGCTTCGGCGGCCACGTGGCACGCAAGCCGGCGCTCGACCTGGCGGAGCTGCCGGAGCTGCGGCGCAAGCTCGCATCGCTCATGGGCGAGCAGGAGTTCGTGCGCGCCAGCTGCATCGCCCCGGTGCGCCTGGTCAACCCCGAGCCGGCGCGCGCCGACATCCGCCGCTTCCAGCGCGCCCTCGCGGGGCGCCCGGTGCGCGGCTTCATGAACGCCGCCTCCCCGGGCCTCATCAGCGCGTTCCAGCCCAACGCCTACTACAAGAGCCACGAGGCATACCTTGCGGACCTGGTGGAGGCGATGCGCCCGGAGTACACCGCGATCGTCGAATCCGGGCTCGAGCTGCAGCTGGATTGCCCCGACCTCGCCATGGCGCGCCACACGGGCTTCCAGGACATGAGCGAGGCCGAATTCCTCAAGGTGGCCGCGGCGAACGTCGAGGCACTGAACGCGGCCACCGCGCACCTCCCGCCTGCTCGTATGCGCATGCACGTGTGCTGGGGCAACTACGAGGGGCCGCACGATCACGACATCCCGCTCGAGCGCGTGCTGCCGCTGATCCTCAAGGCGCGCCCGGCCACGATCCTGTTCGAGGCCGCGAATGCGCGCCACGAGCACGAGTGGCAGGTGTGGGCAGAGGCCAGGATCCCGGATGAAAAGATCCTCGCCCCGGGTCTCATCGACACGCGCACCAACTACGTCGAGCACCCGCAGCTGATCGCACAGCGCCTGAAGCGTTTCGTCGACATCGTCGGCATGGAGCGCGTGCTGGCGAGCACCGACTGCGGCTTCGGCACCTTCGCCGGCTACGGCAAGATCGACCCCCAGGTCACCTGGAAGAAGCTGCGCAGCCTGCGCGAGGGCGCGGACCTCGCGGCCGCGCATCTCAACTGAACACGCCCCTCATCCGGCCAAGGAGATCCCCATGCGTTCATCCGTGCTGCTCATCGCCGCCCTCGGCCTTGCAAGCGCCGCCGCCCACGCCGCGGAATGCCGCCTCAGCCCGAAGGAGGTGGTGACGAAGTTCATGACCCAGTTCTACCTGGACAAGCAGGTGCGCAGCGCCTTCGAGACATGGGTCGACCCGGGATACATCCAGCACAACCCGCTCGCCAAGAGCGGCCGCGATGCGGCGATCGCCTTCCTCGAGCCTTTCTTCCAGAGCCATCCGGATGCCAGCTACTCGATCAAGCGCATCATCGCGGACGGTAACCTCGTCGCCGTGCATTCGCACGGCAAGTTCACGGCCGATGACCGGGGGCTCGCGATCGTGGACATCCTGCGCGTGGATCACTGCAAGGTGGTCGAGCACTGGGACGTCGCCCAGCCGGTGCCGGAGAAAGCCGCCAACGACAACGGGATGTTTTAGCCATGCGCTTCTCGGGCAAGACCGTGCTGGTGCTCGGCGGCAACAGCGGCATCGGGCTGGCCGCCGCGCGAGCGTTCCAGGACGAGGGGGCGCGCGTGGCGATCACCGGGCGCGACGCGGCGACGCTGAGGCGCGTTTCCGAGGAGACCGGCATGCGCTCGCTGCGTGCCGACATCGCCGACGTCGCCGCGAGCCGCGCCGCAGTCACCGAGCTGGCGCGCGAGCTGGATGGCTTCGACGTGCTGTTCGTGAACGCCGGCATCGTCGGCTTCGGCGCCGTGCCTGAGGTCACGGAGGCCTTCTGGGACCAGGTGCACGCGGTCAACCTGCGCGGCGCGTTCTTCGCCACGCAGGCGGCCCTGCCGCACCTGCGCGACGGCGGCAGCATCGTCCTCACGAGCTCGGTGGCCGCAAGTTCCGCCTTCCCCGGCAGCGTGGTCTACTCGGCGAGCAAGGCCGGCCTGAACGCCGTGGCGCACGTGCTGGCCGCGGAGCTGCTGCCGCGACGCATCCGCGTGAACCTCGTGTCGCCGGGGCCGACCGAGACCGAGATCTTCAGGCGCGGCAATACCCCCGAACAGGCCGCCGCGATCCGCGGCCACCTGCTCGCGGCCGTGCCCATGAAGCGCATGGGCACAGCCGAGGAGGTGGCGAATGCGGTGCTGTTCCTCGCCTCCGACGAGGCGAGCTTCATCACCGGCGCCGACCTCAACGTCGACGGCGGCGTGCTCGCGCTGTGAACGGCCGCGCCGTGAGCGGCTCAGGTCAGGTCATCGAGCCCGATGCGCTCGCCGGCGGCGGCGGCCTTGGCGGCTTCGCGGCGCAACCGCTCGATGTGCGCCCGGCCCTCGGGCACCGGCTCATCGGGGAGCGCGGCGCGGCAGGCGGCATGGATCTGGTCGAAGTCGGGGCCGTGCTCCGGGTGCGTGAGGATCAGTGCGCGGTTCTCGCGCATGCCGGCGAGGGTCTTCTCGCCCACCACGAGCGGATCCATACCCTCCTCGAAGGCGAGCCCGAAGCGCTCGAGCTCGGCGCGGTCAGGCGGGGCGAAGCCCGAGGCGGCGAAGGCGGCGGGGCGCTTGAGCGCCGAGTCCCAGGCGTGGGTGCGCGTCAGGCCCGGGCACATGAGCGAGACGCCGATGCGGTACGGGGCGAGGTTGAAGCGCAGGCACTCGGTGAGGCCGCGTACCGCGAACTTGCTGGCGGTGTAGATGCCGGCCTGCGGCCCGGCAAGGAAGGCGGCCATGGAAGCCACGTTCACGATGTGCCCGCCCTCACCGTGCGCCTTCAGCAGCGGGATGCAGCTGACGAGCCCGTTCACCACGCCGCCGAAGTTGACGCCCATGATCCAGTCGTAGTCGGCGAAGCTCGCCTCATCCGTCGGGCCGAACACGCTCACCCCGGCGTTGTTGACCAGGACGTGCAGCGGCGCAAGCTCGCGCGCCAGCGCCGCCCACGCCGCGCGGTCAGTGACGTCGAGGCGCACGAAGCGCGGGCCTGGCAGGCGCTGCTCGCGGAACCAGGCCGCGGCCTGCGCCTGATACTCGGCATTGCGGTAGGTGAGCACCAGCTCGATGCCCGCGCGCGCGAACGCGCGCGCGATGCCAAAGCCGATGCCCGATACGCCGCCGGTGATCAGTGCCGTCTTGCCGGTGAAGTCCATGGGAGTGCCCTCGCGGTGCTCACGGGCATTTGTTAGCGTTACCTCATAAATAGCATACGCGCCGGGGAAGACGATCATGGCGGACATCGAAGCACGCCTCGCGGCACTCGAGCAGCGCGTCGGAGAGCTCGAGGACGTGGCCGCCATCCGGCGCCTGCACTGGGCGTACGGCTACTACTGCGACTTCAATCGGGCCGAGGACATCGTGCAGCTCTTCGCTGCCGATGGCGCGGTGGTGTTCCTCTCGGGCGAGTACCGCGGGCACGAGGGCGTGCGGCGCCTCTACGGCACCTGGTTCCAGAACTACTTCACCCAGGGCGTGAACGGGCCGGTGGACGGCTTCCTGCTCGATCACTTCCAGATGCAGGACATCATCACCGTGGCCCCCGACCGGCGCACCGCCAAGGGGCGCTTCCGCGGCCTCTTGCTCGGGGGCTGCCACGAGAGCCGCGCCTACAAGCCGCCGGGCTTGCCGCTGCAGTTCTTCGAGGCCGGCCTGTACGAGAACGATTACGTGCACGAGGAGGGCGTCTGGAAGATCAAGCGCCTCGATTACATGATGCAGTGGCAGGCGGAGTACGAGCTCGGCTGGTCGAAGACCGTCGCGCACCTGCAGCCGGCCAGCAAGACCTATCCCGAGAATCCGCTCGGGCCCGACGTGCTGCTGCCGGCGGAGAAGGTGCGCCGCACCTGGCCCTACCGCCAGGACGTGCCGGAGCACTTCGCCCACCCGCGCTTCGGGATCGCGCTCGCCACGGCCCGCTAACGCTTCCCCGTGCCCGACGCAGGCGCATCTGCCGGGCCTGTTGCGCGGCCACCCCTCTGGAAGCGGTCCAGTGTTGGATCCAGTCTTCCGGCTCGACCGGCAGCGCGGGCGTTGTTGCCGCCAAGCTACTGGTATCGACGGAATAGGATGCCTTGCAAACGAATAGGTTGTTTGTTCTACTTACAAAAAATAAGGGGACGTTACGCCGCTTCGCAGCTCGTATCGATCACTAAATAGAGGGGGGACGTGAGATGGAGGCTTCTCAGAGCCGGTTTTCCAACTTGCGGTGTTTAGCGGCAGGCGGCCTCGCGGCGCTTGGCACCTGGATCGGGGTTCCCGCTGTGGCGCAGAACGCACAGGCGGACCAGGCGAGCGGTCAGCTGGCCGAGGTGGTGGTCACCGCGCAGTACCGCGAAGAGAAACTTCAGGACGTGCCGATCGCGATCACGGCGATCACCTCGGAGCAGATCGAGGCCCAGGGCGCGCAGAAGCTTTCCGACATCCTCACCAGCGCACCGAGCGTGGTGTTCCGCAACCAGTCGGCGGCCTTCGGCGAATCGGTGACCGCCTTCATCCGCGGCTTCGGCCAGGCGGACTTCGACCCGGCCTTCGAGCCCGGCGTCGGCCTCTACGTCGACGACGTCTACTACCCGCGCCTCACGGGCGCGAACTTCGACCTGATGGACGTGGAGCGCGTCGAGGTGCTGCGCGGGCCGCAGGGCACCCTCGAGGGTCGCAACTCCGAAGGTGGCGCGATCCGCTTCGTCACCAAGAAGCCGACCGGCGATGGCTCCGGCTACGCGACCGCCACCTACGGCAACCGCGATCGCCTCGACCTGCGCGCCGCGGCCGACTTCACCATCGCCGATCACCTGTACGCGCGCGTCGCCGGGGTGTTCGCCGACCAGGACGGCTACGTCGACGTGTTCAACTACGACTGCGCCCACCCCGGCGCCGTGCCCGCCTCGAGCGGCGGCATCAAGTGCGACCAGTACAAGCTCGGCGACATCGGCTACCGTGCACTGCGCGCCAGCATCCGCTGGAACCCGAGCGAGGCGTTCGACTCGGTGCTGAGCGCGGACTACATCAAGGACAGCCACAACAACGGCGCGGAGATCCTGCTCTACGGGCAGAACGCGAACGCGAACACCAACACGCCCAACGGCCAGCCGCTCGACTCGCGCTTCCTGTGCGGCAAGTGGTGCAACTACACCACGCTCGGCAATGCCGGCGGACCGTACTTCGGCGTGGTCTCAGGCCCGGTCAACCTGCCGGCGACCAGCGGCCAGCAGCTCAACACCTTCGATGCCTGGGACCTGGCGCTCAACATGGACTGGACGCTCAGTGAGTGGGCGCGGCTGGTCTCGATCACCGGCTACCACAACTGGACCAACCAGTTCAGCATCGACGGCGACCTGTCGCCGGCGCAGACGCAGTTCGGCAACAACACGCTCGATCACTGGTTCTGGAGCCAGGAGCTGCGCCTCAACATGGATTTCGGCAAGAGCCTCCATGCCACGGTCGGCGGCTATTACTCCGACGAGCAGACCACCTACTACACGATGCAGGACATCCGCTACGTTGCCATCCCGGGCAACCCGCCGGTGCCGCTGTTCCCGCTGCAGTTCCTCGGCAATGACCCGGTGCGCACCACCGCCAAGGCGGCCTTCGGCACGCTCACCTGGGATGCGACCAGCGCGCTCTCCTTCACCGGCGGCCTGCGCTACTCGAAGGACTACAAGAGCTACACCTACTACCGCTACAACCTGGACGGCGTGACCATCAACCCATACGTCGACCCGGTGGGCTCGGTGTACGGTGCCGGCTACGACGGCCCGGATACGCTCGACATCTTCGGCGGCGGCACCGTGCAGGCGCTGACCGGGCGCAAGGCGGTGTTCTCAGGCAACCGCACCGACTGGCACTTCAGCGCCGACTACCGCTTCAACCCGGCGGTGATGGCGTACGCGTCCGCAGGCACGGGCTACAAGGCCGGCGGTGTCGGGCCGCGGCCGTTCAACGCCGCCCAGGCTGCCCCCTTCGGGCCGGAGAAGGTGACGAGCTACGAGCTGGGACTGAAGACGGATCTCTTCGACCGCCGCGTGCGCTTCAACACCGCGGTGTTCTACAACGACTTCACCGATGCGCAGCTGGTGCTTTTGAGCTGCCCGCAGTTCGGCGGCCCCGGGCCGTGCGCGCTGCCGCAGAACGCCGGCGACGCGAAGGTCAAGGGCGTCGAGGCGGAGATCATCGCGGCCTTCGGCGGGCTGCAGCTGGACCTGTCGGGCTCCTACCTCGACTGGGACTGGAAGTGCGTGAATCCTGAGGTCGTGGGGCTTGCCAACGGGCCCTGCTCGAGCGATGCCTCGGTGATCGACCTGCTGGCGCCGACGCCGATCGGGTTCATCAAGCAGCAGGCGCATGCCGGCATCCAGTACACCTTCCACCTGGCCGGCGGCGGCGCGATCACGCCGCGCTTCGATGCGGCCTACCAGGGCCCGCAGAACGGCAGCAACCTCGCGGCCGCGGCGGGCTCGCCCTCGGACCTCTACGGTCGCGTCGGCGGCTTCACGGTGGCGAACTTCCACCTGAGCTTCCTGAACGCCAAGCACGACCTGGAGACCACGCTGGAAGCCACCAACATCTTCAATCACTACTACTACTACTCGAAGTTCGACCTGACGGGCGCGGGCGCCGGCACGATCACCGGCTCACCGGGCCAGCCCCTCGGGTGGGCGATCACGGTCAGGAAGAACTTCAACCCCTAGGGAAACCTGGAGAGCAAGTCGGGGCGAACCGCGTACGGTTCGCCCCGTTTTTTTAACGGCGTCACGGTATTGCGCGGGAAGTCCGGCGAGGCTTGCGGTTGGCTGCCCGCCGTTGCCGGACCGTTCGATGCTGTGGCTCACCATATCCGGGTTCTTCCTCTGGTGCGCGTACCGCGAGATACGCGCCAGCCTGTGCGCGCCGTTCGGGTTCAGTCGTCCATTTCCGCTCTCCAAGCCCTACCTGGCGCTCGTGCTCGCCCTGGCGGCGCTGTTCGCGTGGCCCCCGGTGCACACGTGGTACTTCGAGTGGTTCCTGTCGCGCAAGGCCACCGAGCTGGCCGACGGGCACCGTGCGCACGTTCACTGCAACACCGTGTGGGACACGATGCTGGACACGGAGATGCTGGCCGCCGGCCACGCCGACCTGCACAGCGGCAAGATCGGGCTGCAGCATCCCTGGTGCGCCACGCTGCGCGCGTACCTGCGGCATCCGGCGCGCGCCAACCCGCAGGAGCTGTGGGCGCTGGCGCTGTTCACGCACGAGAGCATGCACGTACGCGGCGAGGACAACGAGGCACGGACGGAGTGCCAGGCGGTGCAGCGCAACTTCCGCGCCGCAACGCTGCTCGGTGTGCCGCGGGACATCGCGAAGAAGAACGCGCTCGACTACTACAACACCCTCTACCAGGAGCGCGGGCAGATTGGCGGCATGCAGGGCGCGTACTACTCCAGGGAGTGCGCACCCGGCGGGCTCCTGGACGAGCACCTCGAGGACTCGACCTGGGGGGCGGAGCCCTGAACGACTTTTCCCTGCCCGCGCCCCTTGAAAACCCTGCGGCGCAAACCAGATAACGGTAACGGTCGGTTATACTTTTCGAGCGTTAAGTTGCATCTCGTGTCACGAGATGGAGTCTTTATGGCGTGGTGGGGCTGGGTCATCGGCGGCGCCATACTGTTCGGCGCCGAACTTACCGTGGTGAGCGCGCAGTTCTATCTGGTGTTCATCGGCAGCGCCGCCATCCTCGTCGGTCTCGTCGCGCTGCTCGCCGAACCCGCGCCCTGGCTGCAGTGGGGCCTGTTTGCCGTGCTGGCCCTGGTCTCGATGGTCACCTTCCGCAGCCGGGTGTACGCACGCTTCGGCCCTGCAGCGCCCCAGGTGAGGTCCGGTGCCCCCGGGGGCATGCTGACGCTCACCGCGCCGCTGCCGGCCAATGGCAGCTGCCAGTCCGAGCACGGCGGCACCTTCTGGACGGTGCAGAACGAGAGCAACGTGGCCATCCCCTCGGGGACGCGCGTGCGCATCACCAGCGTGCGCGACCTCACGCTGCTAGTTAAGCCCGAATAGCAACCGCGAAGGCTCCCATGTACACCTCGTACGTCTTCATCGTGCTGGCCCTGATCGCCGTCATCCTGGTCTGGCGCACCGCGACCGTGGTGCCGCAGCAAAGCGCGTATGTCGTGGAGAACCTCGGCCGCTACAGCCGCACTCTGCAGGCGGGGTTCCACATCCTGGTGCCCTTCGTGGAGCGCATCGCCTACCGCCATACCCTCAAGGAGCAGGCACTGGATGTGCCCGAGCAGATCTGCATCACCAAGGACAACGTGCAGGTCGGCGTGGACGCGATCCTCTACCTGCAGGTGCTCGATCCGCACCTGGCCTCCTACGGCATCACCAACTACGGCTTCGCCATCGCGCAGCTGGCCCAGACCACGCTGCGCAGCGAGATCGGCAAGATCGAGCTGGACCGCACGTTCGAGGCGCGCGCCGCGATCAACGCCAACGTGGTCGCGGAGCTCGACAAGGCCTCGGGTGCCTGGGGCGTCAAGGTGATGCGCTACGAGATCAAGAACATCGCCCCGCCCAAGGACGTGCTGTCGGCGATGGAGAAGCAGATGCGCGCCGAGCGCGAGAAGCGCGCGGTGGTGCTCACCTCCGAGGGCGAGCGCGACGCCAAGATCAACCAGGCGGAGGGCGACAAGCAGCGCGTGATCAAGGCCTCCGAGGCGAGCAAGCAGCAGCAGATCAACGAGGCGGATGGCCAGGCCTCGGCGATCCTCGCGGTCGCGACCGCAACCGCGGAGGGCCTGCGCCGCGTCGGCGGTGCGCTCAGCGAGCGCGGCGGCATCGAGGCCATGCAGCTGCGCATCGGCGAGGAATACGTGCGCCAGTTCGGCAAGATGGCGAAGGAGAGCACCACCCTCGTCGTCCCGAGCCAGCTCTCTGACCTCGCGGCCATCATCGAGATGGCGACCAGCATCGTGCGCAAGCCGGCAGCACCGCCGGCACCCTCTGCAGCGGGTCGCAGCCCGAGCGCCTAGCCCAGTAAGAGCTCGGGGCGGGGGACTCTCGCGCGTCGCCCGCCCCAAATCTCGTCGCAGATCGTAACTTCAGAGCTTGATGATGACGGTCTTCACTTCCGTATAGGCCTCGATGCCCTCGCGTCCCTGCTCGCGGCCGATGCCCGACTGCTTGTAGCCGCCGAAGGGCAGGGCCGGGTCGATGACGGCGTGGCAGTTGCCCCACACGGTCCCGGATTTGATCTTGGAGGCGAGCTTGTGCATCGCGGACAGGTCCTTGGTCCACACGCCCGCGCCGAGGCCGTAGCAGGTGTCGTTGGCAGCCTTGGCCACCTCGTCCAGGGAGTCGAAGCGCTGCGCCACCAGCACCGGCCCGAAGATCTCCTCGCGCACCACGCTCATCGTGGGCTTCACGTCCACCAGCACCGTGGGATTGACGTAGTAGCCGTCGGCGGAAGCCGCATCGCCGCCGAGCGCCACCGAGGCGCCGGCCTTTTTGCCGGCCTCGATGTAGCCCATGACGCGATCCATCTGCTCCTTCGAGACCAGCGGCCCCATGTGCGCGTTCGGCTCGAGCGAGGGCCGCGGCTTCCAGAAGGCGCTCGCGGCCGACACCCCCTCCAGCATGCGATCGAAGATCGAGCGATGCGCGAACAGGCGCGAGCCGGCGATGCAGATCTGGCCGGAGTTGAAGAAGATGGCGCCGGCGGCCGCCGGCGCCACCTCGTCCACGTTGACATCCGGCAGCACCACCACGGGTGACTTGCCACCGAGCTCGAGCGTCACGCGCTTCAGCGTCTCGGTGGCGTTGCGGTTGATGATCTTGCCCACCTCGGTCGAGCCGGTGAAGGCGATCTTGTCCACGTCCGGGTGCTTCACCAGGCGCTCGCCGGCGGTGTGGCCGTTGCCGGTGACGACGTTGATGACCCCGGGCGGGAAGCCGGCCTCGGCCACGAAGTCCGCCAGGCGCAGCGCGGTGACCGAGGTCTGCTCGGCGGGCTTGAGGATCAGCGTGCAGCCGGCTGCGAGCGCCGGGGAGATCTTCAGCGTCGCCATCAGCAGCGGGAAGTTCCAGGGCACGATCTGCACCGCGACGCCGACCGGCTCGCGGGAGGTGTAGCTGAACACTGCACCGCGCGGCAGGCCGAGCGGGTCCTGGGTCACGCCGCCGAGCTTGGAGGCCCAGCCGGCCATGTAGCGCAGGTGATCGATCGCGCCCGGGATGTCGACCGCCTTCGCCATGCCGACCGGCTTGCCGTTGTCGATGGCCTCGAGCTCGGCGAGCTCGTCGGCGTGCGCCTCGAGCAGGTCGGCGAGCTTGTTGATGGCGCGCTCGCGCGCCTTGGGCGGCAGGTTCGACCAGCGGCCGTCATCGAAGGCCGTGCGCGCGGCGGCGACCGCCCGGTCGACGTCGGCATCGGAGGCGTCCACGATGCGGCCCACCTCGCGTCCGGTGGAGGGGTCCTCGACGATGAGCGTCGCGCCGTGGCTCGAGGCCACCCACTCGTTGTTGATGAAGAGCGCGGGCTTGCGCGCCAGCGCGCGCTTGGCGGCAGCGGAGTACTCGGGCTGCGCGAACGACTCGACGTCTTTGAGCACGGTGGCCATTGCATGTCCTCCGGGAAGGCAAAAGGGCGGGCGCCGCAGCGCACCGCGGCAGGCGGTATTTGTTTGTGTAGCGTACTAACCCGGCTACGGGGGGTCAACGAAAAGGGCGCCCGGCGGGCGGCATCGCCGCGGCTAAGTGCCTGATCGGTGGTTGCACATCCGGCCAGATGACATAGCGCGCTACTCGGCCTCGGTCTCGGCCTTCGGCAGCGCGGGATCGATCAGGTGCGCGATGCCATCGCCGATGTGCACCGGGGAGGCATCGCCGAGATTGGTGAGCACGATGACGGTGAGGTCATCCGCCAGGTAGCGCGAGATGAAGGTCTCGAAGCCCTGCCAGGAGCCGGAGTGGTGGTACCAGGGCTGCCCGTGCCAGGACTGCACGTCCCAGCCGAAGCCGTAGGGGTAGTGCGAGCCATCGGTGAGGGGCGCAGCAGCGTACACCTGCGCCCAGCTCTCCGGTTTGAGCATGGCCTTGGCGCGCAGTCCCGCATCCCACGCCAGGTAATCCCGCACCGAGAGATAGAGCGAGCCGTCGGCGGTGGTGTTGATGCTCGGGGCGACCCACTCCTGGTTCTTCAGCTGCCCCTGCACCAGGCGGTAGCCGGCCGCGCGGTTGGCGACGATGTCCTCCTCGGAGATGATGCGCGCGCTCTTCATCCCGAGTGGCGCGAATATTTTCTGCTGCAGCAGCTCGCCGTAGAAGTGTCCCGAGGTGCGGTGGATCAGCACCCCGAGCAGCAGGTAGCCGGTGTTGCTGTACTTCCAGCGCGAGCCCGGCGGAAATTCGAGGGGTAGCGTGTAGGTGAGGCGCGTGAGCTCCTCTTCCGTGTAGTCACGGCGGTAGTCGATCGCGGGCTTCCCCTGGACCTTCGCCTCCGTGTAGTCCGCGAGCCCTGAGGTGTGATTGAGGAGATTGCGCACCGTGACGGAGCGCCAGCTCACCGGTGCCTCGGGGAAGTACTTCGAAAGCGGATCATCGAGCCCGATGCGTCCGGCCTCGACCTCCAGCATCACGATCACGGCCGTGAACTGCTTGCCGAGCGAGCCGGACTGGAACACGGTGTCCGCCCGCACCGGGGTGCTGAGCTCCACGTTGGAGAGTCCGTAGCCTTTCTCGATCACGGTGCCGTGACTGCGGATTCCGAGCGCCACCCCCGGCACGTGCTGCCGGGCCATCTCCGCGTGCACCCAGGCATCGATGGCGCCCATGCGCTCCTGCACGCCGCCCTTCGCGGGCGTCGCCGCCGTTGCGGCGCCGCAGGCGAAAGCGAGCAGGGCCAGCGTCGCGACGCGCAGGCTTGTGCAACTTGAGCGCTGCGTGGCGCGGACTTTGGGTGCGGCCGGACTCAAAACAGCGCCGCGAGCAGCATGAGGAGCCCAAACAGCGAGACCGCCCAGGCGAGGGTGCGCAAGAGCGGAATGCCGATGATGTAGATCGGCAGGTAGGCGAGGCGGCCGAAGAAGTAGAGCTCGGCGCCGAGGGCGGTATGCGCCGACTGGCGCTGCGCGACCATCACCGCGAGTACGGCGGCGGCGAAGAAGGTAAACGTCTCGAGGAAGTTGCGCACCGCGCGGTTGGCGCGCCCGGCGGGCCCGAACAGCGGTTTGACCTCGGCATCACGGTTGCCGACGTTCCAGGCCAGGCCCCGCTGCGCGCTCGAGAGGCTCGCGGCGACGAGCACGTAGAGGATGCCGAGGCAGATCGACCAGGTGAGCATCTTCAGTTCAATGGACATGGCCTTCCCTTCTCATGCGGCGACCGGCCCGCTTGTGGGCCGGCCGCCGCGGTTCGTGCTGGTTCTAGAGTTCCCGGTAGAGGCTGTCCGAGACGATCGTGCGCACCTTGTCCAGGCCCGCGATCCAGGCGGCGAACTGCGCATCTGCGGTGCTCTTGCTCTGCGCCTCGGCGAAGGCGGCGAAGCTCGCGTACTCCTGCGAGACCACGACGGTGCCGGTCTCGGGTCCCGCGTAGGTGGCTTTCCAGATGCGCAGCGTCACGTTGATGCCGAGCTTCTTCATCATCGCCCGGCCCTTGTCCAGCTCCTGCATGTAGGCGGCAACGTTGTCGGTCTTGACGACGACGACGCGCAGGTAGCCGCTGCCGGCGATGGCGTTGCCGGCGGCGAGCAGTGATAAGGCAGCCGCGGCGATGAGGCCTGTGAGGATCTTCGACATGTGATTTCCCCCGATGAGTTGTTGTGGCGAGGACTTGCGCTTGAGCGCAGCGGCAGCGATCTAAGCGTCATTTACCCGATCGGCGCAAGCGGGGCACGTGGCGCGCTGCAGCAGCGTGCAGTCGCCCCCGCAAAGAAAAAGCCCCGGAAGATCCGCCGATCCGTCCGGGGCATTTAGGTCCCGTGCGAGCGGGACGCCGAGCTGCCTTCAGGCTTTCTTAACCCACACCTGGCACCAGCCGTTCGCATTCACGGCCTTGCCGGCGAAGATATTGCACGGGCCCCACGCATCGCCCGCCTTGCCCTGGAACTGCAGGCAGTTGGCGCAGCGCTGGTCCGGCGTGAAGGTGGGAAACGCCTTGGCATCGACGCTCTTGGCGTTATCAGTGTAGTGCAGCGCCTGCGCGGTGGGGTCGGTCGGGCTCAGGTGCGGCGCATCCGCGGCCGCGGCCTGCGGGATCGAGCGAACGGCGCCGGCTGCGCCCACGACGAGGGCGATCCCCTTCAGGGCGTCACGGCGTGAGAACGGATGGCTCATCGGAAATCCCCTCGTTGTTGGTGAGAGCGCGTGATTTTCGATCAGGCTTCCGCGCGCGTCCATAAGCAAACACCGACGGGTGCCATTCCCAACACTTGAAAACGCCGATGCAGCGTTTCAGTTGCGAGTGATTCTCAACTGCAGCAGCGGGAGGCGTCTTACTTGCGCCCGGACTTGGGCGGCTTGGTGGCCTGGTTGTAGGGATCGTAGCCGCCGCCGGTGGAGGGTTCCGGCATGATGCGCAGCTCCTCGTCCTTGGTGTCTTCGATCTTGAGCTCCGGGGTCTCGAGCTTCTTCAGCAAGCGCGAGGTCGCCTCGACGCACACGCGGCTGGTCTGTGCCAGCCAGTCCCACACCGCGTTGCCGCGCTCGTCGTGCCGTACGCGGCCGGTCGGCCCCTGCTCGGGCGGCGGCGTCGCACTTGCATCCCTCCCCGAAGCGGACGGCCGCTGGGCGGCAGGCGGCGTGCCCGCGGGCCGTGCCGGGGCGGACGTGCCGGGGCGCACTCCGGGCTTGGGGGACTTCGGGTCGTGCATGGTCCTTGATCGTCGCGCTTTTGAAGCGAGTTGATGGTCGCTCGTAACCCTATAACGGCGCGTTGTCCGAATCGATGGTACCGTTTTTCGAAACTGTGCGCGGCATCACAGTCGTGCGGGGATTTAAGTACTGCGGACGCGTCGAGCCGACGGCTCCTGCTTCTTAGAGAGTGGCTCAGCACAGCCGCTGAAGCCCATGACTGCGGGCCGTTTTTCCTTACTGCCTAGCTTGCAGGGCGATGCGCTTACGACGGAGACTCCCCGGGGAGATCTTTAAGACTCGCATCAGACGAGTGGCGCGGCGGGGAGGCGGCGCAATGTACGGACACGCGTACAAGCATGCGCGGCTCATGGAGGAATCCGAGTGGCGGGTCGAGGCGGCTTCACGCTCGGCCTCCCCGGACGAGCAGATCGTGCAGCGCGTGCTCGAGAATCCCCTGAGCTACCGGCGCTGGCTCTCCGAGCATGACCGCCTGCTGCGCAGCGTCTCCGGGCACCGCCGGGTGGACGGCCAGGTGGTGGCTCTGCGCCAGACGGCCCTGAACCTGGTGCACCGCAAGGGGGTGTTCGACTACCTGCGTGAGCGACAGCTCACCGGGGCCAAGCGGCACCGGCTGTTCCAGCTCTTCTACGGCACGCGCGACTACACCAACGCCGTGCTCGCCGAGCACGGCAACTACGTGCGGTGCAGCTCCAGCTACGTGTGCGCCCAGTACCTGGCCGAGCACCTCATGCACGACGAGGCGATCGCAGAACCCCTGGCGCTCTACGAGGAGCGCTTCAACTGGTACTTCCGCTCCTTCTGCGACGGCGAGCTGGCCGAGACTGAGCTGGAGCGCCTGGCGGCCGAGCCGCTCGACACGCTGCGGCCGCTCCTGAAGCTGCAGCTGAACGAGGCGCGGCAGGCGATCCTGTCCATGCCGCTTGCACCGGCGAAGCAGTGGCGCGAGGTCGAGATCCGCAAGCCCACCGGGGAGACGCAGCGGCTGCGCGCACTGACCCGTGCGCTGGACCTTACCGTGCTCGCCGAAGGGCAGCGCCAGCGCCGCTGAAGGGTACTGCGCGCAGGAGTCGGCAGGATGCCGCGAAAGAAGACTTTATGGTCGAGGGTGGTGCGGTCCGCATCGGAATCTCCGGATGGCGCTACCCGCCCTGGCGAGGCGTGTTCTACCCGCAAGGCCTGCCGCAGCGCTGCGAGCTGCACTACGCGGCCCGCATCTTCACCAGCATCGAGATCAACGGCTCCTTCTACGCGCTGCAGCGCCCTCAAAGCTACGCTCGCTGGTACGCGCAAGTGCCGCCGGGCTTCCAGTTCGCGGTGAAAGGCGGGCGCTTCATCACTCACATGAAGCGCCTGAGGAACGTCGGCAAGCCGCTCGCGAACTTCTTCGCCTCAGGTCCTTTCGAGCTCAGGGAAAAGCTTGGGCCGATTCTCTGGCAGTTGCCACCCAACATGCCATTCGACCCGGGGCAGCTCGAGGCATTTTTCACGCTCCTGCCCTTCGATACGGATGCGGCGCAACGGCTGGCACGCCGGCGCGACTTTCGGGTGCGTGGGCGCGCACGGCTCACCTATCCCGGTGCGGCGCGCACACTGCGGCACGCGCTCGAGGTGCGACACGAGAGCTTCCGTCATCCGGACTTCATCGCACTGCTGCGCCGCTTCGGGGTGGCACTCGTGGTCTCGGACACGCCGCGCCGCTGGCTGCGGCTCCAGGATGTCACGGCTGATTTTCTCTATCTGCGACTGCACGGCGCGACACGCCTTTACGGCAGTGGCTATGCGCCCGCAACCCTTAAGCGCTGGGGGAAGCGGATCGAAGCTTGGCGGCTCGGTGCAGAGCCGGCGCAGGCGGAGCGGGCTTCCACCGTTGCGGCGCCGTCCTGCCGCGCGCGCGATGTCTATTGCTACTTCGACAACACGGATCTAAAGCTTCGTGCGCCGCGCGATGCGCGCACGCTGGCCAGGTACCTGAAGCTTGGCTGACTGCTTACCGCGCATTCATTTCACCGCGCGTGAACGGCTCATGTGCCCATGCCAGCCCGACAGCACCAGGCACTCGGTGGCATGGTTTACCTGCGGATTGTCGATGACGTAGTCATCGCCGCTGTGCAGCTGCGCCAGCACCGTCTTGCGTACCCGCTCGGAGCGGTTCGGTGTCGATCCATGGAGCGTGAAATAGGCGCGGCACCTGCTGCTGCCCGACATTGCGGTAGCAGAAGTCGGTTACCAGGTGGGCATGGCAAGCGCGGCGCAGTTCGCAGGTCTGTTCCGCAGGTTCACCGGCACGACGCCGACGGCATATCGGTCCCGTACCCTCCGGCGGTCCGCCGTTTCGCACTGAGTTCGTTGATGGCAGTGGCGCGAGTACGAAGCCTGAGATCAGGTCGGCCGGCGCAGCGCCGCAGCCTCAGCTGCCAGCGAGCTGACCCGCCCCCAGTCGCGCCGTGCGAGTGCTTCGGCCGACACCAGCCATGAGCCCCCGACACACAGCACGTTTGCCAGACGCAGGTATTCCGGGGCGTTCGCGGCGCTTATGCCGCCCGTGGCGCAGAAGCGCGCCTGCGGGAAGGGCTGCTGAAGCGCTCGCAGCATGTCGATGCCGCCGGCGGCTGTGGCTGGAAAGAACTTGAAGTACCGGTAGCCCGCTTCAAGACCGGTCATGAGCTCGGAGGGGGTTGCCACCGCCGGCAGATAGGGCAGCCCGAGCGTGCGGGCCTCGCTCAGCAGTGACCCAGTCGAGCCCGGGGAGACTGCGAAGGTGGCGCCGGCCTGCGCAGCCGCGCGCAGATCCGCCCCCGACAGTGCGGTGCCCGCACCGATCTGCATTTCCGGGACTTCACGCGCGATGATGGCGATCGAGCGCAATCCTTCGGCGTGCCGCAGCGTCACCTCGATCACGCCGATACCGCCGGAGAGAAGCGCACGTGCCAGGGGGACTGCGAGCTGGGCATCGGTGAGCGTGACCACCGGAATGACCGGCCAGCGGGTGAGGAACTCGGGCGGTGCAGAGCCCGTCATGTCGGCGGCAGCTGCCACGTGGTCATTCTGGCACGGCCGGCGGCGGCACGGCCAGCAAGCGGACACCACCTGCGCCCATGACCTTTTCTAATCCCCAGCCCCCACAATCTCTCATTTGGCGCAAGTGGCAGCGTTGCTTAATCTGAACTCTCACGCGGGACTCAAGCCCGACGCGCCCGGCTGCGCGCGGCCACCCGCACCGGGTGTTTTTTTGGGGACTTTGCACTGGTGAGCGAGCGGATCGATTGACGAACGCGAAGCTCAGAAACTGCGGCAGCGTGATGCTCGCATCCGTGTTATAGAGCGTGCGCAGTAGCGCCTGTCTCTTCCCGGACCCCCCGTCCACAGGCCCGGCGCAGCCTCGCTCGCTGGCCCTGGCACGGGCTGTTCGTGGCGACTGCGCTCTGGCTGCGCCTTTGGATGCTGCCGGTGGTTATCAGTCTTGCGCCTTTTTACGGACGTGGTATCCAGTGGCTGTGCAACGAATCCCAGCACATGGGTCTGCCTGGCAACCGGCCGGACTTCCGGCTTTGCAGAGGCTGCCCACGCACGTCCAGGAGGCGCACGGTGGCTGAGCGCTCGTTTGCGCGCGAGGTTGAGTTGCTGCGCCTCGGTGGCGGTGCACTGTTCGAGGGCGAGGGTATCCTCGCCGTTACCAAGGCACTGCTGCAGTCCGGTGTGGGCTACGTGACTGGCTACCAGGGAGCGCCGGTCTCGCACCTGATGGACGTACTCGCAGACGCGCACGCAATCCTGGCCGAGCTCGGCGTGACGTTCGAGGCGAGCGCGAGTGAGGCCGCCGCGGCCGCAGCCCTCGCAGCCTCGATCAACTATCCGATCCGCGGCGCCGCCACCTGGAAGTCCACCGTCGGAACCAACGTCGCCGCGGATGCGCTCTCGAACCTCGCCTCCGCCGGCGTCACGGGCGGTACGCTGCTCATCCTGGGCGAGGACTACGGCGAGGGCGCAAGCATCATGCAGGAGCGCACGCATGCCTTCGCGATGAAATCCCAGATGTGGCTGCTGGATCCACGTCCCGATCTGCCGCGCATCGTCGCGCTGGTCGAGCAGGGGTTTGAGCTGTCCGAGGCAAGCCATACGCCTGTGATGCTCATGATGCGCATCCGCACCTGTCACATGCACGGGCGCTTCATCGCGCGCGACAATCGCCGCCCCGCCTTCACGGCTGCTGCGGCGCTCGCTGCCCCGAAGCGTTCTTACGACCGCATCATCCTGCCACCTTCGACCTATGCACAGGAGCAGGAGAAGGTGCACGAGCGCTGGCCGGCCGCGGTGCGCTTCCTCGCCGAGCGCGGCATCAACGAATTCTTTGCCGAGCATGTGGCCGCGGTCGGCATCGTGCTGCAGGGCGGCCTCTACAACACCGTGCTGCGCGCGCTCGAGCGCCTCGGGCTCGCAGATGTCTTCGGCCACTCGCGCGTGCCGCTCTATGTGCTGAATGCCACCTATCCTCTGGTGTCGGCAGAGGTCGAGCGTTTTGCGCAAGGCAAGCGGGCGCTGCTGGTAGTGGAGGAGGGGCAGCCGCCCTTCATCGAGCAGGCATTGGCGCAGCTGCTGAGCCAGGCGGACAGTCGCACGCGCATTATGGGTAAGGGAGCGCTGCCGGCGGCCGGAGAGTACACCGGCACGGTGCTGATCGAGGGACTGCGTGCGTTCCTGCGCGAGGCGGCGCCAGAACTGCTGCCGCAGACGCAGACGCCTGAAGCGCCCCTGCGGCCGCGCGCCCAGCTCAACGTCCCCGTGCGCCCTTCGGGTCTGTGCACCGGCTGCCCCGAGCGCCCGCTGTTCGCCTCGATGAAGCTGCTCGAGCGCGAGTTGGGGCCGCTGCATGTGAGTGCCGACATCGGCTGTCATTCCTTCGCCACCCTTCCGCCCTTTAATCTCGGTGCCAGCATCATGGGCTACGGCCTCGGTACCGCCGGAGCCTCGGCGCTTAGCGACGTGCACGGGCGGCGCCCGATCGCGCTAATGGGCGATGGCGGCTTCTGGCACAACGGCCTGACTAGCGGCATCGGTAACGCGGTCTTTAACCGGCATGATGCGCTGACCATCATCGTCGACAATGGTTACGCGGCCGCCACCGGGGGACAGTTCGTGCCGTCCTCACAGGTGACCCTCACCGAGCGCAAGGCGCGCAATCCCATCGAGGCGGCGGTGCGCGGCGTGGGGGTGGAATGGGTGCGACGCGTGCGCACCTACGACATGAAGGAAACGCTCGCAGTGCTGCGCGAGGCGATGACCACGAGCTTTCGCGGTCCGAAGGTCGTGCTCGCCGAGGGGGAGTGCCAGCTCAACCGCCAGCGGCGGGTCGAGCCGCTGCTGCGCGTGCACGAACAGCAGGGCGGCCGCGTGGTGCGGCAGCGCTTCGGGGTCGATGAGAGCATATGCACAGGCGACCACTCCTGCATCCGCCTCTCCGGCTGCCCTTCGCTCACCCTCAAGCCCTCAAGCGATCCGTTGCGTCCCGAGCCGGTGGCGCACGTCGACTCGAGCTGCGTCGGCTGCGGAGTCTGCGGCGAAGTGGCGCACGCCGCGGTGCTTTGCCCGTCGTTCTACCGCGCCGATGTGATCGCCAACCCGAGCTGGCGCGAGCGGCTGCTTGACCGCCTGCGCCGCACCCTGATCGGTTTCCTCGCGCGCACCCGGAAGGCATCGTGAGCGCGCCGCGTCCCATCACGCTCGCGCTCGCCGCACTTGGCGGTCAGGGAGGCGGCGTCGTGACCAACTGGCTGACGCACGTCGCCGCCCAGGAGGGCTACCTCGCACAAGCGACCTCGGTGCCGGGGGTAGCACAGCGGACCGGCGCGACGCTCTATTACCTCGAGTTTTTCCCGAAAGAGGCGCTGCCCGCCGACGGACGACTCCCGGTGATGGCGCTCATGCCGAGCCCGGGCGACGTCGACGTGGTGGTCGCCACCGAGCTCATCGAGGCCGGCCGCATGCTCGAGCGTGGCCTGGTCACGGCCGAGCGCACGACGCTCATCGCTTCGACCCACCGCGCCTACACCATCAGCGAAAAGTCGCATCCTGCGGACGGGCGTGCCGACGGCGAGCGCCTGCTCGGCGCGGCACGCATCAGCGCAAGGCGCCTGGTGACGCTTGATATGGCACGACTCGCCGAGGCACAGCGCGCCGTGATCAGCGCCGTGGTGCTCGGGGCCATCGCCGGAGCGCGCGCGCTGCCGTTCGCAGATGACGCCTATCGCGCCGCGATCCGCGCCTCCGGAACCGCCGTCGAAGTGAACCTGCGCGCCTTCGAAGCGAGCCTGGCGCTAACCCGCGCGGGCGGCGAGGAGACCGCCCCGGCGTCCCCGGTGCTGACGCACGCCCCGATCCCCGCCGAGCTCGCCACGCTGATCGCGACCTCGTTCCCGGCGGCGGCAAAGGACGTGCTTGGCCACGGCGTGGCCCGGCTCATCGATTACCAGGACGAGGACTATGCCCGCGCCTACCTGGCCGACTGCGCCCGGATCGCGGCCTTGGATGGTGGGGCCGGGGGCGGGGCGCTCACGGCTGCGGTGGCGAGGGGGCTCGCGCTCTGGATGTCTTTCGAGGACACCATGCGCGTCGCACAGCAGAAGGTGCGCCCCGCGCGGCTCGCCGCCATCCGCGCCGGCGCGCAACTCAAGCCCGGTCAGGTGCTCGAGGTGCGCGAGTTCCTGAAGCCCCGCGTGGAGGAGCTGTGCGGTACGCTACCCGCCGCGCTCGGCAGCGCGCTACTTGCCTCGGCTACCGCGCGGCGCGTGCTCGCCCGATTCACCGGGGAACGCACCGTGCGTACCACCTCGGTCGGCGGCTACCTGCTGCTGCGTCTGGTGGCGGCGCTGCGGCGGTTCCGCCGCGGCACGCTGCGTTACGCACTCGAGCGTGCCCGCATGATCGCCTGGCTTACGGCGCTGTGCGAGATCGCACCGCGCGACCCGGCGCTCGCCTTAGTGCTCGCGGACGCGCAGCGCCTGGTGCGCGGCTACGGCGACACGCACGCGCGCGGGATGGCGTGCTTTGAGCAGGTGCTCGCAGCCGCACGACGCTTGCAGGGCGACGCCGCGGCCAGACAACTCGCCGCAATCGTGCGCGCGGCACAGGCAGACGATTCCGGGGTTGCCCTGGCGCGCGAGCTCGCCGCCTCCGGGACTGGCCGCGAGGGCGCTGTGCCGACTGCCTGAGGGGATGAGGATGAGCTACCGGGACGACCCTGCCGCGATTCGCGCGCTGGTACGCGAGGATGCGGTGCACCGCGACGTGTACCGCAGCCAGGAACTCTTCGACCTCGAAATGGAGCGTCTCTGGCGCGACACCTGGATCTACGTCGGCCATGACAGCCAGGTGCCGCAACCCGGCGACTACTACAGCACCGAGATTGCCCGCCAGCCGGTGATCTTGCTGCGCGACGAGGCCGGCACGGTTCGCGTGCTCATGAACCGCTGTGCGCACAAGGGGGCGCGGCTCGTGAGCGCGGTAAGCGGGCACTGCGAGCAGAACTTGTTGCGCTGCCCCTACCACGGCTGGACCTACCGCCTTGACGGCTCGATCCGCACCATCCCCATGAAGGGCGGCTATGAGGGCACCGGACTTGCCGACTCGCCGAATGCCCGCGGCATCGTGACGCTGCCGCACGTCGCTAACTATCGCGGCTTCGTGTTCGCGCGCCTGAGTGCTACGGGACCTTCGTTCGAGGATTACTTCGGCGCCTCCCTGAGCTCGATCGACAACATGGTGGAGCGCGCCCCGGAGGGCCGGCTCGAGGTCGCCGGCGGCGTCCTGCGCTATCTGCACGATTGCAACTGGAAGATGTTCATCGAGAACTTGAACGACACCATGCACCCGATGGTGGCGCACGAGTCGGCTGCCGGCACGGCGAAGAAGCTTTGGGCCGGCAAGCCCGAGGGAACGCCGCAACCGATGGCTATCGAGCAGTTCCTGCCGTTTGTCAACGGCTATCAGTTCTTCGACCAAATGGGGGTGCACATTTACGAGAACGGGCACAGCTACACCGGCGTCAACTTCTCGATTCACTCGAACTATGCAGCGGTGGGCGAGTACGAGCTGCTCATGGAGCGCACCTACGGCACCGAGCGCGCGCGCCAGATTTTGGGCGAAGTGCGCCACAACACCGTCTACTACCCGAGCCTCACCATCAAGGGAGCGATCCAGGCGATCCGTGTGGTACGCCCTCTGGCGCCGGACCGCACGCTGATCGAGAGCTGGACGTTCCGTCTAGCGGGCGCACCGGCGCAGCTGCTGCGCCGCACGGTAATGTATTCACGCCTCATCAACGCACCAACCTCGGTGGTCGGGCACGACGACCGCCACTGCTATCGCGCCATCCAGGAGGGCCTGGCCGCCGAGGGCAACGACTGGGTCAGCCTGCACCGCAACTACTCTGCCGCCGAGCGCACGCAGCTCGAGGGTAACTACAACGGCACCAGCGAGGTGTCGATGCGCGGCCAGTACCGGGCCTGGGCGCGCTTCATGACGGGTGCGGCGTGAGTGCCGGTGCCGATCTGGAGGCGCTCACGCGCTTTGTGTACCACGAGGCGCAGCTCGTCGACGAGAAGCGCTTCGATGAGTGGTACGAACTGTTTACCGATGACGCCTACTACTGGATGCCGCTAACCCGCAACCAGCCGGATGGGGAGAACCACACTTCGCTCTTCTACGAGGATAAGTTGCTGCTGCGGGTGCGTATCGAACGTCTGAAGAACCCGCGCTCGTTCTCCCAGCACCAGCCGAGCTTTTGTCAGCACGTGCTGCAGTCGCCGGCTCTCGAGTCGGTCATGGCCGATGGCGCCGGCTGGGTCATGCGTACGCCGTTCGTGTACGTCGAGTCGCAGCTGGACCAGCAGCTCGTGCTCGCCGGCATCGCACGCCTGCATGTGGTGAGCCTCGAGGGGCGGCTGCGCATCCGTCTGAAAAAGGTCGAGCTGGTGAACTGCGACGCGGCGCTGCCCTCGATCCAGCTGTTTCCGTGACCGGGCCGGGCGAGCCAGCACCCGCGCACTCGGTCGCCGCTGCCTTCGCCGCGGCGACAGCACGCTTTCGCGGCCACGACTTCCTGCTCGTGCTGCCGCAGGTCGCCGCAGAGTTCGGGATAGCGGCGCGCAGCTATACCTACGCCGAGGCCGCCGCCGAGGTGGCGCGCCTGGAGACTAGCTACCGCGCCGCCGGCTACGGACATGGACACCGCGCGGGACTGCTGCTCCTCAACCGCCCGGAGTTCCTGTTCCACTTCCTCGCCCTCAACGCGCTGGGCGTCTCCGTCGTGCCGCTGAGTCCCGAGTGGCGTGCCGCGGAGCTCGAGTACCTGATCGGCCACAGCGAGATCTGCGTGGCGGCCACCATTCCCGAACGCGCGGCGGCCCTCGCCGAGGCCGCGCGCGCCGCGGGGCGGTCGCTCGCGCTCACGGATCCTCGCGGCAGCGCCATTCCGGCGGCGCCCGGCGCGCCGCCGGATGCCGCCCACCCCATCGATGCCGACACCGAGTGCGCGCTGCTCTACACCTCCGGCACGACTGGGAGGCCCAAGGGCTGCGTGCTGGCGAACGAGTACTTCCTCTGCGCGGGTCGCTGGTACGCAAGCCTCGGCGGGCTCGCGCGGGTGCGACCCGGCGTAGAGCGTATGCTCACACCGCTGCCGATGCTGCACATGAACGCCATGGCCTGCTCCACCGTGTGCACCATCCTGACCGGCGGCTGCCTCGTGCTGCTCGACCGCTTCCATCCGAGCAGCTGGTGGGCGAGCGTGCGCGAATCGCGCGCCACGATCGTGCATTATCTCGGGGTGATGCCCGCGATCCTGCTCGCCAACCCGCCAGCGCCCCGCGACCGGGACCATGATGTTCGCTTTGGCTTCGGGGCCGGCGTCAACCCACGCCACCACGCGGCCTTCGAGGCGCGCTTCGGTTTCCCACTGATCGAGGCGTGGGCGATGACCGAGACCGGCGCGGGCGCGGTACTGATCGCGAACGAGGAGCCGCGCCACGTCGGCAGCTCCTGTATCGGGGCGGCGAGCGCTGCGGTCGAGTGCCGCATCGTTGATGAGGCGGGGGCAGACGTGGCGCCGGGCGTTCCGGGCGAGCTGCTGGTGCGTCACGCGGGCACGCAGCCGCGCTTCGGCTTCTTCCGCAGGTACCTCAAGGACGAGGCGGCAACCGATGAGGCCTGGCGCGACGGCTGGTTCCACACCGGAGACCTCGTGACGCGTGACGCCGAAGGGCTATTCCGCTTCGTCGACCGTGCCAAGAACATCATCCGCCGCAGCGGTGAAAACATCTCGGCGGTCGAGGTCGAGGCGGTGCTGGTGCAGCATCCCGCGGTGCGTGCCGCGGCGGTCACCGCGGTGCCCGATGAGCTGCGCGGCGATGAGGTGTTCGCCTGCATCGTGCTCCGCGAGCCAAGCTCGGATGCGGCGCGGGTCGCGGGCGAGCTCGCCGAGCTCTGTCGCGCGCGCCTCGCCTACTACAAGGCGCCGGGGTACGTCGCGTTCCTTCCGGCGCTGCCGCTCACCCGCACCGAGAAGGTGCAGCGGGCCGAGCTGCGCTCGCTCGCGCGCGGGCTCATCGGCGACCCGGCTACGGTCGACCTGCGCGAGCTCAAGCGGCGCGAGGCCGTGTGAGCGCACGCCTAGGCTACGAAAAGATCGCGGTTGCCGTGCCGGTGACGGTTCCGTACGTGCGCTACTCGGTGAAGAGCGCCCACTGGTTCATCGCGCGCGCGCTTGGTGCGCTCCTCAAGCATTCTGGCCTGGAGAAGTCCGCCATCGACGGGGCGTGTGTCTCGGGGTTCCTGCTGTTTCCGGATACCGCGGTCGGCCTCATGCAGCACCTCGGGCTCTCGCCGCGCTGGCTCGACCACATCCCGATGGGCGGGGCGAGTGGCGTGGTGGCGCTGCGGCGCGCGGCGCGCGCGGTGCAGGCGGGCGATGCGACGATCGTCGCCTGCGTCGCCGGCGACACGAACCATGTCGACTCGTTCCGCCATACCATCGCGAGCTTCAGCCAATTCGCGCGCGATGCCGTCTATCCGTACGGCTCTGGCGGTCCCAACGCGAGCTTCGCGTTCCTGACCGAGCACTTCATGCGCACGCGCGGCGCCACGCGCGAGGACTTCGGGAAGCTCTGTGTCGCGCAGCGCACTAACGCGCTCAACTTTCCCCATGCGCTCTTCAAGAAGCCGCTCACGCTGGACGAATACTTGGGTGCGCGCCCGATCGCCGAGCCGCTGCACCTCTTCGACTGCGTCATGCCGTGCGCCGGAGCGGAGGGGTTTCTGGTGATGGCCGAGGAGCGCGCACGCTCACTCGCACTGCCATTCGTGCGCATCCGCGCCACGGTCGAGCGTCACAACGCCTTTCCTGACGACCCGATCCAGGTGCGCGGCGGCTGGGCGCTTGAGCGCGAGGCGCTGTGGGAACAGGCGGGCGCGGGACCCCAGGACGTCGACCTGGTTGAGCTCTACGACGACTATCCCGTGATCACCACGATGCAGCTCGAGGACTTGGGATTCGCGCAAGCCGGCGAGGTGGTGCGGTTCCTGCGCGAGAACACGTTCACCACCGAGGGCTCGCTGCCGCTCAACACCTCGGGCGGCCAGCTCTCCGTCGGGCAGGCAGGCGCGGCGGGCGGGTACCTGGGGATGGTCGAGTGCCTGCGGCAGCTCACCCGCCAGCCGCTCGGCGCACCCGTGCGGGACGCGCGCTTGGGGCTCGTGAGCGGGTTCGGGATGATCAACTACGACCGCGGGCTTTGCAGCGGGGCAGTGGTGCTCGAAGCCGTAAGCGCATGACGCAGCCCATCACCCGGCCGAAACGCAAGAACCCGGTGCTGCGCACGCGGCTGCCGGTGCTGCCGCCCTGGCCGCGCAGCCGCATCGCCCTGGGCCTCACCGCCGCAGCCGCCGAGGGGCGCTTCGAGCTTCAGGTGTGCGCGAGCTGTGGGGCAGTGCAGTACCCCCCTCGCGAGGCCTGCCACCGCTGCCTCGGGGATGAGCTGCCATGGCGTGCGCAGGCGGGCACCGGCGAGCTCATCTCGCAGACGCTGCTGCGGCACAGCCACGACATATTTTTCCGCGAGCGCGTGCCGTGGCGGCTCGGCATGGTCGTACTCGATGCGGGCCCAACGGTGGTCGTGCACTTGCATGGCGACGTCGGCGCGCCTCCTACGCGCGTGCGCGTCGGTGCACGCCTCGACAAGGCCGGCATGGCGGTGCTGGTCGGATTTCCAGAGAAGGATGAACCCAACATGGCAGACGACCGACAGCTGCGGGAAATGACCTGTGACCCCAAGTTCCGCAAGGGGCTGGTGACCGACGGCAAGACCGGAGTCGGGCAGGCACTGGTGCGTGAGCTGATCGCCGCCGGCGCCGATCCGGTCTGGGTGGGCCATGCCGAGCCGTGGAAGAAGCTGCCGGGGCTCGCCGAGCTCAACGAGCTGCCGCAGGTGACGCTGGTGCCGCTCGACGTGACGGACGCCCGCTCGGTGAAGGAGCTGGCCGGCGAGATCGGCGCCAAGGTTGACATCCTCGTCAACAACGTTGAGTTGCACCGCACCCATGGCATCGCGGCGCGCTACGGCACCGACGTGGCGCGCGCGGAGATGGAGGTCAACTACCTGGGCCTGCTGCGCCTCGCGCAGGAGTTCGGCCCGGTCATGCGCGCACGCGGCGCCGACGGGCAATCAAGCGCGGTGGCCTGGGTAAACCTGCTGTCGATCTTCGCACTCGCCAACTTCCCCGCGCATGGCACCTACTCTGCCTCCAAGGCGGCGGCGCTATCGCTGGCGCAGTGCCTGCGTGCGGAGATGCGTCCGGCGGGCGTGCGGGTGGTGAACGTCTTCCCCGGGCCGATCGAGGACGAGTGGAACCAGCTGCTGCCACCGCCGAAGCTGGCCCCCGCCGCGCTCGCGCGCTCCGTGGTGGCGGCGCTCAAAGACGGGGTCGAGGATGTCTATCCCGGGGATGTGGCGCAGGAGTGGCGCGAGCGGCTGCGCGAGAGCCCAAAGGTGCTCGAGCGCGAGCTCGCCGGGCACTGATCGTTCGAGGAGCAGGCGATGAATGAGCGCAGGGCCATCGTCACAGGCGGCAGCACCGGCATTGGGGTCGCAATTGTGAATGCACTCCTCGAACGCGGCTACGAGGTGAGTGCGCTCAGCCGCCGGCCCTCGCCGGTCAAGCATGCGCGCCTCACCTCAGTGCAGGTCGACCTCGCCGATCCGGCGACGACCCGCGCAACCGCGGCCGAACTCGCTGCACGCGCACCCGCGACCACCATCGTGCACAACGCCGGCGCGATTCTCGAGAAACCGCTCGAGGAAGTGCAGGCCGTCGACATCGATACGCTCGCGCACCTGCACCTGACCGCAGCGCTCGAGCTCGTGCAGGCGAACCTTCAGGCCATGCGCGCGGCACACTTCGGCCGCATCGTGCTCATCTCCTCGCGCGCGGTGCTCGGGCTCGCCAGGCGCACCGCTTACGCCGCCACCAAGGCCGGCATGCTCGGGTTAGCGCGTACCTGGTCGCTCGAGCTCGCCCCATCCGGCATAACGGTGAACGTGGTGGCGCCCGGCCCGATCGAAGAAACCGAGATGTTCGAGTCGGTGGTGGAGAAGGGGAGTCTGCGGCGCGCGGCGCTCGCGCAGTCGATCCCGGTGCGGCGGCTCGGACTCCCGGCCGACATCGCGCGCGCGGTGCTATTTTTCACGGACCCGGAGGCCGGGTTCGTCACCGGGCAGACCCTCTATGTCTGCGGCGGGGCCTCCGTCGGGAGCCTCGCGCTGTGAGTGTCGTGAAAAGGAAGAGGGCGATGAAGAAGAGTATCGCGAAGAAGCAGGTGAAGCGCACCCCCCTGACCCGGGCCGCGAGATCGCACGGCAGTGCCGCGGAGCATCCGGCTGGCACGCTCACAGCGCTTCTCTCAGCTCTCGCGCAGGGACGGGTGCGGATCATCGACCTCACGCAGACGCTATCGCCCGAGTTCCCGCAGATCGTGCTGCCACCCGAGATGGGGCAGGCGGCGCCGTTTCGCGTGGAGGAGGTGTCGCGCTACGACGAACGGGGGCCGGCCTGGTACTGGAACAACTTCACCTGCAGCGAGCACACCGGCACGCACTTCGATGCGCCGATCCACTGGATCTCCGGCCGCCACTTGCCGAAGAACGCGGTCGACACGCTACCTCTCGAGGACCTGATTGGCCCGGCCTGCGTCATCGACTGCTCGCGCGAGGCGGCGAAAGATCCGGACTTCCTGCTCACCGCCGCACACATCCGCGCCTGGGAGAAGCAGCACGGCCGCATTCCGCCGCGGGCCTGGGTGCTGATGCGCACCGACTGGTCAAAGCGCACCGAACCGGAGGCGTACCAGAACTTCGACGAGGAGGGGCAGCACACCCCGGGGCCCGCCACGGATGCGGTGCGCTTCCTCATCGAGGAGCGCGACGCCATCGGCTTCGGCTCCGAGGCGATCGGCACGGATGCGGGCCAAGGCTTCCACCTGAAGCCGCCGTACCCCTGCCACTACTTTATGCACGGCAACGGGCGCCACGGCCTCCAGTGTCTTACCAATCTCGATTTGCTGCCGCCGCAGGGCGCGGTCGTCATCTGCCCGCCGCTCAAGATCAAGCAGGGCTCGGGGAGCCCGCTGCGGGTTCTCGCGTTGATCGAGGCCTGAGACCCGCAAGCGCTGGGCCCGCCCTTCTTGCGGCAGCGCACGCCGCCGCAGCATTTATTTGACATCTAAAATATTTAGGTCCGTAATAAGAACCCCGCATCGGAGAGAGGCCGCACCGGTGAAGCGCATTGTCTGCCTCGGCGGCGGTCCCGCCGGGCTCTACGCCTCGATCCTCTTCAAGAAGGCGCTGCCGTGCGCGCAGGTGGAGATTTACGAGCGCAACCGACCCGATGACACCTTCGGCTGGGGGGTCGTGTTCTCCGACAAGACCATGGACGGCTTCCGCAGCGCCGACCCCGAGTCGCACGCGGCGATCACAGACAGCTTCTACCACTGGGACGATATCGAGGTGCACTTCCGGGGCGGGCTGCTGCGCTCGACCGGCCATGGGTTCTGCGGCATCGAGAGGAAGCGGCTGCTCAACATCCTGCAGCAGCGCGCCCGCGCGCTCGGCGTCGAGCAGCATTTCGAGCACGAGGTGGAGTCGGATGAGCCGTTCCGGGACGCCGACCTCGTGGTGGCCGCCGACGGGGTCAACAGCAAGGTACGCCGCGCGCACGCAGCGGTCTTCAGGCCGCAGGTCGACGTGCGCCACTGCCGCTTCATCTGGCTCGGCACCGAGCAGAGCTTTCCCGCCTTCACGTTTGCGTTCGAGGAGACCGAGCACGGCTGGTTCCAGATCCACGCCTACCAGTTCAGCGACAGCCTCTCGACCGTCATCGTCGAGACGCGCGAGGACACGTGGAAGGCGCACGGGCTCGATCGCTTCAGCACCGAGCAGTCGATCGAGTTCTGCGAGCGGCTGTTCGCGCGTTACCTAGGCGGCAAGCGACTGCTCAGCAACGCGCGCCACCTGCGCGGCTCCGCCTGGCTCAACTTCAACCGTGTCTTCTGCCCGCGCTGGCACGACGACAACGTGGTGCTGATCGGCGATGCGGCGCACACCGCGCACTTCAGCATCGGTTCTGGCACCAAGCTCGCCATGGAGGACGCGGTGTCGCTGGTACGGCACGTGAGCGGTGCCGCGGACGTCGGCGCCGGGCTCGAGAGCTACCAGGCCGAACGCTCGCTCGAGGCGCTCAAGATACAGAGCGCGGCGCGCAACCGCATGGAGTGGTTCGAGAACGTCGCACGCTACACGCAGCTCGAGCCCTGGCAGTTCGCCTACAGCCTCCTCACCGGCAGCCAGCGCATCGGGCACGAGAACTTGCGCACCCGTGACCCGGATTTCGTCGGTCGTGTCGAGGATGCGCTTGCGCAGCGCGCCGGCGCCAAGCGTGCGGTGCCGCCCATGTTCCTGCCGTTTCGCCTGCGGGGGCTCGAGCTCAGGAACCGCGTGATCGTCTCGCCGATGGCGCAGTACAAGGCGCGCGACGGGATGCCGAACGACTGGCACTTGGTGCACTACGGCGCACGCGCCACCGGCGGCGCCGGCCTTGTCTTCACGGAGATGACCTGCGTGTCGGCGCAGGGGCGCATCACGCCGGGCTGCACGGGCCTGTGGAACGAGGCCCAAGGCGCCGCATGGAAGCGCATCGTCGAGTTCGTGCACGCCGAGTCACCGGCGCGCTTCGCGCTGCAGCTCGGGCACTCCGGGCGTAAGGGCTCGACCCAGCTAGGCTGGGAGGAGGTCGATCACCCGCTCAAGTCCGGCAACTGGGAAACACTTGCACCGTCGCCGCTTCCCTACCTCCAGGGTATCAGTGCGGCACCGCGCGCCATGACGCGTGCCGACATGGACCGTGTCACCGCCGAGTACGTGCACGCCGCGCGCCTAGGAAGTGCCTGCGGTTTCGATCTGCTCGAGCTCCACATGGCGCACGGCTACCTGCTCGCGAGCTTCCTCTCGCCGCTTCCGAACCGGCGCGACGATGAGTACGGCGGGACGGTGGAGAACCGGCTGCGCTTTCCGCTCGAGGTGCTCACAGCCGTGCGTGCCGCATGGCCGGCGGAACGGCCGCTCTCGGTGCGCCTCTCGGCCAGCGACTGGGCGGAGGGAGGTCTCTCCGAGGGGGATCTCATCGCCATCGCCATCGCGTTCAAGAGCGCCGGCGCCGACCTCCTCGACCTCTCCACCGGTCAGACAGTGCCGTGGCAGCAACCGGTGTACGGGCGCATGTGGCAGACGCCGTTCTCGGACCTGGTGCGCAACGTCGTCGGCATCCCGACCATAGCGGTCGGCAACATCTACGAGCCCGACCACGTGAACTCGATCGTCGCGGCAGGGCGCGCGGATCTTTGCGCCATCGCGCGCGCGCACCTTGCGTCGGCCGCCTGGACGCAGCACGCGGCTGCCGCGCAGGGCCACGCGGCGCAGTGGTGGCCGGACCCCTACCTCTCTGCCAAGGCCCAGCTCGAGCGCAACCTCGCGCGCGCCGCGGCTGGTGCTGCATGAGCGCGCCGCTTGGGCCACTCGCCGGGCGGCATGCACTCGTCACGGGCGCTGGCAGGGGCATCGGCGCTGCGATCGCGACCGCGCTCGCCGGCGCCGGGGCGCGCGTGACGCTCCTCGGGCGCGACCGCGCGCGCCTGCAGGCGACGGCGCAGCGCCTCGCGGCCGGCTGGGTTGCGGCCGACGTCACGGTACCAGCCGAGGTGGCCTCCGCCCTGGATGAGGCACGGCGCCAGGCGGGCGAAGTCGCGATCCTCGTCAATAACGCGGGCGCAGCGCTCTCGGCGCCGTTCGCACGCACGAGCGCGGACGACCTGGCGCGCATGCTCGCGGTCAATCTCGCCGCGGCCTTCTCGCTCACGCAGGCGCTGCTGCCCGGGATGCTCGCCGGAGGCTTCGGGCGCATCGTCAACGTCGCGAGCACCGCGGGACTGAAGGGCTATGCCTACTGCAGCGCCTACTGTGCCGCGAAGCACGGGCTCATCGGCCTCACGCGCGCGCTCGCCATCGAGCTCGCAACGAAGCCGGTCACGGTGAACGCGGTGTGCCCGGGGTTCACCGACACCGACCTGACCGCCGAAACCCTCGCCAACATCCGCCGCCAGACCGGGCGGAGCGAGGCCGAAGCGCGCGCCGCGCTCACCGCCTACAACCCACAGCGCCGGCTCATCGCCCCGGCGGAGGTCGCCGGGGCGGTGCTGTGGCTCGCGGCTCCGGGGAGCGCCAGCATCAACGGGCAGGCGATCGCGGTGGCCGGTGGGGAGGTGACCTGATGGCGCGCCCGGGTCCGCTCGTGCCGCGTACGACCGATGCCGAAACGCGCGCGAGCGCGCGCGACCACGACGCGCTGCGGTTATGGCTCCGGCTCCTGGCCACGACCAACCTCATCGAGGGCGGCGTGCGCGCGCTGCTCAAGCGGGAGTTCGCGACCACGCTGCCGCGCTTCGACCTCATGGCGCAGCTCGAGCGCGCCCCCGAGGGGCTGAAGATGGGCGAGCTGTCGCGGCGCATGATGGTCACCGGCGGCAACGTCACCGGCATCACCGATCTGCTCGAGCGGGAGGGGCTGGTCACGCGGCTCGGGGACCGCGAGGACCGCCGGGCGCTGCGCGTGCGCCTGACGCCCGCGGGCCGCAAGGCGTTCCGCGCCATGGCAGAGGCGCACGAGCGCTGGATCATCCGCGGCTTCGCCGCTCTCACACCGGCGGAGATGCACGCGCTCGGTGACTCTCTCGGGCGCTTGAAACACCATGTCCGCACCTTCGAGGGGACCAGAACACCATGAGCAAGGAACCGGGCGTCCGCACCCAGCTCGCCGGCTACGCCGCGCGCCACTTCTGCTGGACGCTGGAGGAACGCGTCGGCCTGGTGGTCCTCGACCGCCCGGAGCGCAAGAACCCGCTCACCTTCGAGTCGTACGCGGAGTTGCGCGACCTCTTCCGCGCGCTGGTGCACGCCACCGACGTCCGTGCGGTGGTGATAAGCGGGGCAGGCGGCAATTTCTGCTCGGGTGGGGACGTGCACGAGATCATCGCGCCGCTCACGCAGATGGCCGCGCCCGAGCTCCTTGCCTTTACGCGCCTGACCGGCGACCTCGTCCAGGCGATGCTCGGCTGCCCGCAGCCGGTGATTGCGGCGGTCGATGGCGTGTGCGCCGGCGCCGGCGCCTGTATCGCCCTCGCCGCGGATCTGCGCCTGGGGACTCCGGCGGCACGCACGGCATTCCTCTTCACCCGCGTCGGGCTCTCCGGCGCCGACATGGGCGCCTGCGCGCTGCTGCCGCGCATGATCGGCCAGGGGCGTGCCGCCGAGCTGCTCTACACCGGGCGCGCGATGACCGCCGAGGAGGGTGAGCGCTGGGGGTTCTTCAACGCCCTGCACGCCCCCGCGGCGCTCCTGCCCGCCGCCGTGAAGCTCGCCGGCGACCTCGCCGCCGGCCCCACGTTTGCGCACTCGGTCACCAAGACCATGCTGCAGCAGGAATGGAACATGGGCGTCGGGGCAGCCATCGAGGCCGAGGCGCAGGCACAGGCGCTGTGCATGCAGACCGGCGACTTCCGCCGCGCGTACGAGGCGTTCGCCGCCAAGCGGCGCCCCGAGTTCAAGGGCGACTGATGGGCGCCGGCGAGACACTCTCCTGGCCCTTCTTCGCTGCCGAGCACCGGGCGCTCCTCGGTACGGTCGATGCGTTCGCGCGCGCTCACCTCGATGGCGCCGCGCACCCGGAAGAGCGCGGCGCGGTCGATGCGCGCTGCCGTGAGCTGGTACGGCTCCTCGGCGCGGCCGGACTCACGCGTCACTGCGTGCGTGCGGCCGACGGCGGGGCGCTCGAGCAGCTTGATGCGCGCGCGATCTGCGTGACGCGCGAGCGGCTCGCCTACTCAGACGGGCTCGCCGACTTCGCCTTCGCTATGCAGGGCCTGGGCAGCGGCGCCCTCTCGCTCGCGGGATCGGATGAGCTCCGCGCCCGCTACCTCCCCGAGGTTGCCGCCGGGCGCGCGGTCGCGGCGTTCGCGATCTCCGAGAGCGGCGCCGGCTCGGACGTTGCCGCCATGACGACCCGCGCGCGGCGCGACGGCACGCATTACGTGCTCGACGGCGAGAAGACCTGGATCTCGAACGGCGGCATCGCGGACTTCTACTGCGTGTTCGCGCGCACCACGCCCGCCGAGCAGCGCGCGGACGGCACTAACCTTGCTTCCGGGATTACCGGCTTCGTCGTTGAGGCGGACGACCCCGGCTTCTCGGTGTCCGAACGTATCGACACCATCGCCCCGCACCCGCTCGGGACGCTCAAGTTCGGGGCTTGCCGCATCCCGGCGGCGCGGCGCATCGGGGCGGAAGGCGAGGGGTTCAAGATCGCGATGCGGACGCTGGACGTGTTCCGCACTTCGGTGGCCGCCGCCGCGTGCGGTTTCGCGCGCCGCGCTCTCGATGCGGCGCTCGCGCACGTGCGCGCGCGGCAAATGTTCGGGCGCACCCTCGCCGACTTCCAGCTCACCCAGGCGAGCCTCGCCGACATGGCAGCAAGTCTCGAGGCCGCACAGCTCCTCACTGCGCGCGCCGCCTGGCAGCGCGACCGCGGCGAGCCGGTGACGCGCGCGGCCGCGATCGCGAAGCTCTGTGCCACCGAGGGCGCACAGCAAATCATCGACCGCGCCCTGCAGCTCTTTGGCGGCCGCGGTGTCAGGCACGGCGAGGTGTGCGAGCGGCTGTACCGCGAGATCCGGGCGCTGCGCATCTACGAGGGAGCGAGTGAGGTGCAGAAGCTCATCATCGGCCGCGAGCTCCTGAAGGAGGAGGTGAAGTGACCCACGAGGTGCTGCAACCGGAGGGCTGGGCGCGCCCCAAGGGCTACGCCAATGGCATCGCCGTCCGCGGCCGGCTGGTGTTCATCGCCGGCCAGATCGGCTGGAACGCACGCGGCGAGTTTGACAGCGACGCGCTCGCTCCGCAGGTGCGCCAGGCGCTCGCCAACATCATCGCGGTGCTCAGGGTGGCGGGTGGCGAGGCTCGGCACCTCGTGCGGCTGACTTGGTACGTGACCAGCCGCGAGGAGTACCTCGCGAACCTGCCGGCGATCGGGGCGGCCTATCGCGAGGTGCTCGGCAAGAACTTTCCCACGATGGCCGTCGTGCAGGTGGTCGCCCTCGTCGAGGCGCGGGCGCGCGTCGAGATCGAGGCCACCGCCGTGATCCCGGACTGAAGGCGAGCCGGAGGACGCGATGGCCACCTGGCGCCCACCCGAGCGCATCCGACACGATGCCGTGCCCGGCCGCTGGCCGAATGCTGAGGAGGCGGCTGCATCGCGACTCTTCAGCCCCGCAGGCATCGGGCAGCTCATGCTCCCTGCGCGCACCTGGGTGCCGGCGATGGTGCCGTGGCGCGCGACGGAGGATGGGTTCGTCACACCCGCGGTGCTCGACTGGTACCGGCGCTTCGCGGAAGGTGAGCCGGCGGTGCTGGTGGTGGAAGCGACCGGCATCCGCGACGTGCCGAGCGGACCGCTACTGCGGATCGGGCACGACCGCTTCCTCGAGGGCCTCGCCGAGTTGGTGCGCGTGGTGCGCAAGGCAAGCTCGGGCCGCACGCGCCTCCTCATTCAGCTGATCGACTTCCTCGCCATCCGCCGCCGCCCGGAGCCGGCGAAATACTTCTTGCGCCACCTCGTGATCACTGCGCGTCACCGCGAGGCGCTAAACCTCAGGGACGCTGCCGAGGAGGAGGTCCGCGCGCGGCTCCTGGCGCTGCCGCCGGCGCAGCTCACGCGGGTGCTCGACTCGCGCGAGCTTGAGGCACTGGCCATGGGCTACCGCGAGCGCGTAACCGACCTCGAGCTCGCGCACGTGCGCGACCTGCCGCAGCGCCTGCCGCCGCTCTTTGCGGCCGCGGCGCTGCGGGCGCGCGCCGCGGGGTTCGACGGGGTCGAGCTGCACTACGCGCACGCCTACACCATGGCTTCCTTCCTCTCGACCACCAACTCACGCAGCGACGGCTATGGCGGCTCGCCCGAGGGGCGCGTGAGGCTTCCGCGCGAGGTGCTCGCCGCGGTCCGCGGCGAGGTCGGCAGGGAGTACGTGGTTGGCTGCCGCATGCTCGCCGAGGAATGCATCGCGGGCGGCACCCCTGCGGCGACCGCGGCGACCTACGCGTGCGCACTCGCGCGCGATGGCATGGACTTCATCTCGCTCTCGCGCGGCGGCAAGCTCGACGACGCCATGCAGCCGAAAGTGGGCGAGGCCGCCTATCCTTACACGGGCCCGAGCGGCTACGAGTGCATGCCTTCCTACTACTCGGATGCGCGCGGATTCCTCGGGCGGAACCTGCGAGCGAGCGCGGCGATCCGCGCGGCGGTGCGCGCCGCGGGGCTGACGACGCCCATCGTCGCCGGCGGCGGCATCCACAACTTCGAGCAGGCCGAGGCGATACTCGCGCGTGGTGAGGCGGACCTGGTCAGCATCGCGCGCCAGGCGCTCGCCGATCCCGACTGGTTCCGCAAGGTGCGTGCCGGGCGTGGGGAGGCGGTGCGCCTCTGCAAGTACACCAACTACTGCGAGGCCCTCGACCAGCGTCACCGCGAGGTCACGTGCGAGCTCTGGGACCGCAAGGGGACGGGGGAAGCCGGCGTGCCGCTCGCCGCCGACGGCAAGCGGCGCCTGGTCGCGCCACCCTGGGATGAGGACCCGGGCACCTGAGGAAACATGCCGTGTCAGAGGCATAAACGGGCGTAATCGGCGCCATTAGAAAGAATCAGTGGCGCCTCCCGGCACGTCTTCTAGAGTCTACGCCAGCGCGCGGACATGGGGTTCAGCTTGCCGCACCTGATACATCGTGGCCGCCTGGCCGTAATCTGCGGACTCGCCATTGCTGCGGCTCTGGCGCTCACAGCGAGCGCCTGGTCTCAACTGCGGCAAAGTCCCGCGCCCGCCGCGGGCTCGGGCGCAGCCAGCCCCGTGTCGGTTGCCACCCTCATGGCACAGGTCCCGTACTCGCGTCTCGCCAGCGCGGAGGCTGCGCGCATCTGGGGCGAGCTCGCGAGCGCACCGCCCCCTGCGACGATTCGCGGCGACCTCCTCGCGCTGCGGCGCATGCAGAGTCAGGGCACCGACCAGGGCCTTGCCGAGATGCGCAAGCGTTATGCGGTCAGCATCACGTCCGAGACCCTGGGCGGTGTGCGTACCGACGTGGTGATGCCGACCGAGGGCGTGACGCCCGGTAACCAGAGACGCGTTCTCGTCAGCCTGCACGGCGGGGCGTTCATCTGGGGCGCAGGCAGTGAGGCCCTCTTGCAGGCCATCCCGATCGCCGCGACCAGTCGCATCAAGGTGATCAGCGTTGACTACCGGATGGCACCGGAGTTCCGCTTCCCGTCCGCTTCGCAGGACGTCGCCGCCGTGTATCAGGCACTGCTCAAGACCCATGACGCGAAGGCTATCGGGATCTATGGCTGCTCTGCGGGCGGCGTCCTCACGGCCGAGTCAGTTGCCTGGTTTTCGACCCATGACCTGCCGCAACCGGGGGCCATCGCCACGCTCTGCGGCACGGGTGCCGAGATCGAGGGAGACTCCGCCTATCTCGCCTGGCTGCTTCTGGGGGTGAGCGTCATTCCACCGGCAGAGAGGCAGACCCTGTCCGGGTTACCTTATTTCCGCGGTACGGATGCACACGACCCGCTGGCATTTCCGATCGAATCGCCGGCACTGCTCGCCAAGTTCCCCCCGACGTTGCTGCTTGCCGGGAGTCGCGATTTCGCCACGAGCTCCGAGACCCTCATGCAGCGGCGGCTGTGGGAGTCAGGCGTTGACGCCGAGCTCATCCTCTTCGACGGGCTGTGGCATGCCTTCATGATGCACCCGGATCTGCCGGAATCGCGCGAGGTGTACGCCATCCTCGGGACGTTCTTCGACCGGCACCTCGCTCGCGCCCCGAGCTCGCCGGCTAGCGAGTGATGCCGGCCGCCTCGAGCGCGAACGCGGCGCGCGCGGCGCCATCCAGGAGCCGCAGCTTCTCTGCCACGGCCATGGCCTGCGCACCGCACGGCACGCGTAGCTCGGGTGCGCCGGACTCGATGACCTCGACGATGAGGCGCGCGGCCTCCGCGGGGTCCTGTCCCCTCGGCTCGACTCTGGTGCGCAGCGCCGCGTATTCCGGATACGCAGATTGTGCGGCGGGGCTTCCCGCCTCACGCAGCGCCGTCGCGTAGGCGCCGGGCTCGATGAGCGCGACGCGGATGCCAAACGGGGCGAGCTCGTGGCGCAGGCTCTCGGCTGCGGCCTCGAGCGCGTGCTTGCTCGCCGCATAGGCACCGTCGAACGGGCGAGCGATGAGCCCGGAGAGCGAGGAGAGGAACGCGATGACGCCCGAGCGCTGCTCGCGCATGAGCGGCAGGAACGTGCGGGTGAGCGCGACGGTCGCGAAGAAGTTCACCTCCATCACTGTGCGGAGCGTGTCCTCCGGGACTTCCTCGAGCGGGCCGGAGCCCAGCACCCCGGCCGAGTGCACCAGCGCATCGAGCCGGCCTTGGATCGAGACGAGGGTCTTCAGCGCCAGCGTGCGCGCCGCCGCATCCGTGATATCGAGCGGCAGCCAGTGGACGCGTGCCCCCGGGAACGGGGCGGCGGGCGGCGCGGAGCGGCCCCTCGGCCGGTAGCCGGCCAAGACCGTCCAGCCGCGGCGGGCGAGTTCGGCCGTGGTCGCGAGGCCCAAGCCGCTCGCCGCCCCGCTGACCAGCGCTACGCGTGCCGGGGCATCGCCTGCGGACAATTTCATGGCTGTTTCCCCAACTTCCAACGTCACCGAGGATTATCCCCGCCCGGCGTGCGCCGCCATGACCTTTTCTAATCCGGGCAATCAACATCTCTCATTTGGCGCAGCTTTTCAGGGAGCCTTAGGCTCCCTTCAGGTAGGCTCGGGATCGAGCCCCGCGAGGGGACTCAAGGTCCGGGTCCGTTCAGGCCGGAGTGACGGTTTCCCTCATGACGCAAATGTCTGGCGCGATGGCCCTGCTTCGCGGGCTCATCGCCCAGGGCATCGACACGGTCTTCGGTCTTCCCGGAGGCCAGCTGGATCATTTCTTCGACGCGCTCTACCACGAGCAGGATCGCGTGCGTGTCATCGTCTCGCGCCACGAGCAGGGCGCGGCCTACATGGCGTTCGGCTATGCGCGTTCGACCGGCAGGCCATCCGTGTACACGGTCGTGCCGGGGCCGGGCGTACTCAACACGACCGCGGCTCTGTGCACCGCGTACGCCTGCAACTCCCCGGTGCTCTGCCTCACTGGCCAGATCCCATCCGGCGCCATCGGGCTCGGCGCCGGTGAGCTGCACGAGCTCCCCGACCAGCTCGCAACCTTGAAAACCCTCACCAAGTGGGCCGCGCGCATCGAGCGCCCCGAGGATGCGCCGGCGCTCGTCGCCGCGGCGTTCCGCGAGCTGCGCACTGGCCGCCCTCGCCCGGTCGCACTCGAGATGGCGATGGACATCATGGCCGCGACGGCCGAGGTGCGCGAGGCTACACCGGTCGCCTCCGCGCCCGCGGCTCCCGACAGCGACGCGATCACCCGCGCGGCGCGCCTGCTCGCAGAGGCACGCGCGCCGCTCGTCTATATCGGCGGCGGCGCCGCCCACGCATCCGCGGAAATACGTGAGCTGGCCCAGCTGCTGCAGGCTCCGGTGGTCTCCTTCCGCGCCGGTCGCGGGGTTCTCAGCGACGAGCATCCGCTTGCCTGCACGCTGCCGGTTGGCCACCGCCTCTGGGGCAAGGTCGACCTCGTGATCGGCATCGGCTCGCGCATGATGGAGCCGCTCATGCACTGGGGAGCGCCGCCCGACCTCAAGGTGGTGCGCATCGACGTCGACCCGGCGGAGATCAGCCGTTACGGGACGCCCGCGGTTGGCCTGCAGGCGGACGCGGCCCTGACGCTGCGCGCGCTCATTCCGGCGCTCACGCGCGTGCTGCGCGGCGTGCGCCGCGAGCCGGCGCTTCCCGTCGCGCGCACGAAGGCCGAGGTGACCGCCGAGATCGAGCAGGTGCAGCCGCAGCTGAGTTTCTTGAGCGCCATTCGCAAGGTGCTGCCGCGCGATGGCATTTTCTGCGATGAGATCACGCAGTGTGGGTTTGCTTCCTGGTACGGCTTTCCGGTGTACGCGCCGCGCCAGCACATCAACTGCGGCTACCAGGGCACGCTTGGCTACGGCTATGCAACCGCGCTTGGCGTGAAAGTGGCCCACCCCGGGCAGCCAGTGGTATCGATCGCCGGTGACGGCGGTTTCCTCTTCAACGTGCAGGAGCTGGCTACGGCAGTGCAGTACGGCATCGGCCTCAAGACCATCGTCTTCAACAGCAATTCCTTCGCCAACGTGCAGCGCCAGCAGCGTGAATGGTTCGGCGAGCGCATTATCGGCTCGGACCTGCGCAACCCCGACTTCGTCAAGCTCGCCGAGGCCTTTGGCCTCCCGGGCTACCGCGTGAGCACGCCGGCCGAACTTGGCCGCACGCTCGAGCGCTCACTCGCTGAGCCCGGTCCGGCGCTGATCGAGGTGCCGGTGGGCGACATGGCGAGCCCGTGGAAGTACATCATCCTGCCGGCGCTCACGAGCGCGCAGGGAGCTCCGGCGTGACCGGCCCGGTCGCGCGCCCAGGTGTCATGAGCACGGCCCCCTACGTGCCCGGCGAGCGCGCCATCGAGGGTGTCGCCACGCCCATCAAGCTCTCCTCCAACGAGTCCCCGCACGGCCCCGGAACGCGCGCGCTCGAGGCCTACCGCCGCGCGGCCGCCGAGCTATTCCGCTACCCGAGCAGCACCCAGGAGGAGCTGCGACGCGCGGTCGCCGAAGTGCACGGGCTCGATCCAGCACGCCTCGTCTTCGGCAACGGCTCGGACGAGGTCATCCAGATGCTCACCCGCGCCTTCGTCGGCCCGGGCGATGAGGTGGTGCTGTCCGAGCACTGCTTCCTCATGGCGAAGACGCACGCGCTCGGGCAGGGGGCCAGGGTGCAGATCGCACCCGAGCCGGACTTCAGGATCAGCACGGACGAGGTCCTGAAGCGCATCACGCCTCGCACCCGCCTGGTCGCAATCGCCTCGCCCAACAACCCCTGCGGCACCTACCTGCCGCGCGGCGAGCTCAAGCGCCTGCACGCAGGGCTGCCCGAAGAGGCTATCCTGCTGGTCGATGCCGCCTACTCCGAGTACGCGCTTGATCCCGACTACGACGACGGCACGGCGCTCGCGACCAGCGCGCCGAACGTCATCATGACCCGCACCTTCTCCAAGGCCTACGGCCTTGCGGCGCTGCGCGTCGGCTGGGGCTATGGATCCCTCTCCCTCATCCAGGCGGTCGAGCACCTGAGGAGTCCCTTCAACGTGAACGCGGCCGCGCAGGCGGCGGCGGCGGCGGCGGTGACCGACCGCGAGCACCTGGCCTACGTACGGGACTACAACGCGCGCGAGCGCACGCGCGTCGCGGGTGCGCTGCGGGAGCTCGGGCTGACGGTGGTGCCGAGCAGCGCGAACTTCGTGCTCATAGTGTTCGGGGCGGAGCCGAAGAACTCGACGCGGGCGCAGGCGCACCTGCTGGCGCGCGGCATCATCCCGCGCCCCGCCGGTGGCTCGCCCGAGAACTCGCTCCGCATCACGCTCGGGGTCGAGAGCGACAACGACGCGGTGATCGCCGCGCTGGCGAGTTTCATCAAGGGGGAGTGAGGACCGTGGGAGCCGTCGCCTCGCCGGGCAAGGCTGCGAGCGCCTTCCTCGGCTCGACCCACGCCCCGTTCGTCGATGGGCGCGCGCTCGCGCCCAAGCATGCCGGGCCCGTCGCGGCCATGAATCCGGCCGACGGCACCAAGATCAGCGAGTTCCTGCCGGCGAGTCCCGCCGAGGCGGATGCCGCGGTCGAGGCTGCTCGACGCGCGTTCCGCGAGCGGCGCTGGCTTGGTCTCACCCCGAGTGCGCGGGGGCAGATCCTGTGGCGCATCGCTGAGCTCATCGAGCGCGATGCCGATGAGTACGCCGAGATCGAGACGCTCGACTGCGGCAAGCTGCTCGCCGCCGCGCGCCACGGCGACGTCGCGATCGCCGCCGAAGCGTTCCGCTATCACGCCGGCTGGTGTACCAAGCTCGAGGGGGCGACACTTGCTCCGACGCTCGCGGCGCCTGACGAGTACACCTGCTACACGAGCCATCAGCCGCTGGGCGTTGCCGTCCTCATCGTGCCGTGGAACGGGCCGCTCGCGATGACCGCCTGGAAGCTCGCGCCGGCGCTCGCCGCCGGCTGCACGGTGGTGGTGAAGCCGCCCGAGCAAGCCTCGCTCTCGGTCCTGCGCCTCGCGCGCACACTCGCCGAGGCCGGCGTGCCCGCCGGCGTCGTGAACGTGGTCCTGGGTCCCGGGGCGACGATCGGGGACCTCCTGGTGCGCCACCGCGAGGTGAACAAGATCTCCTTCACCGGCTCCGGTGTGACCGGGCGGCGCATCCTCGCCGCGGCCACGCCGGACTTGAAGCGCGTGACGCTCGAGCTCGGCGGCAAATCCGCGGCCGTCGTGTTCGCGGACGCGGACCTCGAGCGCAGCGCCGCTGGTATCGCGGGCGGCATCTTCGGCAACGCCGGCCAGGTGTGCGTCGCGAGCTCGCGGCTCTTGGTCGAGGCGCAAGTCTACGCGCCCTTCCTCGAGCTCCTCGCCGCGCGCGCCAAAAAGCTCAAGGTGGGCCCGGGCATGGACCCCGCGAGCGAGATGGGACCGGTGATCTCCGCCGAGCACCTGGCGTCGATCGCCGTGAAGGTCGACCGCGGGCGCGCCGAGGGCGCGCAGCTGCTCGTGGGTGGCCGGCGTCTCGAGCGGTCGGGTTATTACTTCGAGCCGACGATACTGGGCAATGTGCCCGGCACGTCCGCGGTGATGCGCGAGGAGATCTTCGGCCCCGTGTTGTGCGCGGCCTCATTCCAGGACGAGGTGCAGGCGATTGCGCTCGCCAACGACACCGCCTACCCACTCGCCGGGAGCGTGTGGACACGCGACCTCGCACGCGCGCACCGCGTGGCAGGTGCGGTGGACGCGGGACTCTATTGGGTGAACGACCACGGGCGGCCGGATGTCGCCATCCCCTTCGGTGGCTTCCGCGGCAGCGGCATCGGGCGCGAGCAGGGACGCGAGAGCGTGCTCTCCTACACCGAGCTCAAGTCGGTGATGGTTCGGCTTTGAGGGGGTCGTTGTCCAGCAAGTTCAGGTCCTGCTGCGAGCTGGCGCCCTCGGCGATCAGCCAGTCGCGGAAGCCCGCGACGACCGGGTCGCGCACGGCGCCGCGCGAGCAGACTACGAAGTAGCTGTAGCGCGAGGGGATACTGAGGCTGAAGGGACGCACGAGTTCGCCGCGGCGCAGCGCATCGACCACGAGGGCGCTGCGGCCGAGCGCGACGCCGGCGCCGTGGATGGCCGCTTGGGTGACGAGGTGCGAATGATTGAAACCAGGACCCCGCTCCGCGTCGATGCCGCTGATGCCGGCGCTCTCGAGCCAGCCACGCCAGTCGGTCACCATGACGTCGTGCAGCAGCGTGTGGTGGCGCAGGTCTTCCAGGGTGCGCAGCGGTGTCGTCACCGTGATGATGCTCGGGCTGCACACCGGGAAGACGGTCTCGGTGAGGAAGCGCACCGACTCGACGTCCGCCCAGTCGCCATCGCCGTAGCGGATGTCGAGATCGACCGCGCCCTTGGAGAGGGCGTCGTCCTCGAGGTCGCTCGAAACCAGGCGCACGTCGACGTTCGGGAAGCGCTGCGAGTAGCCGCGCAAGCGCGGCACCAGCCAGTGGTAGCCGAAGGAATCGAGCGTCTTCACCGCGAGCACGCGCTTGCGCGCCGTGTCGATAGCGGCGGTCGACTCGCGGATGATGTCGAAGGCCGCGCGCACGCGCGGCAGATAATGGCGGCCCGCCTCGGTGAGCACCAGGCCGTGCCCGCGCCCGAGGCGATGGAAGAGAGTGGCGCCGAGCCACTCCTCCAGCGCCTTGATCTGGTGGCTGACGGCGGCCTGCGTCACGTGCAGCGAGTCGGCGGCGCGCGTGAAGCTCAGGTGCCGCGCGGCAGTCTCGAATACCACCAGGGCATTCAATGGCGGAAGCCGTCGCGTCATCGCCTGAGTGCCCGCCGGAGGGCGCCGGCCGTATCGTGATCCAGCATCGGAAAGTGGAGTGAAGCGCTCGTGAAAATCATCGCCGCCCGCGTCATCGTCACCTGCCCCGGCCGCAACTTCGTGACCCTCAAGATCGAGACCGATGCGGGCCTCTACGGCCTCGGGGACGGCACCTTGAACGGCCGCGAGCTCGCCGTCGTTTCCTACCTCAACGAGCACATTATACCGTGCCTGATCGGCCGCGACGCCCACCAGATCGAGGACGTCTGGCAGTTCCTCTACCGCGGCGCATATTGGCGCCGGGGGCCGGTGACCATGTGCGCGATCGCCGCGGTCGATACCGCGCTCTGGGACCTGAAGGCGAAGGCCGCGAGCCTCCCGCTCTACCAACTGCTCGGGGGTCGCTCGCGGAGCGGCGTGCTCGTTTACGGGCACGCGAATGGGCGCGACATCGAGGAGACCTGTGAGGAGGTCGCACGTTACCGGGGCATGGGCTACAAGGCGATCCGCGCGCAGAGCGGCATTCCGGGGCTCGCCTCCACGTACGGCGTCTCCACCGACAAGATGTTCTACGAGCCGGCGGATGCGGCGCTGCCCAGCGAGAACACCTGGTCGACGCCGCGCTATCTCGAGCACACCCCGAAGCTCTTCGAGGCGCTGCGCGCGAAGTTCGGGTACGAGTTCGCGCTGCTGCACGACGTGCACCACCGCCTGACGCCGATCGAGGCCGCAAGGTTAGGGAAGGAGCTCGAGCCCTACGCGCTCTTCTGGCTCGAGGATGCGACCCCGGCGGAGAACCAGGAGGCGTTCCGCCTCATCCGCCAGCATACCGTGACGCCGCTCGCGGTCGGGGAGGTGTTCAATAGCCTCTGGGACTGCAAGCAGCTGATCGAGGAGCAGCTGATCGACTACATCCGCACCACCGTCGTGCACGCGGGTGGCATCACGCATCTGAAGCGCATCGCGGAGTTCGCGAGCCTCTACCAGGTGCGCACCGGCTGCCACGGGGCGACTGACCTCTCACCGGTGTGCATGGGCGCCTCGCTCCACCTCAACACCGCGCTGCCGAACTTCGGCATCCAGGAATACATGCGGCACACGCCGGAGACGGACGCGGTCTTCCCGCATGCGTACTTCTTCAAAGAGGGCTCATTGCACGCTGGCGAGGCGGTCGGACACGGGGTCGACCTCGACGAGAAGCTCGCGGCGCAGTACCCGTACCGCCGTGCCTACCTCCCGGTAAACCGCCTGGAGGACGGCACGATGTGGAACTGGTGAGCGTGCCTTCAGCGCTGGATCCGCAGCACCGACGCGCCCCCGACCAGCATCTCGATCTCATCCGGCGTGGCGAGGTTCACATCGCCCGGGATCGTGTGCTTGAGGGCCTGCGCGGCCAGCGCGAACGCCGACCAGCGCTCGTCAGGCCAGCCGCGCAGGAGGCCGTGGAGGCAGCCGGCAACCAGCGCATCCCCGGCGCCGATCCGCTCGGCGGGATCATGCAGCGGCCGCGGAGGCAGTTCCAGGGCCGCGGTGCCGCGACGTGTTACCTGCAGCAGGAGCTCGAAGTTGCTGGCGCTTGCGCCCAGTTTGCCGCCCGTCACCACGAGCTCGAGCGCGGGATAGGTGGCGAACAGGGCGGCGGTAAAGCCCTGCGGGGTGGTGGCGGCCGCATGTTGCATGGCGGGCAGGCAGGCGGGGGCATCCTGCGGCGTGGCGAAGAGGTAGCGTGCGGTGCGAAGCAGCGGGGCGAGCGCTGCGGCCGGGTCGCGCCCGGACTGCCCCCACAGCTGCGCCCGCATGTTCACGTCCAGGCTGACGCTCACCCCGGCAGCGTGCGCAGACGCTGCGGCCGCGACCGCCAGTGCGGCGGCCGACGCACTCACCGCGGGAGTGATGCCGGAGAGGTGCAGGAGGTCGGCGCCGACGAGGATCGCCGGCCAGTCGAAGGCATCCGGCGCGGTCTGCGCGAACGCGCTGGCCGCGCGATCGTAGAGCACCCGCGGTGCCCGGGCACCGCTTCCGGATTCGAGAAAGTACAGTCCGAGGCGCCCGGAGGCCCGGCGCACGAAGCGCGTACCGACCCCCTGGGCACGCACCGCGGCGAGTGCCGCCGGCCCCAGGCCCGCCTCTGGGAGCACGGTGACATAGTCGGTGTCGTGCCCGAAGCGCGCGAGCGAGGCAAGCACGTTGAACTCGGAGCCGCCGAAGAGCGCTTCCAGCGTGCCCGACTGCAGCAGCCGCTCTGCACCCGGACTCTTCAGGCGCAGCAGCAGCTCACCGAGTGCAACGACCCGCACGGTGTGCTCAGACCCAGGGGTTGTTGACGTCGTCGTGCCAGGCCGCGCCCGCCACGGTGGTGAGCGGGGGCGACTTACGACGGAACGGGGCCGTCAGGACCAGCGCCAGTGCACGCGGATTTCTCAGCAGGGCCTTCAGGCCCGCAACGATGTCCTGCGGCGCAACATAGACCACGGTCGGCGATCCCGCACCGCGCTCCTCGTCGTGCACGGCGAGATAGCAGCCCTCGCGCGTGATCGAGTGCACGCTGAAATCCACGTCCGCCAGCTGTGAGGTCACCTTCACCGTTCGCTCCGTCCCCAAGTCTACGTCAGCTCTTGCGCAGCGTACCGCGCGCCTGGGCTTCCTTCACGCGCCGCTCGTGCTGGCCTGGCATCTCCTCGATGCTCATGCCGCCTGGTGGCATGAATTGCCCGCGGCCGTAGAGCTCGGCGAATACCTGCTTCACCGGGCCCATCTTGTCGGCGAGTGTGCGCGGCGGGCGGCCGGAGGGAAACTGGTTCGGCGGGTAGATGGGACGCTCGTAGATCTGGCGGAATCCTTCGGTACGCACGTCCACCCAGCAGTTGTGGTTGCAGCGCGAGCGGTGCTCGCGCAGCGACTCGATGTCGATGGTCGCGGCGATAACCTGCTCCTGCGGATAAGGCGCCTCGCGCAGCATCATGCCGGTGTAGTCGATGATGAACGAGCCGCCCGGGCAGAAGGCGCTCGGGTAGTAATCGTATTCGACCGTGCCCCAGTTGGAGCCGAGGACGTAGCACATGTTGTCGTGCGCGCGCGTGCGGCGGGTGAAGCGCCAGAAATCCCACGGCGCGCTCACGCCCTCGACCTCCTGCAGCGCTACCGGGTGGCAGATCACCTCGCAGCCGTTGTAGCCGAGTGCGCGCGACACCTCGGGCGTGCAGCCGTCGTGGCAGGTCATGGTGCCGAGCTTGCCGATGTCGGTGTCGATCACCGGGAACAGGGTGCTTATGTCGCTGCCGAACACCTCCCGGTACTCATCCAGCAGGTCGTGCGGGCTGGTCCCTAAACCGATCGAGGCGGGGATGTGCCACTTGTGGTAGCGCAGCACCACCTCACCACTCGGCCCGATGATGAAGGCGGTGTTGAACCAGCGGTCGGGGAACTGCTTTACCCGCTCGACCACGCCGCCGCCGGCGATGTAGAGGTTGTACTCGCGCGCCTTCTCGCCGAGGCGCCGCAGCTCCGGTCCGTCCAGCTCGATCGCCTTCTTCATGAAGCTGTCGATGCCGTGCTCGCCCTTGCCGGGCGTGGTGACGCCCTGCAGGAAGTACTCCGGCAGCACCACGAGCCGCGCCGGCAGCTCCCAGAAGTAGCCGACGCCGAAGTCGATGAGGTTTACCACGCGTTCGAGATTGCGACTGATGTCGGCGCGGTCCTCGGCCACGTGCACGTGTGGCTGGATGACGAGCGCGGTGTACTTGGGGATGCGATTCACGGCAGTGAGCTCCTGCGGGGTCAATGGGGGAGTTGCGCCTGGCGCGCCATGTCATCCAGCAACACGCGCGCGGTGATCGAGCCCGCCCCCGAGATGCCGCCCCCCGGGTGGCAGTGCGGCCCGGTCATGTAGAGGTTGCGGATGGGGGAGCGGTAGTGGGCGTAGCCGGGGAACGGGCGGAAATAGCCGAGCTGGGCCTGGATGCGCTCGCCGCCGTTGGTGGTGCCATCGACGAAGGAGGGGTTCGCAGCCTCGAGGCTCTCGCGCGCGTCCACCCAGCGGCCGAGTATGGTCTGCGCGTTGATGTTCGGCGCGTAGAGTTGCAGCTTCCTGAGCAGCACCTCGCTCGCGTAGCGCTCCTTGATGGCCTCCCAACTCTCCCCGCTCGCAAGCCAGTTCGGCACGAACGTATCGCAGATGAGGGTGTGTTTGCCCGGCGGGGCGCGCGTTGGGTCCATGAGGGTCCAGCAGGCGCTCCAAAGGAAGGGGTCCTGGGGGGCGATGCCCTCGGCGACCTGGGCGTACTGGCGGATCATCTGTGCCGTGGAGTCGACGATGCGGTGGAAGGCGCAGTGCGACATGTCGGCGCCGTTGCTGAAGCGCGGCGGCTCGGAGAGCGCTAGGTGGATGCGGCAGATGCTGATGCGGCCGAAGGAGTAGCCGCGCACCAGCTCGAGGAAGTCCGGGGCCAGCGTGCCCTGGGGAGTGAGCCTGAGGAAGGTCTGTCGCGGGTCAAGAGCGCTCACCACCGCGTGCCGCGCGCGCACCGTGCGCCCGTCCTCGAGCACCAGCCCACGGGCCACGCCGCCCTCGATGAGGAAGGCCCGCACCGGAGCGCCGGTGAGGACCGCGCCGCCCCGGGCCTCGATGTAGCGGCCCATGGCGAGGGGCAGTGCCTGGCTGCCGCCCTCGGGGATCGCCTGCCCGTAGACGTGGATGGCCGGGATCATGATGTAGAAGGACTGTCCGGCGCCCTCCTGCTCGGGGAGGATCTGGGGCGCGAGCGCCCAGTTGAGCATCACGGCACGGATGAAGTCGTTCTCGAAGTTCTGCTCCACCCAGGCGCGGGCGCTGAGGGAGAACTCCCGCAGGCGCCGCAGGCCCTCGCGCGAGCGCTCGAGCGCGCGCGTCATGAGGCTCGGCGGCTGGGGTGGGGAGAAGAAGGCCTTGATGAACCCGTCGCGAATCGCGGCGAAGTCCTCGTACACCCGCCGGTAGCGCTGCGCGTCGTTGCGCGAGTAGGCGGCGATGCTCTCGACCGTTTTGTCAATGCTCCTGTAAATGACGAGGCCGGGGCCCCCTGAGCGGTCGGGGTGCCCGGTGATGTGATCCTCAGACCACAGGTACTTGAGCCCGTGGGCCTTGAGCTCATCGAGCACGGGCCTAAGCTCGGGGTTCGCGTGAATCCAGACGTGCGAGGAACCGTAGAGGTCGTGCCTGAAGCCCGGCAGCGTCACCTCGCGCGTGATCGCCCCGCCCCCGATCCAGGGGTTGCGCTCGACGACGGCCACCTTGAGACCCTCGCGCGCTAGCACGCAGCCGCAGGCGAGGGCGTTTACCCCGCCACCCGCCAGCGTCACGTCGAACTCGCCCGCCACTTCCATCATGCCAACCCCGTAAGGCTCAGCCGCCGAGCTCCGCACCGGTCCCGCGAACGAGCCCAAGCATAGAAGAGGGCGCCTGCGCAGCAGCCAACTCTTTCTAATCGCGCGGCCAAGAAAAAGTAATGCGGACGCCGTTTGCATACAAAGGCTAATGGCTCCCATAAGAAGCGCTCAACCCGCACCCGCCCGCGCGCGGCTATCGTGCGGGTCAGGCGGGCAGGGATCCTGGCGAGGGTCGATGGGCGGACGGCTGGAGGGTCAGGTGGCGCTTGTCACCGGCGGTGCGACGGGCATCGGACGGGCCTGCGTCGCCAGACTGCTCGCCGAGGGTGCCTGTGTGCTCTTCACCGACGTCGCCGCAGAGGACGCCCGGGCGGCGCGCGCCGCCCTCGGCAGCGACCCGCAGCGCCTGACTTGGATGGTCAGCGACGTGCGCGACCCCGCCGACTGCGCGGCCGCCGCGGCCCGGGCGCTCGAGCTCTGGGGGCGGATCGACATCCTGGTCGCGAACGCGGGACTGCAGTCGCACGGGGCGCTGCTGGAGAGCAGCGTGAGTGATTGGAAGAGCACCCTCTCGGTCAACCTGCTCGGGGCCGCCTGGAGCGCGCAGGCCGTGCTGCCGGCGATGCTCGAGCGCGGCAGCGGCGCGATCGTAGCGATCTCCTCGGTCAACGCGCTCATCGGTTACCCCGGTCAGGCGGCCTACGACGCCGCTAAGGCTGGCCTGGTGGCGCTGGTGCGCCACATTGCCCTCGAGTATGGACGCCGGGGCGTGCGTGCCAACGCGGTCTGCCCCGGTGCGACCGTCACCGAGTTCCACCTGCGGCGTGCCGCGCAGCGGGGCGAGGATGGCGCGCAACTGCGCGCGCGCATGCGGGACTACGGTCTCCTGGGGCGCGCGGCCGAGCCCGCCGAGATCGCCGCCGCTGTGGCCTTCCTTGCCGGTCCTGAGGCCTCCTTCATCACGGCACAGGCGCTCGCCGTTGATGGCGGCGTGAGCGCCCGGGGTGCTTGAGGCCCTCGAAGCGATGCCCGCAGGATGAGCAAGCCGTCGGCCGTGTGCTTCGGAATCCTGGGAACCGGGCGGATGGCAGCCACCATCGCGACGGAACTTGCCGCCCTGCGCTCATCCGGAGCGCAGCTGGTCGCTGTCGGTTCGCGCACGCGTGCGCTGGCCGAGCAGTTTGCGCAGCGCTTCGGTGCCGCGCGCGCCTATGGCAGCTACGCCGACTTGGCCCGCGATGGCGGGGTGGACGTGGTGTACATCGCGACCCCGCCGGCGCAGCACGCGGAGAACGCGCTTGCCTGCATCGCGCACGGGCGCTCGGTGCTGTGCGAGAAGCCATTCGCACTGAACGCTCGCGAGGCGCTCGCCATGGTGCGCGCGGCACGCGCGCGCCGCGTGTTCCTCATGGAGGCGATGTGGACGCGCTTCCTGCCCGCACTCGCGGCGGTGCGCGCCCTGCTGGCCTCGGGCTCTCTCGGACCCATACGCGTGGTGACGGGCGGCGGCGGGTTCGTGCCGCAGTTCGACCCGCGGGCACCGCTCTTCAACCCTGCGCTCGGCGGCGGCGTGCTGCTCGATGCGGGCGTCTACCTCGTATCGCTCGCTTCGATGCTGCTCGGGCCGCCGCTCGAGGTGCACGCCGCCGGCGAGCTCGGCGCCTCGGGTGTCGATGAGCAGGTGTCGTTGCTGCTGAAGTACCCGCAAGGCGCGCAGGCTCTCCTCTACGTGTCGCTCAGAGCCCGCCGCTCGCCCGACCTCGAGATCCTCGCAGAGCGGGCGAGCGTTAAGCTCGAGGCACCGGTGTTCCGGCCGACCCGGCTCACGGTCACCGCGGGCGATGCGCCCGCCGAGGTGCGCGATTACCCCGTGGAGGGCTCGGGTTACGGGCCGCAGCTGCTGGAGGTAATGGCGGCGCTGCGGGGGGGCAGGCTCGAGAGCGCGCTGATGCCGCTCGCCGAGACGGTGGCGGTGCTGCACACCATGGACGCGGCGCGCGCAGCGCTCGGACTGCGCTTCCCCCAGGAATCCTGAGCGCTGACGCAGGGCCTCAGCTGAGCAGCGCCGCCACGGTGATGCCGACGAAGTTGCCGACGACGTGACAGAAGATTCCCATCATCACCGCCGGGCTCACCATTGAGTGCCAACCGCGCCCCGCCACCACCGCCACCGTCGCCGCCGGCCCCACGATCGCCGCCCCGCAGCCAGTCACCGCCTCGGCGAGGTCGAGTCTCATGAGCCGGCAGAGGACGAGCGTCACGACGATGGCCGCGGCGAGCAGGAAGGTCACGTAGAAGAAGAGTGCAAGGGCGTGATCGAGGAAAGAGGTGATGTTCGTGCCGAGCCCGATCACGGCAAAGAACATGTACATGAAGATCATGCCCAGCTCGAACTCGCCCCGCAGCGATCGCAGGCGCTGTGGAAAGAGGTTGGCCACGATGATGGTGACACTCGTGACGTAGAGGATGTGGTACTGGGACTGATCGCGTCCCAGGATCCTGAGTACCAGCAGTTCGACCCCGTGGGCGGCGGCACAGATGGCGAAGGCCAAGGCGAGCGCGCCCGAGACGTGAGTGAGCCGAAGCGGCGGCACGGCGGTTGTTGCCGCGAGCTGCGCGCGGCTCGCCTCCGTGTCAGCCTCGAGGCGCTCGGGCAGGTGGCGCCGGACGAACCTGAGGTTCGGCACCGCGACGAGCGCCATGAGTCCCAGCACGCTCGGAATCATGGAGGCGCCGGTGGCGACGGAGAGTTCGGTCGGGGGCAGCTGCACCGCGTTCGCCACCGCGACCATGCTGATGGTGCCGCCGATGAAGGCCCCGGCGAACATGCCGGCGAGCTTGGCGCCGATGTGCCAAGGCGCGAACAGCCAGAAGCCCAGCAGGACCCCGCTCACCACCCCGATGCAGGCGGCGGCAAAGGCGAGCATCACCCGTCCGCTTTCGATGAAGATCCTCTTGAGGTCTGCCTTGATCATGAGCAGCGGAATGGCGGCCGCCACCACGTACTGGCCGACGAAGTCCGAGACCACCGAGGTGAAGGGGGTGATCCTCAGGTTCGAGAGGGCGAGTCCACCCACGAGGATGCACACCACCCCGGGTAGCGCCTTGCCGAAGCGCGAAGCGTCCATGCGGAAGCCGAACCAGGTGAGCGCGGCGAGCACCGCAACTAGTGTGAGCACGTCGTTCGCGCCGATGATCGACAAGCAACCCCCTGATTTTGGCGCTCCGGGCGACTGCCGATCCTAGCGCGAAGTCGCGCGTTGCATCGAAGCCCCCCGGCCGAGGTGCGCAAAATGGCACGAACTGAGCCACGGCACGCAATTACTTTTGTTGATGTGGCGAATTAGAAACTATCAATTCCGGCTGGCCGAAACTTCCTTAGTCTCGGCAACGAGTGGCGCGGGCCCTGTGTCAGCGCAGAGGCGGGGTGCGGGAAAACCACTGCTGCAGGCAGATCACCCAATGCGGGGGGGTTGAGATGAAGAAGCAGGTCAGTTGCGCGGCCGCCGTGGCGGCCCTCCTGGCGCCGATACTGGCGCACGCGGCGGATGTCTCGGGCGCCGCCGGTGACGCGCTGCAGGAGATCGTCGTGACCGCTGAGCGGCGCGCCGAGCCTCTGCAAGACGTGCCCATCAGCATCACGGCCTTCAGTGCCGAGGATCTGGAACGCTCGAACATCAACTATGCCAAGGACTACCTGCAGCTGACCCCCAACGTGAGCTACGCGCAGGATGGCCAGACCGGCAGCAATTCCATTCGCGTTAGCATCCGTGGCGTTAGCAACGTGTCCCTCAGCGAGCGTGCGGTGCCGAACTCGATCGGTTATTACCTGGACGAGTTCAACGTCGGCACGGTCGCCGCGGGCACCATCAACCCGAACATGGTCGACGTGCAGCGCGTCGAGGTGCTGCGCGGCCCGCAGGGCACCTACTTCGGTCGCAACGCCACCGGCGGCGCGCTCAACATCAGTACCAACCTGCCTGACAATCACTGGTTCGCGGAAGTCTCCGGCTACGGTGGCAACTACGACAGCTGGGGCGGGCATCTGATCGCCAATGCGCCGGTAAGCGATACGTTGTTCCTGCGCGGCGCGATCTCCTACGACAGCAGCTCCGGCATCGTCAAGAATGTCAACCCCAACGGCACAGCCAACAGCGGCTTCGACACGACCAACCTGCGCCTCGCCGCGCGCTGGCTGGCAAGCGAGAAGTTCACCGCCGACCTTTCCTTCATGTACATGAACGACATGGAGGGCATCGACCCTGACGTCAACACCGGCGTGCTCGACTTGGACACGATCAGCATCGAAGGCCCGGACTTCCGCCCGATCGACGACCAGCTCGGCTTCTATCCGAACAATAAGGACCGCGTCAATCACAGCCGTCCTGAGTGGAATCGCAACGAGCTGCACGGCGAGAACCTGCGCCTGGCCTACGACTTCGGCAACATGGTGCTCAAGTCGATCACGGGTAACCTGAATACCCATAACAGCCGCAGCTTCGACGAGGACGCGACCAGCCCGGACACCATCTACCGCCGCAACGAGTGGAACGCGCAGTCCTGGAGCGAGGAGCTGCGTCTGCAGAACAAGACCGGCACTGCGTTCGACTGGGTGGTTGGTGCCATCTACGCGCACGACAAGGTGCAGCAGTACAACCTCGTGGCCCTCGGCACCGAGTTCACCTACACCTACCCGGACACGGGTGAAACTGTGTTCTTGGCGCCGCCGTTCCCGGACCTGCCGGTGAACGAGAACAACGCGCAATACATCGACAAGAGCTCGGCGGCCTATGCGGAAGCCACCTGGCACGCCAGTGAGAAGTGGGCTTTCACGCTGGGTGGGCGCTACACGCACGACTCTATCAATGATCAGATCACGGGCCTGGTGGCATTCGGCACACCGCAGGCTGACCTGTTCGGGAGCTCGAGCTACAACGACTTCTCGCCGCGCCTGGTCGCCACCTTCAAGCCCGCGGCCGATACGATGCTGTACGCTACGATCAGTCATGGCTACAAGGCCGGCGGCAACAACCTGAACGCTGCCCTGCCGGAGCAGAACAAGCCCTACGCACCCGAGAAGGTGTGGAACTACGAGGTCGGCTACAAGAGCGAGTGGTGGGACCACAAGGCGATCCTGAACGCCTCGGTGTTCTACCTTGACTGGAAGGACCTGCAGGCTGAGGTCGGCTACCTGGCAGTTCCCGGCGACATCAGCTCCGCCGTCAACATCACCGAGAACGCTTCGTCTGCCAAGAGCAAGGGCGCCGAACTCGAGGCGCAGATGCGGCCGATCAAGGAGCTGACCCTGGGTCTCGGCGTGGGTTACCTCGACGCGACATTCGGGAGCTTCCCGGACGCGGTCGTGTACGGCGTGACCGTGGATCTGTCGGGCCGACCGCTGCCGCAGTCCCCCAAGTGGACCGGCAGTGCGACCGCCGAATGGTCGCAGCCGGTTGGCAGCAACGGGAGCAACTGGTACATCCGCTGGGACGAGGTCTATCGCAGCAGCTCCTACTCGAACCTTGAGGGTGTGGCCGCCGAGCCGGTGGGCCTAAGCAGCTACCCCTTCCTGATGCCCGAGTTCTGGGTCGCCAACATCCATGCGGGCTTCAATTTCGGCGCGAGCATGACGCTCGAGGGGTCGGTCAATAACGTGTTCGAGCGCGACTACTACACCGGCACGGGCGACCACTTCGGCTTCGGCGGGGTGCGCATCACTCCGAACCCGATGATCTGGCGTGTGCAGGCGACCTACCGCTTCAAGTAACGCGGCAGGCACAGGCCTGCGGTACGCGCGGCCGGGTGGGGATTCGATCTCGGGGCTGACCAGCGACTGTGCGTTCGCTCGCGCGTGCTGTGCCGGACGCGACATCACGTACTCACAGCGGGCGCGGTGCCCGCCGGGCGATCCTGGTCAAGCCGCTGGGGGCAGATCGGCTAGCGATCGAAGCTTGTGCTCTGCGGCTCTGCCAGAGAGATGCCGGTCGAAAAGCCTTCCGACGATGTCGTGCACCTCGCGCGATTCGGGCGGCTCCGGGTGGATCATGAACACATGCCACAGGTCATCGAAGATGATGCGATCGGCGTCGACAGCCACTTCCCACAGCCGACGATGCATCACCGTCGCAGAGCTCACCCAAATCGCGGCTTCCGGCCAGCCGCAACGTCGGCCGGAGCGAGCAACGCCGGCGATTCGATGGGAGCGACCAGCGGATCTCGCAGACTCGCGCCGCTGCGGTAAGGCAAGCCTGGAAGCGTGAGGGGCTTGCCGGCAGGCGGCACGACATTGACGCCCAACAGCAACCGCGCCGCGCGTGCCCGTTACCACCCGATGCCATAGTCCTCGCCGTGATTGCTCGAGCCGCCCCAGAGCGTGCCGTGCTCGCGGTCGATGAGGATCGCGTTGATCGGGCCTGAGCTGCGCTCGACGAAGTCGAGCGTGTAGCCCATCCGCGTCAGCTGCGCACGCACCTCCGGCGTCGTCGCGGCATTCATGGTCATGCGTCCCGGGAAGCACTCGTGCTTGCCGAAGGAATCGCGCATCTGGTAGCTGGTGATGTTCGCCGCCTCGGTGGCCTGCTGCACGGTCATGCCGAACTCGACCACGTTGAGGAAGAACTGCAGCAGGTTCTGGTCCTGCGTATCCCCGCCCTGCACGGAGAACACCAGCCAGGGCTTGCCGTCCTGCAGCGCCAGCGTCGGGGTGAGGGTGGCGCGCGGGCGCTTGCCGGGCGTGAGCACGTTGTAGGGGTTCTCGGCCGCATCAAGCACGAAGCTCTGCATGCGTTGCGAGAGCCCGATGCCGGTGCGCCCGGCGATCACCGCCGGCACCCAGCCGCCGGAGGGCGTGACCGAGACCGCCCAGCCCTCCTGGTCCGCCGCTTCCACGCTGGTGGTGCCGAGGCGGAAGGTGCGGTCGAACTCCGCGAGCGCCGTGGGCGCCGGCATTTTGCTGTGCCACTTGGCGAGCGCGTCGCCGAAGGGATTCTTCTCGGCCTGGTAGGGATAGGGATCCCCGGGGCGGGCATCCGGGTCATTGTGGTCCTGCCGCACCAGCTGCGCGCGCGTGCGGGCGTAGTCCTTGGAGAGGAGCCCGCGGATTGGCGGCGCGGGCGTGAAGGCCGGGTCACCGTAGTAGAAGTCGCGGTCCGCGTAGGCGAGGTTCATCGCCTGGTAGAGGGTGTGGATGTACTTCGGGCTGTTGTAGCCCATGGCCTTGAGGTCGAAGTTCTCCAGGATGTTCAGCGCCTGCAGCATCACCGGCCCCTGCACCCAGGTGTTGAGCTTGTACACCTCGATGCCCTTGTAGCTTGTGTGCACGGGCTCCTCGATCTTCACCTGCCAGTGCGCGAGGTCCTCGGCGGTGATGAGCCCGCCGAGCTCGTGCACGGCGTGCGCGAACTCCTGGGCGATGTCGCCGCGGTAGAAGCGCTCGTAGGCGGCGTAGATGGCGGCCTTGCGGTCCTTGCCGGCCTTGAGCGCCAGGCCCTCCGCCTCCACCAGCTTGCGCAGCGTGGCCGCAAGGTCCGGCTGGCGGAACATCTCCCCGGGCTGGGGCGCCTCGTGGGCGGCGCCTAGGTGCGGCAGCAGCACGCGCTTGCTGTCCGGCCACTGCTTCAGGCGCGCCTTGTTCTTCTCGATGGTGTCGACCAGCTCGGCCTCGATCGGGTAGCCGTCCGCCATCTCGATCGACGGCGCCAGCACCTGCTTCAGGCTCATGGTCCCGTACTCGGCCAGCATGGTCATGAGCCCGCCGGGCGTCCCCGGCGTGACCGCGGCGAGCGGCCCGTACTCGGGCGGGTACTGCATGCCGAGCTTGTGGAAGTACGCAGGCGTCGCCCCGGTGGGCGCGACCCCGAGGCCGTTGATGGCGATGACCTTGTGCGTGTGCGGGTTATAGATGAGTGCCTGGGTCTCCCCGCCCCAGGAGAGGGTGTCCCACATGGTCGAGGTGGCGGCGATCATGGCGCAGGCCGCATCCACCGCGTTGCCGCCCTGCTCGAAGATCTTCGCGCCCGCGGTCGCGGCGAGCGGCTTGCCGGTGACCGCCATCCAGTGCGCGCCGTGCAGCGCGGGCTTCTGGGTGCGCGCGGCGAGCGCGGGACTTGCGGCGGCGAGCGCCAGCACGAGCAGGGCGGAGGCAGCGGCGAACGGGGAGGGGGCGGTCGGGCGGTTCTTCTTGTGCATGGCGCGGGTCTTTCGCGGGCGGGGCATGAATGGCCCGCGCGAGCATATGGCAGACTGCGCTGCCGTGGCAGAGGGGCCCATGAGCCAGACCGCGAGCGTCAGCGCGCTCTTTTACTATCCGGTGAAGTCCACGCGCGGGATCGCCACGGGGCAGGCCACGCTGTGGGCAACCGGGCTCGCCTGGGACCGGCAGTGGATGGTGGTGGATGCCGGGCAGCGCTTCCTGACCCAGCGCACCCATCCGCATATGGCCCGGATCATCCCGCGTTTAGCCAACGGAAGCCTGACGCTCACCCACCCGCAGATGCCGGACCTCAGCGTTCCCGATCATGAGGACGGGGAGACCCTCGCGGTGCGGATCTGGGATGACGTGTGCCCGGGCATCACCCAGGGACCGGCGGCGGACGAGTGGCTGACGCGCGCCATCGGCGAGCGCGTGCGCCTGGTGCGCGCCCGTCCCGGAGCACGCGCGGCGAGCGCGCAGTATGCCGGCACTACGCCGGCGCCGATCGGCTTTCCGGACGGCTATCCGCTCCTGATCTGCAATGCCGCCTCCCTTGCCGACCTGAACACCCGCCTGCCGCAAGTCGTACCCATGGAGCGCTTCCGTCCGAACCTCGTGCTGGCAGGGCTTGCGCCCTGGGCCGAGGATCGCATCGAGTCGGTCACGGCGGGCGCGGTGCGCCTGCGGCTGGTGAAGCCCTGCACGCGCTGCTCGATCCCGACCTTCGATCACCTGAGCGGCGCGCCCGCGGTCAACGTGCTGCGGACGCTGAAGGAGTTCCGCTTCGACCGCGCGCTCAAGGGCGTCACCTTCGGCGTCAACGCGGTAATCGAGCGCGGCGTCGGCGAGGCGCTCGCGCGCGGCACGACCTTTACGGTCGCCTACCGCACCTGACCCGGCTGCAGGTCACGATTTAACCGTTCGTAACAGATCCGTCGCCGCGTTCCTCGCCGCCTCGTCTTGAGGGCCGAAAATGTGCGCAGTGCCCGAGAGGCTGCGAGGCCCTTGCGCCACACTCCATAAGACTATTCCAGGACAAAGTGTGAACCAGTTGGCATTCGCGTACGGCGCGCTCGCCGGGCTCGTGGCTGCAGGTCTTGGCCTGCTGCTGTGGCGCATCCTGCGGCCACGCGACCCCTCGTGGCTGGCGCACTACGACGCCACGCACGTGGCGGCCTTCCAGCAGTGGCCGACGACCGCGCTCGTGCTCAATCCGAAGACCGGCAAGGTGCTCGCCATCAACCCGGCCGGCGTGCGCAGCCTCGGCTACACGCTCGAGGAAATCCGCGCGCTGAACTTCCACGAGTTCTTCAGCGTCGAGGGCCTGGATCCGGCGGCGCTGCAGAAGCGCCTGCAGGAGTCGAGCTCGCGCGCACCCCTGGAGATGCGCCAGCGCTGCAGCGACGGCAGCGAGCGCAACGTCGAGGCCACCTGTCATCCGCTCGAGCTCGACGGCAAGTCCTTCCTCGCCATCGCCGTGCACGACGTCACCGTGCGGCGCAAGGCCGAGAGCCACCTGCTGGAGAAGCACCAGCAGCTCGACCACCTGGCGCACCACGACCAGCTGACCGGGCTCCCCAACCGCCTCTACCTGCAGGTGCACCTGCCGGAGGCGATCGAGGAGGCCAAGAAGAACAACTCCGTGCTGGCGGTGCTGTTCCTCGACCTCGACCGCTTCAAGCACGTCAACGACTCGCGCGGGCACGAGACCGGCGACAAGCTGCTCAAGACCGTGGCGCAGCGCATCCGCTCCACCATGCGCGCCGAGGACGTCGTGGTGCGCATGGGCGGGGACGAGTTCATCGTCGTGCTCAAGGGCGTGAGCAGCAGCGAGCAGGTCAGTGAAGCCGCCGGCCGCATCAACCATGCGCTCTCGGCGCCCATGATCGTGGACGGTCGCACCCTGGTCACCACGGTGAGCATCGGCGTCGCGCTCTATCCGCACGACGGCGCGGACATGGGCGAGCTGCTGCGCCACTCGGACACCGCCATGTACCAGGCCAAGGATCGCGGCCGCAACAACTTCCAGCTGTTCGCCCCCGGCATGGACAAGCGCCTGAAGGAGCGCATCGCGATCGAGGCCTCGCTCCGTACCGCGATCTCCTCGCGCCAGCTCGACGTGCACTACCAGCCGATCGTCGACATCGAGTCGCAGCGCGTGGTGGCCCTCGAGGCGCTGCTGCGCTGGAAGCACCCGAACCACGGCTACGTGCGCCCGGAGCGCTTCATCTCCGTGGCCGAGGAGGCCGGCCTCATCGTGCCGATCGGGGATTTCGTCATGCAGCGCGCCATCGAGGACACGGTGCGCTGGCGGCAGGCCGGCGCGGCGATCGTGCCGGTCGCCATCAACGTCTCCGCGGTGCAGCTGCAGCGCTCCAACCTCGCCGAGAGCATCGCGCGCCTCACCAAGGAGCACGGGCTCGAGCCCTCCATGCTGCAGATCGAGCTCACCGAGAGCGCCGTGTTCGAGCGCCGCGAGGCGCGGGCGCGCGAGGCCAGCCAGGACGCGGTGGCGAAGCTGCGCGAGCTCGGCGTGCACATCGCCATCGATGACTTCGGCACCGGCTACTCAAGCCTTTCGTACCTGAAGCGCTGGCGCGTGGATACCCTGAAGATCGACCGCAGCTTCGTGCGCGACCTGGTCACCGACATGTCGGACCTGGCGATCGTGAGCGCCATCATCGCGATGGCGAAGTACCTGCACATCAAGGTGGTGGCCGAGGGCATCGAGGGCTGGCCGCAGCTGGAGAAGCTGCGCCAGCTCGGCTGCTCCTACGCGCAGGGATTCCTGTTTGCGCGTCCCTCGCCGGCGAGCGAGTGCCTGCGCTACATCATGGGCACGCCGCTTGATCTCACCCAGCGACTGCCGGCGCTGGACCTGCTCGAGACCACCGGCAGCGGCGAGCATCAGCGCGCGCTGCGCGCCTGAGATTAAGACCGCGAGCCTGGAGGGGACGGTTCCCCGCGCCGCGCCCGCGGCGCCATGCGAGAATGCGCCATGACTTCGCCTAAGGCCAGCGAGGGGGCCCCGAGGGCGGCCCAGCAGTGCGCGGACGCGGTGCTCATGGTGCGCCCGGCAGCCTTCGGCTTTAACCCCGACACTGCCGCCAGTAACGCCTTCC
>DATJVL010000007.1:0-225182 GCA_035501795.1 Steroidobacteraceae bacterium
CGTCCTTCGGATCTTCAGCGGCGGTGCGCAACAGGGAAGCCGCGGCGGCGGGCGGCACGGCCGCTCCAAGTGCTGGCATGGCGGGCACGGTTGAACCCGCGGAAGTTGGCCGCAAGTGCTCACAGCCGGCGACCAACAGCAGGGCCGCAAGGAGTCCCAATTGCCGCATTCTCCGAGCATGCCACGCGTCCCGGGGCTGCCGCGAAGCCCATCCCGCAGGGGCGCAGAGCCCTCCGGTCTCGCGATGACGCACGGGCGGCACCCGGAATGACTCTTCCTGGCCTGCCCTTCGATACGCCGTTGTCGTGGGATTGAAACGCAATCCCGCTGGGAACCGCATTCCGTGCCCGATCAAGGGGGCTTTGCCAGAGTCACAGAGAGCGCAACCGCGACCCCAGAACTTCCTTCGAAACCGCGGGTCTGCAATTGGGAAACGAGGCTCGACGATAGCCCTTCCCTAGGAGGACCCGATGATGAATACCATGACGTGCAAGGAACTCGGCGGTCCCTGCAAGCTGTCTCACGACGGAAACTTGGGAAGAGATAGTCAAAAAGATGACCGCGCACGTGATACAGGAGCATCCCGATACCGCGAAGGAGATGGACAAGTTGCACCACGAAGACCCCAATCGTTGGGGCCGGGCAAGTGTAAAGCCTTAGCCCGTTGCAGCGAACTCACGCGACCAAACGCTGCTGACTCTTGCATCCCATCACCGAGTCGTAAGTGCAGCGATCGTCGGCTGGTGCTCGGCGCCGATGGCGAGACAGCTAAGAGCCTCGTCTCAGCGGCCAGACTTCAAGGTGTGCTTGGGCCGGCGCACCGCTCTGACCTTGCCGCTTCGGCCACCGCCGCAGAAGAACTGATCGGCACCGTCGGATTCAAGCCCGGACACGCCCACACCCGCGGGCATCTCCACGGTCTCGAGCACGGCTCCGGTTAGCGGATCGATCCGGCGCAGGTCGCTGGCGTCATTCTCCCAGGTGCCGTGCCAGAGCTCCCCGTCGACCCACGTTACCCCGGTGACGAAACGCTGCGACTCCACGGTGCGCAGGATCGCTCCGGTTTGCGGATCGATCTGGTGGATCTTGCGCTCCCGGTGCTGTCCCACCCAGAGCGTGCCTTCGTGCCACGCGAGCCCGGAGTCATTGCCGCGTCCGGGCGCCGGAATTGTCGCCAGAACCTTGCCGCTGTGGGGGTCGATCTTCTGAATCCGGTCTTCGGCGATCTGATACAGGTATTGACCGTCGAAAGCGGTGCCGGCGTGCGCTGCGAGGTCGATGGTACGCAGTGTCTTGCCGCTCTTTGGATCGATGGCTTGCAGCGAGGCCCCCGCCGCGAACCACACCTGCCGGCCATCATAGGTGACGCCGTGCACGTGGTGGACGCCCGGAAATGGCCCGTATTCACGGATGATCTCGGCGGCTGAGCGTTTCATGCCGCAATCCTAATCGCCGGTAAGCGAAGCCGGGAGTAACAAAGTCGTCGTGATTTCGGGCACGGACGTAGCCAACCAGCGACGTCCCCGTCCCTGACCCAGCGCCCGGACTTTCGATTCCCTGGCGAGTGACCGTAATGCCCGCTGCGCGGTGCGCGGGCTCGTACCGAGCGCCAGTGCCAGTGCAGAGCTCGACCACGACTCTCCGTCGGCAAGCAAGGCGAGCACGGCGGCGTGCTCGTCATCTACCGGTCGCGCAAGTACCACCAGTTCCCTGGCACGGCGCGGCCGCAGCTTAAATCCCTCCTTGGTCGCGACCACCTCGGCCAGTGGCCGCAGCACTGCGCGTAGCCGTCCGACCTCGACCCGCAGCCGCGCGCGGTAGGTTTCGTCGAGACGTTGCGCACGGAAGGCCCGTGTGACGAGGGCGTGTCTCGAGACCGCCCCCGGCCACGCTTCCGCGAGGATGCGCGCGACGCTGAATAATACGGGGCGCCGGGCGAGCCCGATAAGCGTGCCTCGCTCACGAATGCAAAAGCGGCATGCATCCACCACCAGGGCGGCAGAGGAGAGTAACGATTCGACTTCTTCCAGGCGCAGTTCCCGTACTGTGCCGCGCGCAAACAGCCGAGCCGCGGGAATTGTCAGCAGCCGCGCGGTGGCTTCGATCTCTGCATCGAGCGCGGCGATTCCGGCCGGACCTGCGGCGTGAGTCGCGCGCTCAAGTGCTTGGCGGGCGGCAGCCGCCTGGACCCGTCGCAGCGCGATCCCTGCCAGCAGCAGTTCGTGGACCGCCTGCAGCGGGCGCGGCAGGGCACGCGGGTCGAGTTGATCCAGAGATTGCGCAGCTGCACTCAGCCTACCGATCAGCAGCAAGCGCCGGATCTCCAGATAGCGTGCATGGGCCGCATTAATGCGGTCACCGTGCTTTTCGAGTGTCGCACGTGCGCTGGTGAGTAAGCGGACCGACCAATTCAGGTCACGTGACGCGAGCGCGACCTCAGCCTCGGCGACCGTGCAACGGGCGCGCGCCAGCACCTCGCGCGCTCCGTAGGTGCGCGCCGCCCTGCGCAGCAGAGTTCTGGCGAGGACGAAGTCCCCGAGCTGGGCCATCGCCGTGCCGCGCAGCGCCAGAGCCGGCGCATCCTCGCGCAGCGCGATCCGTTTCAGCGCGCCCAGGGCATCACCAAGCGCCAGTGCACGCGCGGCGGCATTGATCAGCGAGTCCACGAAAATCCCGTCACACTTGTCACTCCCGCCCTGGGTCCACGCCCGTCTAATCTAGCGCCTCTCCAATCACCGCCAGGAGATGAGCGATGCCGACACACCGGACCAGCACCCGTGAAGAGTGGCTCCGCGAGCGCCTCGAGCTTTTGCACGCGGAGAAGGATCTCGTCCGTCGCAGTGATGACTTGGCACAGCGGCGGCAGGGGTTGCCATGGGTCAAGATTGAGAAGGCCTACCAATTCGAGACCGACGAGGGGCGCGCCGCGCTGCCGGATCTGTTTCGGGGCCGTTCCCAGCTGCTCGTCTATCACTTCATGTTTGGTCCCGACTACCGCGCGGGCTGCCCCTCCTGCTCAATGATCGCGGACGGCTTCAACGGCTTTGCCGTGCATCTAGCCAATCACGATGTGATGCTGTGGGCGATTTCGCGGGCACCCCTGGCGAAGCTGCAGGCCTACAAGCGCAGGATGGGATGGACGTTTCCATGGGCGTCATCATTTACGACCGACTTCAATTCCGACTTCAGCGTTTCCTTCACCGAGGATCAGCAGCGTACCGGTACTATCGAGTACAACTACCGACGTGACGGCCACGCGATGGACGCCAAGAGCCCGCCCGAGCCTGTACGACAGTTTGCCACCATGTGCGGAACGGATGCGCCTACCTTCACCCGAGACCGGCCCGGGATGAGTGCGTTCGTGCTGGAGGACGGGACGGTCTACCACACGTACTCGAGCTACGCGCGCGGTCTCGATGGGCTTTGGGGAGCCTATCAATGGCTCGATCGCGCCCCCCTGGGGCGCAACGAAGCCGGCATCTGGTGGCGGCGTCACGACGAGTATTAGGAGCAGCCCGATGTGCCCCGTATGCCTTGCGACCACGGTGTTATCAGTTGCCGGTGCCAGTACCGGCGCCGGGGCACTCGCGCTGACCGCTGCCAGATGGCGTAACGTACAGCGTTGGTGCCGTGATCGGGTGCGAGCCTTGTTTTGAGCAGGCAGTTAGGTGGCGGGGTTCGGTCCTGGCACGTTCGGCAACGCGGCTTGCGCCCTGAGCGTGAGCCCACGGCGTTCGGGCGCCTGGTGCCAAAAGAGGCCGGCTGAGGCGGCCAACTGCTTAGCACTCGCTTGCTGGAGGGGGACTCCGGCGGGCTGCCGGACTCAATAATTATGTCATTGCGCCGCGGCCAGCGGTGGCAACTCCGTATCCGCCGAGAATGCTGTAGGATGGGTGAAAACAAGAATAGCTGCGCCCTTGGCAATCCATACGGGCAATCGTCCTTCACCTGAACGGGGCATGCGTGCCCCGCGAGCCTTTATTTGGCCGTTGGGGTGGCGGGGGCTGCGGGCGCCGCAGCCGAGACGATCCTCAGGGCCCGCCGGAAACCTCGTGCCATCGGAGCGTGTCCAGGCGCTGCGCGGCTTCATCGTGCTGTTGCTGGTGGCGTTCCACGCCGTCGGGACCAGTGTCGACACGGCAACCGATTCCGCCGGTGCCGACCAGCTGATCTTCTTCACCAAGTTGTTCAGCTACGTCCGGATGCCCGTCTTCGCCTTCATTGCCGGCTTCGTGTATGCCATGAAGCCGGTCGCCGCCGGGGCCTACGGCGACTTCGCCCGACGCAAGTTCATGCGCCTGTTCATCCCGACCGTGATTGCCACCACGGTCACCTACGTGCTGCTGCTCTTTGGCAGTTCCGGCCACGGGGTTACGGTCCCCTTGCGCGAGGCTTGGCGTATCTACGTGTACCCCACGTATCAGTTCTGGTTCATTCAGGCGCTGTTGCTGGTCTTCGCGCTGACCTTGCTGCTGGAGGCTTTGCGAGCACTCAGTACTTTCGCACGGTACGCGCTGGTCTTCCTGGCGGCTGCCTGCCTTTACCTCTTTTTACCCGATCCGGAGACATCGCTTTTCAGTCTTCCACAGGCTGAGTACCTGTTGCCGTTCTTTCTCCTCGGCCTGGCGGCCAACAGGTTCCAGTCCAGGGTACTGACGACACCAATCGTGATCGCAAGCCTGGTGCTGCTGCTCGGCGGCATTTCGACCCAGGCCACGACGATGCTGCACGACTCCTCTTATAAGCCGGACCGCTCGAGCCTGCTGTGCCTGGCAATGGGACTGTCGGCCGGTTTGTGTGCAATCCGCTGGATGCCGCCGCTCACGTTGCTGCGCCACCTGGGAACCTATTCGTTCGTGATCTATCTCTACCACTACGTGTTCATCCACGTATTCGCCCACTTCTGCAAGATGGCCAACTATCGTGGCGTGGTACCCCTGGCACTCCTGTTGACGGTCGTCGGCGTCGTCGGGCCGATTGTCTTTCAGCGCAGTTTCGAGTGGAACCAGTGGGTACGGAAGTTCGTACTAGGCATGCGTGCAACGCCGCCACGTGCGGCGCAGATTTCCGGCGCAGTCCCGGACACCGTGTGAGCGCTTCGGCGAGTATCGCCGACCGCTAAGGCCAGATTGCGGAAGCACGGCCGGCACGCGGAGTACGGGTTCCACAAACTTCTCGAAGATTGAGAGTCTGCGATGAGTGCCCCCGCTACATCGGCGAACTTTCAGGTCGCGCTGTCCCTGCTGAACCACAAGTATCTCAACCCGATCCTCGGGGCTCTGGTGCGCCGTGGGATCCCGGATCAGCTTGCTCACGGGCCCGCGGCCGCATCGGAACTCGCGCGGCGTGCGGGGTTGAACGCACTGGCGGTGACCCGCGCGCTGCGGGCACTGGCGGCATTCGGCGCATTCCAGGAGGTCTCGCCGGGAGTGTTTGCGAATACCGTCGTGTCGGATTTGTTCCGCAACCAGTCCGGCGGACTGCACAATTTCGCGCTCTACAACAGTTCCGACCATCATGTCAGGTCCGCCGCGGCCTTGGGTCAGAGTCTGGTCTCCGGGCGGTCGGCGAGCGAGCAGGTGTTTGGCGAGTCCTTCTGGGAGTATGCACGGCGACATCCCGAGCAGAATGCAACCTTCAACCGGGCTCTGGCCGAGCTTCGCGGCGAGGAGCATCAGCAGATCGCAGATGCCTACGACTGGGCGCAGGTGGGCACCGTCGTGGACGTCGGCGGTGGCATCGGCTCGTTGCTCGCGGCAATCATGACGAAGCACTCCGGGGTCTGCGGCGTGCTGCTGGAGCAGCCGGAGCTTCTCTCGGATGCAGACCGGCTGCTGACGGCGCGTGGGTTGCGCCAGCGCTGCGAACTGCTGCCCGGAGATTTCCTCGACGCCATTGCCGCCCGCGGCGACGTGTGGATCCTGTGCCAGGTCCTGCATGACTGGTCCGATGCGCAATGCCGCATGATCCTGCAACGTTGCCGGGAGGCAATGCGCGCATCGGACCGCCTGCTGGTGGTCGAGATGCTGACCGTCCCATGCGCGCCGAACATGCAGGTTGCGCTCATCGACCTGGTCATGTTGATGTATTTCGGCGAGGCGCGGCAGCGCACCGTGCCGGAATACAATGAGCTGTTCGAGTCAACCCACTTCGCACTCACCCGGGTACTGCCCACGGCCGGGGCCTTCAGTATCGTGGAGGCCTCACCCGCCTGATCCGCGTCCCGCCAGCCTGAAGAGGAGGATGCCGATGCACCGTCGAGTAGGGACTGCCCGGCGGGCAACCTACGCCTGCGTCCTGTTGCTGGGTGGCCTGACCGGCGCGAGTGGCATGGCGCGCGGTGCCGTCGCAGAAGCCTCACCGGCTAGCCCTGGCACGGCGCAAGCTCCGGAGCGGCGCGGTACGGAGTTCGGCTTTGCGGTCTTTCAGCAGCGCTGCGTCTCCTGTCACGGCAATCCTGCGGTGGCCACTGCACCGGCGCCCGCTGCCCTGCGCATGATGTCCCCGGAGCGCATCTATGCGGCGCTGGCCGGCGGGGTCATGAAGGCAATCGGCGACACGCTGTCGGAAGAGGACCGCCGCCGCGTGGCAGAGTCCTTGTCCGGCCAGCTGCTCGGCTCCGCGCAGATGGGCGACGCGGTCAAGATGCAAAATCACTGCAGCAGCAACGCACCGCTGCAGGCCATCGGGCGTGCGGACTGGAACGGCTGGGGCAATGGGGCGGAAAATCACCGCTTTCAGGCCGCGAGCGCCGCTGGACTGAGCGCTGCATCGGTCGCGCGGCTGAAGCTCAAGTGGGCCTTCGGCTATCCGGGCGGTACTTCGGCCTACGGGCAGCCGGGCGTGATCGGGGGCCGGGTGTTCGTCGGCACCGACATCGGCTATGTCTACTCGCTCGATGCCAGGACGGGTTGCGTCTATTGGTCCTACCGTGCGGGCGCCGGAGTGCGCAACGCGATGACCGTCGGCACCGTGCATAGCGCGGGCGGTGCCCGAAATGCACTGTTCTTTGGCGACCTCAAGGCCAATCTCTATGCGCTCGATGCACGGGACGGGCACGAGCTGTGGAAGACACGCATCGATGAGCACTACGCCGCCCGGGTGACGGCAGCGCCTGCGCTGTACCAGGGACACCTGTACGTGCCGATCTCGGCCTGGGAGGGATTTCAGGCCCGCGTGCTCGACTACCCCTGCTGTACGGCGGTGGGCAGCGTCAGCGCGCTCTCGGCCGAGAGTGGCCATGTGCTCTGGAAGACCTACACGATCGCGCAGCGGCCGCAGCCCGTAGGGGCCAACTCGCGCGGCGTGCAGCGCTGGGCTCCGGCGGGGGTACCGATCTGGAACACCCCGACCGTGGATGTACAGCGTCATGTACTGTACGTCGGCACCGGGGATGCCTCGACCTACCCCGCGCCATCCACCAGTGATGCCATCCTGGCGCTGGATCTGGCCACCGGAGAGCTGCGCTGGCACAAGCAGATCTATCCGCACGATGCATTTATCGTCGGCTGCGAAGGCAGCGGTTACACGGAAAACTGCCCGAAGGTGGTGGGGCCGGACTGGGACATCCCCATGTCTGCGATGCTCACCTCGGCCTCTGCGGGTGCCAAGAGCCTGATCGTGGTGGGCACGAAGCCCGGCGACGTGTTCGCGCTCGATGCCAACCGAAACGGCGACATCGTCTGGTACACCGCGGCCGCAGGCCACATATCGACGAGCGATGCACTGGGCGCCAATGGCGGCGCAAGCTTCGGACCCGTCTGGGGTGGGGCGATGGATGGCCTTTATGCCTACTTCGGCTCGAGCACCGGCGGCGTATCCGCGGTGCGGCTCACCGACGGTGCACGCGTGTGGAGCACGCCCCTGAACGCGACCGCAGAGAACAAGGTGACGCATTCGGCCGCGCTGAGCGTAATTCCGGGGGTCGTCTTGGTCGCCGGATCAGACGGCAGGCTGTGGGCTCTCGACCGCACCGACGGGCGGGCGCTGTGGAGTTTCGAAACCGCGCGTGTCTTTGAGACGGTCAACGGCGTCGCCGCGCGTGGCGGATCAATCGTTTCTGCCGGACCGGTGGTCGCGGGCGGCATGCTGTTCGCAGGGTCGGGCTACGGGGTGGTCAACGATACGCCGGGCAACGTGCTGCTGGCATTCGGACTGGAATGAGGCTCGATCGGTCTGCCGCCGCTGATGCGGCCGTGCGCGCTGCTATAGTCAAAGACCAGCACAGATCCGGGATCGAGGGGGCAGAGCATGCACAAGGTTAGTCTCAGCACCGAGCTGCTGGGCCAGATCCGCGCACAGCGCGGCGAGCTCCATCCCTTCGGACATCTCGACATGCGGCGCACTGCGCATGTCATCGTTGACCTGCAGAACGGGTTCATGGAGCCCGGTGCGCCCGTGGAGGTCCCCGCGGCACGCGGGATTGTCCCCAATGTCAACCTGATCGCCTCCGCGGTGCGTCGTGCCGGGGGGCGCAATGTGTTCCTGCGCATGACCGTCGATGCCGAGTCACGCTCGAGCTGGTCGAACTGGTTTGCGCACATGCACACACCGCAGGGAGCCGCGGCCATTGTGCGGGGTTTCGCGCGTGATGCACATTACTGGCAGTTGTGGCCCGGCCTCGAGGTCGGCCGCGACGATCACCTGCTCGAGAAGACACGCTTCGGCGCGTTCGTGCCGGGCGCGAGCAGCCTGCATGAACTGCTGCAACAACACGGCGTGGATACTCTGATCATTACCGGGACGCTTTCCAACTGCTGCTGCGAGTCGACGGCGCGGGATGCAATGCAGATGAACTACAAGATCATCTTCGTCGCCGATGCCAACGCCGCCCTGACCGACGCAGCGCACATGGCGACGCTGGAGAACATGGCCATGTTGTTCGCTGATGTCATGACGACCGAAGACGTGCTGGCTGCTGTAGCGCTGGCCGCACCAACGGGTCACGCGCGGTAATGGCAGCAGCCCACGTGCGCAGTAGCGCGCGCCAGACGCTGGCGATCACTTCTCTTGATCCGCAGGCAGATTACAGATGACCCGCATCCCCCGCCGTGTCGTCACTGGCCATGACGCTGCCGGAAAGTCTGTGGTGCTGGAAGACAGCTCACCGCCCCAGCACCACCCCATGCACGGCGCCACGGTGGGCGCAGATTTCTTCGAGATGTGGAACGTACCGTCTGCCGTTCCGCAGCTTACGGCAGCCGAGGCGCGCGAGCCGAACGAGCGCGAGTTCAGCATCATGCCGCCGGCCGGCCACTTGTTGCGCCTCATCGACATCTATCCGGCCAGTCGGGGTGGCAAGCGCACCGTGATGCATCGCACCCGCACACTTGATTACGTAGTCGTGATCGAGGGAGAGGTGACGCTGATCCTGGAGGACAGCGAGGTTCTCCTCGGCAAGGCCGACGTGGTCGTGCAGCGTGGCACCAATCATGCCTGGGAGAACCGATCCGAGCAGACCGCCAGGCTCGCCTTCTTTCACATTGATGCACTGTTCAGCCCGGCGCTCCTTGCTCGCCTTCCACAGCCGCTGGAACTGCTTCGCTAGGCGCTCTTAATCGCGGCCGGGATCCCCTACCAAATCCCACACCGCGACGGCAGGCTATGCCCGCGGCGAGACGCGCTCGATCTACGGCGCGATGCGCGTAGCCCTGACAAGATGGCCCCCCAGGGTGCCGTCCACGGCGGCGAGCGCGTCGACGGCCGCGTCATTCCAGTTAAAGTGCAGATCACCGAGGTTGCGCCCATCCTCAAACAGGCTGACATCGGCGGACACCGCGCTCGAGGCAGTATGCCAGCGGATCGTGCCGCTGACCTGCAAGTCCTCGGTCCAACGCACGTGATCCAGGGTGAACTCGTACCCATAGGGCCGCTGCAGGTAGCTGAACTTGCCGCCGCGCAGGCCACCGCCGAAGCCATAGGTGAGGATGAACCGCGCAAATACGTCACCGGCGGTCTCGAGCGCTGCGGCGGCGGCCCTGAGCTCGTGCGGGCTGGCCTGGTTGCCCTTAAGCGCTTCCAGGGGCTTGAGGTCCTCCAGGCTGCGCGCGAAGCGCGGTGGCGTGCGCACGGGCCGCACCGTGCGGATGCAGCTGGTATCCCCCGCGGACAGATCGCTGATGAACCGTCGCACTATCCCTTCCACGCAATGGGTCGTGTCCCCGCCGTCCGGCAGGTAACCGACGTCACTGTAGTAGTAGGCCGTAACGTGGGTGAGGTTGGGAATCACGAGATGCAGGACGTTCGGAAATTGCGCTGCGGCCTGGCTGGCATCCTCGGGTGAGGTAACGGAATCGAGGTCACCCGAGAGGACCAGGGTGGGCACCGCAGGGAAAACGGGGTGCCTGGGCAACGGATCGCCTTGCGGATACGCCGGCGGCGGCACGGGCCAATCAAGGCATGTATCGAGCGGGGTGAAATCGGCTTCGGAGGCGAGGGCCTCGTTGAGCGTAAACGGTGCGAACAGCTCAGGTCGATTCTCGCGCGCGTCCTGGAGTGCGCGCTCGTACTGCTTGCGTCGCCGCGCCGGCGGTGCGCTCAGGTCATAAAGCAGTGGATATTCCGCGCAAACCACCGCTTGGTACAAGCCGTAACTGAAATCTACGGGCTGAGTTACGCTCGGCGTGTTGTATTCGGCCACAAGGCGCAGCAGCGGCAGCGCGTCCTGGTCCTCAAACCAGGCTCGCGTGGCAGCATCAAGATCCCGGTAGGTGATCGGTGAATCACCGAGGTCCGTCACCAGCAGGAAGAGCATCGACACATCAAGGGTGACGTCCGTCTTCTTGCCATTGGCATCCGGAGCCTTGCCGCTGAGCGGCTGTCGTCGCAGCTCGTGCAGCAGCCGCGCGAGCCGCCCGGTGGCGGTTCCGCCCAGCGCTTGGCATGACGGTGAACGTTCGCACACCAGTTCAAGCCCATCCCGTGCGGTGATCCAGTCGGTCGGGAACCACACATCGGACGCACGTACCGGATAGGCGCTGTCGAGGATGATGCTGCGCAGCCTCTCCGGATGCCAGGCGGCAAATACCTGCCCGACATACGTGCCGTAGCTGTCACCGTAGTAGTCGACCTGATCGATCTGCAGCGCATCGAGGACCGCAACGATGTCGTCGACGGCGAGCTTCGTGCCGTAAAGCGGCGCGGTTGCTCCGAGTTGTTCGCCGCACGCCTTGAGCGCAGCCGGATCAGTGGAGTCACCTGTCTGCAGGCCTGGGCAGTCGATCGCATCGGACCGTCCGGTACCACGCTTGTCGATGATCAGCACGTCGCGATGCTCGCGCAGGGCACCATAGATGTTCAGGTATGCGCCGGCCGTGCCGCGCGTTGAATACCCGGGTCCGCCTTCCTGCGGCAGCAGCGTGCCGAGGGCGGGGGCGCTCTGGTCAAAGCGCGGGTAGTACACGAACGCCACCTTGATGGCGCCATTTACCGTGCCAACCGGATCGAACGGGCGCTTGATTGATCCACAATAGCCCGTGAAGGTCGTATCGCAGAGCTTGAGCATCACGCTTCCCGCGGTGATCGTCTCCGCGGGGGCTGACGCGGCGACGCAGTCGTGCGCACAGAGCGCGAGCATGAGGGCGGCAGGCCCGAGAGCGCCGCGAATGGATGGCCACGTCGAATGGGACATCTGGGAATCCCTTGCGTTGATTCTTCTTCTGCGCGTATTTGATGCACCGGCGCGGAGCGACGTCAAGCGTGAGCACAGTTGAACTCGGCAGGGCCCTTGCCGAGTAGTTGGCGGTTAGCCGTTGAACGACAGTGGCAGCCCGGGCCGTGGCCAGCGGCAGTGGTAGAGCCGGCCGCTGCTGGAGCATGTCACCCAGGCGTCGCGCAGTTCGGGGCCGCCGAAGCAGATGTTGGTGGTGACGGGGTCGGGACAGGGGATGTGTTCATAGCTGCCGCTGCGCTCGAACACCGATATGCCGCCGTTCCACAAGGTGGCGACGCAGACGCGCCCGTCGGCTTCGACCGCCAGGCTGTCGAGCCACTGGAAGCCGGGCAGGGTGCACACGACGCGGCCGCCGGCCGGGGTCGTTGCAGGCGCCATGATGCCCGGAGCCGTGAGCTCGTAGGCGAGGAGACGTCCGAGTAGGCAGTCAGCCATGTAGACCGTGCGCTGATCAGGGGAGAGTCCGACGCCATTCGGGGAGATGAGTCCGCTGCGCCAGCGGATGATCTTTGAACCGTCGGTCAAGGCGTAATACAGCGCCCCCAGCCGCCGCACCTCGCCATCAGTGTGGCCCAGACAGGTAAACCAGAAGCCGCCCTCCCGATCAAACACGATGTCGTTTGGACTGTTGAGGGCCTGTCCGTCACAAGAGTCGTACAGAGTGGTGGCGCGACCGCTTGCCGGGTCGACGCGCTGGATCGAGCCGCCCTGATACTGCGCGGGCGCGTCACCCGGGAGGTGCAGCTCACCCTCCCGCCACAGCCACGCACCGCCATTGTTGCAGACGTACACGGCGCCGTCCGGGCCGATGGCCGCGCCGTTGGGACCACCACCAAGGTCCGCCACCGTCGCGCGTTTGCCCTCGGGCGTGACCCGAGTGAGGGTCCCGCGACGGATCTCCACCAGCAGGATGCAGCCGTCTCCCATGGCGATCGGGCCCTCGGGAAACCACAAGTCCTCGGCGACGAGATCCAGTTGCATGCGCCGGGCTCTATGAGTCGCTGCCGCGCACGCGCCGTGCGAAGGCCGTGTTAGAAGCGGTAACCGACATTCACCAGCCCGTGCGTTCGCTGGCCGAAGCCGGCCTCGACGAGCACGTCGAAGTGCCGTGCGATGAGCGAGTGGATGCCCACGTCGTAGTTCCACTCCGGTGCCTGCAGGTCCACCGCAAATGTGAGCGGCACATCGTTGGGTCCGTTCACCGTTCCTTCGAAATGATCGATCTTCTTGACCCAGCGGGCGCCAATGTAGGGCTGGACCGTGCGGGCGTTGTAGCCGATCCGGAACGAGGCCGTGTCGGTGCGCAATTCACTTCCGGTGACTCCGGTCTGCGATGATTCCAGGTGGGTCCAGACGGTGGAGTAGTCGACCGAGGTGAAATAGTTACTCCAGGCATAGCTGAAAACCACACCCCCGCCCCCGTAGTAGCCCGTGAAGTCCAGGTCGAGGTTGACGTCCCCGCGGATGACCTGGGGTGGGATTCCGCTCACCCCGAGGGGGAGATCAAAACCCGTCGCCTGCACGTTAAGCTTGACGCCGCCGGTGGTCACGAAGACGTTCATGAATGGCAAGACCCACACGTCGCCACGCACGCCGTAGGTGAAGGGGTGCACGTGTGCGGTACCGCTCACCGAGACCAACTGGTTACCGTTGACGGAAGCCGAGAAGCTCTTGACGTCCCATTGCCCGGAAAGATCCATGAGAACGAGATTGACGCCGTAGGGCGGCAGGAACTGGCGGCCTTCCAGGAGCGACTTCCACAACGGGAATATGGAATCGGAGCTCACGGGCTGATCGCCCCCGACCGGAGCGAGCGGGCCGGACTGCTGGGCGTGGGCGGTTTCCCCGCCCAGGAGGATGCCGAGGATGGCAAGAACGATCAGGCGCATACAGCCCTCCTCGTCGTCAGGCTTGCCTTACCAGTCTTCAATGTCATCGAGGTGGCTTGGGTCGAGCGGATGTCGATGTGAGGCACCAGCGGCCGTTGGATCCCGATGAATCGCAGAGTACTCATGCGAGCCGGCCGTCACAAGCACCACTTGCGCGCGATGTGGCGCACGCTTGCGCAGCTCAACCAGCCCGACACGGAGTGGCAGCGGCCACGAAGTGCAGCAGGCGTCCCGGAACGTGCTTCTCACACTACCTGGCGAGATCGGGAATGTAGTCGTGCACGAGCGGTGCGATCTCCTCCTCGGGACGCGGGATCGAAGAGCGAATGCCCGAATTGCGACGCGTACGTCCCGCCGTGGCCTTGAACACGGGGCCGGAGCGGTCCTCGTCGCATTGCAGGCAGGCATTGAGGCTGCCGTCCTTGCGCGTCGGCGGCTCGCCTTCGATCCAGCTCCAAACGCAGACGCTCAGACACTGACGGCGGGTGTTCTCCAGGTCGGATAGCCAGGTCTGGGCGCATGGAGTGCTGAATCCGAGAGCTTTTAGGCAACTCAGCCGGGCGTACGCGTCCCATTTGAGCCCGCAGTGGCGCACCGGAGCGGTCAGGTCCGGCTTCTCGAGGTATACCGCCAGATCCTGCAGCGTCGAGCAGGTGCCACAAACGCCGAAGTGTGTGACCGCGAACCCGGCCGTGCGCGCTGCCGCAGTGCTTGCGAAGGTAGACAGTTCATAGTGAACCTGATCGCTCTCAAAGCGGACACCGCAAACCATCGCGGGCGCCGGGCTGGGTGGCGTCTTGGGCTGCGCGGCAAGGTAAGGATCCCCGTGCAGGGTGGGGGGTCTTATGGCGATCTTCGAGCGCAGCACCGCCAGCAGGTGCTCCGGAGCCAGTGCCGGAGGCTGAGGTGTCACCGGCTGCGGTTGCTCCGGCTCTCCGGCGCCAGCGAGCAGCCGCATGGCCTGCGCCGCGAAGACGCCCAGCACCACCGCCGTCATCGCTGCCGCCACAATCTTCATGCAGTCCCGGCAGCTTCTCGTGCAGTTACGGTGGCCGCGCGCCCGCCGACCAGCGCTCAGGGCTTGTCCTGTGCCACGAGCTCGGCCCATTCGGTGCTGGTTACCTGCTCTTTCAGGCGGAAGCGCAGGTCGAGGAATCTGCGATCCATCTCCGAAAACCTTTCATCGAGCTGCCCCAAAATCGGGTCGACGGCGGAGCGCGGCGAGTCCTTGCGTCGCAGGATGTCCATGAGCCTCTCGCGATCGTTACGCACCTGCTTGTCTTCCTGTTCCTGGAGAGCCTCCCACTTGTCGATATCGGACAGCATCGCCTCGCGGCGGTTGCCATCGGGGATAACGCGCTTGATGGCTTTCTTCACATCCGAAGCGGGACGCTCATAGACGACCAGGGCCGTCGACGCTCCGCCACCGAAGAACAACCACGCCGCCAGCAGGATCAGGGCCTGGCCGCGCTCCTGAGGACAGGCTCTCACTTCTCGTGCTCCGCGGTCACCGGGGCTTCGGTGACCTCCTCGTACAGCTTTCCTTCGGCCTTGCCTATGGCGCGCCACTCGTCTTCGGTTGCACGAGATGCGAGCTGGAAGTGCAGGTCGAGCGCCTCGCCACGTGCTTGGATGCGCTTCGCATTGTAGGCGCTGAAGAGTTGGTCGAATGCCGAGCGCTGCGAGTCGTGTTCGGGGTTGAGCTGGCGATACGCGGCGACGAAGTCCGCGGTTGCCCGGCTGAACTGCAGCTGCACTTTCTCCAGCTGATCGACGATCAGGAGCATCTGGCCTTTGCGTGACTCATCCGGGACGCGGCTCGAGACGGTCTCGCGCAATTCCTCGCTGTATCGTTGTATGGTCTGATCGCGCGTCGCCTTGCCACCGCATCCGGAAATAGCGACCGCGGCGAAGCAAGCCAAGACCATGCACAGGGCAGTCATGCCGGTGCTAGGAGTCGCGCGGTACATTGAAGTCACATGCTAGCCGAGCTGATGGGTTTCCGGTTCGCCAGAAGAGCGTGCCGCAGGGCAGCGTCCGTGATCCGTGCCGGACTCGTATACACGCCAGTACGGCCGACCTCAAGGCGGCGCGCCGAAAAAGGGGCGGGCGGCGCGCGCCTCAGCGCGGCCTACCAGACGCGGCGTCGACTTTCGTCTGCTCGGTGATCCAGTTGACCGCCCAGGTCTTGCCGCCATCCGCGGAGAAGGACTGCTCGAAGTGCGATGCCGCCGGGGGGTATTCGTCCAGACGAAGCGAACGTGGATCGCCCGTCCCTCAAGGGTATCCTGGCCACAGAACTCGCCCCGCCCGTCAGTAAAGCGGCCCACCTGCGGTGCCGGGTCGATCGCGCCGTGCTTGCTGTTGGCCCAGTAGATGCTCCACTGCGGCGTCTTGGGGTTGTAGAGGCGTTGGGCGAGGCCCTGGATGAACCGGTTATTCTCCGGGCTGTCGACCTTGAATTCCTCCACCTCTGCCGTGCCGTTCCAGATAGCCCGGCAGGTTACTGTCCCATCGAATTCGACCCATTCACTCGAGCCCGTCAGCGGGCGCAGGCGTCTCTTCAAGTGGATCTTCCATAGCCCAGCAGGAAATCGAAATCGTGCTGGCCGTCCGCGACGGTTGCAGTCGGTGGAGCATCTGCCGGTGTCCCCTGCGCCAACATCATGGCGGCGACTGCGATCACAACCCGGGATAAGTGGCCACGCCGTGCCATAACCGGACCTCCGTCCAATGCGCCCGTGGCACTCGCTCCATCGCACGCGCGCGTTTGCCGGCGCATGGAGACGCGAAGCTGCGGACCCGGAATGCTTCTCCAGACCGCGCCACCAGAAAGTGCACGCCATCCTGAACTGCACCTTAGTCGTAAGCGGCGCGGCACCCGACCAAGTCCGGTTCGCTCCGAAGAGCGTACCATCGCCGGCGACCAGCCCCGGTCTCTGGACGCGCGGAGCGTCAAGCATGAAGAAGAATCGGCCAGTGATGCACGTACTTACGCTGCTGACGATTGCTCTGGCCAGCGTCGCCTGCACTTTCCTGCAGCGTACCGATCCTCCCCAGGTCACGATCGTGGGGGTTGAGCCCGTTCCCGGTGAGGGACTTGAGGCGCGCATGCAACTCAAGCTGCGCATCCAGAATCCCAACAGCACGGCGATCGACTACAACGGCATCTACGTCGAACTCGACGTCCTGGAGAAGAACTTCGCCTCCGGGGTGAGTGATGCGAGCGGTTCGGTGCCGGCCTTCGGTGAAGCGGTGCTCTCCGTGCCGGTGACGATCTCAGTCCTGGGGCTTGTGGGGCAGGCTGCGGGCATGCTGGGCGGCAAGTCCATCGATAACATCAAGTACGAGATGCGCGGCAAGCTGAACAGCCCGACCTCAGGCGCACTGCGGTTCAAATCGGAAGGGGAGTTGAAGCTTCCGTCACCGTCCGTTGGAAGCTGAGGCGACCGTCACCCGGCGACCTCGCCCGAGCGCACCGCTGTCCCTGCCGGCGCTGCCGGCTGTTCACCGGCGGCCAGTGGCGCGGGCTCCAGGCGCCCCGGGGTCACCAGTTCACGGGTGTTGATGAAGGGACCCTTCTGGCTCTGCGGTACCGGACCGCGCCGCAACTTGCGCCACAGGTCGAACAACGCCAGGGCGCCGGTGAGCGCGCCCAGCACTCCAAAGTGGGCACGCGGACCGAATGCCGCCATCAGTCCGCCCGCCATCACCGGGCCGAGTGCCGCCGCCGTGCCGTTTATCAGCAGCAGCGCACTGCTGGCGGCCACCATCTGCGAGGGATCCAGCTTGTCGTTGACGTGCGAGACCGAGAGTGAATAGAGCGTCAGCGCGGTACCCGAGAACAGCGCGGCGAGCAGCAGAAACAGCAAGCGCGGCAGGGGGCTGAAGAGCTCGATCGCCGCCGCTACGCAGGTGGCCAGCAGGCACACGCTCGCGATCACGGTCCGCCGGTCCATGCGATCGGACAGCCGCCCCACCGGATACTGCGTAAGCACCGCGGCGAAGATGCTGACCGCCATGAACTCGGCGACGCCGCCGGTACCAAGGCCGGAGAGGCGCGCGTAGACCGGCCCCATCGAGAAGATGATCGACGAGATCATCCCCGAGATGGCCACGGCCACAACCCCGAGCGGGGAATTGCGGTACAGGTCGCGAAAGCGGACCCGCTGCGGCATGACAGGGCCGGCGACCTCCTGCGCCGAGGCGACGATCGGCACCATCGCGGCGGAGATGAGCGCCGAAACCAGCATGAACGGCTCGGCGGACTGCGGACTGGACACCAGCAGCAGGAATTGCGCGCTGCCCAGTCCGACGTAGAGCACCAGCATGTACGTCGCCAGCAGCTGACCGCGGTTGGTGCTGGAGGCCCGATGGTTGAGCCAGCTCTCCGCCACCACGTAAATGCCCGCGAAGCACACTCCCGAGAGCAGACGCATCAGCGCCCAGGGGCCCGGGTGCACCCAGGACCCATGCACCAGCACCGCCACCGAGGCAAGGGCGGCGAGGGTCGCGAACACCCGCACAGGGCCGACGCGTTGCAGGAGCTGCGGCGCCAGCCGGGTGCCCGCGAGGTAGCCCACGTAGTAGCACGACATGATGAGGCCGGTGACGGTCGTGGGGAACGCCTCGATGGTCGCGCGTACGCCGAGCAGCGTGCTCTGCAGGCCAGCGCCCAGCATCAAGATCCCCATGCCAAGCAGCAGCGGCCAGGTTGCGAGAATCGGGTTCAAGTTCGCAGTCTTTGGTCGCACGCATCGTGCGCGGAGCATGATATACGCAGCGGCGTTGCAGACATTGCCGCAACGCGACGCCCGCTGCCCAATTCGCCCCGGCATGCGCGAGGACCTGATGGACCGGGCCAGCCGCGATGCTTCTGTCGCAATGGATCGCAAACTCTCAAAATAGGGCGATGCGCATCGCAACGCCGGGTCATGCGCTCTTTGCGGCGACCATGGTCGTCGTGGGAGCTCTGGGATTGATCAGGGGCGATTTCGCCCCGGTATGGGAGCCGGTGCCGCGCGCCACCCCCGCACGCGAGCTACTGGTGTACCTCAGCGGTGCCGTTTCCGTGGCCGGCGGTCTGGGCCTGTTGTGGGAGCGCACCGGGACCCACGCGGCGCGAATGATGCTGCTGTCGTTGCTGGCCTGGTTGCTCATGTTCAGGCTGCCCGTCATCCTGCACGCGCCCGCCGTGGAAGTATCCTGGGAGAGCTGCGCGGAGACCGTGGTGATGGTAGCGGCTGCCTGGGTGCTCTACGCGTGGCTCGCATGCGGGTGGGACAGCAGCCACCTGCCTGCGGTAACGGGAGGGCAAGGCGTGCGCATCGCCCGGTCGCTTTATGGCCTTGCCCTCATCCCCTTCGGTCTGGCCCATTTCGTCTATGCGAAGCAAACTGCCGCGCTGGTCCCCGCGTGGCTGCCGGCGCACCTCGGCTGGGCGTATTTCACGGGTGCTGCTTATATCGCCGCAGGCGGGGCGGTGCTTGCAGCCTTCCAGGCCACCCTCGCGGCGGCGCTGTCGGCCGCGCAGATGGGCGTATTCACCTTGCTCGTATGGTTACCCATCGTGTCGCACGGCGGCGCGGACGCATCCCAGTGGAGTGAGACGGTCCTTTCCTTTGCGCTGACGACCGCCGCCTGGGTGGTTGCCGAGTCCTACCGTCACACTCCTCAAACCGTGTGCAGGCCATAGCTACGTGGCGCTCGACCGCATCGGCGTGGGCGCATCGGGGTCCACTGGGACGGCGCGTCTGATGCGTTGCCCTTGCTCGTGCCGCTACCTGCTGCTGGCGAGCCTGCTGCTCCTTGCCGGTGCGGCCGCCGCCGGCGACCGGTCGCCCGGTGACACGCAGCGCCCGTTTGCGCTGTTTGTTGATGGGTATCTGGAGCGCTTCGCGGGTTATCACCCGTCTATTGCGGCTGGCAATGGCCTGCACGGGCACGACGCAGAGCTCGAGGATTTCTCCGCGGACAACATCGCGGCGGAGCTGCGGTGGCTAAGATCCGCGCACGAGGCGCTGGCCGCTATGGACGAGCGCGCACTCACCCCGAATGAGCGCGTCGACCGGCGCATCCTGCAGGGCATCATCGCGGGCTGGCTGCTCGATCTGGGTACGGTGCGCACATGGACACGCAATCCCATGATTTACGTGGCCGCGGTCTCCGATGGCATGCACGACCTGGTGACCATGGAGTCCGCGCCGGCGCCCGAGCGCATGCAGCGCGCGATCGACAAGCTGGCGCGGCTGCCACGGCTGCTCGCAGCGGCGCGCGCCAACATCAAGCGGCCGCCGCGCATATTCGTCGAGCGCGCGAGCGTGATGCTCGGCGGCACGCTGGATCTGCTCGAGCACGACTTGCCGCTAGCCTTTGCCGCCGACCCGGACGCGGCCCTGCGCCGTCGGCTGCTGCAAGCCGCAACGCTCGCCCGCACGCAGCTCGCAGCCTACCGGCACGAGCTCCTTACCGAGGTGTTGCCCCGGGCGGACGGAGACTTCGTCATCGGCACCGCCAACGTCGAGGCGCGCTATCGCGCCGAGGAGCTCATCGAGCTCCCGGCCGCACAACTCCTTAGAATTGGAACGCGCGAGCTGGCCGCCAGCGAGGCCGAGTTCGCGGCGACGGCGGCACGCATCGATGCGCGGCGCGCTGCCACCGACGTCTGGCGCGACGTCCAGGAGAATCACCCCCAGCCCGGGCAGCTGGTGCCGGCCGCCCGCGAGCTGGTGGACGCGCTGTTCGCCTTCATCCAGCTGCACGAATTGATGAGCATCCCGGAACAGGCGCGGCCCGTGGTGACCGCCGCGCCGGCTTACGACCTCGGCCTGGCATCCATGCACAGCTCGCCACCGCTCGAGCCACATCCTGTGCAGAGCTACTACTACATCACCGACGTAAGCGCAGAGTGGCCACCGGATCGCCAGCTTGCCTGGCTGCGCATGTTCAACTACGCCACGCTGGCGGACATCACCGCTCACGAGGTGGCTCCCGGCCACTACGTGCACAGCCTCTTCATGCGCCGCACGCCGGGTAAGATCCGCCGCATCTGGGTCGGCCTGAATCCATTCCCGCAACCCTCGTCGGGGCAGGATGGGTGGGCCCACTATGCGGAACAGATGGTGAGCGATGAGGGCTTCAAGGCGGACGATCCACGCTACCGCCTCGCCATGCTCGCGGAAGCGCTAACGCGCATCTGTCGCCTCATCGCCGGGCTGCGCCTGCACAGTGGCGAATGGAGTATCGATGAGGCGAGCCGATTCTTCGAGCGCTCAGCGCACCTGCCGGCACCGGCAGCCCGTCAGGAGGCCGTGCGGGGTACCTACGATCCGACCTATGGCGGCTATTTCCTCGGCAAGCTCGCGGCACTCAAGCTGCGGCGCGACTACCAGGACGCGCGCGGCGCGTCTTTCCGACTCAGCGAGTTCCACGAGCGCGTGATGACCAACGGCATCGCACCCTGGTGGGCGCACCGGCAGCTGCTGCTGCCGGGAGACACGGGCGCGTTGCTGCAATAGCGGATCAGAGGGTCGGCACCGCCTGCGGGTCGCTCATCTCCGCCGGCGGCGTGCTGAAGAGCACACGCAGCCGCAGCGCCAGTCGCTCGGCGTCGGTGAGTGCGCCGTGCTGGCGGAGCACCCGCACGGCAAGGCCGGGATCATCGGTGATCAGGTTGTCGGCGCGCCGCTCGATCATCCGCAGCATGACTTCCGCGCGGTTGACGGTCCATACGTGGACGGCCTTGCCGGCAGCGTGCGCACGGTGGATGACCGCTGGCGTGGCCCGGGCCGAGTTCAGGCTGAGGAAGTCGGTATCTGCCTTTGCAACGTCGCCGACCGCGACCGTCACAATCTGCCCGATCCGCGCGTGCGGCTCGATCTCTCTCACCTGCTTCAGGGCTGCGGCGCTGAGAGAGGTGATCACCACCTGATCCAGAAACTGCTCGCTTCGCAGCACGTCCAGGGTCGCCGCCGCCAGCTGCGGATCGGGGGCGTTGTACTTGAGCTCGATGTTGAGCTTCATGCGCCCCCGCACCAAGGCGATCACGGCGACCAGGGTCGGTACGTGCTCGCCAGCGAATGCCGGGCCGTACTTGCGCCCGATATCGATGGCCGCCAGATCCTGCAGTGTCAGATCACCGATCTTACGTGGGTCGTCGGCCAGCCGCAGCAGGTCGCCGTCATGCAGGACGACCACGACGCCATCGCGCGTGCGTTGCACGTCGAGCTCGCTGAAGTCGGCGTGCGCGGCGATGGCTGCGCGAAACGCCGCCAGCGAGTTCTCCGGTGCATGACTCGAGTCGCCACGGTGTGCCGTCACGGCCACCTGCGGTTCGCTTGCACCCCGGGCCGCGACCCGCCACATGAAGACGAGGCCGCCTGCCAGGAGCACGCCAGTGACGAGCAGAACCTTGCAGGTCATGCGGCGGGCGACCGTCCCGTCCTCGCCAGCGACCACCTCGCGGGCGGCGGGGTCCGCGGACTGCGAGTACATGCGCGTGACGAGGAACTGATGCCCGGCGATCAGCACCGCGTCCCAGAGAAAGCTGCCGACGAGCCCGGCGATGACGAACAAGGTCACCAGGGGCAGCACACGGGCGAAGTAAAGGCCGGCCCACGCAAGCCCCAGGCTCTCGAGCTTGTGGACGAACAGGCTCACCGCGGCGCCGCTCGCACCAAGCAGCACCCACCACGCGAGCAGTGGGCCGATAATCTTCAGCAGCCTTCCTCGTGACATCCGCACGCTCGCTGCCAGTGCCACGGAGGGCGAGGCCGGCGTGCACATCAGGATCGGAATGGCGTAGATCCACCGACTGAGCTGCCCCAGAACGAGCAGCGCGTACGCCGCGGCGAGGCCGGCGCCGGCAAGCAGGGCATGACGCCACTGCGGCGGGCGTGCCGCGAGGTAATAGTTGATATCGTGATCGCCCAGCAGGCGGGTCCAAACCAGGTACGCGCCCGCCACGCAGGGCAACGCGAGCAGGACCAGGCGCAGTAGCATGCGGGCGCTGAGCTGCAGCAATCCCGGCCAGCGCCTGACGACGGCGGCCACAGCGGCAGCTGCCGAGACGCGTTGGCGTGCGATGGCGGCGCGGGCGATCCAAGTCTGGCCGGCGAACTGGACGAAGAGCGTGCCGCTGAGCAGGACTGCCAGCAGGGCAGCGAGTCCTACGCCCCCAGGCGAGGCCAGAAATCCGACAATCGCATAGTTGCTGACCACAGGCTCGCCGGAGAGAAGCATCAGGCGCCGGGCAAACCAGGTCAGCAAAGGGCTGATGAGCGCCAGCGATGCCAGCTGCGCCAGCAACTGGAAAGCGAGCGCCGCGCGCAGCTGGTAGGTCAAGTCGCTCCAGCTATGCCGAATCAGGTCCTGATTCACCTACGTCCTCCGCGCTCTAGACGATGGAGACACGCATGGCGCCCTGCGCAGCGCACTCGGCGGGACTGGAATGCATGGTTGGCTGTGTCGGCACGCTCGAGAGAATTACCGCAAATCCTAATGGCTCGGCTCAGGCTAAGTCCATGGTGGGAATGCGAAATCTTCCGGCACGTGCATGCGGGTTGGCTTGACTGTCCGGTTGCGGCTGCGGCCCTTGAAGTAGGATGCGCCCGGCTCTCATGCCGCAGAGGAGGTCACGTGTCATTCCCTCATAGCAGCTGTGTCCTGCTTCTGGCATTCCCTCTCGTCGTCGCCGCTCATACCCCGCCGCTTTTGCCGGTGCACGATGTCGCCGCGCTCGCCAACGAGCTCAGCGGCGAGACCGCCAAGAGAAACCTCGAGGGCTTGGCGCGGCTGCACCGGCAGCGCGGGTCGCAGGGGTTTCATGCGGCTACGGAGTTGGTGCTCGAGCGTGCCAAAGCCTATGGCCTCAACGATGCGCAGGTCCTGCAGTTTCCCGCGGACGGGAAGACCTTCTACGGCACGCAACGCTCCCGGATGGCATGGGATGCGGATACCGGGGAGTTGAGCGAAGTCACGCAGGGTGGCGAGGTGAAGATCGCCAGCTATGCCGCGCAGCCGGTCGCCCTGGCAGAGGACAGCGAGTCGGCGGAGGTGACCACGGAGCTCGTCGATGTCGGGGATGGCTCCGCCGAGTCGGATTACGCCGGCAAGGATGTGCGCGGCAAGATCGTACTGGTGGGCGCCTCACCGGGCGAGGTGCAGGAACTGGCAGTCGGCCGCTTCGGCGCGGTGGGCATCCTCAGTTACCAGCAGAACCAGAAGACCGCTTGGTCCGGCGACAATGACAACCTGATGCGCTGGGGGCATCTGGAATCCTTCTCCGCGCACAGGACCTTCGCCTTCATGGTGTCACTGAAGACGGGGCGCGCCCTGCAGCAGCGTCTGCACGGCGGAGAAGGCGTGCGGCTGCACGCGCTGGTGCACGCCGGACAGCACCCCGGTTTCTACGAAATCGTGACCGCGACCATTCCTGGCTCCGACCCGCACCTGAAGGACCAGGAGATCGCCTTTTCCTGCCATCTCGATCACCAGCGACCCGGTGCCAACGACAATGCGAGCGGCTGCGTCACCATCCTCGAAGTGGCGCGCACGCTGCAGAAGCTGATCGGCAACGACACGCTCGCCGCGCCGGCGCGGACCATTCGCTTCATCTGGCCGCCGGAGATCGAGGGCACCGTCACCCTGCTGAACGCGCGCCCGGAGCTGGCGCGGCGCATCAAGGCGGTGGTGCACATGGACATGGTCGGCGGCGCTCCGGAAACCAAGGCGGTATTCCACGTCACCAGGGGTCCGGTGAGCCTGCCGTCCTTCGTCCACGACGTGGCCTGGGCGTTCGCCAGCTGGGTGAACCAGGAGAGCTACGAGTTCGCCGCGAGCGGCAAGGCGGAGTATCCGCTCACCGCGCCCGAGGGCGGCAAGGAGCCGCTGCGGGCCGTGTACTGGCCATACACGATGGGGAGCGACCACGACGTCTACCAGGATTCCTCGTTTGCGATTCCGGCCATTTACCTCAATGACTGGCCGGACCGCTACATCCATACCAACTTCGATACGGCTGCCAACATCGATGCCACCAAGCTCAAGCGCGCCGCCTTCATCGGCGCTGCGAGCGGATATTTTCTCGCCGACCTCTCGAGGCGCGACCTTGCCGGGGTAAATCGGGCAATCGCGGCAGGTAAGCTGGTGCGGACGGTGAGTGTCCTCGAAAGAGGTGCCGCGAAGGGTCCCGCGCAAGAGTACGAGCGTGCCGTAGAGGTCTCGGCACGCGCCTTTACCAGCGAGAGCCGCAGCGCTGATGCGGCCTCGCCCAAGGGGAGCGGCACTCCCTATCACCGCGCTCCACAACCGCGTGGCCCGCTCACGGTGTTCGGCTATGACTATCTGAAGGAGCAGCTAAAGAACGCCGGCATACCCGAGCCCCGTCTGCTGACCTACCAGGGTGAATGGGGCAGCGGCGAGGAGTACGCGTACGAAGCGCTGAATCTTGCCGACGGCAGGCGCACCACCGAGCAGATTGCCGCGGCGCTGTCGTTTGAGTACGGAACTGTCCCCCTGCCGCTGGTCGCCGAATACCTGCAGGGGCTGAAGCGTGTCGGTATTGTGGAATAGCCCGCACCGCACAGGGGCTTGCGTTCACGCATCGAAGGCTGCGCGTTAAAGGTGCTGCTGCAGCCAGCGCACGATGTCGCCTTTGCCGAGCGCTCCCGATTGGCGCGCGACCTCACGCCCGGACTTGAACAAGATCATGGTGGGGATGCTGCGAATGCCGAACTGGCCTGCGATCTCCGGGGCGGCGTCCGTATTGAGCTTCGCCAGCCTGATCCCCGGTTCCAGCTCTTGGGCTGCCGCGGCGAACTGGGGCGCCATTTGCCGGCACGGCCCGCACCACGGTGCCCAGAAATCCACCATGACGGGAATGCTGGTGTTGCTGACGTGCTGTCCGAAGCTCGTCGCATTTAGCTCGAGCGGCTGACCGCGGAAAAGAGCCTCATGACAACGTCCGCACTTCGGTGCTCCCTGCAGGCGTACCGCCGGCAAACGGTTGGTGGTTGCGCAGTGCGGGCAGACGATTTGCAGCAATTCTTCCATTGCGAGACCAGAGCTTTGGGCCGGCGCGGTGATTTCAAGAGTCTCCTGTACAGTCATAACCGTGCCCTCCGGGAATGGCCACGCCACGGGTTGAGCTATGTCGCCTTCCGAAGCAGACCGGTCTGGCTGGGCGAACTGCGCTGGTTGCGCGGCTCGTCAGACTAGCTGACAGCCGGGTGCGAGCAGTGCCGATGCGCGCCCGGCATCCGCGCGCGCAACCAGCATAAGCGCCGGGGTCTCTCCGTTGTCAGGTCCTCTAAGTGGGGCGCCCGAAGCTCCTCGTCCCGCCGCCGACGTGCCTGCGGGGCATGAAGACCCGCGGCACGATCAGCCACCGCACGGCATCGCGCGCCGGCTCGGTCCCGGACTCATCGCCGGGGCGGGTAACGAGGATCCCGGTAGTGTCGGCACCTATGCGCAGGTGGGAGCACAGTTCGGCTTCGCGCTTGCCTGGACTCTGCTGTTCACCTATCCCTTGCTGGTCGCCGTCCAGGAGATCAGTGCACGCATCGGACGGATGACCGGCAACGGCATTGCGGCCAACCTGCAGCGCTTCTATCCCGGCTGGTTCACGGCAGTCCTTGTCACCCTGCTGGTGCTGGCCAATGTCGTCAATCTCGCCGCCGATCTGGGCGTCATGGGGGAAGTCCTGCGGCTGCTGCTGAACGCGCCGGCACTTTTTTGGGTGTGCCTGCTGGCGCTGGCCGGCGTGCTGTTCGAGCTACTCACCAGCTATGCGCGCTACGTCCGTACGCTCAGGTGGTCGTGCGTGGCGCTGGTGGCTTACGTGGTGGCGGCTTTCGTCGTCGACGTCCCCTGGGGACAGCTACTGCACGCACTCGTGCGGCCACAGCTCTCGGAAACCCCGCAGTACCTGACTGCGGTGGTCGCGGCGCTCGGCACCACCATCAGTCCTTACGTGTTCTTCTGGCAGGCGCAGCAGGAAGCTGAACGGGCGCGCAACGCGGGCAGCGTTGCGGCATTGACGCCCGCGGTGCCGCAAGCACGTGCCGAGTTCACCCGCATAAGATTCGACACGGCGGCCGGCATGGCGCTTTCGAGCCTGGTGGCACTGTTCATCATCATCACGACGGCCAGTACGCTGCATGTCCGGGGAATCGAGTCGATCCAGAGCGCGGCCCAGGCGGCGGAAGCGCTGCGCGCAGTGGCGGGCCGCCTGACCTTCCTGGTCTTTGCGCTGGGCGTCTTGGGCGCCGGACTGCTGGCACTTCCGGCTCTGGCCGGCACGGCAGCCTATGCGATCAGTGAGTTGCTCGCCGGCCGCTCCGCGGGCGGCATCGCCCCTGGCAGCGCGCGCATTTTCCGGACCGCGCTGGTCGCGGCGGCTGTGCTCGGCTGCGTCCTGAACCTCGCTCCCGTGAATCCCATGCGGGCCCTCTACTGGAGCGCGGTCCTGAATGCGCTGGTTGCCATACCTCTCATGATTGCCATCATGCTCCTGCCGCGCCGCAGTGCCGAGGTCGCGGCGCGGCTGGCGTTGCCGCTTGGACTACGCGTGCTTGGCTGGATCGCCATCGTTGCCATGACATTGAGCGTCGCCGGTATGTTCGCCGCTTGGCTGGGAGCGTAACGCGAATGCGCTGCAGCGGCCGCTTTGCGGCGGGTGGTGCTACGGACCGTACGGAGACGCCACGTTGGCGGCGCGGGCGCCGCTGCGCACGATGAGGCCGACGAGCGCGGTGGCCGTGCGTACCTGCATCTTCTGCATGATGCGCCGGCGATGCACCTTGATGGTTTTTTCGGCCGCACCGAGTTCGGCCGCGATCTGCTTGTTGAGCAGGCCGTCCGCGACGAGGTCGAGCACCTGCAGCTCACGTGGTGTCAGGCTGGCGAGCCGGCGTGTAACCTCGCGCTGCTCCTCGCAGCGGATGCGCTGCACCTGATCACGGCCGAAGGCCTCCTCCACCGCCGCCAGCAGCGCCGCGCGCTGCACCGGCTTCTCCAGGAAGGTCACCGCGCCAGCCTTCATGGCCTGCACGGCGGTCATCAGGTCGGCTTGCCCCGTGATGAAGACCACCGGTCGCTCGATGCCACGGGCTGCCAGCGCGCTCTGCAGCTGCAGCCCGTCCATTTCGGGCATGCGCACGTCGGCCACCAGGCAGCCGGGCATGGTCGCGTTATGTTCGGCGAGGAATCTCGCGGCTGAAGTCCAGCACAGCACCGCATGGCCGCTCGCCTGCAGCATCCGGGCCAGCGCCACTACAACCGGCTTTTCGTCGTCAAGAAGGAAGACCGTCGGTGGCGGCTCAGTCATGACTGGTTCCTTTAGCCGAAAGACGAGCGCTGGCGGTGGGCCACCCACGTCACCATCATCAGCAAGCGAATCGGGATTATGCCTTGCCACCCTCGCGCGAGGCCACGTCTTGCAGGACGCGATGATTGTGCCGTGAGCTTTGCCCTGGCCAGCCGCGCTGCGCTGCAGCACGGCTCTCTAGTCGGGCTCACGCCGCGTGGCGCCAGGGCCGGTTCCGGCAGGCTGGGTATGCGCCTGAATAGCCCCGTCGATCGCATCGATCAGACGCTCGCGAGGCAGCGGCTTCGACAGGTAGGCCGCCGCGCCATCGGCCAGGCACTGCTCACGTAACGCCTGCTGATCGTGGGCCGTCATCACGACGATCGGCAGCGAATTGCGCTCCAGCGCGAGGCGGCGCTGCACTTCGCGCCCTGTCAGTCCGGGCATCTGGTAGTCGAGCACCACGCAGTCGTGGCGCCGCTGGCGCGCCGCGTCGAGAAACTCGCTGCCGGAGGCAAAGACCTCCACTTCGAAATGCGAGGCGCTCAGCATGCGTGCCAGCGCCCGCCGCACCGACTCCTCGTCGTCCACCACGGCAATCACAGGACGCCCGCTCATGGTGGCGGGAATTGAGCCAGCAGGCCGGCACTCGACGCTAGTGGACCTTCTGCCTACCTTGGCTGTCGGCGTGCGCGGTGAGGGCGAAGCGCAATGTTGCGCCGCGTCCGGCTGCGTCGGTTTCAGCCCACAGCCGCCCGCCGTGCGTTTCGATGATGGAACGGCAGATCGCAAGCCCCAGGCCGAGTCCGCGTGGTTTGGTGGTAAAGAACGGCTGGAATATGCGCTCGGTGTCGTCGGCTGCAATGCCGCAGCCGCAGTCCGCAACGGAGCACTCGATGGTGCCTGTCGCATCGAGGGCGCGGGTCGCAATGATCAGCCGCCGTGCAGCCGCCGGAAGCGAACCCATGGCGTCGCAGGCGTTGACGATGAGATTGAGGAGAACCTGCTGCATCTGCACGGCATCGGCGTGAACCACGGCGCCCTGGGGTGTGAGCTGTGTCGCGACGGCAACGTTGCGGCTGATCAGATCGCCGCGGGTGAGTGCCAGGACTTCGGCGACGATTTCGTTGAGGTCGACGCTGCGGCGCTGGATTTCGCCCCGCGCCAGCATCGAGCGCAGACGCCGGATTACCTCGGCCGCACGCACGTCGTCCCGGATGATGTCGCTCAGGATCTCGCGCACCTCCGCGTTCTCCGCTCCCGGGCCCAGCAGCTGCAGGGCCGCCTCGGCGTTGCCGAGAATCGCCGTGAGCGGCTGGGCCAGTTCATGTGCGAACGCGCCGGACAGCTCCCCGAGCACTGCAGCGCGCGCCAGGTGCGCCAGTTGCTCGCGCTGCTCGCGTGCCTCGACAATCGCCCGGCGTTGTGCGGTCGAGTCGGTGCGCCTGAGCACGACGCCGCCCTCGGGGCGCCGCAGACGCTCCACCGAGATCTCGTAGCTGAGTGGTCCCTCGGGGCTGTCCTGGGTCAGCTCCAACCGGCGATGCGCGCTCGCGCCCTCGAGCACTGCGCCGATCTCGGTCAGCAGGCGCGCCGCCACGGGATCGCCGCGGCTGGCGGCCGCGGCGCAGGCCCTCAGGTACTGGCACCCAACCTCGCCGTGTTCGAAGGCGCCGCGGCCCAGCCGCTCGGCGAACTGCCGCCACGACTGGTTCGCCTCGATGATCACGCCGGCCTGGTCCAGCACCACCACCTGATCGTGCACGGAGGCCAGCACCGCCGAATGCAGTGCCTGCACCGTACGACGCTCGGCCTCGGCCTGCCGCAGCGAGGACAGGTCGAACACGTAGGCCATGCCCTCTGCCGAGGAGCCGAGGAAGCGGCAGCTGGCGACCAGCACCGGTATGCGCGCCCCATGGCGCAGGATGAGCTCGCACTCGATCGGGGCATTGGCGTGGGCGCGCCGCGGCAGCCACGTCGGGGGCGGCGCGCCGCTCGTGCCGGAACCGCGCGCGAGCAGCGCGTCGAGCGAGACGCGGCCGCTGAGATCGGCGCTCTGGTACCCGGTCAGCTTGAAAAACGCATCGTTGGCATCGAGGATGCGGCCATCGGCATGCCAGATCACGGTCGGCACGGGGTGATACGCGAACATGGTGCGGAAACGTGCCTCGGTCGCGCTCTCGGCACGCGCCAGCAGGTGCCGTTCCTCGAGCACCGCCGCGAGGAGCAGCAACGAGGCGCTGGTCAGAACCAGGAAGGCCAGCAGCGAGATGGCGCTATGGCCGGCGGAGGGCGTGCCGAACGGCCCGGTCTGGTGGATGGCGCCCCAGGTTGCCAGCATGCCAAGCAGCAGCGTCGAGCCCGAGGCCCCAGGAACGCCGAAGCGCACCGCTCCCCACAACAGTAGTGCGAACGGCGCATACAAGAGGGCGGCGGAAAGTGCCCGCCCACCCGGAGCGACAAAGACCACCACGCCGAGCGTCACGAGCGCGAGCGTCAGGAGCAGCGCTTCGCCCGCACGCGCGAAGTGCACCCTGTGATCGGGCTGCCGCAGCCAGGCAACGCCGTGCAGGATCAGTGGCACGAGCACGAGTACGGCGAATGCGTTTGTGAGGGTCCGCAGCGTGGCGAGCAGCGTAAAATCGTGGATCACATCCAGGGCCCAATAAAGGGCGGCAACCAGCACGCTGGAGCCGAGCGGCACGAGTACCGCGCCCAGCAGTACGAGGCCCACCGCGTTGCGCAACGTGTCGATGCGGCGCAGGCCCGGAGCGAATGCCAACAGCACGGTGGCGCCAAGCAGGGCCGTCACACTGTTCCCCAGGTACTGCAGCAGTGCTCGCGGCAGTGCCACTTCCAGGAGCATGACCTGGACCAGCAGGTGCGCAGGCAGCGCCGCAGCAAGCCAAAGCCACCAGCTGCGGCGCGGGGTCAGCAGCAGGGCCGCCATCAGCACGGCATTGGGCAGCCACAGCGCCGAGAGATTCGCTCCGGCGAAGGCGAATACCGCCCCGAGCCGGGCGGTGAGCGCGTAGGCGCACGCGAGCCCGGCGGCAGCTAACAAGACCCGGCCAGCCGGGGCGAGCGAGGACAGCGCGGGTCCTGGCGCATCCGCACTTTGGCGCGTTAGCGCCTCAGAAGCTCGATTCATCCGACACTCCGTCTCTGCTCACCTGCACGAATGTGGTGTGCCAGAGCTCGGCCGAGTGTGCACCGCCGCCCAGGAACTGTGCCACCGCGGACCTACCACGCGTGGGTCGGACCGAAGACCGTATTTGCAACGATCCCGTGACGCTCATAGTCTCAGACACCGCTGAGGGTGGGATACAACAGACCTCAACTTCGTTCTCGCCGGGACAAGAACCATGGTCGGTGCGACCCAGATATTCATGCTGTTTTTCCTCACCCTGGGGCCGCTGAAGTTGCTCGGCCCATTCGCCCGCCAGACGCGCGACCTGAGCCCCGCCGCCCTGCGTGGTGTCGCGCTGCGTGCCTTTGCGGTTGGCTTGCTGGCGGTGCTGGCAGGGGGCTACCTCGGATCGCTGCTCGCGGCTAAGTGGAGCGTCTCGGTGCCGGCGATGGAGCTGACCGCCGGCCTGATCCTCGTCCTGGTGGCCCTGCAACTGGTGATGGCCCCGTATGAGGCCACGGCACCGGCACCGGAGCCGCTGCCAGCCACCCCGATGGCGGCGGCGCTGCGGCTCACGTTTCCCCTCGTGGTCACGCCCTACGGGATCGCGGCATTGATCGCGCTGCTGAGCTCCGCGGTCCATCCGACGCTTATCCGGGCGACCTACGGCATCCTGATCATCGTTATGATTCTGAATCTCTTGGCGATGCTGTTCGTTCGGGAGATCATGCGCGGCGCGCTGTTGTTCGTGCTTCAGGTGCTCGGCGCCGTGCTCGGTGTGCTGCAGGTGGGGCTTGGGGTGCAGCTGATCATCCGCGGGCTTCGCAACCTCGGGACCTTGCCCGGCTAAGGCTCGGCTCTCATGGTGCTGGCTGCGGAAAGCGGACTGATTGAGTGCAACGCAACATGACGGATGTCACTGAAGCTAAGACGGTACCCGAAGCGGAGCCGCGGGAAACCTATGACAACCCGGACGCCGCCCAGCCTCCCGGGATGGTGCGGATTGCCGGCGGGGTCTTTGCCATGGGTTCGGAGGCGCACTATCCGGAGGAGCGCCCCGTGCACCGCGTGCGTGTGGGCGGCTTCCGGATGGACAGTACTCCCGTCACCAACCGCCAGTTCCGTCGCTTCGTCGAGGCTACCGGCTACGTGACCTTTGCCGAAATCGCACCCGATGCCCGCGATTATCCAGGCGCGCTGCCGCACATGCTCAAGGCCGGTTCCCTGGTGTTCACCCCGCCGAAGGGCGCCGTGGACCTGCAGGACTGGAGCCAGTGGTGGCGCTTTACCTTCGGTGCATTCTGGCGCCGCCCCTATGGTCCCAGCAGTTCCCTGGCTGGCCTCGAGGATCATCCCGTCGTGCACGTGGCGTTTCAGGACGCCGAGGCCTACGCACGCTGGGCCGGCAAGGAGCTGCCCACCGAGGCGGAGTGGGAGTTCGCCGCGCGTGGGGGGCTGGAGGGCGCCGAGTTCGCCTGGGGAGATGAGTTCACGCCACAGCAGCGGCACATGGCCAACACCTGGCAGGGCGAGTTTCCGCACGAGAATCTGCGCACCGACGGCTATGCCCGCACCTCGCCGGTGCGCGCCTACCCGGCCAACGGATATGGCCTGTACGACATGGTCGGCAACGTATGGGAGTGGACCACCGACTGGTACTCGACGCGCCACGAGACTAGCGCCGCGAGTCCGTGCTGCCCCAGCGAGAATCCGCGCGGCGCGGCGCAGGAGGGCAGCTACGATCCCTGTCAGCCCAACATCCGCATCCCGCGCAAGGTGCTCAAGGGCGGCTCGCACCTGTGCGCGCCGAATTACTGTCGCCGCTACCGGCCGGCCGCCCGGCACGCCGAGCCGGTCGACACTTCCACCAGCCACGTCGGCTTTCGCTGCATCGTGAGGGATGGCGGATGAGTGAGCCTGCCGCGCCCATGTCCGACAGCGACATGAACGTCGAGCTGGCGAAGCGGCGTACCGGCATGGCCTTTCAGCGCACGCGCATGGCCGCGGACCGCACGCTCATGGCAGTGATCCGTACCTCGCTGTCGCTCATCGGCTTCGGCTTCACGATCTATCAGTTCTTCAACAAGCTGAAAGAAGCCGGGGTGTTGCAGCGTGCGGCGCCGGCGCGCAACTTCGGCACGTCGCTGGTAGTGCTCGGGGTCGGCATGCTCATCCTCGGCATCGTCTATCACGTCCAGTTCATGGTGGGGCTGCGAAACCAGCGCCACGTCATGGCGGCGCAGGGGCTGGTGCACGCTGAGAGCGGCTTCCCGACTTCGCTGGTGCTGATCGTGGCGGTGGTTCTGTTACTCATCGGGGTAGTTGCCGCCGTGAGCATGATCGGACAGATGGGCCCGTTCGGTTGACCGGCTTCGTCCCGGGCAGCGACGTCTGAAAAGAACATCGATCTCGCGGAGCGCCGCGAATAGCGTCCGCACACCCTGGTCAGGCAATTTGGTGCACACATGAGAGAGTGGCTGGTGTTGGTGAGTGAGCCGGTGATCATCGCGATTGACGCGCTTGCACTGCTGGCCGTGGTAGTAGCCACCGTAGAGGTCCTTGGCGTGGTGGTGCGCGGAGCGATCCGGCAGCTGCCGGATGCCATCGCCCGCAACGCCTGGCTGCGCTATGCGCGCTGGCTGGTCGCCGCACTGACCTTCCAGCTGGCGGCCGACATCGTCGAGACCTCGATCAGTACCAGCTGGCAGACCATCGCCCGCGTCGGCGCGGTGGCGGTAATCCGCACGTTCCTCAACTATTTTCTCGAACGGGACGTGGCAGTCCACGGACGTCCTTCGGCGCCCGAGGGCCCGGGCCTGCGTACGTGAGCACGGTGCGTGCAGTCTAGGCCGCTGCCTTCAGTGGCAGAGCAACCTGCCGCCCTCGAGCGTACAGTTTTCCGGCGGACCACTGTGCTGCCAGAAGTCAAAGAACGCCATGCGCCGGCACAGGGCCTGGAAGCGCTCGTCCCGACGGAAGGGCAGCATCTCAGTCATCCAGAGGAAGGCCCACGCCGTGCCGATCGTGCCGGCGCGGGCAAAGTGATCGAGCGATTCGGTGGCGACCGCGAAACTCTGCTCCAGCGCCCCGAGCTGCGTATACCAGAGCATGAAACGGCGCTTCATGATCTGTGACCAGGCGTCCGCCTCCAGCCGGGCGCGCGTCGCGTCGAGGGCTTCGACTGCTGCAGCGGCGCCGCTGCCGGAGCCCAGCGCCGCAAACACCCGGCGGACGGCCGCGATGCCTTTCGAGTCTCCCATCTGCGGGGGCAGGCCGGCGATGATGATCTCGGCCGCCTCGTCGCTGCGCTGCGCCCGCAGCGCAAGCTGACACAGCGCATCGCACAGCGGGGGCGTCGCCCGTGGCGCCCCGAGGTTGATGCACAGCTCGGCGTACTGACGCGCCGTCTCCGCCTCGTTGACGAGCGTGTGCGCGACGGCGAGGTTCATATTGTTGACCACCCACCCCGGGGCCAGGCGGTGTGCGTTGAGTGAGGCTTCGACGTAACGCCTCAGGAAGCCGGTGCTGCCCAGCACGAGCAACCCATAGCTCTGGAAGATCAGGGGGTCTGTGTTATCGGCGCCGATCGCGGATTCGAAGTGCTTGCGGGAGGCCAGCCAGCGGCCCTGCGCGGCATAGATGACTCCCAGGGCGGCATGCGTGGCAGCGCTGTGGTCGTCGTCCTGGAGATATCGCAGCGCATCCTGTTCGGTCTCGGCCAGGGTGTGGGCCAGCGGTACATCCAGTAGCAGCGCCATCGAACGCAGGTTTGCCAGCGCACCGCGCGCGCGGGCGAACCCCGGATCGCGCGTCAGCGCCTGCTCGAGCATCCCCAGCGCTTCGGGCATGTGCGCAACGCTGCCAACTGCCATCGCCCGCAGGTACAGGTGGTACGCCTCGAGGTCGCGCGTCGGGGGGCTGCGATTGATGGCCGCTGGCATCGAGCCATCGAGTGTGAGGCGCAGTGCGCTCATGATGGCGCGTGCCAGTTCATCCTGCAGCTCGAACACGTCGCCGAAATTGCGGTCGTAGTTCTCCGACCAGAGGTGAAAGCCACTGGCGCCGTCGATGAGCTGTGCGGTGACGCGTATGCGCTCGCCGGCGCTGCGCACGCTGCCCTCGAGTATGGTGCTGACGTCCAGGTCGCGGGCAATCTCGCGCACGTCGAGGTTACGCCCCTTGTAAGCGAACGCGGAGGTTCGTGAGGGAACTTTGAGGCCGGGGATACGCGCCAGGATGTGGATCAGCTCCTCGGCCATGCCGTCGCTGAAGTACTCTTTCGCGGTATCGCCGGTCATGTTGACGAACGGCAACACCGCGACCGACCGGCGTGGCGCGGTCTGCGCCGGCGCCATAGCTTCCACCGGGGCCTCCGTCGCCGTCGTGATCCGTACCGGGGCGACGAACTGGTAGCCACGCCCCGGCACCGTGACGATGAAGCGACGCTCGCCGCTGCCATCCCCCAGTGCGCGCCGCAGGGCGGACACCACCTGATTCAAATTGTTTTCCTCCACCACGACATTCGGCCACACCGCCGCCATCAGGGCGGTCTTGTCCAGCAGTTCGCCGGGGTGCCGAACCAGGAAATGAAGTGTGTCGAGGGCCTTCGGGGTGAGCTCGATCACGGTGCCGTTGGCGCGCGTGAGCCGCCGCTGCGCCGCGAGGAGTCGGAAGCCGCCGAACTCATACACGGCATCACGCCGGCCTTCAGGCATTTTCCACCCGCTTCAGAGCAATTCAGGAGGCCTCAGGGGCTGCCCAAAGCCGTCTCAGGGCCTTTTGGCGATTCTAGGCCGCAGTTGAACAGCGGGCTAGGTTGCAAAGCACCACCCCCGATGGCGATAGAAACCTCAAGGAGCAGCGAAATGTCCGACTTCACATCGTTTCTGTGCGAGGAACTCACCGACCTCGGGCTGCTGGCAGCCGCCGATCCGCGCTTCGCGGAGCAACTGTTCAATGCGCTGCGGGCCCTGCCTGCTGATCCGGTTGACGCCTCGTCCTCGGGCGTGATCTCTGCCGGTGCCGATCCCACTCGCGAGGCCGCCGTCGCGTCAAAGGCCTCTTGCTAGGCCTGTCTTGGGCCTGCCGCGTGCTTCCCGCCCTGCGCAGCGACGCAGCTCCAGTTCCTGGAAGCAGGCTGGCGGCGTAGGTGCGAGGAAGGATAGGGCTTCAGGCGCACGCGTCACAATTTGCCCGAATTGCGTCCGAGCGCTACCCGATTGGACCCGCACTCTCTACTGCGAATCCGAGGAGGGCAGTGGCATGTTTCCCTTTGACCTGAGCGTCTGGCTGAATCACTTCGAATATCATGCGCAGCACCCATGCAGTCTGCCGAGCACACTGCGCGACTCGCTGACCACAGCAGAGCGGGCGCTGATTGCGCGCTCGATCGCGGTATTCCAGCTTGGCGAGTGCTCCGAGGGGCGCACACTGCTGCGCGCCGCCGAGCGCTTTGCCGCGCGGCATGCGGCGCAGGGCTTCACTCGTATCGTGGCGCTGTTGATCGGCGAAGAGCAGCGTCATGCCGCGCTGCTGCGCGATTTCATGGCAGATCACGCGATTGCCCCGCGGCACTCCGACTGGACCGACGGCATCTTCAGGCGTGTGCGGCGCCTCGCGGGGCTGGAGCTGTACATTCACGTGCTGATCAGCGCCGAGCTGGTGGGCATCGTCTATTACCGCGCCCTCGAGTCGGTCACCGGCTGCCAGCGCCTGCGGGTGCTGTGCCGCATGCTGGTCGCGGACGAGCTCGCGCACGTGGGATTCGAGTCGCAGCTGCTCACGGCGCTGCGAGCGCGCCGCATTGCGCCGCTGCGAATCGCGCTGCGCGGCGCGCATCGCACATTCGTGGCGGGAGCTGCCCTGGTGGTGTGGCTGACGCACCGCCAGGTTCTCCGGGCGGCCGGCCATCGGGCACGCAGCTTTATGCGCATGTGCCTCGCCCAGCACGACTTCTACCTCGAGCCCGCCAGGACTCCGCTGGCAGCCTTCCCCTAGCCGCGAGCTCGGGCGCCGAAACGAGGTGCCCGGCGGGTCCCCGGCGCACAAGCCGGGGATCCGCCGGGCCAATGAGCGTCAGCCGGTCGTCGGTGTCGAGATGAGCGGCATATTCGACTGGATCTGCAGGTCGATGATGTTGTCCAGCATCGCCTCCACCTGCACGAAGCGGGCAGCCGTTCCGGTTCCGAGCGCGGCACGGATCTTGTCGTAGTAGTTGGCGATCAGGGCGGTGCGCTTCTTGTAATAGGAGATCGCCTGGTTGACCAGCTGATCCGCCCTGTTGTCGGTCATCGTGGTGTAGTTGGCCGCGTACTCGCGGATGTTGGCTTCGCGTAGGTCGTTGAGCTTTGCCAGATCCGCCTCGAAGGACTTGTAGATCGGCAGGAACTTGGCGGTCTGGTCGGCGTTGAGCTCGAGTGCACTCAGTACGGTGCGCGCCTTCTCCGCGCGCACGTCCTTGCGCAGCAGCTTGATCTCCTGATCGAGGTTGTTCTTGCTGGCCGTGGCGGCGGCTTTGCCGCTACCCGCCGCGGGCGCCTGCGCCAGTGCGGTCGAACCTGCCACCAGCAAAAGGGTCGAGGCGAGCGTGCCGACTAGTAATTTGCTTCCCATGGATTCCCCCGGGTCGATGAAATGAAGACGTGGCGTGCGGTGCAGCCTCAGGTCCCGTCGTGACCGCTGCGCCGCGCCGCCGGAATGCTACCGGCAAAGGAGTACCTGTCAAATCGCATCAAAGTGGTACGAGCGTGACTCTGGAGAATGCTGCGCTGCCGCAGTCAATCGTCAGGGACGCGATTCGCGGCATTTAGCGTGCTTGACCGAAGGCTTGACGCGACGGCCGGGGCAGCGTCCTCAGGGCGCGGCGGTCGCGGCCCGGTACAGAGGCTCGACTTCGGGAATGTGCCGCTGAATTTCCGCGACCCGGTTGGCCGAGGCCGGGTGCGTGCTCAGGAACTGGGGCGGCGCATCCTTGTCCGCCGCCATCATCTTCTTCCACAGGCTTACCGCCGCATTCGGGTCATAGCCAGCGCGCGCCATGAGTTCCAGCCCCATGACGTCGGCCTCGGCCTCCTGCTCCCGGCTGTGTGGCAGTTCGAAGGTCACCGACGCCACGGCATTGGCCAGATCGATCGCACTGGGATCGAAGCCGGTAACGACCGCAAGCCCGGTGAGTGCAATCTGCTGCTCGTAGGCGCGCGAGACCCGCTCGCGGGTATGTTCGCGCAGCGCGTGCGAAATCTCGTGACCGAGGACCGCTGCCAGTTCGGCATCGGTGAGCTGCAGCTTCTGCACCAGGCCGCTGTACACCATGATCTTGCCGCCGGGCATGGCGTAAGCATTGATCTCAGGCGTGTCGAGCGTGTTCACCTCCCATTTCCAGCCCGGCGCGTCGCTGCGGAACTCGGCGGTCACGGGAATCAGGCGATCCGCGATGCGTCGCACCCGGGCCGTCAGTAGCGGGTCTGGATTGAGCGCACCGCTTTGCTTGCCCTGCTGCAGCTGCGCCGCGTAAGCCTCTGCCGAGCCCTTCTCGATCGATGCCTCCGACACCAGCATCATCTGCTTGCGCTCGATGCCGACGGCTCCTGGCTTGGTGGTCCGCACCGTCGCACAGGCGCCGAGCGCAAGCTGCAGCAGCACCAAGGCGCCGCAAGCGCTCTGGCACAAGAGCCTGCGGGCCCCAGCCTGCATGATGCGACCTGCGCCTAGTGAGCCTGTGGGCGGCTCTTGGCGAGCGCCTCATCCAGCATCTTGATCAGAGCTGCCCGGTCGTAGGTGTAGGGCTGCCCCTCGTTCAGCTGCACCAGCTGCTCGATCTGCTTGCGGATCGTCAGTTCCGCCTCGTCCTGGTTGGGCACCACCATATAGCGGCGCCTGGGATCCGGCTCGAACAGGGCCTGTTCGACCGCGGCAGCGACCTCGTCGGGCTCCTTGTACTTGGAGCGGTCCGCCTGCACCGCGTAACCGGGCGAATGCGCGGCCGGGGAATCGGCGCCCATGCGCGCCAGGGCGTTCTTGCTGATGTTGGAATTGTAGTTTCCAGGCTCGACCACGCTCACGTGGACGCCGGCAGTGTCAAGCTCCCCCGCGAGGGCATCGGTCAATGCCTCGATGGCGTGCTTGCTCATCGAGTAGGCGGGCAGATTCGGGCGGGCGAGTATCCCGGAGATGGAGCCGATGTTGACGATGCGGCCTTTTTGCTCGGTGAGCATGGGCGTGAACGCCTTGATCATGCGCACCGGACCTGCGGCGTTCACGTCCATGACAAGCTGGTACTCCTCGAAGCGCATGTCGGCAAGGTAGCCGGCCGTGGCGATCCCCGCATTGTTGACCAGGCCGTACAGGCCGCGGCCCGCCTTGCTGATGGTCGTAACCGCCGCGGCGATCTCATCGGGTCGAGTCACATCGAGCGAAAGCGCCTGCACGTTCTTGATCGCCGCCAGTGCCTTGATGTCCTCGGGCTTGCGCGCGGTGGCGTACACGAAGTAGCCATCCGCCGCGAGGCGATCGACGATCTTGCGCCCAATGCCGCTGCTGGCTCCCGTGACCAGCACCGCCTTCGTGGCTGGCTCTGCCGCGCACGCCTCATGCAGCAGCGCGGCACCCAGCACTGTGAGTGACAGCATCAGCGATAGCCTCATGACTTTCCCGCCTTGTGGTTGTGTGCCCCCGGTACGCCTGCGAGGATACACGCTAGGCTTGCCCAACCCCATGTGCTGACGTGACCTTCGAGTGCCGGTTTCCTGCGCGCCGGGGCGAACGACTGCGGCGCACCCTGCTGCTTGCAGGCAGCTGCCTGTCTGCGGCGCTGGGCGTGTGCGGCGCACAAGCCGGGCCACGTGCCGAGGACCTCGAATACGCCAGGTCGCATTACGTGCTGAAAAGCAGCGCGTTCAGTGCGCCGGCGCGCGAACAGGTCCTGCGCTACATCGATTCGATCACGGCAACCGCCGATGCGATGACGCACGAGCAGTACTTGCTGAGTGTCCCGCGTATCGCCGCGCTGGCCGACAATGGCCACGACGCCGTCCATCCGGCCGAGGGCGCCTGGTATCCGGACGCGCGCCTGCCGGTGCGCATGCTCTGGTTTCCCGAGGGCTGGGTCGTGGCACGTGCGGACGCCGCGCATGCCGACCTCGTGGGCGCGCGGGTGTTGAGTATCGAAGGGCACGGTTCGGCGCAGGTCTTTCAACGGCTGCGAGACCTGAGTGGAGGCCTCGACCGCTACCGGCGCTGGAATGTGCAGTACGTAGTGGAGAACGCCGGGCTTCTGCAGGCGCTCGGGCTCGCCTCTCACGCCGATCGTCTGCAGCTCAGTTTGCGACTCGCGGGAGGTCGCCAGGTACGACGCACGCTGCGCTTCGTTCCCAAGTCCACCATGCCGACGCCGCAGATCCTCGAGCGGCTCTGGTCACCGGCGCCCTGGCCCGGAGAAGTGGAGAGGGGCTGGCGGGTCGTCGACCCGAGGCCGACACCGCTCTACCTGCAGGAGGGACAGCGGATGTTCCGGGTGTCCTACCTGGCCGGGCTGGATGCCTTGTTCGTACAGATGCGCGTGCACTATGACATGCAGGACGAGACCGTGGCGGGCTTCATCAGTCAGGTCGACCAGGAGCTCGCCGCCAGACATCCACGACATCTGATCGTGGACCTGCGTTTCGACACCGGGGGTGACATCGATACGACGCGGGATTGGCAGCGCACCCTGCCGTCCCGGGTGCCCGGGCGGGTCTATGTGCTGGTTGGGCCGTACACCTTCTCGGCCGGTATCGTGGCCGCGGCTGCATTCAAGCATGACGCGCCGGCCCAGGTGCGCCTCGTGGGAGACGAAGTCGGTGACCGGCTGCAGTGGTGGTCTGAGGGCGAGGACGTCTGCCTGCCCCACTCGCACTATTGTCCGCACCTGACCACCGGGTATTGGGACCTGGTGCATGGCTGCGCAGGTCTCGCGGCCTGCTATGGGGACCGCCTGGATGCGCAAGTGCCGGATCTCACGCCCGAGCTCAGGGCGCCAATTACGGCCGACAGCTGGCTGGCAGGGCGGGATCCCGGCATGGAGGCAATCGCGCATGATGTTCACAGCAGCGCAGCGGCAGAGGCTGTGAATCGGTAGCGCTGCGCGCGCCGGAAGCTTAAGGGGCGCCGGACGCTGCCGGCAACGCGGGGCGCACCGTTGCGCTCTGCAGTCACTGCCGCAGGCGCGCGACCCAGCGGTACATGAGCGCGATGACCACGGTAAAGGCAGCGGTGCCGAGCACGACTGCGCCGTTTTCCGCGAAGCTGTCTCCCACCAGCGAGAGCGGGAAGTCCTTGCCGGAGAAGGCCACCAGGGCTGCGATCAGGACCCCGATCAGGCCCTCGCCCACGATCATTCCTGAGGCCAGCAGCACGCCGAGTTGCTTGATGGCCGCCGGATTCGGCCGCCGCTCGGCACGCCGGTCGAAATACCAGCCGGCGATTGCTCCTACGACCACCATCAGTGTGCTTTGCGTAGGCAGGTAGATGCCAAGTCCCACGGCAAGCGGCGAGAGGTGCGCACTGGAGGTCACGCGGCGCAGGACCTCATCGATCACGATGATGGCCACGCCGATGCCGATGCCCACCTGGATCAGGCTCCAGTCGACGTTGTTCTGCAGTACGCCCTGCGCGAGCGCGGATATCAGGCCCGCCTGCGGCGCCGGCAGCGGGTGCTCGTGGCGGGGCCCCGGTGCGCCGGCGAAGCCGTAGGCGTGGTTCAACAGGTCGAGGATCGGCGGGATGATCACCGCGCCGGCGACGACCCCGATGATCAGCGCCACCTGCTGCTTCCAGGGGGTGGCGTCCACCAGCTGCCCTGTCTTCAGGTCCTGCAGGTTGTTGTTGGCGATCGTTGCGACCGCGAAGATCACCGCCGTGACGAACAGCGCAAAGGCCACGAGCGCGTGATCGGCCCCCGGCGGCAGGCTCGAGCGCACGCCAAACACCAGCAGCAGTGAAGCACCGATCACCGCGAGGATGCCGATTCCCGAGAGCGGGCTGTTGGAGGAGCCGATGAGTCCGGCCATGTAGCCGCACACGGCCGAGACGAAGAAACTCATCAGGGCGATATAGATCACGCTGCCGACCACGAGCGTGACCATGTGGCCGTTGAGCACCCCACCGGAGTCAAAGCTCGCCAGCAGCACCGCGATCGGCGCCAGGCACACCAGCGTGCACACGCCAACGATGCCGATGGGAATGTCCCGCTCGGTCTGCGGCAGCAGTGCCTGGTTGCCGGCGCGCCGCGCGCGCGAGGTGGCGAGTGCCGAGCGCAGGCCGCTGTAGACCGGGTTGACCAGCTTGGCGAGTGTCCAGATTGCGGCGACCAGGATGGTCCCGGCGCCGACGAAGCGGATGTTGTGGTTCCACGTGTCATGCGCGAGCGTCGCCGCCGCCACGGTCGCCGGGCTGGCGCTCAGCAGCGAGTAGTGCGGCACGCCCCACACCCAGCCGATCAGTGCCCCGACCAGCATCGCAATCCCCACCCACAGGCCCACGAGGTGGCCCACGCCGAACAGCGCGAAGGAGAACAGCAGATCGAATCCGGTCACGGCGCCGCGTGTACCGACGCGGAAATAGCTGACCAGGTCGCTGGCGAAGATGCGCGTCGCGACGATGAGTGCGTAGACGCCCGAGACGATCGATCCGCAAACGACCGCCCGCAGGCCCGCACGCGCGTCCTGCACGGCCTCGGCGTGGGCCTCGGCGCCCCCGCCTACCTTCAGGACCTCGGCGCAGGCGATGCCCTCCGGATAGGGCAGGTCCGATTGCGTCACCAGCGCCCGGCGCAACGGAATCGAATACATCACGCCGAGCACCCCGCCGAGCCCGCAGATCGCCACCGAGGTCCAGTAAGGAAAGCCGGTCCACCAGCCGATGATCACGAGTCCGGGGAGCACGAAGATGATCGCCGACAGTGTGCCCGCCGCCGAGGCGACCGTCTGGACGATGTTGTTCTCCTGGATCGTCATGCCCTTGAAGCCCCGCAGGACCGCCATGGAAATGACGGCGGCGGGGATCGAGGTCGCGAAGGTGAGTCCGGCTTTCAGTCCAAAGAATACGTTGGCGGCGGTGAACAGCAGCGTGATGAGCACGCCGAGGATGAGCCCTCGCAGGGTCAGTTCTTTTGGTGTGTGCGCCGGGATCGTCATGGTGCGTATGCTCCCCTGGGGATCTGCTGTTGTTCTAGTGTTCGGCCCCCGCCGGGGCGTCGCTCGTGCCGGACGGTCCGCCGACGGTTCTCGCGTGCGCCCGCACAGTACGGTCCACGGGCAACGAACATACACCGCCGCAGCGTCCGTTGGCGATCGACGCGGCATGCCGCGTGCCGGGGCCGCCTCGCAGGGCCCGGCGTGCAGGTCACGGCACGATCGCTTCGAGCTGCAGCTGCTGGATGCGCGGCGGCTGGGTCGGTGCCAGCTCCAGCGCGCCGCGCAGGCGCCCGTGCGCACAGCGCCAGACGAATTCCCCGGTGAGCGCTCCCGTGGCGCGCGGTGCCATGTCAGTCGTGCACTCGCCGACCTGTCCCTTGAGCGCGGCGAGCTCAGCGGACCAGTGTGCCGCGGAGTGATCGAGGAGGAAGTTCATGGCCAGCTCGTCGCGCGCCACGAGCACATCACCCGCACCGTAGATGCGCACGGTCGTTGCGTAGGCCTGCTCCAGGGCGGCACTGAGTGGCACGGGCCGCGATGGCGGCAGCAGCGCCGCCTTCTGCAACGCGAGTGCTGCATCCCACACCGGCGTCGCCATCGGTGCGTAGGTGCGGTTGGCAAAGGCGAACAGCGCCCAGCCGCGCTCGGGTAGCAGCAGCACGAACGAGCCATATCCGGGGTAGCCGCCGGCGTGATTGAGGGTCAGCCCCAGTTCGCAGTCGAGTGCGACCCGCATTCCCATGCCGTAGGTGGCGGCCTGCTGGCAGGCGTTGGGCAGCGCGCGGCCCGGGCGCTGCCGGAAGGTGGGGAAGTTCGAACCCTGCGCCAGCTCACGCACCGTGGCCCGCTTGACGATGCGCGAGTCCTGCGCATCCCGGGGCGGCCACGCCGAGAGCAGAAACGCGATCCACTTCGCATAGTCGCTCGCACTGGTCTGCAGCCCTCCCATCGCCCCGAACGCTCCGGGTCCGAGGGTGGGTTCGAGGCGCCATTCGTTGTCCTCCCAGCGATAGCCGAGCGCGCGCCGCTCGGCGGGCGCCGACTCGGCCACGAAGCCGGAAGAGGTCATGCCGAGCGGCCGCAGCAGCACGCGTCCGATCGTGTCGGCGTACGGATGACCGGATACGTTGCTGATGATGCGCCCGAGGATGGCGAAGCCGAGATTCGAGTACTCGTAGGCCATCTCGGGAGTGCGGGTGAACGGAACTCCTTCCTGCAACAGCTGCGTGAACTGCGCCTCGGGCAGCGGTGTCTGCCGGTCCCCCCAGGGATCGTCGGTGACGAATCCAGCGCTGTGATTGAGCAGGTCGCGCACACGGATGCGCGGCGAATCTGCCGTTGGGTAATGCCAGCCGCGCAACTGCGGCACGTACTGCTCGGCCGCTGCCTCGAGCTGCAGGCGGCCCTCATCGCGCAGCTTCAGCACCGTGAGGGCGGTGAATGCCTTGGTCATGGAGGCAATGCGGAACAGCGTCTCGCCGCTGACGGGCCGGCGGGACACGATGTCCTGCACCCCGAAGCTGCCGACGTGTACCAGCTCCCCGTCCTGCACCACACCCCACACGGCGCCCGGCAGGTGCGCATCCAGGGCGAAGGCCTGGAACACCGGGTCCACGACCGCAGGGACGCTTGCGGGCGCCGCCGTCTGTGCCCGGCCAGCAGTTGCCAAGAGCAGCGCCCCGGTCATGCAAAACATCAGTGCCCGACGCATCGCTTCCCCCTTACAAGTTCCGGTTGGCCGCGGCGGGCTAGATCCAGCCCCAGGCCTTCAGTTTCATCTTCACGAGCAGGCACAGGTAGTGCCAGGCGGCGCCGAGCTGCTCGCCGAACGTGGGCTTGTAGCGGGCACGCTCGCGAATGTAATGCCGCAGCGCGGCGAGGTCCGCCGCGCTCAGCTCCGGGAAGGGCGGCATGCCCCGGCTCTGCAGGCCGCCGTACACGATGGTCTGAAAGGCCTGCGCGTTGAGCGGCACCGCCGAGGCACGCAGGTCGGGCGCGAACCCGCCGGCGACCACGCCGGCCCCATGGCAGATCAGGCAGCGCTCGTACAGGTGACGCCCGCGGGCGACCAGCGCCGGATCGATCTTGAGGGAAGCGTCGTCCACGGGCGAGGGCAGCGCTGGAGGCGGGGAGGCCGGCAGCGTCGCGTGACCGTCGAGCACGTAGGTGAGCAGGCGCCGCGGATGGTCGCGCCCAACCCAGCCATGCTGCGCGCTCAGTGAGCCGAGCAGCATCTGTCCGCCGGCCCAGCCGGCGAGGATCGAGACGTACTGGCGCCCGTTCACGCTGTAGGTGATGGGTGGCGCCTGCGTGCCGACGCCCATGGAAGCACTCCACAGCACGCTGCCGGTGCGATCGTCGCGCGCCACGAACTGTCCGTCGGACTGTCCCTGGAACACGAGCCCGCCGTGGGTCGTCATCACGCCGGCGCTGGTGGCCCCGGGCAATGCCATCTCCCAGACTTTCCTGCGCCGCACCGCATCCCAGGCGAGCAGCGAGCTGCTGCCGGCGCTCGTAGGGATGTCGTCGTGGAACGCATTGAGGCCCATCGGACCGTCGCGGTCCATGTCGTAGGTCTTTGCATCCAGCCCCCGATCGTTGTAGTAGCCGGCCATTTCGTGCGCCGGAATGTAGGTGAGCTGCGTGTCCGGGCTGAAGGACATCGGCTGCCAGTTGTGCAGTCCTGCCGAGCCCGGCCACATGAGCGCTTCGCCGTCCTCGTAGCGCACGCCGCGGTTCTCCACCGGGCGCCCGCTCGCCATGTCGATGCGTTTAGCCCAGGTCACCTTGCCGAGCTTCTCCGCCGAGAGCAGTTTGCCGGTGGCGCGGTCGATGACGTAGAAGAAGCCATTCTTGGGCGCGTGCAGCAGCACCTTGCGCGGCGTGCCGTCGATGGTCAGCGTCGCCAGCTCCAGGTCCATGGTGGAGGTGAAATCCCAGCTCTCGCCGGGGGCGGTCTGGTAGTGCCAGACGTATTCGCCCGTGTCGGCGTCCAGTGCCACCACCGAGCACAGGAACAGGTTGTCGCCCCCGCCCGGGCTGCGCAATTTGCGATTCCAGGGGCCGCCGTTGCCGGTGCCGATGTAGACGCGGTTGAAGTCGGGGTCGTAGGTAAGTGCGTTCCAGGCCGTGCCGCCGCCGCCGAACTTCCACCACTCTCCGCTCCAGGTCCTGGCCGCTACCTCCATGGCCTTGTTCTCGAAGCCCAGCGCCGGATTGCCGGGCACGATGTACCAGCGCCACAGCAGCTTGCCGGTCTCGGCATCGTAGGTGCTGACGTAGCCGCGCACGTGACCGAAGTCCGCACCGCCATGCCCGATGATGACCTTGCCCTTGAATACGCGCGGCGCGCCCGTGATGTAACGGTTGTCGCCCGGCTGCGTGGTCAGTGTTTCCCACACCAGCGTGCCGCTCTTGGCGTCGAGCGCAAACAGCCGTCCATCCTGGACGCCGGCGATCACCTTGCCGTTCCAGAAGGCCAGTCCGCGGATACCCCAGGCCATGCGCATCTTCGCCGGCGCGACCTGCGGGTCGTACCGCCACAGCACCTTGCCACTCGTCGCATCCACCGCGTACATGACGCTGAAGCCGACTGCGAGGTAGAGCACCCCGTCCACCGCCAGCGGAGCGCTGGACACGTTCCAGACGTCTGGCAGTTCCAGCGTCCACGCCAGTCCCAGGCGGCGCACGTTCTGGCGGTTGATCTGCTCGAGCGGACTGAAGTGCTGCTCGCTGAAGGTGCGACCGTAAGCCGGCCAGTCGCGGCCGTCGGCTTCATCGGCCAGACGCGCCTGATCGACTTGCGCCAGGCAGGCCGGGGACAGCAGCAGGAGCAGCAGGGCGCCCAGCCATTTGCCGATCCGGCGCCCGCGGTCGTGATAATCCATCCGCAACCCCATACTGCCGCGCGACCTGCCGCAGTCGCCGGCCGCATTGTCAGTGGCCGCTCGGGATTTTCCAAGACAGCTGTGTGCCCGGATACCCGAAGCAGCTCCGGCCGGTCAGCGATCACCATTGTCAGCGGGCGCGCCGCCACCGCAGAATCCGCAGGTCGTGGCTCGCGGTGGGGGATACTTCATGCGTTGCGTACTGCATCTGGGTGTGCTCGGACTGTGCCTCGCACCGGCCGGTGTGGCGCAGCAACCCGCGGCCGGAGCAGCGCCTCCGGCTGCCGTTACCATCGTGCGTGCCGGAACGCTCATCGACGGCAGCGGCGCACAGCCGCGCCACAACCAGGAGATCCTGATCCGCGGTCAGCGCATCGAGGCGGTCTATCCGGCTGGCTCGCGCGCGCCGCCGCCGGGCGCAGCCGTGCTCGATCTCGGTGAGGCTACCGTCCTGCCTGGCCTGATCGACTGCCACACTCACATCTTCCTGCAGGGGGAAGTGCCGGCCGCCGGCGGCTACGACGTGCAGCTGCTGAAGTACCCCGCTTCCTACCGTGCGGCACGTGCTGTCGTGGCCGCGCGCCGCGCCCTGGAGCAGGGCTTCACTACCATCCGCGACGTTGAGACCGAGGGCGCCGGTTATGGCGACGTCGGCATCAAGGAGGCGATCGGCGATGGCTTTATCCCGGGGCCGCGCATGTTCGTCGTGACGCGCGCCATCTCGAGCACTGGCGGCTATCCGCTGGAGGGCTATGCACCGGAGATCACGGTGCCGAAGGGTGCGCAGCTGATCGACGGACCCGTGGAGGCGCGCAAGGCGGCGCGCGAGCAACTCGACAACGGTGCCGACTGGATCAAGGTCTACATGACGCATCGCTCCTGGCTGGACGAGTCCGGCGCGCTCGTGTCACAGCCGACACTCACGGTGGAGGAGCTCCGCGCAATCGTCGATGAGGCCCACGGCTGGCGCCGCAGGGTTGCCTGCCATGCCTACAACGGGCTCGGCCTGCAGCGCGCCCTGGATGGCGGCTGCGATTCCATCGAGCACGGGCTGGAGCTCACCGACGCGCAGATTGCGCAGATGATCAAGCAGGGCACGTGGTATGTGCCGACGTTGGCGGTCTACTACTACGATCCGGATCCGGAAGACACCCCGAGCGGCAAGCGCGATCGCAAGCGCGTCGCCGTGCACGAGGTCTCGTTCCGCAAGGCCGTGCGCGCCGGAGTCAAGATCGCCTTCGGCACGGACGTCGGCGGCTTCCCCTGGTCCGATCCGATCGCCCAGGAATTTTCGCTCATGGTGCAATTCGGCATGACCCCCATGCAGGCCATTGAGGCGGCCACCTCGAAGGCCGCGGAACTGCTCGGCGAGCGCGCGCAGCTGGGGGTGGTGTCCAGCGGCGCGTACGCGGATCTGATCGCCGTGCCGGGCGATCCACTGCGCGACATCGGCGTGCTCAAGGACGTGCGCTTCGTCATGAAGGAAGGGGTCGTGTTCCGGCCCTGGACGGCGGGCGCCGCCCGCTGAGGTGCCGCTAGTCGAGCCCCAGGGCGAGCGCGCACGCGGCGCTCTCGTCAACGTGCTCGCGCGTCGCGATGTCGGCGGCGGTGCCCGCGTCATCCTGCTGCAGGCGCTGGCGCACCGCGCGCCGCAGCTGCTCCTCCACCGGGCGCCGGCGCGGCTGGCCGTGGGCATCCAGCGCCCGATCGGCGCAGGCCAGCACCCGCTGCGCGACCTCGAAGCGCGCATCCGCGCACGCGAGGTAGGCCATGGCATTGAGCGCCAGGTAGAGCTTGCTGGTGTCCAGCCGCAGCGCGAGTGCGTACAGCTCCGCGCCCGCCGCACGTGCTTCCGCCAGCTCACCCGCCAGCAGCAGCGCGCTGAAGTACAGGATCAGCAGGTCCAGCCGCGTCTCGCGCCGCCCGGAATGGCGCAGGCTCAGCGCAAGCGGACGCCCCAGCTGCAGCGCCGAACGCAAGTCCCCCGAGGCGATATCCAGCTCGACGACGCAGACGCTGGCGACCAACGCCTGCCGCTCGCTGATGGTGAGGGCGAACTTGACCGCGCGCAGGTAGGCCGCCCGCGCGGCCGCCCACTCACCGGCGCTCAGCAGCAGTGCTCCCTCGGTGAGTGCCCCATGCGCCAGCAGGCGCGGCGGCCACGCCGGGTCCTCCAGCGCCCGTGCGGCATCGGCAGCGGCGCGCGCGGCGCAGTCGTCGCCGCGCCAGTTGAGCGCCAGCAGCATGAGGTTGTAGTAATGCGCACGGACGTCGCTCTTCGCGTGCATGTTCGCGGCCAGCTCGGCCGCGTAGCGCGCCCGGTCGCATTGGCGGGCTGAGTCGTAGGTGGCCACCGCTTCCCAGAAGCGCGCCACGCGCGCGCGCGGCAGCGCGTCAGAGAGCTGCACCACCGATTGCTCGTAGCGTGAGCGCCCCTCGCCGTACAGGTCCATCTCCACCAGCAGCGGCCAGGAGGATCCATACAGGGCCACGGCAAGCGCAGGATCGCTGACCGCCGCCCAATCGATCACGGCGCGCACGTTGTCGATGTCCGGGCCATAGCGGTGCAGCCAGATCGCCTCATCGACCGACCAGTATTCCTCATAGGCACGATCGAGCAGCTGCAGCAGCGTCGCCGCGCAACGCTGCCGGGCGCGGGTGAGTTCCGCCCGCTCCGTGAGGCGGTCGAGCGCGTAGTGGCGCACCGTCTCTGGCAGGACGTAGCGCGGCGGCTCGATAGGCAATACCGTCACCAGCGAGCGATCCACGAGTCGGCCGATGAGGTCGATCGCCTCGGCGGTATCGATGTTTTCATCCGCGACCGCGGCGGCGGCGGTCTGCAGGGCAAAGCTGCCGGCAAATACGCCGAGGCGGTCGAGCGCCAGCTGTTCCGCAGGCGCAAGTCCGCTATAGCTCCACTCGATGGCCGTCAGCAGCGTGGTATGCCGCGGGTCGGCCGCCTGGCGCGACAGGCGCAGTAAGCGGAAGCGGTCGTTCAGCCGCTCCAGCAGCGCACTGACCCCGAGTGCCGGTACCCGCGCGGCGGCCAGTTCCAGTGCCAGCGGATTGCCGTCCAGGCGCCTGCAGATCTCGGCAATCTGGCCGAGGCTCTGCACCGAGACCTCGAAGCGCTGATCAGCCGCGCGCGCGCGCTGCAGAAACAGCTCGACCGCGGCACTGCTCTCCGGATCACCCCCTGCCTCGTCGGCCAGCTGCAATGGCGCGAGGCGGTAGACGCTCTCCACGGTGATCCCGACGGGCACCTGGCTCGTGATGAGTACGCGCACGGCACGGCAGTGTGCGAGCAGAGTTGCGAGCGGCGTGCCGAGCGCATCCCGCAGCCGCTCGGCGCCATCGAGTACCAACAGCACACTCACCGACTCGAGTGCCGCGCTCAGTGCCGCGAAAGCATCGAGGCCATCGGGCAGCGACAGACCCAGTGCCACGGCGGTGGCTGATGCAAGCTGCTGAGTATCGGCCAGCGCCTGCAGCGAAACCCAAGCCCCGGCACCGCCGGCCTCGGCGTGGCGAGCCAACAGCTCCTGCGCGATGCGGGTCTTGCCGACACCCGGCGGGCCGACCAGCGATAACAGGCAGGAGCGTTGCAGGCTCTGCTGCAACGCCTGCAGTTCCTCGGTGCGTCCGACGAGCGGGCCGAGTCGCTGCGGCCACGCGCGCCGCGCCAGCGGCAGGGATGTCGGCGGCGGTAGCGTGGTGGGGACCGGTTGGGCTTGTGCTGCGCTGCGTGAGACCGGCAGCTCCAGGCGGTAGCCGAAGCCGGCCACGGTGCGAATCGCGCCCGGACCCAGCACGCGACGCAGGCTTGCAACCTGTGCCGGCAGGTTGTTCTCATCGACCACGAGGCGCGGCCAGACGCGCTCGATGAGCGTGGCCTTGCTGACAAGGCGGCCCTCGTGCTCGACCAGCACCAGCAGCAGGTCGAAGGCACGCGCCCCGAGCTCCAGCGGCCGCCCATCAAGCTTCAGCACGCGCTCGGAGGGCAGCAGCTCGAAATCTCCGACCCTGATGCGCTCCACGCCACCGCTCATGTGCAGGACACCTAAGACCTTGATTGCCCGGGGGGATCACGCCGCCACCGCGGGTGAGGGATGATTTTCAGAGCTTTTTCAGGTGCATTTCAAGACTTCGTGGTCGGCGGCGGCGAACCTATACGCGCGCCCCTACGGGCCGAGGCGACGAGGTCACAGGGGTGGTTTTTGGTTTAGGGTTCGATAGTCGCATAAAGGGGAGACAGTCATGCCGAAGTTTGTCATCGAACGCGAGATTCCGGGCGCCGGCAAGTTGACGCCGGCGGAACTGAAGGCCATCTCGCGCAAGTCGTGCGGGGTACTCAGCAGCCTCGGGCCGGCAGTGCAGTGGATCCAGAGCTACGTCACCGGCGACCGGATCTACTGCATCTACCACGCCGAGGACGAGTCGCTCGTGCGCCGGCACGCAGAGCTCGGCGGATTCCCTGCCAACAGGATCTCCCGGGTCACGAGCGTCATCGATCCCGCAACCGCTGAGTAACCATACGCAGACAACTCACCAGGGAGATCACCATGAAGACAGTCATCGCGATGATTCCGCTTCTGTTCGCCGCGGCCGCGGCTGCAGCCGATGCCCCCTCGACGCCGGCCGCCGGCGCGCAGGCGGAGCACCGCTACATGATCGAGCGCACGTTCCCGAGCGGCGCACTCGAGGGCCTGAATGCGCAGAGCAAGGCCAAGATCAACGCCACCAATGCGCAGTACGGCGTCCATTGGGTGATGTCGTATGCAAACGCGGAAAAGACCAAGACGTACTGCGTTTACGAGGCGCCGGACGAGAAGGCCGTACGGGACGCGGCCAAGGCCAACAACATTCCCGTGGACTCGGTGATGGAAGTCCCGGTCACCTTGCTGCCGAAGTAAGCGCCAGGCTGACCTCAAGAGGCAGGGCCGGCTGCAGGGTTGCGGCCGGCCCGCCGGTTCTTGACTGCGGGTTTACTCCTGCGGCACCAGGAGCTGGTGCTTGATCAGCATGCGCACGCCGCTCGGCCAGCCTTCCTCGCTGCCGGCGAAATTCGCCTCCTGCTGGTTGAGGAGCTTGCCGCTATGCGCGTCACGGATCTGGATGGCAACGTAGTAGTCGGTCTGCGTGGCGCTGGTGATCACGCCGACCAACGCCTGATCCGCCCCCAGCTGCAAGGCGAGCCCGACCTCGCAGCCGCCGCAATTACGCAGTGCCTTGCCCGGCACGGCGTGGATGTCCACCTGGCTTGCATCGATCACCTGGTAGCGTCCGGATTGCGCCAGCTCCCGGCGCGCCTCGCTGGTGGCCTTTTCCAGCGTCGTGGCGCGGTTCGGGCCTTGATTGAGCAGCGCCGCGGATGGACTCTGATCGTCGAGTTCGAAATTGAACACGGCGATCTTCACCGGCGCCGGCCCGGCGTTCTGACCGGTAAGCGGCGCCACCACGAGCATCATGAGGATGCCCGCCCATGCTGTAGCTGGGGCTCGCGCCATACGCCATCTCCTGCGGTGCACGCCGCAGTCGAGGTTAGCTAATCCGCACCGCGGTTCCCAGCGGAGCGCCTACTTCTTCGATGGATCCGGGTAGGCGAACGGGTCGGACACCTTGGGCTCTGTCGGCACCGGCTTGCGCGGCAGCGGCCTGTCGGCGTTGGCGGCCGCGAGCAGCACCGAGGCCAGCACCACCGCACCCTGCTTCATGTCCTCGATCCTGAGGTGATCGTAGGTATCGATGTCCGTGTGGTGCACGCGGGTTTCGTAGTCGAGCGGGTCCTGGATGAACTGGAAGGCCGGCAGCCCGAGGCGGCTGAGGAACACGTGATCGGTGGCGTCGGTGGGCTCGGCCACCACCGCCGCGGCTCCCATACTCACAAAGGGCGCCAGCCACTCGCGCAGGGTGGCCACGACGTTGAGATTGCCTTCGGTATAGATGCCACGCACCTTGCCCGAGCCGTTGTCGATGTTGAAGTACGCGGCCAGCTCGGAAAACTCCTGCAGCGTCTTTACCGGGTAGGTGTCCTGCGCGAAGTAGGGCGGCAGGTCGCGCAATTCCGGATCGGTCGCCGGCGGGCGCTGCGCGAGGTGCTTCTCGACATACGCTGCCGAGCCGAGCAGGCCCTGCTCCTCGCCCGCCCACAATATGAAACGCACGGTGCGTCTGGGCTTCACACCTAGCGTCGCCAGGATGCGCGCCGCTTCCATGACCATCACGCAGCCGGCGCCGTTGTCGGCGGCACCGTCGCCCGCCACCCAGCTGTCCAGATGGGCGCCGGCCATGACGTAGCCGGCCTTGGGCTCGGAGCCAGGCAGCTCCGCGATCACGTTGTAGGCGTTGTGGTCGGCGTCCTCGTAGTGCACGCGGTTCTCGATCTCGAGCTGCACTTCACCGAGCTTGGCAAGGCGCGCCAGGCGCCGGTAATCCTCCGCCGCCAGCTCCACTGCTGGCACCTTGGGGGTCTTACCGACCTGGTGGGCGTAACCCTCTCCGTGCACCAGGCGCCCTTCGCTGCGCGACATGGTCACCAGCGCCGCCGCCCCTTCGGCCGCGAGGAAGTCATCGAGCTGGATCCGGAAGCGGTAGCGCTCGATGCGCTTGCGGCGCAGCTCAGGGTCGAGCGTCGGCTGCTGAAAGCGGTCAAACTTGACGATCTCGGCGTCGGAGTAGCGCTGAAACACGGCGTCGCCGTCATCGTGCTGCGGCGCGGGCCAGCTGGCGAGCACGATCTTGCCCGCGAGCTTGCCCTTCCAGTCCGCAAAGTCCTTGGTCGAGCTCAGCGGTGCGACGACGATGGCGGCGCTCAGCACCCCGTGCGTCGGCGGCGTCCAAGCGACCGGGATGCCCTTAAGCTCGAGGGCGCGCGGCGTCACCATGCGGATGTGCGCCGATTCGATCCACCAGCCGCGCCCGAAATCGAAGCCCTCGGTGTGCGCGTTCTTCAGTCCCCACGCGCTGAAGCGCTCGCGGGTCCAGCGCTCGGCGCGCCGCATTGCCGGTGAGTTCGTCATGCGGCCGCCGATCTGATCGGCGAGGTATTCGGCGGTCTCGGGGATCTCGCTGTGGTTGAAGCCGACGTCCGCGATACTGTTCATTGCGGCCCGCTCGGCGACGATTCCGGGCGGCGCTACCTGGGCGGTTGCAACGGTCGCTAAGAGCACGCCCAGGATGCAGGCAGCGCACGTCGCGGCGGTACGCTGCACCGGGCCTGCCCGGCTGATCGGGGCGTTCCCGTCGGTTCTCCGAGCCGGCATCAGCGGGCCGCCGTCAGTGCGATGAAATCCGGATCGCTGCGCAACACGTCGAGGTCCGGATCGTGCTTGAGCCAGCCATCGTCGGCATAGCCCTGGGCAATTGCCTGCTTGAGGAATCCGATCGCTTCACCCGATTCCCCGAGGCGCGCGTAAAGGCAGGCGCAGTTGTAGAGCATCATGCCATCATCGGGGCTCACTTCCAGTGCCTTCGTGCCCTCGCGCAGCGCTTCGGACTTGCGCCCCATTTCCGCCAGCACCACCGCGTAGTACATGCGCGCGCGCGCGTCATCCGGATTCTGAAGCAGGTAGTTGGGCATGAGGTCGGCTACCTGGCGCCGCGCGGCGCGCGCTTCCTCCTCGCGTTTCAGACCGTCGCAGGTTTGGGCCAAGTCCACATGTCCGGAGAAGAACGTAGGCTTTAGCTCGGTGACGCGCCGGAACAGTCCGTACGCCTGCTCGAATTCGCCGTTGGTGAAGTGAATGCGGCCCAGCGTCCAGTGCGCGACGAAATCGTCCGGGGCGAGCTCGATCGCCTTGCGGCTCGAGACGCTCGCTTCCTCGAACTTGCCCCAGATGAAGTAGGACAGCCCCATGGCCGTGTAGGCCTCGGGAAGGTTATTGTCGTACATCAGCGCCTTGAAACTCAGCTCCTGGGCGCGCGTGCGGTTGCGGTCATCGCGATCGAAATACTGGTAGAGCTGCCCGTACGCAGTCGAGCAGGCCGCATAGGCTGCCGCGTAGCGCGGATCGAGCTCAACGGCTTTCTCAAACAGCTGGATGGCGTATTCCACGCTGCGACGGGTCAGGCGATACAGGTAGTCCTGCCCGCGAAGGTACAAATCGTAGGCCTGCGCATTGACGGTCTGTCGCTTCGTGAGTGAGATCTTCTCCGAGAGTGACAGCTTTACCTTCAGTGCTTCCACGATCTGCTGCGCGACCTGCTCCTGGATGTCGAAGATGTCGTCCAGCTTGCCCTTGTAGCTATTGGCCCAGATCTGACGGTTAGTGGACACGTCCACCAGCTGCACGGTGATGCGAAACGAGTCCTGAAAACGTCGTACGCTGCCGCCGACTAGGTAACTGGCGCCTAGTTCCTGGCTGATGGCGCGCACGTCGTGCTTGCGCTCCTTGAGTTGTTTGGATGCCCAGCGCGACACCAGCTCGATCTCGCTCACCAGCGACAAGCGCGTGGTGAGCTCCTCAGTCAGACCTGCGCTGAAGTAGTCGGTTTCCGGATCCGCACTGATGTTGTCGAACGGCATCACCGCGAGCGCTCCGCCACCGCCCGAGGCGGCGGCGACAGCAGAGGGTGCCGCGTCCGCGGCGACCGCGCTGCGGGTCGCCGGGTCGGCCACGCGGACTCCGGCGCGTTCCAGGGCGCGCAGTATGGCTCGCAGGCCAGCCTCCGCGCCGTCATTCCCGTAGTACTCGACGTGCTGGATACCGGCGAGCTGGTACTTCAGTTTGGAGGGGATCACCGTCGGCTCGAGGTGCACCGGCAGAATGGCACCATTGCGCTCGCTGACCAGCATGACTTCCTTGGCCACGTTGGGCGAGTGCATTGCCGCTTCGGTGATCACGAGCAGCAGCACCTTGGCGCTCTCCAGTGCGGTTACGATCTGCTCGCTCCAGAGCGAGGCGGCATCGATGCCGGCCTGGTCGATCCACAGCGACACGCCCGCGGCGCGCAGCTGCTCTGTGAGAGCCAGCACACGGGGTGCATCGTTGCGCGCGTAACTGACGAAGACCTCGGCCAGCGCCATGCGTATTATTTTGTCCTGCCCGTCCGGTGCGCGAAGGTTAGCACGGGCGCCTGGGGCGCCAAGGCGCACATGCCAGCGCCCACGGATCGAACAGCGGCCCGCGCCCGCTGCCCATTCCGGACCAGGGCGCAGTTTGACAGAAGAGGGCGCTACCGGGTGAGCAACGCGCAGCCCGGCTAATGCGGGGAGGTGCCGCCATGGGTAAGCCGCAGAAGATCCTCCACCGAGACACTGCCGCCGCAGCACAAGAGTGCCAGCGTGCGGTTCGCGAAGTCGCCCCGATGGCGCAGGGCGGCGGCGAGTGCGATCGCGCCGCTGGGTTCGAGCACCACCTTGAACTCCTCGAAGGCGATGCGCATCGCCTGCCGCACGGTCTCATCGTCCACGGTGATGCCGCGGGATACCAGGTGCGCCGCCGCCTCGAAGGGGACTGCGCCGGGGGTAAAGGCCTGCATGGCATCGCAGATGGTCGGCGGGTTGCCCTCATTGCGCTCCCGCCGGTGGGAAATGAGCGAGCGGCGCATGTCATCGCAGGCCTCCGGCTCGACCGAGATCACCTCGGCACCGCTGCCGAAGTACTTTTCGGCCAGCGCGGTGCCAGCGATCAGGCCGCCGCCGCCGACCGGACAGAGAATGGCGTCCAGACGCAGCTGCTCGCGCTGGGCGTCGAGCTGTACCTCGCGCATCAGCGTCGATTGGCCGGCGACCACCAGCGGGTCATCGAATGGGTGCAGGAAGACCCGCCCCTCCTGCGCGGCGATCTGGTGAGCCCGGGCGTTCGCCACTTCCTCGCGGTTGCGCTGGCCGTGATCGCTCAGCACCACCGTCGCCCCCGCGCGGCGCGTGAGCTCGACCTTGCGGACGGGCGCATCACAGGGCATCACGATGGTGACCGGGACGCCCGCGAGACGGCCGGCATGCGCAAGTGCCTGCGCGAAATTTCCGGAGGAAAAGGCGACGACGCCGCGGTCGCGCTCGCTGCGCGACAGGCGACTCACCCTGAAGCAGGCGCCGCGCATCTTGAACGAGCCGGCCAGTTGCAGGGATTCGGCCTTCACGTACACGCGCGCGCCGATCAGCGAATCCACGTAGTCCGAGTGCAGCAGCGGTGTCCAGCGCACCACGCCACGCACGGTGTCCCAGGCAGCCGTCAACAGTGCCTTGTCGATCGGTTCGGCGGACTGCATGCGGGCTCGCCTCCAGTGTGTGCCCACAATAACACGCTGTTTCAACAGGTTTTGGGCCGCTGCCGGCGGGCGGCTGTGGCGGCGCGCCAGCGGCGGCAGACCGAATGAGGCTACACTGCCGCTCATGCGCCACGCCACGGTAAAGTCATGATTTTCGAGCAGGTCGCAAGTGGTGGGTGCCGGTCGTACCTGATCGGCTGCACGGACAGCTGTGCGGCGGCGCTCATCGATCCGGAGATCAGCCAGCTCGACCGCTACCTCGGACTGGCGGCCCGCGACGGCCTGCACGTACGCTACGTGCTCGACACCCATACGCACGCCGATCACTTCTCCGCCACCGCGGAACTCGCGCGCCGGCTGGCGGTGCCGATTGTCATGCACCGCGCGAGCCCCGCGCCGTTCGTGCACATGCGCGTCGATGACGGCGAGATGCTGGCGGTCGGACGACTGCGGCTGCGCGTGCTGCACACGCCGGGCCACACGGCCGATTCGATGTGCCTGGCGGTCGAGGACCGGCTGTTCACCGGCGACACGCTGCTCATCGGAGCCACCGGACGCACCGACCTGCCGAGCGGTGACCCGGAGGCCCTCTACGACAGCCTGTTCGAGCGCGTGCTGCGCCTCGACCCGCAGACCAAGGTGTTCCCGGCACACGAATACAAGGGCCGCGAGCACAGCAGCATCGGTGCCGAGCTGAGCGGCAACCCGCGTTTGCAGCAGCGCGAGCGCACCGCCTTCGTGGAGATGATGCGCAACCTGAACCTCACCATGCCGACGCATATCACCGAGGCATTGCGCATCAACCTGAGCGGCGGCAAGAGCGTGGCGCAGCTGCTGGCGGAAGCCGCGGCACGTGTGCCATTCATGTCACTCGCCGAGCTCAAGGCGCACGTCGAGCGCGAGGACACACAGCTCATCATCCTCGACCTGCGCGAGCGCGAAGCCTTCGAGCAGGGGCACATTCCCGGTGCACGCCACCTGCCGCGCGGGCAGCTCGAATTGCGGGTCAACCAGGAGCTGCCGGACCCCACGCGCCGCATCCTCGCCTACTGCGAGCTCGGGCAGATCTCGACCCTGGCCACCGCGACGCTGCGTGATATCGGTTATCTGCGGGCGGTGGCGCTCGATGGCGGCGTGCGCGCGTGGCGCGAGGCCGGCTTTCCGCTCAGCCCCATCAACAGCCCGCCCTGAGGCGACCTGCCGCCGTCCGCGCCTTCAAGGGCGCGTGGCGTCGTGCCGTGCGTGCAGCAGTGACACGCGGGTGCGCCCGGCGCTCTCTGCGACCTGCACTTCCGGCAGGCTGCGCAGAAAGGCGACGAACGCCTCGGGGTCATCGTTGGCGAACACGCCGCTGACGCGCAGCGTGCGCAGCTCCGGGCTGTCGATTTCGATCGGTCGAGCCGCATAGCGGTTGAACTCCGCGGCAACCTCTGCCAGCGGCGCATTGTCGAAGGCGATCAGCTTGCGCAGCCACGCGGTGGCACGCTGTGCGTCGACGGCGGACGGCGCACTTGGCCAGCTGCGCGCCGACACCCGCAGCTGCTGATTTGCTCCCACCTCGACCGGTGCGGGACGCACGCCTGTGGCTGCCTGCAGCCGCCCAGGGGCCACACCGACCGCACCCTCCACCACGGTGACCACCGTGGTGTCCTGCTCCAGGCGCACGGCGAAGGCCGTGCCGTGCGCGGTGACCTCGGCAACGCCCGCCAGCACCTCGAAGGGACGCGCCTCATGGGTGACCGCGAACTCCGCTTCCCCGCGCTCGAGGCTGATCAGCCGTGTCGCTGCACTCAGGCGCACCTGTAGTTCCGAGTCGGTGTTCAGGTGCACGACGGAGTCATCCGGCAGGCGGCGGGTCAGCTGCTCGCCGTGCGCGGTGCGCAGCGTGAGTACCACGGGCTCGGGCCCGGTCGAGCGCTGCTGCCACAGGAAGAACCCAGCGCCCAGTGCCAACAGCAGCGCGGCGGCGGCAGCGAGTGGACGCCAGCCCGAGGCCTTGCGCGGTTCGGCCGGCGCTGCCCCAGGATCGAGAGCCTGCACGAGGCCGTCGCGCTCGTGCCGCGCCTGCACCACCAGCGCTTCGATGGTCTCGGGCGCGGCGGCCATGCTCGCCAGGTCGAGCGCGGTGCGATGCACCGCCAGATACTCCTCGATGTTCACGGGGGAGCTCTTCAGCCACTGCAGGAACCCGGCGCACTGCTCCGTGCTCGCCGGCTCCCGGTTCAGCAGATACCAGTCCGTCGCCTGGTCGATCACCAGATCCCGGACGCGGTCTTCGCTAGCGCTCATACGTTCATCCCAAGCGCGCCATGCGGCGCCGACAGTGACTGATGGCCCGGGCCAGATACTTCTTGACCATGTGCGAAGACACGCCCAGTTGCGCGCCCGTCTCCTCGTAGCTGAGGCCCCGCCAATAGTGCAGCGCCACGGCCGCCTGGCACTTCGCCGGCAGTTGCGCGAGCACCTCGCTCAGCCGGCGAACCCGCATCTCCCGGTCAATCTGCTGGCCGAATGCCGGCTCCAGTGCCAGCTGCGACTGCAATGCCGGATCCTCCAGGTCCAGCGCGCGCTCGTGCAGGCGCTCCTTGAGGGCCTGCTCGCGCACCAGGTTCGCGGCTACCGTGAACAGATACGACTCGGGCTTGCGGATCGAATTGAGATCCGGCACGCGCAGCATGCGCAGGTAGACTTCCTGCGCCAGTTCGGCGGCATCGAGCCGCGGCGCGCGCCGCAGCAGGAAGGCGCGCAGGCTGCCCACATGCTTGGCGAACAGCTCGGCCACGGAGGGCCTTTCCCTTGGGATCCTGCATACCGGGCATCGTGTCCGCTCGAGAGCCCCACCCAATAAGAGTGCGCGGCGCGCAAGTCGGGTACCAGAACCGCCTCGCAGCCTGTAAGCGCTCGAGCCGGGCGGTGAACTCGGTTTTGATGCGCTGCTAAGTCACAGCGGCGCCGGCCACGTCCCACCTTAGTCCTTGCCGCAAGCCCGGCTCAAGGCCCCGGGTGCCGGCGCTCACTAGTGCAGATGACGTCCTCGCCGGACACGCGGCAGAATGCCCCGTGCCGGCGGCGCACCTGCCGGGCACGGACGCATGCCCGAACTTCCCGACGTAACCCTCTATTGCGAGGCGCTCGCACAGCGCATCGTGGGCGTGCGCCTGCTGCGCATCGAGCTGCCCTCCGCGTTCCTGCTGCGCACCGCCGAGCCGCCGCTGGCACGCGCCGAGGGACGCACGGTGGTGGCGGTGCGCCGCATCGGCAAGCGCCTGGCCATCGGCCTGGAGGATGATTACTGGCTGGTCTTTCACCTGATGATCGCCGGGCGCCTGCACTGGTTTGCGCGCGGCACGGCGCCGCCGAAGCGGGCGGTGCTGGCGCGGCTGGCGTTCGAGAGCGGGATCCTGACGCTCACCGAAGCCGGCACCAAGCGGCGCGCCTCGCTGCACTTCCTGCAGGGCGAGACGGCCCTGCGCACGCAGGACCCGGGCGGACTCGAGGTGCTCGCAGCTGACCTCGGGCAGTTCGCCGAGCGGCTGCGCCGCGAGAACCATACGCTCAAGCGCGCCCTCACCGATCCCAGGCTCTTCAGCGGCATCGGCAATGCGTATTCCGACGAGATCCTGCACGCCGCGCGGCTCTCACCGGTGCTGCTCACGAGTCGCCTGGACGAGGCCGCGGTGGCCGCACTCTACGCGGCCGTCCGCGGCCAGCTGCAGATGTGGACCGAACGCCTGCGCGCGCAGTCGCAGGGGGCCTTTCCCGAGAACGTGACCGCCTTTCGGCCGCAGATGGCGGTGCACGGGCGCTACCGGCAGCCCTGTCCGGCGTGCGGGACGCCGGTGCAGAGGATCCGCTACGCGGACAACGAGACGAATTACTGTGCGCGCTGCCAGACCGGCGGGCGGCTGCTGGCCGACCGGGCCCTGTCCCGGCTGCTCAAGGCCGACTGGCCGCGCACGGTCGAGGGCTTCGACCGCGAGGCCTGAGGCGCGTGCCGCACGCCGCGCGGGGCCGACGTGGCTCAGGCTCGGCTGGCCGGTACTCCTTATATATGTGCAATACCCCGGGTGCGGCCCCGCCCCGCGCTTCATTGCGGGGCTGGATGCATTGCGGCAAACTCAAAAGCAGACGACGATGAACAACGAATAGAAGGATGAGAGTGCCGGCGGCGCCGTGGCGCGATCATCATTCCCGGGTGGGTCGCTTTGAACCTCGCCACTGAACTCTGTCGCGGCGCGCAGCCGCTGCCGCAACGGGATACGACCGTTCGCCGTGGCTAGCAGCTCCGCAGCGCTCCACGCCAGCAGCACGCTCGATGATGATGCGTGGGATGACCTGCTGAGCTTTATCGAGGAGCGCCGGGTCATCCCGATCGTCGGGCCGGAACTGCTCATGATCCCGACCGAGCGCGGCCCCCGGCTGCTGTATGACTGGGCCGCGGAAAAGCTGATCACCAGGCTCAACGTTAACGCCGCAGACCTGCCACAGCCCTACACGCTCAACGACGTGGTATGCCTGTTCCTCGCCGCCCGCGGGCGGCGCGAGGAGGCGTACGTGCGCCTGCGCAGCATCATCAAGGATGCGAACTTCGAGCCGCCGGCGGCGCTGCGCCACCTGGCGGCCATCGCCGACTTCGATCTGTTCGTGTCCACCACCGCGGATTCGCTGCTCGAGAATGCCATCAATCTGGAGCGCTTCGGCGGGGCACCGTCCACGGAGGTGCTTGCCTACGCCCCGAACCGCGTGACCGACCTGCCCATGGAGCGCGATCGCCTGCAGCGCCCGCTGGTGTACCAGCTGTTCGGCAAGCTGTCGGCCTCACCGACCTACGTCATCTCGGACGAGGATCTGCTGGAGTTCATCTGCGCGCTGCAGAGCGAGCACCTGGTGCCGGAGAAGCTATTCTACGAGCTCGAGCACAGCCACCTCTTGTTCATCGGCAGTAACTTCACCAACTGGCTGGCGCGACTGTTCCTGCGCATGGCCAAGCGTCAGCGCCTCTCCGATCCACGCGACGTCGGTGAGGTCCTCGCCGACAACCACACGAGCCAGGATGACCGCCTGGTCGCCTTCTTGCAGCAGGTGAGCGTGCGCACCCGCATCTATGCGGGCGCCGAACGCTTCGTCGAGGAGCTGCACCAGCGCTGGCAGGCGCGCCGTCCGGCAGTGGTGGCGGCCCCTGCGCCCACGCGCTTCCTGCCGCCGGCGCGCGAGATGCCCGACAACGCCGTGTTCATCAGCTACGCGCGCGAGGACCTGCCCGCCGTGCAGCAGATCAAGGCGGGCCTGGAGGCCGCCGGAGTCATCACCTGGTTCGACATGGACCGCCTTGAGGCCGGGGATGACTACGACCGCAAGATCCAGCGCAACATCGCGCGCTGCTCCTATTTCATCCCGGTGGTGTCGGTTAACACCCAGCGCCGCCTCGAGGCCTACTTCCGCCGCGAGTGGAGCTACGCGATGGACCGAGCGCGCAACATGGCGGACGGGGCACTATTCATCCTGCCGGTCAGTATCGATGCCACCACTGCTGCCGCGGCCCTGGTGCCGGACAAGTTCAAGGCGCTGCACTTCACCGAGCTGCCGGGCGGGCGGGTGACGTCCGAGTTCGCGCGGCGACTCGAGGACTTCATGAACGCGCGCTCCACGTGAACGCCGTCCCCGCCATGAGCGCCGTCCCCGACCCGGCCGCGACGGTCGATGACAGCAGCCCCTGGCTCGGGCTGGCCTCGTTCACCGAGGAAACCAGCGCCTACTTCTACGGGCGCGAGGAGGAGGTGGCCGAACTCGCGCGGCGCGTGCAGCGCAAGCTGTTGACGCTGCTCTTCGGCCAGTCGGGACTCGGCAAGACCTCGATCCTGCGCGCCGGGCTGGTGCCACGGTTGCGCCGCCAGGGCTACTGCCCGATCTACGTCCGGATCGACTATGCACGCGGCACGCCGGAGCCGGCCGAGCAGATCAAGCAAGCGATCCAGCGCAACGCGCGCCGTGCCGGGCAGTGGTCGCAGGTTGGGGTCGCGGTCGCGGGCGAGTCGCTGTGGGAGTTCCTCCACCACCGGGACGACGTGCTGCTCGATGAGGCCGGCAACCGTCTGATCCCGCTGCTCATCTTCGACCAGTTCGAGGAGATCTTCACGCTGGCGCAGAGCGATGAGTTCGGGCGCGCGCGCGCGGCGCGCTTCGTCGCCGAGCTCGGCGACCTGGTGGAGAATCGCCCGCCGAAGGAGTTCGAGGCCAAGCTCGAGCAGGATGAATCGGCTGCCGAGCAATTCGACTTCGCGCGCAGCGATTACCGCGTGCTGATCGCGCTGCGCGAGGACTACCTCGCCCCGCTCGAAGGCCTGAAGAAGGAGATCCCGAGCATCTCGCAGAACCGCCTGCGCCTCGCGCCGATGACCGGAACGCAGGCGCTCGCGGCCGTGCTGCAGCCCGGCAAGCGACTGGTTTCCGAGGAGGTGGCCGAGGCGATTGTGCGCTTCGTCGCCGGTGGCGCGGAGCTCGCCAACGCCGAGGTCGAGCCCTCGCTCCTCAGCCTCATCTGCCGCGAGCTCAACGACGCGCGCCTCGCGCAGGGGCGCAGTGAGATCTCCCTCGACCTGCTGGCGGGCTCGCACGCGACCATCCTCAGCAATTTCTACGAACGCGCCCTTGCGGACCAGCCACTCGCGGTGCGGCGGGTGATCGAGGACGATCTGCTGACGAGCTCGGGCTTCCGCGAGAACGTGGCCGAGGAGCGCATCGTCAAGCGCCTCGCCGAGGCCGGGGCTGCACCCGACGCGCTGCCGGTGCTGGTCAACCGACGCTTGCTGCGCATCGAGGAGCGCCTCGACATTCGCCGCGTCGAGCTCACGCACGACGTCCTGTGCGCGGTGGTCAAGGCGAGCCGCGACCAGCGCCAGGAGCGCGAGGCGCGCGAGGCTACCGAGCGGCTGCTCGCCGAGCAGCGCGCGCGCGAGCAGGCCGCGCACCGCTCCGCCGTGCGTGCCCGCCAGATCGCAGGCGCGTGCACGCTGCTGGCGGTGGTGGCGATCGGCGCGGCCGTGTTCGGCTACCTGAGCAGCGGGCGGGCGCAGCGTGCCGAGCACGAGGCGCAGCAGACGCGTCTCGCGGCCGACCAGGCCCGCGGCCAGGCCGAGCAGCTGCTCGGCTACCTGAGCGTTGACTTCGCCCGCGATCTCGAGAGCTTCGGGCGACTGGATGTCCTTACCGAGTTTTCGACCCGGCAGATCGATTACTTCAACGCGCTGCCGCCGGCGCTGCGGGGTACCGAGACCGTGCGCAATGCGGCACTCGCCATGGTGTACCGCGCGCGCGCGCGGCGCGCGCTCGGCCAGCTTGATGCTGCGATTGCGGATGCTGGCCAGGCACAGCAGCTGCTCGTGGGGCTGCGGCAGCAGGGCGATCGTTCGGAGCCCACCGCGATCGCGCTCGCCTTCGCATATCTGGTGCAGTCGCAGATCCTCGACAACCGCAACGACCGCAACGGACGCGTCGCCTCGCAACAGGCGGCACAGCTGTTGCGCCCGCTGGCCGAGAGCGCCAAGAGTTCGATCGCCGCGCGTCGCGCGTACGTGGAAGTGCTCTCGCGCATCGGCTTCGAGCAGACTCGTTCGCAGCAGCGTGAGATGGCGGTCGGCACCGAGCTCGAGGCGATGCGTATCGCCGCCGGCCTTGGCGCCCTGGAACCGGCCAATGTCGACATCGGGGCGCACTATGCCGAGGCCTGCGCCTGGCTGGTCGAGGCCTACGAGGGGCTGGGGCGGGCCGCGGAGGCGCGCAAGCAGGGCGAGCCGTGCGTCGCGGTGGCGGACAGGCTGCTCGAGCGCCGCCCCGGCTACCGCCTCGCGCTGCATGCGCAGCAGGTCACGCTCGGAATGCTGGCGCAGCTCGGCGCGGACGGACTCGATCCGCAGGAGGCCTGGCGCTGGGCACAGCGCCAGGAGCAGGTCTCCGTCGCGCTCCTCAACCTCGACCCCGACAATGTGGTCAGCCTCAATAACCTCGCGGTGGCAGATTTCCAGCTGGCCAGTATCGCTTGGTCGCAAGGGAAGCTGCGGGAGTCGCTCGAGTATATCGGCCGGCAGACCGCATACATGGAGCGGGCGGCCCCCGGGGGCTCGGCGTTCCTCATCGACCGCTTCTCGATCATGTGGGGCATGGCCTTCCGCCACGCGCTGATCGGCGATGACGCCGGCGACGCCACGCTTGCGGCCGGCCGCAGGTCGCTCGCACAGCTGCGCCACGGTGAGAGCGCGACCCCGGGCGTGCTGGCGCTGATCAACGTTCAGTTCACCGGGGCCGAAGCCGTCATCGCCCTCGGGCGTGGCGATTACCAGAACGCGCACCGGCTGGCGAGCCAGGCCGCCGAGGCGCTGCAGAAAGTGCCAGCCGGCAGCGCCTCGGATCTGCAGCTGGAATTCGTGCGAACCTTCCTCTACGAGACACTCGGACGCGCCGCCTTCCACCTGGGCGACTACGCTGCCGCCGAGCAGGCGTTCAAGGTTTCGGTCGAGGCCCGCCGCGGCACCACCGGAGAGGCGACCGATGATCAGCGCTGGGTCGCCGACGTCACAATGTGGCTCGCGATGTCCCAGGCGCGGTTGGGGCGCACGGCGGAGGCTGCGCGTACGCTGGCGCCGGCCCTGAAGCTCAGCCGCGACACCGTTGCTCGCAATCGCGGCGATGCATGGGTGCCGGTGGATCTCGCCAAGGTACTCTACGTGCAGTCACTCACCGAGCCCGAGCACCGCGTGGCGTTGCTCAGCGAGGCCGCGCACCTGTTGACCGGGCTCGCGCCGCAGGTGCAGGAATCGCGCGAGGTGCGCGAGGTGCGCGAGCGCATCCGCGCCGGCCAGGGCTGAGCCCGCTAGGAGCCCTGGTCCGCGTAGGCGCGGATCAGCTCGTTGAGAAAGTCACGGCCGATGAACACGGCGCGCACGCTGCGTCGCTCGTTGAGCCCGTGCGCGCCATTGCCGTCCGGATCGCCCCAGCCTCCCGGCACGCCGTAAACCGGGATCCCGATCGCCTCGAGAAAGATGCCATCGGTGGCGCCGGTCGACATGGTCGGCACCAAGGGCACGCCTGGGAAATACTTCGCCACCAGCTTCTCGGCGGGACCGACGATCTTCGGATCTAGCGGCGGTGGCACCGCGACGGGACGCACCGGCGGCACCGCCGTCACCTTGACCGCCGGGTCGTTGATCGCCGCCACCAGCGCTGCCTGGGTCTGATCCACGGTCTCACCGGGGAAGATGCGGCAGTTGACGTTGGCGGTGGCGCGCTGCGGCAGCGCGTTGTTGGCGTGCCCGCCCTCGAGCAGCGTCGCCACGCAGGTGGTGCGCAGCATGCTGTGGTAGCTGCGATCCTTGGAGACCACCGCCTCGGCGGCCTGATCCGTGGGGTCCTTGGACAGCGCCACCATGGCGCGCCCGAGCTCGTCGGTGCGCGCCGCGCCGGCCTTGGCGAAGAAGGCGCGTGTGGTCGGGGTGAACTTCAGCGGAAACTCGTAGTCGCGCACGCGTGCGAGCGCATCAGCGAGCTCGTAGATGGCATTGTCGCGAATCGGGATCGAGCTGTGGCCGCCGGCGTTCACCGTCTCGACCCGGTAGTTCTGCGCGGCCTTCTCACCGACCTGCATGGACTCGAGCACCACCTTGCCGTGTCCGTCGGTGCGTCCGCCGCCGCCCTCATTCAGCGCGAATGCGGCCGCGATCAGCTCCGGGCGGTTCTGCGCGAGCCACTGCGCGCCATTGAAGGCGTAGGTGGTCTCCTCACCGCAGGTGAGCGCCATCTTGATGGTACGCCGGGGGCGGTAGTTGCTCTGCCGGAAGCGCATCATGGCATCCACCCAGGTGGCATCCATGGCCTTCATGTCGGACGTGCCGCGCCCGAAGAAGTAGCCGTTCTCCTCGATCAGCGTGAAGGGGTCGCGCGTCCAGTCCTCGCGCCGCGCCTCCACCACGTCCAAGTGCCCGAGCAGCAGCATCGGTTTGGCCGTGCGCGAGCTGCCGGCGAGCACCGCGACGATGCCGCCCTCGCGCGGGTGTTCCGGCACCGAGAACAGCGTGATGTCCTTGTCCGCATAGCCCGCGCTGCGCAGATGCGCGGCGATCCGCTCGGCCGCGAGCGTGCAGCTGCCGCTGGAGTAGGTGGTGTTGGTCTCGACCAGCTCCTTGTAGAGCGCCAGGTACGCCTGCTGGTCTGGACGCAGCGCCCCCATGGGCGGCTCCTGCGCCTGCAGCGACGCCATCGCCACTACTGCGCCCAGGGTGGCGGTGACTCGCATCAGCATGTCGCTAACCTCGTGCGGGGAGGAAACGGCCGCGATGCTCCCATGCGCGCGGTGGCCACTTCAATGACCCGTTTGGGCGAGTGGCGCCGAGGTTGTCGAAACGCCGGCGATGTGTCTAGATTGCCTGGCCGCGCACGGTCGCGGTCCAACCGCCCCGCCGGGATAACCAACGGAAGCCTCAAGCCATGAACCGCCGGGAGTTTCTGGAGGGCGTCAGTGCGGCCACGCTGGCCGCGGGGAGCATCACGGTGACGGCGGCATCCGCGGCGGAGTTTGACCCGAGCGAGCACTCCCTCGCCCAGCTGGGGAGCGCGCAGGCGCAGGGCAGCCTGACGGCCGAGGCACTCACCCGAAGCTACCTCGAGCGCATCGCCCGCTATGACCGGCAGGGACCCACCCTCGGCGCGGTGCTGGCGCTCAACCCCGAGGCGCTCACTGCTGCCCGGGCGCTGGATCAGGAGCGCCGTGCCGGCAAGGTGCGCGGACCACTGCATGGCATTCCGCTCCTGATAAAGGACAACATCGAGACACTCGACCCGCTGCCCACCACGGCCGGCTCGCTCGCGCTCGCCGGCGCGCGCCACAAGGCCGATGCCCCGATGGTCGCGCGGCTGCGCGCAGCGGGCGCGATCGTGCTCGGCAAGGCGAACCTGAGCGAGTGGGCGAACTTCCGCGCCCTGCGCTCGGTGAGTGGCTGGAGTGCCGTCGGCGGCCAGACGCGTTGCCCGTACGACCCGACGCGCAATCCGTCCGGTTCCAGCTCCGGGCCTGCGGCGGGCACGGCCGCCAACCTCTGCGCCGCGGCCATCGGCTCGGAAACCGACGGCTCCATCCTCGCGCCCGCCTCGCTCAACTGCCTGGTGGGACTTAAGCCCACCGTGGGACTGGTCAGCGGCGCGGGCGTCATCCCGATCGCGTCGCGCCAGGACACCACCGGCCCCATGACGCGCACCGTGGCGGACGCCGCCGCGCTGCTGGCCGTCATGGCGGAGCCGCAGGCGCACTGGGATCGTGAGCTGCTGGCGTCTCTGCAGAGCACCCCGCGTGGTCTGCGCCTCGGAGTGCTGCCGGCGCCGGACTCGACGCATCCGCAGGTGCTGGCCCAGTCGCGGGACTGGTTCAAGCTGCTCGAACGCGAGGGATTCGTGCTGGTTGACGTGCCGCACCCACCGGACTGGAAGACGCTGCTCGATGCCGAGCTGGAAGTGCTGATGTACGACTTCAAGGCGGAGATCAACGAGTACCTGGCGCGCTTCAACGGCACGCTGCCGGTGCGCACGCTCGCCGACCTGATTGAGTTCAACGACCGGCACGCGCAGCAGGAGCTCAGTGTCTTCGGCCAGGAGCTGTTCGAGCAGTCGCAGGCGTGCGGTCCACGCACCAGCCCTGCCTATCGCACGGCCCTGCAGCACATCCTCGATGCCGCCGACAGGCACGGGCTGAGTGCGCTGTTCGCCGGGCACAAGGTCGATGCCCTGGTGGCTTCAGGAAACGGCCCGGCTGAGCTGATCGATCATGTCTGGGGTGATCGCTACGAGAACAGCGGCGGCTGGCCACCCATGTGCTCGGCGGCCGCGGTCGCGGGCTGGCCGAGCCTCACGGTGCCGGCGGGCTTTGTCGCGGGCCTGCCGGTCGGCATCCATTTCGTGGCGCCACGTTTCCACGAGGCCCGGCTGCTGCAGATCGGGCGCAGCTTCGAGCGCGCCCGCAGCGCACGCCAGCCGCCCGCGCTCCGGAACCTTGCCTGATGCGGTCCGCATTCCAGCAACCCGCGCGCGCCGCACTTGCGTCGCAGAAGCCGGCGCAGGCCGGTGGCGGCCGGCCTGCCGGCAGCCTGGACGCCACTGAAAGGAGAGGCTCATGCCGCGCGCACTCGTGACCGGAGCCTCGGGCGGCATCGGCGCGGCGATCTGCCAGGCCCTGGCACGCCGTGGGGTGTGCCTCGTCCTGCATTACCAGCAGGGGCGCGCGGCGGCCGAGCGCACCCTGCAGAGCCTCGACGGCTCGGGACACGAGCTGCTGCAGGCCGACCTTGGCGACGCCGCGGCGATCGAACAGCTGTGGCGCACGGCCAGCGAGCAGGCTCAGGTGGATGTGCTCATCAACAACGCCGGCATCTTCCCGGATCACCCGCCGCTTTCGAGCAGCTACCCGCAGTGGACCGCCGCGTGGCAGCGCACGCTCGCGGTCAACCTCATCGGCGCGGCACACCTGTCGTACTGCGCGGCGCGCTCGATGAGCGAGCAGCCCGGCGGCGGGCGCATCGTCAGTGTCTCCTCACGCGGCGCGTTCCGCGGCGAGCCGAGCGCGCCGGCGTATGCCGCCAGCAAGGCCGGACTCAACGCCTTCAGCCAGTCGCTCGCCAAGGCGCTGGCCGCGCGCGCGGTCTATGTGTTCGTGGTAGCGCCCGGCTGGGTGGCCACGACGCGGGTCGCCGCCAAGGTGCAGGAACCCGCCGTGCTCGCCGAGCAGCCGCTCGGCCGCGTCGCGACAGCGGAGGAGGTGGCCGGCGTGGTCAGCTTCTGCGCGCTCGAGGCGCCCGCCAGCATGACGGGCGCGATCCTCGATGTGAACGGCGCCTCCTACCTGCGCAGCTAGCCCTGAGTCCGCGGTCGTTTCCTACGCCCGCTGGCGGGGCCCGCCGGCTGCCTGCGCGGCGCGCGCGCGCTCACAGTTGCGCCAACGCTCACACGCTGATGGAGAGGCAACATGGCCAGGTACGGCAAAGCCGCGGGCAAGAAGGTCGAACGCGCCATGCACGAGCGCAAGCGCGGAAAGCTGCGCAGCGGCCGCTCCGGCAGGAAGGTCAAGAGCCGCAAGCAGGCGATCGCGATAGGACTGTCGGAGGCGCGTCGCCGCGGCGCCAAGGTGCCACGCCGCCGCAAGTAGCGCACGCGGCACGCCGCCACCCTCACGGTGGCGGAAGTCCCGACTGCGCCGCGAACATGCGGCGCACGCTCTCCATGGTGTCCGCGTCGGCGGCGCTCTTGTCGCTGCGATAGCGCTTGACACGCGCCAGACGCAGGGCTAGGCCGCCGGGATAGCGGCTGCTTTCCTGCAGGTCGCTGTAGGCGATCTCCACCACCAGTTCCGGCCGCACGTACACCGTCGTCGCGTCGCGCCGCAGCTCGCGCGCCAGCAGCTGCTCGGTCTGCCACGCGAGCAGCTCATCGGTCAGGCCCTTGAAGGTCTTGCCGAGCATAACGTATGCGTCGGCGGCCGGATCGCGCGCGCCCAGGTGCAGGTTCGAGAGCCAGCCGCGACGCCTGCCATGACCCCACTCGGCCGCCAGCACGATCAGATCGAGGGTGTGGGCGCGTTTGATCTTGAGCCAGCTGGCGCCGCGGTTGCCGGCCTCGTAGGGAGCATCCAGCGCCTTGGCCATGAGCCCTTCGTGGCCGGCCGCGAGCGCCGCCTGATAGAACGCCTGCGCCGCCGGCTCCTCGGCGCTGATCAGGCGCGGCACGCGTGCCTCGGCGGGCACGCTCGCGCACAGCGCCTCGCAGCGCTCCTGGGTCGACAGCTGCGTGAGCGTGCGCTCGTTGAGGCGCAGGCAGTCGAAGAAGAAGGCGCGCAGGGCGATCTGGCCGCGCAGCGCCTCGACGTCCAGGCGCCGGCCGAAGCGCCGCATGGTGATCTGGAAGGGCCGCGGGCGGCCGGCGGCATCGAACGCGATGGCCTCACCGTCGAGAATCAGCGCTTCGGCCGGTAAGGTGCGCACCAGCTCCACCACCTCCGGGAGCGCGTCCGTGATCTCGTTGAGCGCGCGCGTGTAGATGCGCACCTGCTGCGCCGACTTGTGCACTTGGATACGCGCCCCGTCGAGCTTCCACTCGAACGCCACCGCGCGGCCGTCGAGCTCGCGCAGGGCTTCGCCCACGTCGGCCGCCGTCTGCGCCAGCATCGGCGCGATGGGGGAGAAGAGTTGCAGCTCGAAGCGTCCCAGTCCTGCCACGCCCTCGAGCAGCGCCACGCGCGCCAGCTCACCCAGGCTCGGCGCATACATGCCTGCGCGCCGCACCGCGGCGGCCGGCAGCTGCGCGGCGGCGGCAATGGCCTCGAGCATGACCCCTTCGAGCGCCCCGTGGCGCAGCTCCCCGGCGATGAGCGGCAGCAGGAAGGCCTGCTCGGCGGCCGTCGCCCGGGAGAACAGCTCGCGGAGTGCGGTCGCGCGCTGCGTGGCGGAGCCCGGGCCACGCAGCCCGGCCATGGCGCGCAGGCGTGCATCCAGTCGCGCAAGCGTAAGGGTCGGCGCAGCCGCAGGCGTTGCGCGCGCAGCGGCCGCGAGCTGTGCATAGCCGACGCCGATACGGCCCTGGGGCAACTCGCCGGCCAGGTAGTGTGCGGCGAGCTCGATCTCCGCAGGCTCGAGTGCACGCAGCAGCGCGGCGAGCTCGCGCACCTTCACCAGGCGGGCTCGGCTCAGCTGCAGCCTCTCGGAAGTCGCCACCAGTGCCGCGAGCAGGGTCACCGCGGCATTTTAGCGGGCGCCGGTGCGCGGCTTCAGGATACGGGCGGTGCGCCGCCCTCCTGGCGACGGCGGGCCACGTATTCATCGAGTGCCTGCCGCACGGCAGGATCCTGCGGTGGCGGCTCGAAGGCGGCCAGCGTCTGGTGCCACAGTGCCGCGGCCCGCTGGGTCGCAGTCTTGGCGCCACCGTCCGCCCAGGCGCCGTAGTTGCGCCAGTCCGAGACCAGCGGACTGTAGAAGGCGTCGCGGTAGCGCTGCATGGTGTGCGCGGCCGCAAAGAAGTGGCCGCCGGGGCCGACTTCGGCGATGGCCTCGAGTCCCAGCTCTTCCAGCGCCGCGGACGGCGGCTGGAACAGCTCGGCGAACATCTGCAGCATCTCGATGTCGAGGATGAACTTCTCCACCGAGGCGGTCAGGCCGCCCTCGAGCCAGCCGGCCGCGTGCAGGATGAAGTTACAGCCCCCGAGCAGCGCGCCCCACAGGCTCATCTGCGCCTCGTAGGCCGCCTGCGCGTCCGGGGCGTTGGAGGCAGTCGCACTGGAACAGCGCCACGGCACGCCGATGTGCCGCGCCAGCTGTCCGGCGCCGAAGGCCGCCTTGGTGTACTCGGGTGTGCCGAAGGCGGGCGAGCCGGACTTCATGTCGACGTTGGAGGTGAAGCTGCCGTACATGACCGGCGCGCCCGGGCGCACTAGCTGCGTGAGCGTGATGCCGAATAGCGCCTCGGCGTGCGCCAAGGTGAGCGCGCCGGCAATGGTCACGGGCGCCATGGCGCCGGCAAGTGTGAAGGGCGTCACGATCATCAGCTGGCCGTTGCGTGCGAAGGCGATGATGCCGTCGGTCATCGGCAGGTCGAGCTGCAGCGGCGAGTTGGTGTTGCAGATGCTGTAGCAGCGCGGTGCGCTGCGGAAGGTGTCCTCGTCCACGCCGCAGGCGAGGCGCAGCATGGCGAAGCAGTCGTTCACCTGCCCGTCGCCGCGGCAGTAGAAGTTGGGCGCCTTGTCCCCGAGTGTCAGCTGCGCCAGCGTGGTGTCGAGATGACGCTCGGCGATGTCCACGTCCTGCGGCTCGACCATCTGCCCGAGCACGTGCAGCACGTCGAACGACTGCGCGGCACGCACCCAGTCGCGGTAATCCGCGAGCGTGCCGGAATGCTTGCCGCGCTCCTGCTCGCTGACGCTCGGGGGACCGGCGACCGGCGCGAACACCACGTGCCGGCCGCCGACGCGGCAGGAGCGCGCGGGATTGCGCGCGACCAGCTCGACCTCCGCGGGCACGCTCTTCAGCGCCTGCGTCACCTGTGCCGCCTCGAGCCGCACCATGTGCGTGCTCTCGTCGACGCTGGCGCCGGCTGATGCGAGCAGTGCGCGGCCGCGCGGCGAGAGGATGCGCATGCCCTGGCGCTCGAGGATGCCGAGCGCCGCGCGGTGCATGCTCTCGATCTGGTCATCCGAGAAGATGCGCACCGGCGCGAACGGATTGACCAGCTGGCGATAACGCGTGGCGCGCGGCGTGGCGGCGGCAGCGCCGGCCCGCGCGCTCTCGCGGCGGCGCGGACGGGTGCGGGAAGTCGCCTCGGGGTTTGTCATAGGAGCGCAAGTATGCCATTGCGCCGTGTGCCCGGTTGGTCGAGCAGCGCCGCGACGCGCTACTATCGAATTTCCGCATAGCCGCTGCGCATCGGGGAATACGCCATGTCGACCGTCGAGAGCACCGAACAGATTCGCCGCCAGTTCCCCGCGCTCGCGCGTCGCCATCAGGGACACGCCGTGGCCTACTTCGATGGCCCGGGTGGCACACAGGTGCCGCTGCGCGTCAGCGAGGCGGTCAGCGACTACCTGCTGCACCACAATGCCAACACCCACTGGGTCTACCCCACCAGCGAGGAGACCGACGCGGCGCTCAGCGGCGCACGCGGCGCGCTCGCCGACTGGTTAGGCGGTCGTCCCGAGGAGATCGTGTTCGGGGCCAACATGACCACGCTCACCTTCCATCTCGGGCGCGCGCTCGCGCCGCGCTGGCGCAAGGGCGATGCGATCGTGGTCACCGAGCTCGACCACCACGCCAACTCCGATACCTGGCGTCACCTGGCGCGCGAGCACCAGCTGGAGGTGCGCGTGATCCGCATGCGCACCAGCGATGGGCGCCTGGACGAGGAGGATGCCGCGCGCCACCTCACTTCCGGGGTACGCCTGCTGGCCGTCGGGGCCGCCTCCAATGCCCTCGGCACCGTGAACGATGTGGCGCGCCTGAGTGCGCTCGCGCACGCCGCCGGCGCACTGGTGTTCGTCGATGGCGTGCACTATTGCGCGCATCAGCTGGCCGACGTGCGTGCCTTCGGCTGCGATTTTTTTGCCTGCTCGGCCTACAAGTTTTATGGGCCGCACGTGGGCGTGCTGTGGGGGCGGCGTGAGCTGATCGAATCGCTGGATGCACCGCGGCTCGCGCCGGCCACGCCAACCGCTCCGGAGCGCCTCGAGACCGGCACCCTCAACCACGAGGGCATCGTGGGCGCCGGGGCTGCGGTCGACTTCCTCGCCTCGCTCACTCCGGGCGCTGCGCCGCGCCGCACGCGCCTGCAGCAGGTCAGTGCCGCCCTGCACGAGCGCGGTGAGGAGCTGATCGGCAAGCTCTGGCACGGACTTGCCGCGATTCGCGGCGTGCAGCTGTATGGACCGCCCCCCGGCACACCGCGCACACCGACCCTGTCCTTCACGCTCGCCGGCCACCGTACCGAAGCGATCGCCCGCGCGCTGGCCGCACGCGGGGTATTCGTTTCCAACGGCGACTTCTATGCGAGCACGGTCGCGCGCGTCTATGGGCGGGAGGCCGATGGCTTCGTGCGCGCCGGCTGCGCCGCCTATACCACGGCGGATGAGGTGCAGCGGCTCATCGACGGAGTGCGCGAGCTCGCACGCTGAGGCGCCCCTTGAGGACGTGCGCGTGCGCACGCCGGTGCGCACCCGAGCCGGTGTATCGTGACTGCACCATGAGAGCCAGTTCTTTGGGCCTGCTGCTGGGCGGCGCGGGCAGCCTCACCGCGCTGCTGGCGGCCCTCCTGGGGCTGGCCGCGCCGGTGCGTGCGGCCGCAGCGCCCACCGACGCCTGCGCGCTCTTCAGCGCCGAGCAGGTGAGTAGCGTGCTCGGCATCACCGTCACGGACGGTGAGCACATCGTGCCGAACTCGCTCACCTCGTGCGGCTGGATGGGGCCCGGGGGCATGAGCATCGGCGCGAAGAAGATGGTGCTGAGCCTGATGAGCGCGCGCTCCTTCGAGGCCGGCAAGACCCCGGTCAGGGGGGTCACGAAGATCGACGCTGCCGGCATCGGCGATGAGGCCTACTACATCAGCATGCCGCCCTTCGGCACCGCGCTCAGCGTGCGCAAAGGCGGCACCTGCTTCCAGCTGCGCATCGCCGGCTACCCCAGCGGGGAGGCTCGCAGCCTCGAGCGACAGCTGGCGCTGCGGCTGGTACCCCGTGTCTGACCCCCGATTGAGACCGCCTCCGGGGCGCCTGCGGCGGCTGCCGTGTTATTTTGTACAGCTTGAGCGGTTACTGAGGAGTCGCTAGCGGATGCCGAGCAAAGTTCCCGACGGCCAGGCGCGCGGGTGGATCATTCCCATCGGCGGCGCCGAGAATAAGGAAAATGACCGGCGCATCCTCGAGCGCTTCGTGCGCGAGTCCGGCGGGGAGGCGGCCGACATCGTGGTGATCCCCACCGCCAGCCGCATGCACGAGACCGGCCCGCGCTACGAGCAGATCTTCCGCGACCTCGGCGCGGCCCGCGTCACGGTGATGGATTTCGACACGCGGCGAGACTGCCAGGAGCGCCGCCGCCTCGAGCGCCTGCAGCAGGCGAGCGGCATCTTCTTCACCGGCGGCAACCAGCTGCGCCTGACCACGCTGCTCGGCGGCACGCCGGTCGCCAAGCTGGTGCGCACCCAGAACGCGCGCGGCGTGACCGTCGGCGGCACCAGCGCCGGCGCCAGTATCCTCAGCGAGCACATGATCGCCTCCGGCGACGAGGGCTCGGCGATGATCGCCGGCAGCGTACGGCTGGCCCCGGGGCTGGGGCTCACGAACCGCTTCATCATCGACCAGCACTTCCGCCAGCGTGACCGGCTGGGGCGGCTGCTGACCGCGCTCGCCTACAACCCCTTTGCCGTGGGCATCGGCCTGGATGAGGATACCGCCGCCTTCATCGGCCCGGACGAGACCGTGGAGATCGAGGGCAGCGGCGGGGTCACCATCGTGGATGGCTCCCAGGTGAGCTTCTCCTCGATCGGCCAGATTGCTGACGGGCAGGCGGTCTGTATGCTAGGCCTGCAGGTGCACGTGCTGGTGGCCGGCGCCACGTTCAACATGCATACCCGGGTGGCCCGGGCAGGGACGCTGCTGCAGACCAAGGAGTAGCTCACCGCCGGCGCCAGGGCGACACGTTGCCGTTCGAACAACTATTAGATGAGCAACCGCCATGCGCATTCTTGACCGTTCCGTCTACGTCGGTCCCTCGCTCTACGCACGCTTCCCCGTCATTCGCCTCGACCTCGACCTGGGCGAGCTCGAGTCCTGGCCGACCGCACGCCTGGGGGAGGACTTCATCGCGGCGCTCGCCGCGGCGCTCCCCGGCCTGGCCGAGCATGGCTGCTCCTACCGCGAGCCGGGTGGGTTCCTGCGCCGCATGCGCGAGGGCGAGGGCACCTGGCTCGGGCACGTCCTGGAGCACGTCGCCATCGAGCTGCAGAACATCGCCGGCGAGGAGGTGACCTTCGGCAAGACGCGCAGCGCGGGTACAGCGGGGGTCTACACGGTCGTGTACGAGTACGCGCAGCGCGACGAGGGCATCGCCGCCGGCGAGCTCGGGCTGCGCCTGCTGTGCTCGCTGCTGCCGCCGCAGCTGCGGCCCGCGGACGTGGTGCCGGAGGGCTGGGACTGGCCCGAGGCGCGCGATCAGTTCATCCGCTTCGCGCAGCGGCGCGCGCTCGGTCCTTCGACGCACTCCCTGGTGCGCGCGGCCGAGGCGCGCGGCATCCCGTGGCTGCGGCTCAACGATCAGTCGCTGGTGCAGCTCGGCCACGGCAAGTACCAGCAACGCATCCAGGCCACCGTCACCGGCCGCACCCCGCACATCTCGGTCGAGCTGGCGAGCGACAAGGAGGAGACTAACAAGATCCTCGCGGGCCTGGGACTGCCCGTGCCGCAGCAGGAGCTGGTGCAGAGCGAGACCCAGGCGGTGCGCGCGGCGCGCCGCCTCGGCTTCCCGGTGGTCACCAAGCCGTACAACGGCAACCACGGCCGCGGCATCTCCATCCGCCTGCAGACCGAGGCCGAAGTCGCGCACGGCTTCCACGTGGCGCGCGAGCATTCGCGCTCGGTGATCGTGGAGAACTTCCTCGAGGGCGCGGACCATCGCCTGCTGGTGGTGAACGGCGAGCTGGTGGCGGCCACGCGCCGCACGCCCGGGCACGTCATCGGCGACGGCGAGCACTCCGTGCGCCAGCTGATCGACATCGTCAACCAGGATCCGCGCCGCGGCGTCGGTCACGAGAAGGTGCTGACGCGGCTGGAGCTGGACGCGCAGGCGCTGAAGATGCTCGAGCGCGCCGCGCTCGGTGCCGAGTCGGTGCCCGAGCGCGGGCAAGTGGTGTACCTGCGCTCGACCGCCAATCTGTCCACGGGCGGCACGGCCACCGACGTGACCGACGTCATCCACCCGGACAACCGCGAGATGGCCGAGCGCGCCATACGCGCCATTGGCCTCGACGTCGGCGGCGTCGATTTCCTCTCCAAGGACATCACCGAGAGCTATCGCACCATCGGCGGCGGCATCTGCGAGGTCAACGCCGCACCCGGCTTCCGCATGCACGTGGCGCCCAGTGAGGGGACGGCGCGCGACGTGGCCGCGCCGGTGATCGACATGCTGTTCCCCCCCGGCGCTCCCTCGCGCGTGCCGATCGCCGCCATCACCGGCACCAATGGCAAGACCACTACCGCGCGCATGCTGGCGCACATCTGCAAGATGGCCGGCTATACGCCGGGGCTCACCACCACCGACGGGGTGTACATCGACGGCCAGCGCACCGTGGCCGGCGACATGACCGGGCCGGTGTCGGCGCGCATGGTGCTCGCCGATCCGCAGATCGACATCGCGGTGCTGGAGACGGCGCGCGGCGGCCTGCTGCGCGCCGGCATGGGCGTGAACGAGGTCAACGTCGGCGCGGTGCTCAACGTGCAGCCCGATCATTTGGGGCTCAAGGGCATCGACACGCTGGAGCAGCTCGCCGAGGTGAAACGCATCGTGGTCGAGGTGGCGAGCGATTGCGCAGTGCTGAATGCCGATGATGCGCTGGTGCTGAAGATGTCCGGCTACACCGAGGCCAGGAACATCTGCTACGTCACCATGAATCCGCAGCACACCCTGGTGCGCGAGCACATCCGCGCCGGCGGCCGCGCCTGCGCGCTCGAGGCCGGCGTCAACGGGCAGATGATCACGCTGTACGACAAGAGCAGCCACATCCCGCTGCTGTGGACGCACCTGATCCCGGCCACGCTCGAAGGCCGCGCCACCCACAACGTGCAGAACGCCATGTTCGCCGCGGCGCTGGCGTTCTCGCTCAACATCAAGCTCGACCCCATCCGCCAGGGACTGCGCACCTTCGACGCCACCTTCTTCCAGGCCCCCGGACGCATGAACGTCTTCAGCGAGCACCCCTTCAAGGTGGTGTTCGACTACGGCCACAACGCCCACGCCGTGGCCGCACTCGCCGACCTCGCGCAGCGCCTCGACGTCACCGGACGGCGCATCGTCGTGCTCGCCGGCCCGGGCGACCGGCGCGACGAGGATCTGGTGGCGATCGCCCGCGCCGTCGCCGGGCGCTTCGATCACTACATCTGCCGGCGCGACGACACCCTGCGTGAGCGCGGCCCGGAGGAGGTGCCGCGCATCCAGGCGGCCGCGCTCCGGGCGGCCGGCGTGCCCGAGTCCGCCATCTCCATCATTCCGGACGAGCAGGACGCCATCAATGCCGCGCTGCACATGGGGTCCGCGGGCGACCTGCTGCTGATCTTCGCCGATGCCCTGGTGCGCTCCTGGAAGCAGATCACCAAGTTCCGCCCCACGGGCGCGGCGGCACCGCCCGCGGCGGCGCCCCCGGTCGCAACGCTCGCCGGCGACGGCACCGGCTTTTCCGCCCCGAGCGCAGCGGCGGAAGCGGCGCCACAGTTCAGCCTCGAGGGGCTCATCCGCGATGAGCGCGGCATCCGCTTCGCCCCGGAGAGCGAAGACTGAACGCCGCGCCGCCGGTGCTGCCGTTCGAGGCCTCGCGGCGCCTCACCGGTGCGAATCTGTTCTTTGCCGGCTGCGGTGCGCAGCTGGAGACCCGCGGCGTGAGTGCGGATGCGGCGCTGCTGGCCGGCTGGCGCGCGCGCATCGGACGGGCGCGCGCGCACCTCGGCTGGCCGGCCGCCGGCCTGGTGGCCCGTGCGCATGCCGGCGGCACGTCGCTGGCGCTCGAGGCGCCGCTTGATCAGCTGTTCGTCGCCACCGAGGTCAACGAGTGGGCCTGGTGCGCCACGGTCGCCGCCGGCGATGCGGACCTCACGCGCACCCTGGAGCAGGCGCTGCTCGAGGAAGTGCTCGCCGATGCCGCCGACCCAGCCGCCGTGATCGCGCCGGTGCTGGCAGAGCCCGCAGCGCTCGCCCGCCTCGGCACGCTCGCCGCCCGCGAGGCGCAGCCGGGTCTATGCGCGCTCATCGCCGCCGCGCAACGGCACCGCCTACCCTACGTGCTCGATGAGGAGCAACTCACCCTCGGCAGCGGTGCCGGCGGGCACGGCTTCGCCCTGGGCGTGCTGCCTGCGCCCGCACAGGTGCCGTGGCCGCAGCTGCACGCGGTACCGACTGCGCTCGTGACCGGCTCCAACGGCAAGACCACCACGGTGCGCCTGCTCGCGGCCTGTGCGCGCGCGCACGGCTGGCCGAGCGCCTTCTGCTGCACCGACGGGGTGTTCTTCGACTCGGCCGCGCAGCTGCTCGGGGACTACTCCGGCCCCGAGGGGGCGCGCCGCGTGTTGCGCGAATCGCGCGCCCAGGCGGCGATCATCGAGACCGCGCGCGGCGGCATCCTGCGCCGCGGGCTGGCGGTCTCGAACGCGCAGGTCGCCGTGGTCACCAACGTGAGCGCGGATCACTTCGGTGAGTACGGCATCGACGACCTCGCCGGTCTCGCCGACGTGAAGCTGACGGTCGCCGGGGTGGTCGATGCGGCGGGCCTGGTGGTGCTCAATGCCGAGGACGCCCAGCTGCGCGCCCGGGCGCCGCGGCTGGCGGAGCGCTTCGCGCGTCCCGTGCCGCTCGGCTGGTTCGCGCTCGATGCCGACCATCCCACGCTCAGCGCGCACCGGGCACTTGGCGGCGCCAGCTGTGGGGTGCGCAACGGCCACCTGTGGCTGCACCACGGGGGCGGCGAACACGACCTGGGCGCAATCGCCGCCATGCCGCTCACGGTGGAGGGCAGCGCACGTTACAACGTTGCTAACCTCGCCGCGGCGGCCCTCGCCGCCGCCGCGCTCGGCATACCCGCCACGGTGATCGCCGCGGTGTACGCGCGCTTTGGCGCCGCGGCCGAGGACAACAGCGGGCGTCTCATGCGCTTCGAGCGCGGCGGCGTGCGCATCCTCGTCGACTATGCCCACAACCCCGAGGGCATGCGCGGCCTGCTGCAGGTCGCGCGCCACCTGCGCGGCAGCACCGGGCGCATCGGCACGCTGCTCGGTCACGCCGGCAACCGCCAGGACAGCGAGATCGAGGCGCTGGCGCGCGCCACGGCGGAGTTTCACCCGGAGCTGGTGGTGGTGAAGGAGAACGAGGCCCACCTGCGCGGGCGCGCCCCGGGCGAGGTCCCACGGCTGATGCACGCCGCGCTGCTGCGCGCCGGAGTGCCCGAGTCGGCGCTGCCGGTGCGCATGAGCGAGCTCGAGGCGGTGCATTGCGCGCTCGAGTGGGCCCGCCCGGGGGACGTGCTGGCACTGCCGGTGCACTCCCGCGATGCGCGCCAGGCGGTGCTGGCGCTGCTGCGCAGCGAACCGCCGGCCTGAGCGTACCTAGCGCTTGCCGGCGCCGCCGGCCATGAGGCCGGCGAGCTCCTTGCGCGAGGCCGCCAGGTCGCGCATGAAAGCCGGATCGGCGTGCAGGCGGTCGAGCAGTGCCGCCGCCGCGAGTCGCCCCGCGGCCACGTCCGAGGGGTAGTGGAAGCCGCACACCACGCGACTGTCCCCGAAGGCGATGCCGCGCGCGATCATCTGGTCGGCGAACTCCGGCACCAGCTCGGCGAGGATCGACCCCCAGGCCCAGCCGGTGGTGCCGTGGCCGGAAGGATAGGAACCGGTCTCGCCGAGCTTCGCGTACGTGATGGGGCAGGTCGCCAGCTGCGGAGACATGACGAAGGGGCGCTGCCGCCCGCCCGCGCCGACCTCCTTCTTGACCGGCGCCAGCAGCCATTCGATGTCGTTGCGCACCAGCTCCATCATGTGCAGGAAGTGCGGGGCATTGCGGCGATCCAGCTGCACGCCGAGCAGGTAGGTGAAGCGCGGCGCGACCTGCTCGGGCGGCTTGATGACGTCATCTGCGTGCGCCTCGTCCGCGCGCGGCGTGCCGAGCAGCGCGCGGGCATGCTGCACGGCCTCCACGTCCGCGGCCTGGGCGAGGGAGTCCGGTGGCGGCGCCGGTGGCAGCCAGGCCTCGATGTGCAGCGTTACCTTGGGGTAGAGGTAACCCGGCTCGGGCTGCTGGGCCTGGGTCGCCGCGGCCTGCAGCAGCAGGACGAGGGCGGCGCACAGCCTGAGCACGCTGGACAGCGGCGTGGGTTGGCTCATCGAAGGTCTCCGGCGACGCTAAGCGTGGGGCGCATCTTAGAGGAAGCGCGTGACGCCGGCGCAACCACGGCCGCACTCAATGTGCGATGTTCAGCGCGCTCCACCCGTTCCAGATGGTCTCGATGCCGATGCACATGAGGAAGAAGGCCGAGAGGCGCACCAGCACCTCGAGCCCGGTCTCGCCGAGCAGTTTCGCCATGTCGGCGGCGAAGCGGTAGGCAAGATAGATGGAGGCGCCGATGGCGGCCATACCCAGCAGTGCCCCGGTGGCATGCACGGCGAGCTCGGCGAGCGGCGGGAAACCCTCGGTCTTGCGGCTGCCGATGGTGATCGCGACCGACATGGAGCCCGGCCCGACGGTGAGCGGCATGGTCAGCGGGTAGAAGCTGCCGAGCCGGCGCCGGCTGCGCGCCGGCAGCCCCGCAGAGTCCGCGTGGTCCGAGTACTCCTCCTGGGTCAGCAGCTTCCAGCCGAGCGCGGTGACCACCAGGCCGCCGGCGATACGCACCACCGGCAGCCGCACGCCGAAGAACTCCAGTATGTAGGGGCCGAGCGCCATGGAGCCGAGCAGCAGCGCGAAGCCGTTGATGGCCACCTTGCGCGCCATCGCATTGCGCTCTGCGCTCGAGAGGCTCGAGGTCAGCCCGAAGAAGAAGGGCGCCGATTCGATCGGATTGACGATCGGGAACAGGGCCGCGAAAGTCAGCAGAAAGGCGCTGAAGATGCCGTTCACGCGTAGCGGCTTCCCGCATGAGCCGGCACCCACGTGCGGCGGCCCGATGCACGTGAGTATGACGGGCGCGGCGAAGCCGTGGCTACCGCCCGCCCCGCGCATGGCCGCCGCCTCGCGGGTGCGGATCCGCCTAGGGTGTGGCGGTGCGTCGCGGCAGCTGCGCCAGCACGCGTGCGACCAGCTGCTCCAGATGTGCCGCGGGCAGATCGAGGAAGCCGGCGCTGCCGCGCATGCGCTGCTCGGTCTCCGCGCCCAGCCGGCGGTGGGCGCGATACAGCCGCGTGCGCACCGTCGTCTCGTGCAACCCGAGGCAAGCCGCCGTCTCGATCCCGCTGATGCCCTCGATCACCCGCAGCACGAATACCGTGCGGAAGACTTCCGGCAGCCGGCCGAGCACGGCTTCGAGCGGGCGCAGTTCCCCGTCTGCAGGGGCGACCGTCGGTTCGGCGGTGCCGGCCGTCGTCGGACGCAGCGCCGGGGCCCGCTGGCTGCGCGCCTGCTGGTAGGTCAGGCGGGTGAGCCAGACGGCGAACTTGCCGGTCGCCTCGTAGCGCGTGAGATCGGAGAAGGCCCCGAGGTAGGTCTCCTGCACGATGGCCTCGGCGCGTGCGCCATCGGCCACGACGCTGTGCGCGACACGGAACAGGCGGCGGGCGTAGCGACGCACCAGCGCCTCGATCGCGGCCGGCTCGTGGGCGCGCGCGCGCTCGAGCAGCAGCAGGTCCGGTACGTTGTCCGTGCCCGTGGGCGCCACGGTGCGGCGCATCAGGTTGGTATGGGCGGGAAGAGTGCGGTCGGGGGTTGCGGGATCCAGCATGTGCGTCGACCTCTGGTGTGTATCCTAGCCACCATGAACAAAAGACCGGCCCTGCGCGCCGGGTATTGCGCCGCGCTCGCTCTTGCGGCCGTGGGGGCGAGCCCGACGGCTCTGGCGCAGGGCGCGGCCCGGATCCATCCCCAGCGCTGGCCACAGCTGCGCCCGGCACTGCCGGTGGACGCGCAGCTCGAGGCGCGCGTCGAGGAACTGCTCTCGCGCATGAGCCCGGCCGAGCGGGCGGCCCAAGTGGTCCAGGCTGACATCGGCAGCATCGGTCCGGATGATCTGCGCCACTATCCCCTCGGTTCGGTCCTGAACGGCGGCAACTCTTCGCCCCGCGATGACAAACTCGCTCCTGCAAGTGAGTGGCTGGCGCTGGCGGATCGGTTCTATGAGGCCTCCCGGGGCACCCCCGGGGACCCGCGGGTGCCGGTCCTGTGGGGGACTGATGCGGTGCACGGCCACAACAACATCCCGGGGGCGACCATCTTCCCCCACAACATCGGCCTGGGGGCGGCGCGCGACCCCGAGCTCATCCGGCGCATCGGGGAGATCACCGCCCTCGAGGTACGGGTGACCGGCCTCGACTGGGCCTTTTCCCCGACGGTGGCCGTGGCGCGCGATGCGCGCTGGGGCCGCACCTACGAGAGCTACGCGCAGGACCCGCAGCTGGTGGGCGCCTATGCGGCCGCCCTCGTCGAGGGGCTGCAGGGCACCCCTGGCACTTCCTCCTTCCTCGACGGCGCGCACGTGCTCGCGACCCCCAAGCACTTCCTCGGCGACGGCGGCACCGCGGGCAAGGACCAGGGGGACAACCGCGGCAGCGAGCGGGAACTGCGCGATATCGATGCGCCGGGCTACGAGGCCGCGCTCACCGCCGGTGCCCAGGTCGTCATGGCGTCCTATTCCAGCTGGCGCGGCCTGAAGATGCACGGCAACCATGCGTTGCTGACGGACGTGCTCAAGGGCCGCATGGGCTTCGATGGCTTCCTGGTCGGGGACTGGAACGGCCATGCGCAGCTGCCCGGTTGCAGTCCGGTCAGCTGCGCGGCCGCGGTGAATGCCGGCCTGGACATGCTGATGGCTCCGGATGGTTGGAAGGAGCTGCAGGGCAACCTGGCCGCTCAGGTGGCCGCTGGCAAGATCCCCGCCAGCCGTCTGGACGATGCGGTGCGCCGCATCCTGCGGGTGAAGCTGCGCGCGCGGCTGCTGGAGGAGGGACGGCCCTCAGCCCGCCCCTACGCCGGGCAGTACGAGCTGCTGGGGGCGAGCGCACACCGCGCGCTCGCGCAGGCGGCCGTGCGCGAATCCCTGGTGCTGCTCAAGAACCGCAATCACCTCCTGCCGCTCGCACCGCAGCAGCGGCTGCTGGTGGCCGGGGAGGGCGCCGACAGCCTGGCGCGGCAGAGCGGCGGCTGGACCATCAACTGGCAGGGCACGGAGCCGAACCAGCACTTCCCCCACGGCGAGACCATCTACGCGGCGCTCGCCCGCGCCGTGCGCGCGGCCGGCGGCAGCGCCGAGCTCAGCGTGAACGGGGACTTCCATGCCCGCCCGGACGTGGCCGTGGTGGTGTTCGGGGAGAGTCCGTACGCGGAGTTCGAGGGCGACCTGCCGACGCTCGAGTACAGCCCGCAGGACAAGCGCGACCTGGCCCTCATCAAGCGACTGCGCGCGCTCGACGTCCCGGTCGTGGTGGTGTTTCTGACGGGCCGGCCGCTGTGGGTGAACGCCGAGCTCAATGCGGCGGACAGCTTCGTGGTCGCCTGGCTTCCCGGACCCGAGGGCGGCGGTGTCGCCGACGTGCTGCTGCGCGGCGCCGACGGGGCCGTGCGGTACGACTTTCGCGGCCGGCTGCCGATGTCCTGGCCCGCCTCGCCGCGGCCGCCGGCCGTCGACGGACGTCCCGGGGAGCCAGCGCTCTTTGCCTACGGCTACGGGCTCACCTACGCCGACGATGGTTACCTGCCTCGCCTGCCGGAGGATGCCGGCGCGGCGCACTGATCAGTCCGCGGCGGCCCCCACCGCCACCCAGGCGAGGTCGGAGTTCGACACCGAGCTCAGGTTGAAGCCGCGCGCCGCGGCCGCCATGCGCAGCAGCGCCTGGGCGAGCGGCATTGGCGGCTTGCTGTCGCCCTTCCTCACCTTGTGGAAGCGCACCGGATTGATGCGCGCCACCACGTAGTTGCGCAGGTACGGGGATTTGAAGCCGCGCGCCTGCAGCGCCGCGATGATGTGCTTGACGCGCGCGTCGATCTCGATGAGGCGCGCGGCGTAGTCCTCGCGCTGCCGGAGGCTGGCAACGAGCGTGCGCTCACTGAAGCGGTCCAGTTTTTTCAGGAACGCGCTGTAGGCGCCGCCGGCGAAGCGCGGGGCGCGCTCGTACACAATGCCGAGCGTCAGCAGCTCCGCCGCCTCGAACTGCGCGGCGAAGGCATCCTCGCGCTCGCGGCCGCGCGTGCGCGAGAGGTTGCGCGCCATGCGGATGACCTCGAGGCTGCGATCCTTGAGGTTGTGCGCCTTCTCGGTGTTGAGTGCCAGGATCTGGTAAGCGAGCGACTCGTCGGCGCAGATCAGGGCGGTCACCTGTTTGAGGCCGAGCAGCTTGGCGGCTGCGAGCCGATGGCGTCCGTTGGGCGTCCACAGCTTGCCATCCTCGCCGCGCACCACGATCAGCGGGTCGAGAAAGGCCGCGGTCTGTTCGATCGCGTGCGCCAGGCGCTTGGCGTGGGTTGGCGAGAGATCGCGCTGAAAGGGCGTCGGCTGCACGGCCGCAAACGGCAGGCTCGCCAACAGCAGCACGTGCCCGCCGAGCGGCTCGTGGTAGGCGCCGATCGGCGCCCCGCCGGCGGCGCCGACCAGCTGCACCAGCTCCGCCACCGCGGGATCCCCCAGTGCGACGGCAACCTGCGCGGCCTCGAGCCCGCGCGCCTGCTTGCCCGGCGCGAGCTTGCCGCGCGCGCGGCGCTTGCCGGCGGCGGTCTTGCGAGCTGCAGCCATGCGCAATCTCCCGTTGGTATGAGTGTGCGAGAATGACCGATTGCTCAGGATGTTGCCATGGAAGCCGTGGTCCAGTCAGCGAGTGCCGCGCCCGCGGCGCAGCCTGCGCGCCTGCCCGCGCAACGCGTGGATGCTGCCGGCCGCGCGCACGTCGACCAGCGCGCGGTGTTCGCGCTCGCGCTGCCGCTCATGGCCAACAGTGCCGTGCAGATCGTGCTCAATCTCACGGACATGTGGTTCATGGGGCGCATCTCGACCGCGGCGCTGGCGGCCGTGGGCGCGGTGCAGTGGCTCATCCTGGCGGTGGTGCTGGTGCTCGGCGGCGCCGGCACCGCGGTGCAGACGCTGGTGGCACAGCACTTCGGCGCGCATCGCTTCAATCGCGCCGGCGAGGCGGTGTGGACCGCCGTCTGGGGCATGGCCTGCGCCGCCCCGGTGTTCGTGCTGGTAGGTGCGGCGCGCCACCTGATCCTGGCCCCGTTCGGCTTCGATGCGCACATCGAGGGACTGGCCGCGGCCTTCTGGTTCCCGCGCGTCGGCGGTGCGTTCGTCGGCGCCGCCCTGTGGGCGACGCTCGGCTTCTTCAACGGCATCGGCCGGCCGCGCATCACCCTGCTGATCACGCTGGTGACCACCCTCATCAACGCGCTCCTCAACCAGGCGTTCATCTTCGGACTGGGCTGGGGCATCGCCGGCTCCGCCTGGGCGACCAACTGCGCGCAGCTGCTCGGCCTGCTGTTCGCGCTGGCGATCTTCCTGCGCCCGCAGTACCGCCGCGTCTATCACTCGCATCTCACCTGGCACCCGCACGCGCGGCGCCTGATGGAGCAATTGCGGCTCGGCGTGCCGATGGGGCTGCTGCCGGCCGCCGACCTGCTCGGCTTCGCGCTGTTCCAGATGATGCAGACCTGGCTTGGCACCGCCGACGGCGCCGCGACGCAGATGGTCATGATGCTCACTTCGCTCTCCTACATGCCCGGCTTCGGCATCGCCTCCGCGGCCACCACGCTGGTCGGGCAGTCGATCGGCGCGGGCGCCCGCGACTGGGCACTGCGGGTCGGCAACCGCACCATCCTGCTCGCGGCCTGCTACATGGGTGGGATCGGCGTGGTGATTGCGCTCACCGGTCCCTGGCTGCTGCCCTTCTTCGCCGCCGCCCACGATGCCGAGTCGCTCAGCGCCGTGAGCCTCGGGCGCCACCTGCTGTGGTTCGCCGCCGCCTTCCAGTTCTTCGACGGGCTGAACATGGGCAGCGGCATGTGCCTGCGCGGCGCTGGCGACGTGCGCGTGCCGGCGGCGCTGGTGTTGCCGCTCTCGCTGCTGTTCTTCGTGCCGCTCGCGCACATGCTCACCTTCGCGCCCGGGCACGGCTGGGTGCACTTCCTGCCGCAGTACGGCTACGGCGCCATCGGCGGCTGGGTGGCGGTGGTCATCTACGTGATGGTGCTTGGCAGCAGCCTCTTTCTGCGCTGGCGTTCGCGCGCCTGGCAGCGCATCCAGCTCTGAAGGCGCACCGTTGTTCGTCGCGCTGAAGATGCTTCTGCGCACGCTGGTGCTGCCGCCAGCAGGGCCGCTGCTGCTCGCCGCCGCGGGCGCCTGGCTGGCGCTGTGCCGTGAGCGCCGCCGCGCGGGCGGCGCACTGCTGCTGCTCGGGCTCGGCTCGCTGTGGTTGCTGTCCCTGCCGAGCGTGGCGGATCTCCTGTGGCGTGCCGCCTCGCGCGAGCCGCGGCTCGATGAGGCACGCGCGCCGCAGGCGCAGGCGATTGTCATCCTCGCCGGCGGCAGCGCGCGTTCCACGGCTCCCGAGTACGGCGGTGCACCCGCCGCCGGTGGCGGGCTGCTCGAGCGACTGGCCTACGGGGCCTACCTCGCGCACCGCACCGCGCTGCCGGTGCTCATCAGCGGCACGGCGCAGGAGACGCAGGCCATGCAGGCCTCGCTCAGCCGCGACTTCGGCGTGGCGCCGCGCTGGGTCGAGGACCACTCGCGCGACACCTTCGAGAACGCCGCCTTCTCGGCCCGGCTGCTACGCGCGGACGCCGTGCAGCGCGTGCTGCTGGTCACCGACGCCGTGCACGAGCACCGCGCGGCGCAGGAATTCAGCGCCGCCGGCCTCGCCGTGATCGCCGCGCCGACCGGGCTGTGGGTGGCGCCCGAGGCGCGGCCGCTGCGTTACCTGCCGCAAGTCGAGGCGCTGCAGCGCTCGACGCAGTCGCTGTACGAGCTGCTCGGCGATGCGGCGCGGCGCGTGTTCGCCGCGACCGGCCTGCGGCGCCAGTCCCGCTGAGCGGAGCGCTTGCCCCATGGAGCAGCCAGCGCTCGCGACCGTGTTCCGCGCGCCGCGGCGCCGCGCCTGCGAGGAGCGGCTGCTGGTGCTGATGGCGCTCGGCATCGCGGCCGAGATCGTGCCCGCCAGCGGCGAGTTCCTGCTGCAGGTCGAGCCGCACCAGGCCGCGGCGGCGCTGCGCCAGCTCGCCCAGTACGAGGCGGAGAACCGGCCGCCCCCTGTGGCGCCGCCCGCGCCGCCGCTCTACCGGCACGCCTGGCTGGGCTGCCTCGCCTACGCGCTGGTGCTGCTGGGCGTGGCCGCGGCGCTCTCGCACGGCGTGGCGCGCCTGGATGCCTTTGACGTCGGCGAGCTCGATGCCGCGCGCGTGCAGGCCGGTGAGTGGTGGCGAGCCTGGACTGCCCTCACGCTGCACATGGACGGGCCGCACCTGGCGGCGAATCTGCTCGCCGGCGTGTGGTTCGGCTACCTCGCGGCGCGCCAGATGGGCGTCGGCACCGCGTGGTTCCTGACCGTGCTGGGCGCGGGTGTGGCCAACCTGCTCGAGGGGCTGCTCGGCCCGGCGACGCATCACTCCGTCGGCGCCTCGACCGCGGTGTTTGCGGCGCTCGGAGCCATGGCGGCCTACTCCTGGCGCGAACGCTACGCGCTGCGACAGCGCTGGGCGCGCCGCTGGGGGCCGCTGGTCGCCGGCGTGGCGTTGCTCGGGTGGACCGGCTCGGCCGGGGAGGGGACCGATGTCGTGGCCCACGTCGGCGGCTTTCTGGTCGGTGGTGCGCTCGGCCTGATCGCGGCACTGCCGCGCGTGCAGCGGCACCTGCGGCGCGTGCCGCAGTGGGCGAGCGCCGGCGCGGCGCTCGCGCTGCTGGCGCTGGCGTGGGGCTGCGCGCTGCGCAGCTGAGCGCTCACGGTCCGGTGATGCTGTAGCCGCGTGCCCGCAGCGTGGCGAGCGCCCCCTGCTCGCCGAGCAGGCGGTCCATCGACTGCACCGCCAGTGTCCCGCTGTTGCGGTTGAGGCTGTCCTCGATCGCGAGCAGCCAGTTGTCCTGCGCGCGCGCGATGAGGCTGCGCACGCGTTCGCTGCCGGAGACCGCCGTGATGCAGGCGGTACGATCGCCCTCGACCGGCAGGCGGCGCAGGGTATCGACGTCACCGAGCGCCCAGGCCTGGGCGCGTGCCTGCAGGCGCGTGACATCGGTCTCGAGCAGCGTGACGACGGACTCGAGGCAGGCGACCTCGCGCTCGAGCGGCGTGTGGCTCACGTCCTTGAGGACATCGACCGGGTCCTCGATCTTCAGCTTGTCCTGGTGGATGCGCACGCCCTGGGCGCGCGCCAGGTGCAGCACGGTCTCCTGCACCTCGTTGTGCTGCGCGAGCCCGGCCGCATCGAAGACACGGCTGATGAGCTGGCGCGCCGCCAGCATCGGGCGCATCTGCTCGAGCTTGGCGTCCTTGGGATCGTAGCGCGCCTTGAGCGCCTCGACCCGCGCGTACAGCGGCGGCGGCAGCGTCTGCGACAGCGGCAGGTTGCCGGGCGGCTTCTGCAGCCGCCGCCACTCGATGTAGACGCGGACCGCGGTGAGCGGGTTGGCGCCGATGCCATACGTCGGCCAGGCCGGCACGACCTCCTGAGCCTGCTTCAGTACCTCGCGCACCGCATCCGGCTGCCACACCAGCTTCTTCGGCAGCGGCGAAATGGTGCCGAGGATCCACAGGGTGTGCGTTCCCTTGCGCACCAGCCACAGGCGCGGCCCCTCGTGCTGTCCCTCGACCAAGATCTCCAGCAGCGGCGGCTCGGCCGTGCCTTCCGTCGCCGGGGTCTGTGCCGGCAGCGCGGCGCCGCGCAGGCACAGGCTGAGCAGCACCGTGCCCGCCAGCAGTATCCTGCGGCGCGCTTCAGTCACTGTTGGGAAGCTGGCGCACGGCGTCGGCGGTGGCGCGCCGGTAGAGGCGCTTCAGGTCCACCGCCGGCAGCTCGTAGGCCCCGATGTGCAGGTGCTCGATGAGCTGCTTGTCGTCGGGAGCGAGCTCGAACACCTCGCTCACCTGCGGGCCCTGCTGCGCCTTCACGCGCACGACGTAGCTGCGGCCGTTCCAGCCGGACTCCTGGTCGCCGACGCCACCCTCCGCGGACACGACGCTGTGCGCGCCGGGGGTGTAGCTGCGTCGCGCACTGCCGAAGTCAAAATCAATCTCGGTCGGGCTCTGGCGGATGGTGAGCAGTTCGCTGCGCGCGATCACCGCCTGGATCAGGTGCGCCGCGGTCGAATGCTGCAGCGGGTCGCGCCGCGGGCTGCGAGCGGGCTCGCCCTCCGGCGGCGGCGTGCCACCGGCGGCGGCGATGCTGCGGTTGATGATCTTCTGGGCCTCGGCCCGCAGCTGCGCCATGGCCTTCTGCGGATCGTCCGAGGCCTGGGGATCGAGCTGCCAGGTGCCGGCGAGCGAGACCCCCGCGGCCGGCTCGGTGGCCAGGCGACTGCCGGCGCAGCCGCCAAGCAGCGCCACGCCCGCGAGTGCGGCGCACAGGGCCGCGCCCCGGCAGCGCGACATATTGGGGTATTCTCCGGTGCTCATGACAGCGCGCAGCATCGCAGTTCGCCACCGGGTCACGCAACGATGAAGCGGCGCGTGGCACCGGAGCTGGCACGGCTGCGCCGGCGCATCGCGCGGCTCGACCCGGCCAGCATCGATCGACTGTACGGACTCGAGCCGGTGTGGGAGCCGGATGGCCCGGGCCGGCGCGTGGCGCCCGAGGAGTTCATCGGGGTGCGCTGCCCGTATTGCGGCGAGCGGTTGGAGACGCGCGTCGACGTGACCGCGGACGAGCCCGCCTACGTGGAAGATTGCGAGGTGTGCTGTCGGCCGATCGAGTTTCACCTGGAGCGCGACGCCGACGGCGCACTGCTGGCGCTGCAGGTGCGCCGGCTCGACCAGTAACCCCACTGCAGCTGAAGGGTGTCGAAAATGATCGCACTGCAACTGCGGGCGCAAGCGCTGCCCCTCACGCTGTTGCTCGTGCTCGGCGCCTGCAGCCGCCCGGCCGCGGTGGCGCCGCCGGCCATGCCGCCGCCGCGCGAGCCCTGGCCGCAGTTCGCCGCGCGCTTCCTCGAGGAGTACTTCAAGGTCGACCCGCGCTTCGCGGTCGAGGCGGGACGACACGAGTTCGACGGGCAGATGCCGGACTGGAGCGCGGCCGGTCTCGCCGAAAGGGGCGCGCTGCTGAAGAAGCTGCGCGCGCAGGCCGCCGTCTTCGATGCCAGCCGCCTCAGCGCCGCCGAGCGCTTCGAACGCGAGCACCTCTACACCGCGATCGACAGCGATCTGTTCTGGCTCGAGGAGGCGCGCGCGCCGTTTCGCAACCCCACCTGGTACACCGACCGCATCGATCCGGACGTGTACCTCAACCGCAACTACGCGCCGCTCGCGACACGCCTGCAGGGTTACATCGGCTACGCGCGCGCCATCCCACGCGTGGCCGCGGCGATGCGCGCCAACCTGCAGACGCCGCTGCCGCAGAGCCTGATCGAGCGCGGCATCGACGCCTGCGGCGGCTTTGCCAGCTTCTACCGCCACGACGTGGCGGCGATCTTTGCCCGCGTCGCCGACCCGGCGGCGCAGCAGGAGCTCGCCGCCGCAGACGAGGCGGCGGCCGCCGCGATGGAGCAGCTCAAGTCCTGGCTGGTGAGCGAGCGGGCGCACGCGACCCAGGACTTCGCACTCGGCGAGGCGGTATTCCTGCGGATGCTGCACGCCACGGAGCGGGTCGACGTGCCCATCGAGCAACTGCTGCAGATCGGCAACGCCGACCTGGAGCGCAACACCGCGGCGCTGCGCCAGACCTGCGCGGCGTACCTGCCGCACGGCACGCTGGCGGGGTGCGTGGCCAGGATGCAGGCCCGCAAGCCCGCGGGCGGAGCCGTGGCCGGGGCGCGGGTGCAGCTGCAGTCACTGCGAGAGTTCGTGCTCAGCAGGCAGATCCTGAGCGTCTCCCCGGATGCCCAGGCGCTGGTGGCCGAGGCGCCACCCTACGCCCGCGGCAACGCCGCCTACATCAACGTCGCCGGTCCCTACGACCACGGCGTGCAGTCGGTCTACAACATCGCGCCGCCCGATCCGCGCTGGAGCGCCAAGGAGCGGGCCGCCTACATACCCGGCCAGGCGAGCCTGCTGTACACGAGTGTGCACGAGGTGTGGCCCGGCCATTTCGTGCAGTTCCTGCACTCCAATGCCAACCCCTCCAAGATCGATGCGCTCTGGCCCGGCTATGCCTACGCGGAGGGCTGGGCGCATTACAGCGAGGAGATGATGTGGGAGGAAGGGCTCGGCGCCGGCGACCCGGAGCAGCACGTGGGACAGCTGACCAACGCGCTGCTGCGCGATGTGCGTTTCCTCTCGGCGCTCGGGCTGCATACGCGCGGCATGAGCCTGACACAGTCCGAGCAGCTGTTCCGCACCCGTGCCTTCAGCGACCCCGGCAACGCCCGCCAGCAGGCGGCCCGCGGTACGTACGACCCCGGCTACCTCGCCTACACGCTCGGCAAGCTCATGATCCGCAAGCTGCGCGCCGACTGGATCGCGCGCCAGCCCGGGGCCGCCAGCGCCCCCGACCCGAAGGTCTACTGGCATGACTTCCATGACCGCATGATGCAGCACACCGGTCCGATCCCGCTGATCGCCGGCGAGCTGCTCGGGCCCGGCGAGCGCGCGCTCTTCTAGGTAGCGACCGCACCCTCGAGGAAGGTGAGGCGGCGCGCGTCCGCCTCGAGGCGTACCCGGGCGCCGTGGGGCACGGGCTCGTTCAGCTCGCCGTGCCCGATGGGGAAGCCGGCCGCGCACGGCAGGCCGGTGGCCACGGCGAGTTCGCGCAGCACGTCGGCGCTGGAGTAGGGCGCCCCGCTTTCCTCGCAATCCGTGAAGCTGCCGAGCACGATGCCGCGGACGCGCCCGAACACGCCCGCGATCGTCAGGTGGGTCCACATGCGGTCGAGCCGGTAGGGTCGCTCGCCCTGGTCCTCGAGCAGCAGCACCGCGTCCTCCAGCGCCGGCATGTGGGGAGTACCGAGCAGGCGCGAGAATACCGAGAGGTTGCCGCCGAGCAGCCGCCCCTCGCAGGTGCCGGAAACGTACGTGTCGGTGCCATGAAGGGGTGGTGGCGGGGCCGGGGACTCGAGCAGCGCGAACAGGCGCTGGTGCGTGGCCGCGCTCAGGCGGCCGAGCTGGGTGAGCACCGGACCGTGGATGCTGATCCGCCCGTGCGCCGCCAGCCACAGATGCAGCGAGGTGATGTCGGAGAAGCCGACCAGGGGCTTGCGCGCGCCCGGCGGGGGGCGGTGCGCCAGGCGCGCCAGCAGCCGCGTGGCCCCGTAGCCGCCGCGCGCACAGAACACGGCGCGCCAGCGCGGCTCGGCGAGCGAGCGCATCAGCTCGTCCAGACGCCGCGCGTCATCCCCGGCCAGGTAGCGCTGCTTGGTGAACAGCCCGGGGTCGTACTGCGGCGCATAGCGGGCGGCCAGTACGCTCAAGCCCGCCTCGAAGGAGGCGCGGTCGAATCCGCTCGCGGGTGCGATTACGGCGACCGGATCGCCGGGGTGCACGGCGGCAGAGGGCGCAAAGGACACGGCGCTCAAGTCAGTCTTCCGTCAGGGCTGCGCCAGCGGCGCGTGCGGCGATTATGGCGCGACCGCGGGCGTGGCGCGCGCCTAGTCCGACAGTGCCTTCAGGTCGCGCTGCAGCGCCGCGCGGCCGCGCGCCAGCTGATCGAGACGCGCCGCGGCCTCGCGCAGCGCATTGAGGTTCTGCACTGGCGCCTGGTTCAGGCGGCGATAGCTGTTGAGTGCCATGTGCCAGAGGCGGTTCACCCGCTCGTAGCGCTCGGCCAGCTCGCGCCGCAGGGTGATGATGGCCAGTGCACTCGATTGCATGGGGCGCCTTATCGCTTGGAGGCACGGATCGCAACAGTGCAGCGATCACAGTTCGAACGCACGGCAAGTCTAGCGCCGCGCCATGACGCTCGTGCGACGCACGCGCGAGGCGGGCGTTCCGCTAGCTGAGCGAGACGACCAGCTTGGCGGAGTGACTGCGCCAGTTAATCGGGATGATGAAGCAGCGCTGCCCGGGCTTGTGCGGGATGGCCGGCTTCTCGCCCGAGAGCACGCTCGGCACGGAGATCACGAAGTCGCGGCCGAAGTCGCGGCGCGCGTTGCCGGAGATGGTGTTGGCCACTTCGCCGACCAGATCCTTCATGGTCTCGTGGCTGAAGTCGTTCTCCTGCATCTTCATCAGCAGCACCGTGAGCATCGCCTTGGGCGCGGTAAAGTACACCACGCCCTCGCGCTTGCCGGAGATATTGATGACCCCGGTGTACTCGTGCACCGACGGGGTGCCTTCCATGAGGTACGGCGAGCCGATCGAGGCCGGCTGCTGCGCCGTGACCTCGAAGAAGTTCGTCGTCCCCTCGACGAAGGTCTTCAGCTCCTGTTCGTACAGCATGTGCTTTCGTTTCCTTTGCTGCCCTAGCGCATCAGCTCGGCGAACGCCTCGTTGAGCTGGCGGTCGGTGAAGGGCTTGTTGAGAAAGCCATTGGCGCCCTTCTCCATCGCCTCGACCGCCGTCGCCTTGTCCGCCAGTGCCGAAATCACCAGGATGCGCACCGCGGGCTTCAGCTCCACCAGGCGGCCGATGCACTCGATGCCGTCCATGCGCGGCATGGTCAGGTCCATGGTGACAACGTCCGGGTCGGTGCGCTTGAAGAGCTCGAGCGCCTCCTCGCCGTTGCCGGCCGTGCCCACCAGCTGCAGCTCCTCGAACTGCTGCGAGCGCTCGATGCGGCGCCGCATGATGTTCGAGTCATCGACGATCATGAGCTTGAAGGAGCGTTTGGCGTTCATCGCTGTTCCGTGGCTGGCGCAGGCGGGCCGTCAGGCGACCGCCGTGCTGTCGGGCGCATCCGGCGGCGGCAGCACGATCTTGAAGCGGGTGAACTTGCCCGGATGCGTACTGACGCCGATCTTGCCGCCGAGCGCGTAGACGCTGCGCGCCACGACGTCCATGCCGACGCCGCGGCCGGCGTCCATGGAGACGTCCTCCTGCGTGGAGAAGCCGGGACGGAAGATCAGTGCCATGGTCTGGCGCGTGTCGAGCGCTGCCGCCTCCTCCTCGGTGATCATGTGCTTGCGGATCGCGGCCGCCTTGAGCGCCTCGATGGCGATGCCGGCGCCGTCGTCCTCGAAGATGAGCTCGTAGCCCTCGCCGGCCTTGCGGAACTCGACCCGCACCGTGCCGGACTCGCCCTTGGACTGCTCGCGGCGTACCTGCGGCGGCTCGATGCCGTGCACGGCGGCGTTGCGCAGCATCTGGATGAGGCAGTCCTTGATGGTCGCGCTGTAGGCGCCTGGCACCTCGCCGAGGCCGCTGAGCGCGAGCCGCAGCCGCTTGGAATGATCGTGCGCCAGGCGCTCGGCCATCGACTGCAGCGTCGGCCCGAGATCCTCCACGGCGCGCGCGGCCGCTGCCGGGCGCTCGCTGCCGGCGCTGCTGCGCTCGCCGGGGGCCGCGCCCGCTTCCGCGCGCGACGTGGCGGCCACCGCCGCCGCCACCGGCGTGTCGCGCAGCGCGGTAAGGCGCGCGGCCATCTCGCGCACGCTGCGCAGGTGGGCCAGCAGCTCATCGAGCTTGAGCACCATCGGCAGGAAGTCGTTGCCGGAGAGCTCGGGGCGCTTCTTGCACTCGCTCACCATGTCCTCGAGCGTGTGCACGCGCGTGGCCACGCTCTTCAGGTTCAGCGCCGAGGCCTCGCCCTTGATGGCATGCAGCTCGCGGAACAGCCCGGTAAGCTTCTTGCGGAACTCCGCATCCGTGCGCGCCGGCTCCTTGAGGATGGTGTTCACCAGCTTCAGTCCGGTCTCGGCGGTGTCGAGGAAGGACACCAGCTGCAGCGGGTCGCAGTGCAGCATGCCGAGCATCATGTCGAGCTGCTGGTTGGCATTCTCCTGGGAGTCCTGCAGCTCGCGCGCCAGCAGCACGCTGGAGGTGATATCGCCCACCGCGCACAGCACGTGCTTGATGCCCTCCGGCCCCATGACGCGGTGGAAGTCAAACTGCAGGTAGCGCGTCTCCTTGCCACCGTGCGCGTTCTCCATGCTGATCTCGAGCTGCCCGAGCGGGTTGATGCTCTTCATCAGATTCTCGTGCGCGCGGTCGCCCCACAGCAGCTTGATGTACTTGGTGGCGGTGGCCAGCGTCGCGGCCGGCACCAGATCCTTCAGCAGCTCTTCGAAGGACAGCCCGGCGAAGTCGTTGCGGCCGAACATGCGCGAGAGCGCGTCCGACCACACCGAGCCGATGCGGTAGTTGGCGTCGAGCAGGAAGAAGCCCTCGCGCACGGTCTTGAGGATGTCGCGGGTCTGCTCCTGCGCGTCGCGTGCCGCACGCTCGTGGCGTGCGCGCGTTATCTGGAAGTAGGCCGCCGCGGCGGCCAGCACCAGCGCCGCGAGCACGCCGGCGGCCAGCAGCGCGCGCAGGCGGGCGGCGGCCTCCGAGGAAGTGCGCTGCAGCGTGGCGGCGAGGCTGGAGAGCTGTGCCTGCAGCGGATGGGCGTTGTCGGCGGCAAACAGCTGCGCGCGCTTGACCTGCGCGTAGTGCTCGCGGCCCTCGCGCGAGAGCGCGCTGCCACCGCTGTCGGAGTCGATGTACGGCTGGCCCTGGAAGGCGAGCACCGGCTCGAGCACCGGCTCGTACTGGTGCCACAGCAGCAGCGCACGTGCGAGCTGCGGCGAGTCCAGGTCGCCCGCGGCGTTGATCTGCTTGAGCTCCTGGTCGAAGCGTTTCACGCTCGCCTGCAGGTCGGCGAGCGCCTGGCCGGAGTAGGCGCGCACCTCGAGGCGGTCGCGCAGCGAGTTGATCTGGTGCGCGATCTCTTCCGGGTAGGTCTGCAGCGTGCTGGCGGTCTGCAGCGCGGCGATGTCCGCGCGCATGTGGGTCGCCAGGCGGAAGCCCACGATCAGGACCGTGCCCATCACCAGTGTCAGGGCCGTGCCGAGGCCGGCGGTGACCAGTTGGCGGCGACGCTCGGTGCCTGCAACGCTCATTTTAGAATTCTCCTCGTGGGCCTTACTTGGGCAGCTCGAAGCGCACCAGCGTGCGCACCGGGACCTCGACGGGCGCGCCGTTCACCACGGTGGGGGCGTATTTCCAGCGCTTGATGGCGGCGATGGCGGCGTGGTCGAACACGCCGGGGGGCGTGGCCTCCACGACGCGGATGTCGCGCGTTTCGCCGTTGACATCCACGGTGAAGGTGAGCGTCACGGATCCGGAGATGTGCGCAGCCTGGGCGTTGGGCGGGTAGTCCGGCGGCACCGCGCGGATGCGCTTCAGGTTCGCGGCGAGGGCCGCCGGGTCAAGCCCGGCGCCGCTCTTGGGCGAGTTTGCCAGCTGCTGTACGGCCGCCACGTCCTTGGGGTCGGCGCCGAAGCGGCGTGCCAGCGCCAGGTCGGCATCGGCGGGCTTGCCCGCGGCGATCGTGGTGCGTGCACGGTCGAGCAGCTTGCCGCTGAGTTCGCGCGAGGCATCGGCGAGGCCGGCGTTGCTTGGGTCGCTCGCCTGCAGCTGGGTGAGGTAGAAGACGGCGCAGTCCTGGGCGGGCTCTGACAGGCGCCCGTCGCGGATGCGGTCGCGTGCCTGCTGCAGTGCACGCTCGCTCTCGGCGGCCGCGACCTTGGCGCGCGCGTTGCTGAGGTCGCGCTGGAAGGCGCTGATGTCGGCCTGCTTCATGCCGATGGCACGCGCCTCATTCAACCAGCGCTCCTCGTCCACCGAGTTCTTGCTGAGGGCCGCCTCGCGCGCCTTGCGCAGGTAGGCGTTGCCAAGCTCGCGCTGCGCGCGCTGCGTGTTCGCATTGGCGGCCGCGAGGGTCAGCAGCTGCTGCAGGTAGCTCTTGGCACTGTCGTCCGGATCGGAGAGCTTGCCGTCGCGGATGCGCTCCTCGACCAGGCCGGCGAGGCGCGTCACCTTGGCATCCTCGCCGCGATGTGCGATGTCGGCGCGCCACTTGGCCAGCTGCTCCGGGCTGGTACTGCCGGCGGCCTGAGCCTGGCGCACCAGGACGCTGGCGCGCTCGAGGTTGCCGTCGGCGAGCGCCTTGCCGATCTCGGCCGCGAACAGGCGCTGCTCGAAGGAGCCGACGCGCGTATCCGCGGGGGTCGCGGCCTTGAAGTTCGCCAGCGTCTGCGCAGCCTCGTCGAAGCGCGCGCCGTTCAGGGCCTCTTCGAAGCGTCCCGCGAGCACCGCGGCCACGCGCTGCAGGCCGTCCTGGGCCTCGCCGTTGGCCGGGTCGGCGGCCGCGGCCGAGCGGTAATAAAGGAGGGCATTGTCGCCGGCCGGCTCGGTGAAGCGCCGCTCGTGCATGGCGGCGCGGGCCTTCTCGAGCAGCTCGTCCACCTTGCCGTGCAGGAGCGACTCGGTCTGCGCTTCTGGCAGGGCCTCCGGGGCGGTGTCGCCCGCCGGGCTGCTCTGCGCCGGCGCGCCGGCCGCCGCCGGTGCGCTCGCCGCAGGCGAGGCCTGCGCTGCCTTGGCTGGGGCCGATGCATGGGTGAAGTACCAGTAGCCGCCGGCCGCTGCCACGAGGCCCAGCAGTGCGGCCGCGAGCAGCAGCAGCTTCGCGCGGCTGCCACTCTGCGGCGGCCGCTCCGCGGCGTCCTCGGACGCCACCTTGGGCCGCAGCGAGCCGCTGGCGGACTCGGCGAACCCCCCGGCTGCGCTGCGGGCGGCGCTAGTGGCGCTGGCCGCGCCGGCGGCGGCGCGCACGGAGCAGACCTCGCCGATCGCACCCTCGAACACGACGCGCGCCTTGCGCGCCTCGATCGGGATGCTCAGCACGACGAACACGCGGCTGCCCTTGAGGGCGGCGCCGACCGCCTTCTCCGCGGCGCTCTCGGCGAATACCAGCACCAGCACGCGCGGCGCGCGCGTGCTGGCCGCATCCACCGCGGCGCGCACGTTCGCGACCGCACGGGCATCGATCACCAGCAGCTGGGGGCGCTTGCCGCTGCCGAGGCCCTCGAGCGCGCCCTCGAGCGTGTCGACCGGGCGGATGCCGGCCTGGCCGTCGAGCGCCTGACCCAGCTCGAGAAGAAAATCATCGCGTGTGGTGAGCGCGGTGACGTCGACCGCCGGCTGGGAACTGCCGCGGGCCGAGGATTGACCCGCAGTCTCGGGACTGCGCGAGGCAGGCGATGGTGCACTGGCCACGTGGCATCTCCAACTGGTGCGTTCGACAAATCCGGCAGCCAGCGAGGCTGCGTCGCACGGGCCTTCAGCACACCTTGCGCCCCACAGGCACGCGCAAAGTCCCGCCGATGCAGGATATGTAGCCTTGTGAACAGCGCAGTGCGTCAGTTCACAATAACGACAGCCCTCGTCGGCGACGCGCGACGCGCCTCACCAAAGCTTTGAAGCACTGCTCGCTTTGCGCCGGCAGGGCGCGCGGCCGGCACGTTCGCTGCACGCACGCAGGGGCGTGCGGGCTGCGTGCCGGCACGTACCTGGAGCAGCGCGCGACGCCGGCGCACCACGCGGGTGCGTCGCGCCGCTTGCCAATCAGCGACTTAAGGGAAAGATTCCGCCTACGCAGCGGCGTAGGCGCTTTGGGGCTGGCGCGCGAGGGGCCCGCAGTGAACAATTTGCCGCTGTGACCGTCTTAACGTAATGAAGTGACCGAGACCGGAAGAGCGTCACCTTTTGGATGAGGCGATGGGACTAAGTTAAGCGCGCTGGCACCGCCGGCAATCATCGCCGGCGCCCGGCCCGACTTGTGAGCTCACGGGAGGGAAGGACGATGCGACCGCTCGCTGACCAGAATTCCCACGGTGGCAGCACCGCCGAATTCATTGACACGTTGAGTTCCTTTAGCCGGTTGCACCGCGCGCAGCGCTGGGAAGGCACCTTCGGTGACTTCCTCGGCAGCATTCTCCCCGGCAACTCGGCCGCCCTGGCGCGCACCAGCCACGAGTACATCTGGGACATGCTGCGCTGGCACGGCCGCGCCTCGAGCGCCGAGGCTGCCGAGAGCCAGCGCGCCCGCGAGCTGTTCAAGCGCGAGCTGTTCGGCATCGACGAGCCGCTGTCGCGCGTAGTGGATTACTTCAAGGCGGCGGCGGCCGGCTCCGACGTCGGCCGGCGGCTGCTGCTGCTGCTCGGCCCGCCCTCGGGCGGCAAGTCCACCCTCGCCATCCTCCTCAAGCGCGGGCTCGAGGAGTACAGCCGTACCGATGAGGGCGCACTGTACGCAATCCGCGGCTCGCCGCTGCGCGAGAACCCGCTCAACCTGATTCCCACCAGCCTGCGCGCCGAGTTCCGCGAGCGCTACGGCGTGAGCATCCAGGGCGAGCTCTCGCCTTGGGCGCGCGATTTCGTGGAGCGCGAGTTCGAGGGCGACTTCGTGCGCGTGCCGGTCGAGCGCGTGTTCCTCGCCGAGGCCTCGCGCGTCGGCATCGGTACCTACGCGCCGCACGATCCCACCACCGCCGATATCGCCGACCTGGTCGGCTCGGTCGACCTGGCCAAGGTGGCGCAGATCGGCGATGAGGGCGATCCGCGCGCCTGGTCGTGGTCCGGCGCGGTGTACGCCGCCAGCCGCGGCGTGCTGGAGATGATCGAGATTCTCAAGGTGAAGCGCGAGTTCCTCTACCTGCTGCTCACGCTGACGCAGGAGAAGAACGTCAAGGTGTCGCGCTTCCCGCTGATCCACCTGGACGAGACCATCCTCGCGCACACCAACCTGGCCGAGTTCCACAAGTTCCTGCAGGAGAAGGAGAACGAGGCGCTGCTTGATCGCATGGTGATCATCAAGATCCCCTATGCGCTCTCCTATCGCGACGAGTCACGCATCTACCAGAAGCTGGTCTCGGGCGCGCCGGCGTTCCGCAACGTGCACCTGGACCCGCACGTGCTCAACCTGGCGGCGGTGTTCGGCATCCTGACGCGCCTGGTGAAGCCGGAGCGCGAGGGCCTCGATCTGCCGAAGAAGCTGCGCCTGTACGCCGGCGAGGCGGTCGAGGGCGTGGCGGAGAGCGAGGCGGTGCGGCTGCGCGCCGAGGCACCCGAGGAGGGCATGCACGGCGTCTCGCCGCGCTTCGTGATCAACGCCATCTCCAACGCCATCACGCGCGGCAACACCCACAGCCTCACCAGCATGGAGCTGCTGCTCGCGCTCAAGGACGCGATCGAGAACGACGCGCGCATGGACGCCAAGCAGAAGAAGGCCTGGATCGACCACCTGGTGACCGCGCGCAAGGAGTTCTACAACCGCTGGGTGAAGGAAGACGTGCACCGCGCGATGTTCGCCTCCTTCGAGGAAGAAGCGCAGCAGCTGCTGGAGAAGTACCTCGACGAGGTCGAGGCCTCGCTGGATCACCGCCAGGTCACCGACCCGATCACGGGCGAGAACCGGGCCGCAGACGAGCGCTTCCTGCGCTCGGTGGAGGAGAAGATCAAGGTGTCGGATTCCGGCAAGCTCTCCTTCCGCCAGGAAGTGGTGCGCAAGGCAATGGTGGCGTTCAAGGCAGGGGAGAAGTTCAAGCTGGCGAGCCACGCGCGCATGCGCGAGGCGATCGAGCAGTACCTGTTCGAGGAACGCCGCGACGTGCTGCGCCTGGTGACCTCCACGGCGCGCCCGGACGAGGAGGCGCGCCAGAAGATCTCGGTGGTGCAGCAGCGCCTGGTGAACGAGTACGGCTACGACGAGCACTCGGCCAAGGAAGCCTTGAGCTACGTCACCACGCTTCTCGCGCAGGAGTAGCCGGGACTACAATCGGCTACGGGAGACCGAGCGACGCCCATGGATGACAGCGGCAAGCGCGACGCGGGACCCGGAGCGGGAAAGTGGTACGAGCTGTTCTCGCGCGGAGCGCGCGACTGGCTGCGCCATGACGAAAAGGTGCGCGAGGCCGTGCGCGCCAATCTGCCCGAGATCATCGCCGGCGGTGACGTCATCAACGAAGGTGCGCGCACCGTGCGCGTGCCGGTGCGCATGCTCGAGCACTACCACTTCCGCCTGCGCCGTGCCGAGGAGCAGCAGGGTGCCGGCCAGGGCAAGGCCAAGCCGGGCGACGTGTTCTCCGATCCCAACCGCGACAAGGGCCCGGGCCAGAAGGGCGAGGGCGGCCGTGATGACGGCGGCGTGCAGCTGCTGCTGGAGTTCAAGGTCGACGACATCGTCGACTGGCTGTGGGAGGAGATGCAGCTGCCGAACCTCAAGGCGCGCACCGGGCCCTCGGATGAGAGCGACTGGATACGCGAGGGCTGGGACCGGCGCGGGGCCCGCTCACGCCTCGACCGCCGCCGCTCCTTCAAGGAGCTGGTGAAGCGCCGCGCCGCGCCGGGCGCGACGCAGACCTTCACCGACGAGGACCTGCGCTTCCGCCAGCTGGCGCGCCGCAAGCAACCCGCCGTGCACGCGGTGGTGTTCTTCATGCTCGACGTCTCGGGCAGCATGTCCGATCGCGACCGCAAGCTCGCCAAGACCTTCTTTTTCTGGGTGGTGCAGGGCCTGCGCCGCGAGTACCGCTCGCTCGAGACCGTATTCGTGGCGCACACCACTGAGGCGTGGGAGTTCAACGAGCCGGACTTCTTTCAGGTGTCCGGCAGCGGCGGCACGGTGGCCTCGGCGGGGCTGCTGAAGGTGCGTGAGATCATGGACGCGCGCTTTAATCCCGGCCGCAGCAACATCTACCTGTTCTACGCCAGCGACGGCGACAACGCGGTCAGCGACGCCGCCGAGGCGCGCAGCTCGCTCGCCGCCGTCACCGCCGACACCTGCTTCACCGGTTACGTGGAGGTCTCCTCCGGGGTGTCGCGCCAGCTGGACACCGAGACCGGGCGCATGTTCGCCGAGCTGCACAGCGCCGGCTGCGCCGCCGGCAGCTACGCGCTCAACGACTTCGATGACGTCTGGGGCGCGGTGCGCCACTTCTTCACCGCGCACAACCAGGAGGCCGTCGGCCCATGAGCGGCGAGTGGCAGAGCTACGTGCGCCGCATCGAGGAGCTCGCGGCGCGCTCGGGCCTCAACTTTCATCCGGTCGACTTCGAGGCGGTGCCCGACAGCTTCATGATGGAGATCGCCGTCTACGGACTGCCGGTGCGCATGCCGCACTGGTCCTTCGGCGTGCGCTACATCTATCAGCTCATTCAGCGCCACATGGGCCACTCGCGGCTGTTCGAGGTGGTCTTCCCCGGCAACCCCGGGCACGCCTACCTGGCCGAGAGCAACGGCCTCGCCGAGAACATCCTGGTCACCGCGCACGTGCTCGGCCACGCCGACTTCTCGCGCAACAACCTGCTGTTCAGGCGCTGCCAGGAGCAGGTGAGCGAGCGCATCGTCGAGCACGCCGCCAACCATGCGCGCCAGATCAGCCAGGCGATCGAGGCGCACGGCGCGCAGCGCGTCGAGGCGGCCCTCGATGCGGCGCTCGCGCTCGAGCAGCACATCGACGTCGACCAGGCGCTGCGTCGTGCCCCCTACCCAGAGTACGCGGAGGAGCCCAAGACGCTCGTGGACGACCAGTTCCGCAAGCGCTTCGCCGCGCTCGAGCCGCCCGGCACGCCCGGTGGCGCCGAGGCGCGCAAGCGCGCGCCCGTGCCGCCGCACCCCGAGCGTGACCTGCTGTGGTTCATCGCCCACTACGCGCCGGAGATGGAGAGCTGGGAGCGCGACATCTTCCTGGCGGTGCGCGAGGAGTCCTTCTACTTCTACCCGGTGTTCGCCACGCAGATCATGAACGAGGGCTGGGCCTCCTACTGGCATGCCCGGCTGCTGCGCGAGGCGGACTTCGTGCCGCAGCAGGCCTATGTGGATGCCATCAAGTGCCACTCGGACGTGGTGCGTCCGATCGCCGCCGAGGCGCAGGTGGCGCTCAGCATCAATCCCTACCACCTCGGCTTCGCCATGTGGGAGAAGGTCATCGCCGAGCAGGGCCTGGAGGCGGCGCGGCGCATCATGGAGCAGGACGATGACTTCGGCTTCGTGCGCAACCATCTCACGCGCGAACTGGCCGAGGAGCTCGGGCTGTTCCGCTTCAGCGCCCGCAGCGACGGCCAGATCAAGGTGCTGGAGGCGGACCTGCCCGGGCTGCACGAGGCGCTGCTCGCGCCCAAGTACAACTTCGGCGCCCCGGTCGTCGCAGCGCATAAGGTGCGCACCGATGGCACGCTCGAGCTGGTGCACGAGAGCTCGGTGGACGGCCGCGGGCTGGACCTCGAGCGCAGCCGTAAGGTGCTCGATTATGTCCACCGCGTCTGGCGGCGGCCCATCGTGCTGACGACCATCAACCAGGCCGGCTCGGCGCTGGAGCTTACGGCTCCTTAGGCTTCGGCGGCGGCGGCGCCGTCGGCTCGGTGCCCCAGTCCTCCTCCTCGCTGGAGGTGACGATCGAGACCGGATCGCTCGCGGGAAAGCTGTCCGCGAGCGCCTCATCCAGCTGGCGCTGAATCTTCTGGCGCTTGCGTTGCTCGGCCTGCACTTCCTGCTCGCTCATGCTCTTCATCCGCAACCTCCTTGGGTTTGCGAGGGCCGGCGCGCCTTCGGACCGTAGCCGCCGGCACGCGCAGGGGAGTACGCTTTTCCCCTAAAGAGCCGGTGTGCGGCGCCGGTCATCCTTGCCGGGGAGCATACGCCATGGGGTACACGACTTCAGGCATCCGCAATATCGCCCTGGTCGGCCAGGCCGGGGCGGGCAAGACCTCGCTGCTGGAGACGCTGCTGCTGCAGGCGGGCGGCATCCGCACGCGCGGCAGCCTGCAGCGCGGCACGATGGTCTCCGACTTCGACCCGCAGGAGAAACGCCTGCTGCACTCGCTCGACAGTGCGATCTGCAGCTTCGACTACCAGGGCGTACACATCAACGTGATCGACACGCCCGGCTACCCGGACTTCGTCGGCAAGTCGCTTTCCGTGCTCGAGGCCGTCGAAGCGGTCGCGATCGTGGTCAGCGCGGTCGCGGGTGTGGACACCTTCACGCACCGCCTCATGGAGTTCGCGCGCGAGCGCGAGCTGTGCCGTCTCATCATCGTCAACAAGATCGACAGCCACGAGGCGCGCTGCGCCGAGGTGCTGGCGCAGCTGCGCGAGGCGTTCGGCCCGGAATGCCTGCCGCTCAACCTGCCCTCCGGAGGAGGGGACGACGTGGTCGACTGCTTCTTCCAGCCGCGTGGCCGGGCCACGGACTTCTCCTCCGTCGAGGCGGCCCACACCCAGATCATCGACCAGGTGGTCGAGCTCGACGAGCAGCTGATGGCGCTCTATCTGGAGCAGGGAGAGGAGATCTCCCCGGAGCAGCTGCACAACCCTTTTGAGCAGGCCCTGCGCGAGGGCCATCTCGTGCCGGTGTGCTTCGTCTCGGCGGAGGCCGGGGCCGGGGTCGGCGAGCTGCTGCAGGTCATCGAGCAGCTCATGCCCAACCCCGCCGAGGGCAACCCGCCCCTGTTCCTCAAGGGCAGCGGCGCGGCCGCGGCGCGCGTGGCGGTGGTGCCCGATCCGGCCAAGCACGTGATCGCCCACGTCTTCAAGGTGAGCATCGACCCCTACGTCGGCAAGCTCGGCGTGCTGCGCGTGCACCAGGGCACGGTGCGCGCCGGCAGCCAGCTGTTCGTGGGCGATGCCCGCAAGCCGATCAAGATCGCCCACCTCTACCGGCTGTTCGGCAAGGAGACCAGCGAGATCGCCAGCGCCGTGCCGGGGGACATCTGCGCGATCGCCAAGATCGACGAGCTGCACCTGGATGCGGTGCTGCACGACTCGCACGACGAGGATGAGTACCACCTGAAGCCGGTCGCCTTCCCGCCGCCGATGCTCGGCATCGCCATCTCGCCGGAGCGGCGCGGGGATGAGCAGCGCCTCGCCGATACGCTGCACAAGCTCACCGCCGAGGACCCGTGCGTGCGCATCGAGCACCACGCGGCCGTGAACGAGACGGTGCTCTACGGCATGGGCGAGTTCCACCTGCGCGTGCTGCTGGAGCGCATGGCCGAGCGCTACGGCGTGCACGTCAAGACGCACCCGCCGAGCATTCCCTACCGGGAGACGATCACGCGGCCGGCGGACGGGCACTGCCGCCACAAGAAGCAGACCGGCGGTGCGGGGCAGTTCGGCGAGGTGTACCTGCGGGTCGAGGCGCTCGAGCGCGGCACCGGCTTCGAGTTCGTCGACGACGTGGTCGGCGGCGCCATCCCCGGGCAGTACATCCCCGCGGTGGAAAAAGGCGTGCGCCAGGTCCTGAGCGAGGGCGCGCTCGCCGGCTTCCCCATCCAGGACGTGCGGGTCACCGTCTACGACGGCAAGCACCACCCGGTGGATTCCAAGGAGGTCGCCTTCGTGTCAGCCGGCCGCAAGGCCTTTATCGACGCCCTGCAGAAGGCCACGCCCATCGTGCTCGAGCCGATCATGCGCCTGGAGATCACCGCGCCGGCGAGCGCCATCGGCGACATCACCGGGGATCTGGCCACCAAGCGGGCGCGCATCAACGCCAACGACTCACTGCCGGGCCAGCGCGCGACCCTGCGCGCCTACGTGCCGCTCGCGGAAGTATCCGAGTACCAGTCGCGCCTCAAGGCGCTCACCGGCGGCCAGGGCGCCTACACCATGGAGCTCAGTCACTACGACCCGGTGCCGCCGCGCAAGCAGCAGGAGCTCGCGCAGGCCTGGCGGCCGCGCGCCGAAGAGGAATGAGACGCAGCGCACAGGAGCGCAGGCGCCCGCTGAGCATAAGTCGCATCGTGCGCGGCACTGCGGCCAGTTGCGCGAGACTGCCTCGCCCCTTTGCGTTGCCGAGGTCGTCCGTGCGCGGCGTGATCGTCTCTTGGGTCCTGGCCCTGCTGCTCGCCCCGGTGCTGCCATCGGCTGCGGGACACTGCGACGCCGCCATGGACAAGCAGAAGGCCAAGCACAAGCCAAGCTCCTATGCCCCGCACCCCAAGGCCGCCCACAACAGCTATGGCGCGCCGGTAGGCCCGAAGATCCTCACCAAGCGTCCGCCGAAGAAGAAGCCCGTCACTTCCTGAGCCGCGCGCCGTTTCAGGGCGCGGGCGGCTTCCAGCTCACCTCATCGCCAACCTGCAGCCCGAGCCGTGCTGCGGCGCCCCCCTTGAGCTCCAGGGTCGCCGCCACCGTGGCGGCGGAGGAGAGCGTGTCGAGCGAGAGCGGGTGGGCGCGCTCGATGATCTTCACCACCCGCCCATGGGTGTCGATGAACAGCATGTCGAGCTCGATGTAGGTGTTCTTCATCCACATGTTCGAGACGCGCGGCGGCTCCAGCGGGAACACCATGCCCTGGGTCTCGGGCAGGTCGCGCACGAACATCAGCCCCTGCTCGGCGCGCACCGGGGTGTCGGCGACCCACACGCGGAATGAGTGCACCGCCTTGGACTTGGCGCTGCGGATCGTCAGGTCGGTGCGCGGATAACTCGCCAGGTCGAGCGTAGGTTCCTCCTGCGCCGGCAGGGCGCCGGGTGCAGTGAGCGCGGTGAGTAGCAGCAGGAGCGGCGCGAGCAGGAAGCGGTTGGCCATGGCATCGCCTGTGACGGTCAGAGCTTGGAGTGGGGCCTGGGGGGCGGTGCCGGTGGCGCGGGCGGCTCATCCTCGAACACGGCGCTGCCGGCAAAGTCGAAACTGCTCACGAGGATGCGTGCACCGCTGTCGAGCGTGCTGGCCGGGGCGATGCAGAAGCCGCGCGCGACGATGCGCCAGGAGCGCACCGGGCCGCCGAGGGCGCCGACGCGCTCCTGGCGCAGCTCATCCACGGTGCAGTGATCATCGCCGCGCGTGGCGAACAGCCGCTCCTCGCCCTCGAAGATCACGGTGAGATTGGTCGGCAGCTCGCGGCCCGCGCGTCCCTCGCGCGCGGCCTCGACGCCGAACACCAGGCGCAGCCGCCGGCCGTCGGCGTGCTGCGGGCCGGCGAAGGCGAGACGCAGCCCGCTGCCGTCGGGGCGCGGGCCGCCCTCGCACTGCATCTCCTCGTTGCGCCACGCGACGTCGAGATTGCGCGCGCCACGGATGCGGGCGTGCAGGTAGCCGTTGCCCGATGCCAGGCAGCCGCGCGGCGCGGCGCCCGTGGCCAGCGCCCCGGGCGCGCCGGCGAGCACCGACAGGGGCAGCAGCAAGAGCAGGCGACGCATGGGCGCAAGTCTAACCGGTCATCGCCGTGGCACCTGGCTCGACCAGCAACGACTTGGCGAGGCGCGCGTGTCCGCGCACCAGGGCGCGCGCCAGGTGCAGCAGCAGCGTCAGCAGCAGCACCCCGAGCGCACACACGATGAGCGAGCCGACCAGGGAGCCGCCGCCCAGCCAGGGCTCGACGCCCACGTTGACGTAGTCAAACCCCAGCCGATGCGTCAGCAGCCCGAGCGGCGCGGCGACGAACCCGAGCGCCACGGCGAGGCCGGTGACGCCGAGCGTGAAGTACACGATCCCGAGAGGCAGCATGAGCACCAGGTAGGCAAGCGTGGTCCAGGTGCGCACGTCCTTGAGCATCTCCGTGATCCGCGCCCACCAGCCGGCCGTGGGCCCGGGGTGCAGCGGGCGGCGCGGCATGCGCTCGCCGCTCACCGCCTCGAGCAGCCGGCCCTCCCCGAGCGAGATCACGCGGCTGATGCCGATAAAGGCGAGGAAGAAGGGAAGACCGATGATGAGCACCGCAAAGCCGGCCGAGAGCGACAGGCCGGTGATGACGATCGTGAAGTACAGGATGCCGGTGGCCAGCGACAGCAGCATGTAGAAGAGGGACGTGTAGGCACGCGGATCGAGGTAGACGCTGAAGAAGCGCGCCAGCGGCGCATGGCTGCGCACCGCCGCAGGCGTCGGCGTCTTCAGCGCCTCCTTCACCTTTGCCTCGGTGTCGCGGTAGGCCGCGGCCACTTCCTCGGGCGCGCCGTAGGTGCTCGCGATCAGCTCGAGCACGTCCGGCTCGGACTTGCCCGGGTGCGCGGCGACTTCCGCACGCAGGTATTCCTCGGCGTCGTAGAGCGCATCCTGGATCAGCGCCGCGTCCTCGGCGGCGAGGGCGGCCCGCAGCTGCTTGAGATACTCATCGATCGAGCGGGGAGCGTTCATGGGCTAACTTCCTTCGATGAAGCGGTCGACGAAGGCGCGGGTCTGGCGCCAGATGGCACTCCACTGCGCCAGCATGGCGCGGCCTTCCTCGGTGATGCGGTAATAGCGGCGCGGCGGACCGGCGTAGGAGGGCACGACGCGGCTGGTGAGCAGGCCCTGCGCCGCGAGCGCGCGCAGCACCGGGTAGATCGTGCCCTCCTTGAAGAGCGCCTCTCCCTCGTTGGCCCGCTGCAGGCGTTTGGCGATCTCGTAGCCATACAGGTCCTCGGTACTGCGCTCCAGGACCCCGAGCAGGACCAGCGCCACGAGTCCGGCGTTGAGGTCCTTCTGGAACTTTCGGGCCTGAGTATCATCCATCTTCCAGTACTATATACTTCATAGTACTAGCATTCAATTAGTACTATGCGAAGAACATATGCGCCGGAAAGAAAGTTTCGGGAGAGGAAAGCTCATCCCGAGGCGACGGACCCGGGCTGCTAGACTCTCGCGCGCTCGCGCGAATCCGAAAGCTGCTGATGCGAAATTCGCTCCTCGAAGTCACCCCCGTCATCCCGGGGAGCCTCTCCCGCCTCGCCGAGCTCGCCAGCAACCTCCTGTTCAGCTGGCACCGGCCGACGCGGGCGCTGTTCGAGGACCTGGACCCCGAGCTGTGGAAGCAGACCAACGGCAACCCGCGCCTCATGCTGCGCTGCCTGAGCCAGGAGTCCCTGGAGCACGCCAGCACGGATGAGACCTACCTGGTGCGCTACCACGGGGCACTCGCGACGCTCGACGCCTACCTCGGCGAACCCGCGGCCGCCGGGGAAGCACCGCTGGTGGCGTACTTCTGCGCCGAGTACGGCTTTCACGAGAGCGTGCCGATCTACTCCGGCGGCCTCGGGGTGCTCGCCGGTGACTACTGCAAGGCGGCCAGCGATGAGCGCGCGGCCTTCGTCGGCGTCGGGCTGCTGTACGAGCAGGGTTATTTCACGCAGACGGTCGACAACGACGGCGTGCAGCACGCGCAGTACCTGGAGCGCGATCCGCGCGACCTGCCGCTCGAGCCGGTGCGCGATGCGGGCGGGGAGCGCGTCAAGGTGAGCGTGCGCATCGGTGCGCGCGATGTGGTCGCGCGCCTGTGGACGGCGCAGGTGGGGCGGGTCGCGGTGTACCTGCTCGACACCAATTGTGCCGAGAACGCACCCTCCGATCGCGACATCACCCACCGTCTCTACGGCGGGGATGAATCCACGCGCGTGCGCCAGGAGATGATCCTCGGCATCGGCGGGGTGCGCGCACTGCGCGCGCTCGGCATCGCGCCGGCTGCCTGGCACCTGAACGAGGGACATGCCGCGTTCCTGATCCTCGAGTTGCTGCGCGAGCACCTGGGCCAGGGCCTCGGCTTCGCGGCCGCCCTCGAGGCGGTCGCCGCCGCGTGCATCTTCACCACGCATACTCCGGTGGCCGCCGGGCACGACGCCTTCGGACCCGAGCTGATCGTGCAGCACTTCGGCGATTTCATCCGCGAGCTGGGCATCAGCAGCGAGCGCTTTCTCGAGCTCGGTCGCGCCCCCGGCAACCCGGGACTCTTCAACATGACGCGGCTGGCGCTGAACGGCGCACGCCACGTGAACGGCGTGAGCCGCGTGCACGGCGCGGTCTCGGCGCGGCTGTGCGCGGACCAGTGGCCGGAGGTGCGCCCGGAGGACAACCCGGTGGGCTGGGTCACCAACGGCGTGCACGTGCCGACCTTCCTGCACCAGCGCTGGATGGAGTTCTTCGACCACGAGCTCGGGCGCGAGTGGCGCGAGCGCCTGCGCGACGTGAGCTTCTGGGGCGCGCTCGAGGCGGTGCCGGAGGAGCGGTACTGGGCGACCTCGCAGGACGTCAAGGCGCGCATGCTGGCGAGCGTGCGCGAGCGGCTGCAGCGCGAGTACCAAAAGAAGGGATTGAGCCCGGCGCAGCTGCGGCACGTGACGCGCTTCCTCGATCCGCAGCGTCCCGGCATCCTCACTCTCGGCTTCGCGCGGCGCTTCGCGACCTATAAGCGCGCGACGCTCTTGATGCGCGATCGCGCGCGCCTGGCACGGCTGCTGAATGATGCCGAGCACCCCGTGGTGCTGCTGTTCGCCGGCAAGGCCCACCCGGCCGATGAGCCGGGCAAATACGTGCTGCGCGAGATCCGCCAGCTGATGATGAGCGAGGAGTTCGCCGGGCGTATCGTGTTCCTCGAGGACTACGACCTGCAGCTGGCGCGCAGCCTGGTGTCCGGCGTGGACGTGTGGCTCAACAATCCGATCGCGCCGCTCGAGGCGAGCGGCACCTCCGGCATCAAGGCGGCCATCAACGGCCGCCTCAACCTCAGCATCCTCGACGGCTGGTGGGCGGAAGGGTGGATGCAGGACAACGGCTGGGGCATCCCGCCGGCGGCGGTCCAGGACCCGGAGCGGCGCGATGCGCTCGAGGCCGAGCTCATGCTCGCGGCCCTCGAGGAGGAAGTGGTGCCGCTTTACTACGCGCGCGGGGAGTCGGGGATCCCGGCGGACTGGGTGCGCTCGAGCAAGCGCGCCATGATGAGCGTGATCCCGCGTTTCAACATGCGGCGCGTGCTGTTTGACTACACCCAGGGCCTGTACCAGCCGGCGGCGGCGCAGTACCGGCGCCTGGCCGAGAACGCCTTCACCGGAGCGCGCGCGCTGGCCGAGTGGAAGCAGCGTGTGCGCGGGGCCTGGCCGCGCGTGAGCCTCAAGCTGCTGAGCGATGCGGCGCGCGACCTGCCGCGCGGGGAGCGCCTGCGGCTGCGGGTGGCGGCCACGCTCAACGGGCTGGCGCCGGCCGACGTGCGCGTGGAGTTCGTGGCGCGGCGGCTGCTGCCGGATGCCGACCTCGCCCCGCCGCCGCTGAGCTCCTACGGGCAGCGGGCGCGGGCCGGGCTGTGGCACGCGACGCTCACGCCCACCGAGGAGCACGACGGCGAGGGGGCGCTGGTGTTCGCGCTCGACGTCGAGCCGCCCGAGTGCGGCCAGTTCCGCACCGAGGTGCGCATCTACCCCAGCCACGAGCTGCTCTCGCACCCCTTCGAGCTCGGGCTGATGAAGTGGCTGTAGTGCGGCCGCGTGCCACGGTTGCAGTCACGAGGTCGCTTGCGGTGTAGTAGCGCGTATGCAGCGCCAGCCCGCCCGCGCCTCCTCGGGGCGCTACGTCAGCCGCCTCACCGGGGGCACGGTCGCCATCATCATGGCCGGCGGACGCGGCGAGCGGCTGCACGATCTGACCGAGCACCGCTGCAAGCCGGCCACCCCCTTCGGCGGCAAGTTCCGCATCATCGACTTCGTGCTCTCCAACTGCGTCAACTCCGGCATCCGCCAGATCTCGATCCTCACCCAGTACAAGGCGCAGTCGCTCATCCAGCACGTGCAGCATGGCTGGAGCTACCTGCGCGGCGAGTTCGGCGAGTTCATCGAGGTCGTGCCGGCACAGCAGCAGCTCGGCGCCGCCTGGTACCGCGGCACGGCCGATGCCGTGCACCAGAACATCGACCTGATCGGCTCGCACCGCCCCAAGCACGTGCTGGTGCTGGCGGGCGATCACATCTACAAGATGGACTACGGTCCGATGATCGCTTACCACGTGGAGAAGGGCGCCGACATCACCGTCGGGGTGGTGGAGGTCCCGGCGCAGGAGTCGCGCCACTTCGGCGTGCTCACCGCCACCGAGTGGAACCGCGTCACGCACTTCGCGGAGAAGCCGGCGCAGCCGGATACGCTGCCCGGGCGGCCGGGCTCGATCCTCGCCTCCATGGGGATCTACGTGTTCGACCCGCGGCTGCTCGAGACGCTGCTGAGCGCCGACGCCGCCGATGAGAACTCGGCGCACGACTTCGGCAAGAACGTGCTGCCGGCGGCGATCGCCGGCAACCGCCAGGTGTTCGCCTACCCGTTCCAGGACGTGAAGACCCGCGCGCAGAGCTACTGGCGCGACGTCGGCACCATCGATGCCTACTACGATGCCAACCTCGAGCTGGTGCACGTGCGCCCCGAGCTCAACATCTACGACCAGGACTGGCCGATCTGGACCTACCAGGTGCAGCAGCCGCCGGCCAAGTTCATCCTCGACGAGGACGGCCGGCGCGGCATGGCGGTCAACTCCATGGTCTCGGGGGGCTGCATCATCTCCGGCGCCGTGGTGCGCGAGTCGCTGCTGTTCTCCAACGTGCGCGTCGAGGAGCGCACCAGTATCCAGCGCTCCGTAGTGCTGCCGAACGCCGAGATCGGCGCCGACTGCCTGATCAGCGGCACGATCGTCGATGAGGGCTGCGAGATTCCCGCGCACACGCAGATCGGCATCGACCGCGCGGCCGACGCGCGCCGCTTTCACGTCACCGACAAGGGCGTGGTGCTGGTGACGCCGGACATGCTGCGCCGGCTGCGCGGTGGCTGAGGCGCGCCGCCGCCAGCGCGGGCCCGGGGCGTGCGCGCCATGAGCGCGCGTGCGCGGCTGCCGGTCGTGCTGCTGTGGCACATGCACCAGCCGCAGTACCGCGACGCGCTCACCGGCCAGTACGTCCTGCCCTGGACCTACCTGCACGCCATCAAGGACTACACCGACATGGCGGCGCACCTGGAGGCGCAGCCGGCGGCGCGCGCCGTGGTGAACTTCACCCCGGTGCTGATCGAACAGCTGGAGGAGCTCGCGCGCCGCATCGCCGAGCACCTCGCCACGGGCACAGTACTGCCTGATCCGGTGCTGGGGCTGCTCGGCCCCGAGCCCGTGCCGGCCGAGCCGGCGCAGCGGCTGGCGCTGCTGCGCGCCTGCCTGCGCGGCCACCGCCAGCACATGATCGAGCGCTTCGGTCCGTACCTGGAGCTGGCCACGATCGCCGAGACGCTCGGCAGCAGCGAGCGCATCGCCTATGCCTCGGACCAGTTCATCCACGACCTGGCCGTGTGGTACCACCTGGCCTGGCTCGGCGAGACGGTGCGGCGCACCGAGCCGCTGGTCGCGCGCCTCACCGAGCGCGGCCGCGAGTTCAGCGCCGGGCAGCGGCGTGACCTGCTGACACTCATCGGCCAGCTCATTGCCCAGGTGGTGCCGCGCTACCGCGCACTCGCCGCCGGCGGCCGCGTCGAGCTGTCGCTGACCCCCTATGGCCACCCGATCATCCCGCTGCTGCTGGACTTCGCGAGTGCGCGCGAGGCGGTGCCCGGCATGACGCTGCCGGCGCACCCGGGCTATCCAGGCGGGCGGGAGCGCGCCCGCTGGCATATCGAGGAGGGCCTGCGGGTGTTCGCGCGGGCGTTCGGCGCGGCGCCGGCCGGCTGCTGGCCCGCGGAAGGCGCCATCAGCGCGCCGACGCTCGAGCTGCTCGCCGCGGCCGGCAGTTTCCGCTGGGCTGCCAGCAGCGCCGGGGTGCTGCGCGCCAGCCTCGAGCTCGAGACTCCCGAGGCGGCGGCCGACCCGCTGGCCTACAACCGCCCGTACCGCCTGCCCGGCACGGGCATGCACTGCTTCTTCCGCGACGACTCGCTCTCGGATCTGATCGGCTTCACCTACGCCACCTGGCACGGGGATGATGCCGCCCACAACTTCGTCAACGAGCTGCTGACGCTCGCCGAGCGCTACCAGGACAGCGGCAACCACGCGCTCTTGATCGCGCTCGACGGCGAGAACGCCTGGGAGCACTACCCCTTCAACGGCTACTACTTCCTGCGCGCCCTCTACGGGCTGCTGGGGGAGCATCCGCGCCTCGAGCTGCTGACGCTGTCGGATTGCCTCGCGCGCGGGCTGCAGCCGGCGCCGCTGCCGCGGGTCATGGCCGGCAGCTGGGTGCACGGCACGCTGGCGACCTGGATGGGGGATGCGGCCAAGAACCACGCCTGGGATCTGCTGTGCAGCGCCAAGCAGGACTACGACCGCGTCATGCAGAGCATGAACGATCCGGCGCAGCGCCTGCAGTGCACGCGGCAGCTGGCGCTGTGCGAGTCCTCGGACTGGTTCTGGTGGTTCGGCGACTACAACCCGGCGGAGGCGGTGCAGCAGTTCGACCGCCTCTACCGCCGCCAGCTGGTGACGCTCTACCGACGCCTGAACCTGCCGCCGCCGCCGCAGCTGGCGAGCCCCATCTCAAGCGGCGGCGGCACGCCCGAGCACGGCGGCGTCATGCAGCGCGCACGCGCCTGGCCGGCCCCACCGTGAGCGAGCGCCTGCCGGTATTCGATCGCCGCCGCGCCGGGGTACTGCTGCCGCTGTTCGCGCTGGACGCGCCGCTCGGCCGCGGCGGCCGCGCCGCCGTCGACTGGCTGGCGGATGCCGGATTTTCGGTGTGGCAGGTGCTGCCGGCAGGTCCGACCGGCGCGGACCGCTCGCCCTACTGGGTGCGCTCGGACCTGGCCGGCAATCCGGCGCTGCTTGACCCGCAGGAGCTGCCGCCGGCCGGCGGCGAGGATGAGCGCAGCTTCCTCGCCGCGAACGCCGGCTGGCTGCCCGACTACGCGCTCTTTGAAGTGCTCACGCACGCCTGCCACGGCGCGCCGTTCTGGGAGTGGCCGCCACCGCTGCGCGAGCGCGACCCGGACGCGCTCGCACAGGCACGCCGCGAGCACGCCGCGCAGCTGGCGCGGATCCAGTCCGAGCAGTTCGCCTTCGAGTGGCAGTGGCGGGCACTACGCGAGCACGCCCGCGCGCGCGGCGTGCGCCTCTTCGGCGACCTGCCGTTCTACGTGGCGCCTTCCTCCGCGGAGGTGTGGACCGAACGCGCGCTCTTCCAGCTGCTGCCGCACGGCGCCCCCGCCGCCGTGGGCGGAGTGCCGCCGGACTACTTCGCCGAGCACGGGCAGACCTGGGGCAACCCGCTTTACGACTGGGCAGCGCAGCAGCGCACGGGCTTTCGCTGGTGGACGCGCCGGGTGGGCGGCCAGCTCGCACACCTCGACCTGCTGCGGCTGGATCACTTCCGCGGCCTCGCCGCCCACTGGGCCATCCCCGCGCAGGCCCCGGATGCGCGTAGCGGCGCCTGGCAGCCGAGCCCGGGTGCCGCATTGCTCGAGGCGCTGCGCGCGCAGCTGCCCGACCTGCCGCTGGTCGCCGAGGACCTCGGCGTCATCACCGCGGACGTGATCGAGCTCATGCGCCAGTACGCGCTCCCCGGCATGCGAGTCGTGCAGTTCGCTTTCGACGGCAACCCCGCCAATCCGCACCTGCCATTCATGCACGTGCGCGAGAGCGTCGCCTATACCGGCACGCACGACAACGACACCACCCTCGGCTGGTATCGCGATCTCGACGCAGACACGCGTGCGCGAGTCGATTACCTGCTCGGCAGTCGCGAGTCCATGCCCGCGGCCCTGATCCGCGCGGTGCTCGGCTCGGTGGCGCAACTGGCCGTGATCCCGGCGCCGGACCTGCTCGGCCTCGGCTCGGACGCCCGCATCAACCACCCCGGCACGGTCGGCGGCAACTGGCAGTGGCAGGTACCTCCCGGTGCGCTCGGCGCCGACCTGGCGCGTCACTACGCGCGTCTCAATGCGGCCTTCGGCCGCGCCTGAAAGGCGCGCGCACCCCTTTGTTACCATGCACGCCATGCCAGGCATCCTCCGCGCGCTCGTCGCGCTCGCCGTCGTGCTGCTCGGCGGCTGCGCGCTCACCAAATTCGAGGCACCGCAGCTGTCGGTCACCAACGTGACGGTGACCGGCGGTGACCTGTGGCAGCAGCACCTGACGGTGCACGTGCACGTGGTGAACCCCAACGAGCGCGCGCTGCCCGTCGAGCGCATCGTGTACAGGCTCGAGGTCGAGGGCCAGGAGTGCGCCACGGGCGAGTCGGCCTCGGCCTTCGTGGTGCCGCCGCTTGGCCAGGCCGACTTCGACATGAACGTCAACACCAACCTCGCTGCCACCGCTCTGAAAGTGCTCGGCAAGGGCACGCCGGTGAAGTCACTTGACTACCGGCTGCGCGGCAAGGTGTCGCTCAGCGAGGGCTTCCTGCGCTCGATTCCCTTCGACCAGAGCGGCACCTTCAAACTGCAGTAGCCGCGCACGATCTTCAGCTTAAGGTGGGCGCGTGCGCGGAACGCACTTTGCGCGCCTGTTGCGTTCCCCCCACGGCTCGGGCCTGAGCGCAGCGCACTCTGTAGCGTGCAAAAATAGGTTTTTGTCCAGCGCAGGATGACAGAGGGCGCCGCGCGCCACTGCTAACATCGCCCGCACTCGGAAAGCGTGCCGCACACGCGACAGCTGGCAAGGATGCCACCGATTGCTGCATTCCTTGCCGTCGCCTGCGACGCCAGTGTCTGCAAGGGAGTGCCTATGAATCTTCACACGTCCTGGGTCCGCGCGCTGTGCCCGCTCACGTTGTGCGCGCTCGTCACCACGCTCATGTCAGCGCCGCTGCCGGCGCAGGATCAGCCCGCCGAGCAGGCGCCGGTGCTGCAGGAGGTCGTGGTCACCGGGTCGCGCATCGCCGCGCCGAACGCGACCAGCACCAGCCCGATCCAGGTGGTGAGCGACCAGGACATCAAGCTGCAGGGCGCCTCCGATGTCGCCAACCTGCTCAACACGCTGCCGCAGGTGCTCACGCTCGGCAACATCGACCTCGGGCCGCGCCAGAACCCGCTGTCGGTGCCCGGGGGCGAGGCCACCGTCGACCTGCGCGGCCTCGGGCCGCAGCGCACGCTGGTGCTGATCGACGGCAAGCGCCTGGGACCGGGCGATGCCAACACCGGCAATCCCAACCCCGGCGCCGACACCAACCAGATCCCCGCGCAGCTGGTGCAGCGCATCGAGGTGGTGACCGGCGGCGCCTCAGCCACCTACGGCTCGGATGCCATCGGCGGCGTCGTCAACTTCATCATGAAGCGCGACTTCGAGGGCGTGCAGCTGGATGCGCAGGGCGGCTTCTACCAGCACGACAACCACAACCCGGCGATGCAGCAGTTGGAGACCGAGGCGGGCTTCCCGGCGCCCACCGGCTCCGGCACCGACGGCCAGAACAAGACCTTCAGCCTGATCATCGGCACCAACACCGCCGATCACAAGGGTAACGTCACCGGCTACCTCACCTACCGCGCGCAGAACCCGGTCCTGCAGGGTAACCGCGACTTCGCGGCCTGCCTGCTGGCCTCGGGCAATCCGCCCTTCTGCAACGGTTCGCCCACCTCGAACATCGTCTCCGCCGGCGTCATCGAGGGTGCCGAGGTCGACTACTCCGTGGTCGGCAACGGCTTCCAGCCCTACCCGGCCGCCGGCAGCGTGCCGCCGCCGCTGTTCAACTCGAGCCCGTACCAGTACTTCCAGCTGGAGAGCTCGCGCTACCTCGCCGGCGTGTTCGCGCACTACGACATCACCGACTGGGCGAAGCCGTATCTGGATTTCAACTACGAGAACGACAAGTCCACCGCCCAGGTGGCCCCGAGCGGCCTCTTCTACGGCAGCGACCCGAAGACGCCGGTGCCCGGCGCCGCGGCGACCGGCGGCACCTACATTCCCTGCGACAGCTCGCTCTTCAGCGCCTCGCAGCAAGCGCTGCTGTCGCCCTTCTGCGGCACCGGCGGTTCCCCGCCGGGCTACGTCGACCTCTTCATCGGCCGCCGCAACATCGAGGGCGGGCCGCGCATCACCGAGTGGGAGCACCAGAACTATCGCATCGTCGGCGGCGTGCGCGGCGATGTGACCGATGCCTGGAACTACGACGTGTACTTCTCCAACTACTACACTTCGCTCATCCAGACCAACCTCGGCTTCCTCAGCTGGAACGCCATCAACGCGGCGCTGAACGTCAACGCCGCCGGCCAGTGCGTCACCCCGGCGAGCGACACCTGCATCCCCTGGCAGATCTTCACCCAGGGCGCCGTGACCCCGGCCGCCGCCAACGCGCTCGCCGTGCCGGCGATCGAGACCGGCAACATCCAGGAGCGCATCGTCTCGGGTAACATCACCGGGGACCTGGGCAAGTACGGCATCAAGCTGCCCACCGCCCGCGACGGCGTGGCGCTCAACGTCGGCGCCGAGTACCGCAGCGACACGCTCAACTTCCTGCCCGACCAGGCCTCGCTCTCCAACGACCTGGCCGGCTTCGGCGGTGCCGCCACCGCCATCAACGCCAGGATCCACGTGACGGAAGAGTTCGCCGAGCTGCGCCTGCCGATCCTGCAGGACGTGCCGCTGGCGCACGAGCTGGTGTTCGACACCGGTTACCGGCACTCCGACTACAACCCGGCCGGCAATGCCAACACCTACAAGTTCGAGCTGCAGTATGCGCCGTGGGAGCTGGTGCGCTTCCGTGGCGGTTACCAGCGCGCACTGCGGGCGCCCAACATCGTCGAGCTCTACAACCCACAGACCGTCACGAACACCAGCGACGTGAGCGTCGATCAGTGCGCCGGGGCGAACCCGACCGCGAGTCTTGCGGCCTGCGAGCACACCGGCGTGACTCCTGCGCAGTACGGCCACATCCCGCAGTGCCCGGCCGGGCAGTGCTCGACGCTCACCGGCGGCAACCCGGACCTGAAGCCGGAGACCGCCGACACGATCACGGCCGGCTTCACGCTCACCCCGGGGCCGAACTTCCTGGCGAGCTTGGACTGGTGGCAGATCAAGATCGCGGGCGAGATCGGGATCATCCCGCTCAATACCTCCTACCAGCAGTGCCTGACGACCGGCGACCCGACCTACTGCAGCAACATCGTGCGCGCGGCGAGCGGCGGGCTGTTCGGTGCCACCATCGCCGGGGGCGGCTACATCGCCGGCACCAACGTCAACGTCGCCAACGCGAAGGTGCAGGGCATTGACGCGCAGCTGAGCTGGCACCTGCCGCTCGATCGGCTCGGCGGCTTCACCTTCACCTTCACCGGCACCTACATGCAGAACTCGACCGCCGAGCCGCTGCCGGGGCTGGGCAGCTACGACTGCGCCGGCCTGTATGGACCGACCTGCGCCGTGACGCCGCGCTGGCGGCACAACCTGCGCGCCACCTGGCAGACTCCCGGGGTCGACGTGCTGGTGTCGGCGCAGTGGCGCTACCTCGGCGCGCAGGACCTCGACGTCAACTCGAGCAATCCGCTCCTGACCAACGGCGCCTACGACCCGTACTACGCGCGCATCCCGGGCATCAGCGTCTTCGACCTCTCGGCGATCTGGAATATCAACAAGACCTTCTCGCTGCGCGCCGGCATCAACAACATCCTCGACAAGGACCCGCCGGTGGTGGCCTCGAACTACTCCGGCACCGGCTCCGGCAACGTCTTTCCCAACTACGACACGCTGGGGCGCGAGGTGTTCTTCGGCGGCACGGCGCGCTTCTAGGGGAGGGGGGGTGGCTGCCCGGCGCGCGCGCCGAGCAGCCGCCGGTAGAGCGCCAGGTACTCGCGCGCCTGGCGCGCCCAGGAGAAGTCCCGCGCCATGCCGTTGCGCATCAGGCGCTGCCACAGTGCCGGCTGCGCATACAGCTCGAGCGCGGTGCGCAGTGCCCACTCGAGCGCCGGCGTGTCGAAGTCATTGAACACTACGCCCGTGCCAGTGCCGGTGCGCGCATCGAAATGCTCCACCGAGTCGGCCAGTCCCCCGGTGCGCCGCACGATCGGCACGGTGCCGTAGCGCAGGCTGTACATCTGGTTCAGCCCGCACGGCTCGTAGCGCGAGGGCATGAGGAACATGTCGCTCCCGGCCTCGATCCAGTGCGCCAGGGGCTCGTCGTAGCCCTCATGGAAGTACACGCGCCCCGGGAACTGCTGCACGAGGCGGGTGAAGAACTGCACGTACTGCGCCTCGCCGCTGCCGAGCACGACGACCGTCAGCGGATGCGTGTTGAGCACCCGTGGCAGCCCCTCGAACAGCAGCTCGATGCCCTTTTGTACGGCAAGCCGGCTCACCATGCCGAGCAGCGGCCGCTCGAGTGCCGGCTCGAGCGCGCAGCGCGCCAGCAGCTGCGCCTTCAGGCGCGCCTTGCCCGCCAGGTGCTCCGGATCGTAGTGCTCAGGCAGCAGCGCATCGTGCCGCGGGTCCCACTGGGCATAGTCGACGCCGTTCAGGATGCCGCTCACGGCCGCGGCGCGCGCACGCAGGCTGTCCTGCAGGCCCATGCCGTACTCATCCGAGCAGATCTCGCGTGCGTGCGTCGGGCTGACGGTGTTGATCGCGTCGGCGTACAGGATGCCGTGGCGCAGTGCATTGATGCGCCCCGCCTGCAGGTCGGCCCGATGCAGCAGCGGCAGCTGCGAGGCCGTCAGGTTGAGGTCGGCGAGCGCACTCACCGGGAAGATGCCCTGATAGCCGATGTTGTGGATGGTGAGCAGCGTACGCGCCGCCGCCAGCCGTGGCTCGGCCGCGTAGCTGGTGCGCAGGAACAGCGGCGCGAAGGCAGTGTGCCAGTCGTTGCAGTGGATGATGCGGGGCTCGAAGCGCATGCGCACGCAGCTCTGCAGTGCCGCGCGCGTAAAGGCGAGGAAGCGTACGTGCTCGTCGGGGTCGCTGCTGTAGAGCCCCGCGCGCCCGAACAGCGCCGGGCACTCGAGCAGGTAGACGGCGGCGCCGCCCTTGAGGCTGCCCTTGAGCACGCCGAACTCATAGGTCGTGGCGCCGACCACGACCGGCACGCGCTCGAGGCCAGCGTGTGCGCGCGCCGCACAGGCGTCGCGGTCGAGGCTGCGGTAGGCGGGGGTGAACAGCCGCACGTCATGGCCGGCGGCAGTGAGCGCCGTCGCCAGCGCAGCGGCCACGTCCGCCAGGCCACCGGTCTTGGACAGCGGCGTCACCTCGGAGGCGAGCAGGCACACGGGCAGCGGTTCGGCGTCGCTCATGAGGGGTGCAGCTTGGCGTTATGATGAGGCGATGCAGCGGATCCTGATCGTGCTCACGCTGGTGCTGCTGGTGGCGTTCTCCGTCGGCGTCGGCATCGCCGCGGTCCGCTGGCCGCACCTGTGGCACTGAATCCGGCGCCAGTGTAACCGAGGCCAGCCGGTGCGCCTGCGCCGGCCGCGCAAGAAACGGGTCGCGGCCGCGGGGCGCCTTCGTATCATGAGGCCATGAACAGCAGCACCCACGGCTTCCTCGATGGTCGCGACTTCACCCGCATCGCGCGCGCCATCCGCTACATCGATGCGCACTTCCGCTCGCAGCCACGCCTGGCGGAGATTGCCGCCGCCGTGCACCTGTCGGAGTTTCATTTCAACCGCCTGTTCCGGCGCTGGGCGGGCCTGACCCCGCGGCAGTACCTGGCCTTCGTCACCGCCCGCGCGGCGCGGGCCGCCCTGGAAGGCACGCCCTCGGTGCTCGAGGCGGCGTACGCCGTGGGGCTGTCCGGGCCGGGCCGGCTGCACGATCTCACGGTGACGCTCGAGGCGATGACCCCGGGCGAGCTCAAGGCGCAGGGGGCGGGGGTCACGCTCGAGAGCGGCTTCAGCGACACGCCCTTCGGGCGCGCGCTCATCGCCAGCACGCCGCGCGGGATCACGCACCTTTCCTTCGTCGAGCCGGGCACCGAGGCGGCGGCCCTGGCGCAGCTGAAACGGCGGTGGCCGCGCGCCAGCCACATGCGCAGTGACGCCACGGCCGCTGCGCTCGCGCTGCAGATCTGGGGCGGGGGTGGCGGCGCGCTGCGCCTAGCGGTCGGCGGCACCAACTTCCAGGTGCGCGTCTGGCAGGCACTGATCGAGACCGGCCGTAGCGCGACGACGAGCTACGCAGCGCTGGCGCAGGCGGCGGGGGCGGCCCGCAGTACGCGCGCGGTCGGCAATGCCGTGGGCGCCAACCCGGTCGCCTGGCTCATCCCCTGTCATAACGTGCTGCGCCAGGATGGCGCCCTGGGGGGCTACCACTGGGGCGGGGATCGCAAGCGCGCGATGCTCGCCTGGAGCGCGCTGCGCAGCGCCAGTTCGCGCCCCGGGCAGACCGCCGCGAAGGCACTGGCCCAGGTAACATAATCTTCGCTCGTTGACCGAGACGCCTTTGAGGCAAGTCAAGGGGCCCGCAGGTTCATTTCGCTGTAACACTGCAGAAGCATTTGATTTAATTAAAAAAAATTAGTTGCCACGCGAGGGGCTGGGACGCGGAGCTGGTAGACTACAGCTCGTCCCCCGCTGATAGACGATCAATGTCTGCCTCGCCCTACAAGCAGCTCGAACAGGAGTTCAAACGCCTGCACGCCTTCCGCGGCGCGCTGGCGCTGCTGCGTTGGGACGCCGCCGTCATGATGCCCCGGGGCAGCGCCGATGTGCGTGGCGAGCAGCTCGCTGCGCTCGAGACCGAGCACCATGCGCTGCTGACCGCCCCGCGCATCATCCGCCTGATCGATCGGGCGCAGGCCAATACCCAGGGGCTGGAGGACTGGCAGATCGCGAACCTGCGCGAGATGCGCCGCCAGCGCGATCACGCGATCGCCACTCCGGTGAGCCTGGTGTCGCGCCTGACCAAGGCGGCCTCGCGTGCCGAGTCGCGCTGGCTTGAGGCCCGGGCCGAGGGCAAGTTCGAGAGCTTCGCCCCCTACCTGGAGGAGGTCGTGCACCTGGTGCGCGACAAGGCGGCCCTGCTCGGCCAGGCGCTGAACCTCGCCCCCTACGATGCCCTGGTGGACGAGTTCTCACCCGGGCTCACCACGCTCGACATCGACGCCATGTTCAAGGCGCTCTCGCGCCGGCTGCCCTCCCTCATCCGCGAGGCCATCCTCGACCAGGAGCACCGCCCGCTGCTGCCGCTCTCGGGCAAGTTCACGGCAGCCCGACAGCGCGCGCTGGTGGTCGAGGTCATGAAGGCCGTCGGCTTCCCCTTCGACCGCGGCCGGCTGGATGAGAGCGAGCATCCCTTCACCGAGGGCAGCCCCGGAGACATCCGCATCACCACGCGCTTCGACCCCGATGACGTCTTCACGGGACTCCTCGGGGCGCTGCACGAGACCGGGCATGCCATGTACGACCTGGGGCTGCCCCAGGACTGGCGCGATCAGCCGGTCGGGCGTGACCGCGGCATGGCGCTCGAGGAGAGCCAGTCGCTGCTGATCGAGATGATGATGTGCCGCAGCCGGCCCTTCATGCGCTACGTGCAGCCGCTGCTGGCCAAGCACTTTGGCGTCAGCGGCGCGGAGTGGGACGTCGAGAACCTCTACCGCTACCTGACGCGCGTGCAGCGCGGCCTGATCCGCGTGGACGCCGACGAGCTCACGTACCCGCTGCACATCATGCTGCGCTACGAGCTCGAGAAGCAGCTGCTGTCCGGGCAGCTGGCGGTGCGCGACCTGCCGGAGGCGTGGAACGCCGGGATGGAGGCGCGCCTCGGGATCCGCCCGGGGAACGACGTCGAGGGCTGCCTGCAGGACATCCACTGGGCGGTGGGCTCCTTCGGCTACTTCCCCTCCTATGCCCTCGGCGCGGTGATCGCCGCGCAGCTCTACGAGAGCATGCGCGCGGACCTTCCGGCCCTGGATGAGCAGCTGGCGCGCGGCGAGTTCTCCGGGCTGTTCGGCTGGCTGCGCACCCAGGTGCACGGCCTGGGTGCCAAGGTGCCGGTGCAGGAGCTGCTCAAGAGCGCGACCGGCAAGCCGCTCGCGGCGACCTCGTTCATCCGTTATGTCGAAGCGAAGTATCTGGAGTCGAGCGCCAGCAGCGCCGCGGCCTGAAGCTCTTTAAAATCGCGCCTGACCTGCCAGAGGTCGAGCCGAGCGGGGCATCCTCGCCGTCCGATGAGCGCTGCAGAGAAACCCTCGCGTACCCTGAGCCGCCTCGCCGCGCGGCTGCGCGGCGCCGTCGGCCGCTGCATCGCCGACTACCGCATGATCGGCGCCGGCGAGCGCGTCATGGTGTGCCTCTCGGGTGGCAAGGACTCGTACACGCTGCTGGACATCCTGCTGTCCCTCAAGCGCAGCGCGCCGGTGCCCTTCGAGCTGATCGCGGTCAACCTCGATCAGAAGCAGCCCGGCTTCCCCGCGCAGGTGCTGCCCGACTACCTGCGCAGCCGCGGGGTACCCTTCCACCTCATCGAGCAGGACACCTACAGCGTAGTCAAGCGGGTGATCCCGGAGGGGCGCACCATGTGCGGGCTGTGCTCGCGCCTGCGCCGCGGGGCGCTGTACCGCTTCGCCGCCGAGCACGGCATCACCCGGATCGCGCTCGGCCACCACCGCGACGACATCGTCGAGACGCTGTTCCTCAACCTGTTCTTTGCCGGGCGCCTCAAGGCCATGGCCCCCAAGCTGCTCTCGGATGACGGCCGCCACGTCATCATCCGCCCGCTCGCCTACGTCGCCGAGCGTGACATCGCGCGCTTTGCGCGCGGCCGGGCCTTCCCCCTCATTCCCTGCAAGCTGTGCGGTTCGCAGGAGAACCTGCAGCGGCGCGCGGTCAAAGAGATGCTGGCCGCCTGGGAGCAGCAGTTCCCGGGTCGCACCGAGAGCATCTTCTCGGCGCTGCGGCACGTGGAGCCGGCGCACCTGGCCGACCCGCGTCACTTCGACTTCGCCTCCCTCGAGGGGCAGATCGCGGCGATGAGCGAGGCGGAGGAGGAGGGGCTCGCGCAGCGGCGCGTTGCCGTGCTTGCCTCCTGATGAGTACGGTCCTGTCCGCCCCCGCGACCCTGCCGCTGGGCAATTACTACTGGGCGCTGCCCGAGCGGCTGCTGGCCGGCGAGCACCCCGCCGGGGCGACGCCCGAGGCCACCCGGGCACGCCTCGAGAGCCTGCTGGCGAGCGGCATCAGTTGCTTCATCGACCTCACCCAGGAGCACGAGCAGGCCAGCTACGCCGGCTCGCTCCCGGCCACGGTGCAGTACCTGCGCCGTCCGCTGCCCGATCACGGCACCCCCGAGCGCCCGGAGGCGATGGCCGAGATTCTGGACTGCCTGCGAACAGCGCTCTTGCAGGGCCAGCGCGTTTACCTGCACTGTCGGGCCGGCATCGGCCGCACCGGCATGACCGTTGGCTGCCTGCTGGCGGAGACCGGCTACGCCGGTGATGCGGCGCTGGAGGAACTCAACCGGTTGTGGCAGCAGAGCCAGCGCGCGCGGCAGTGGCCCTCGATCCCCGAGACCGATGCCCAGAGCGCGTACGTGCGGCGCTGGTCGCGCGTGATCGAGGGGCCCGATCCGCTGCTGGAGCCGGGCACGCTCGCGGCCGCGCGCGGCCTGCGCGAGCGCTACCTCGGCGCACTCCTTGGCCTTGCCACGGGCGATGCACTCGGAATCAGCACCCAGTTTCGCCGGCCGGGGCGCTTTGCCCCGCTGGGGGACCTGCTCGGCGGCGGCCCCTTCGACCTGCCGCGCGGTGCCTGGAGCGATGACACGGCCATGGCGCTTTGCTTGGCGGAGAGCCTGCTCGAGCGGGGGGCCTTCGATGCCCGCGACCAGGCAGTGCGCTACCGGCGCTGGCAGCAGGAAGGCCACCTGTCAGCCACCGGGCAGTGCGTCGGCATCACCGCCGCGACCGCCCGGGCGCTGGCGCGCGCGCAGTGGCGGCGGCAGGCGTACTCCGGCTCCCACGACCCGCAGGCCCTGGATGCCGAACCCCTCTCGCGCGTGCCTGCCGTGGTGCTGTTCTACTTCGCGGACCGGGAGGCTGCCCTGGCGCACGCCGCCGAGGCGGCGCGCGCCACGTGCCAGGCGCCGCTGGTGCTGGCGGCCTGCCGGGCGCTCGCCGCCGCGCTGCACGCGGCGCTCTCGGGGGCAACCAAGGGTGAGATCCTCGCGGCGGCCCAGACGCTGATCGGCGGCACCGACCGGCCCGGCGCCCTGGGCCAGGAGGGCTCCGCCCCGGCAGCGCTCGCCACCGCCCTGGAGGTGTTCGCGCGCACCGACAACTTCCGCGACGCGGTCCTCGCCGCAGCCAACCTCGGCGGTGCCGCGGACGTCATCGCCGGGGCGGTGGGGACGCTCGCCGGCGCCCACTATGGCGCAGGTGCCATCCCCACAATGTGGCGCAACAGCCTGATGAAGCTGCAGTTGCTCGAGGGCTTCGCCGACCGGCTGCTCGCGCACGCCGTGCTGCAGTTCGGCGCCTGAGGCGCAGCGCCCGCGCCCGCAGCCCGCAGACAGGCCGGCCCGCACTGTCGTAAGCTTTCGCGCCGGAGTCCCCCCTTGCAGAGACCTGCGCGAATGAGTTCCGCTCGCGTCACCGCCCGAAGTGCATCCGGCGCGCGCCGCCGCCGCGCGCGGCTGCGTGCGTGGACGCGTCTCGCGGACGAGCAGCTGCTGCAGATGCGCTTCTGCGACCTGCATCTGTCGATCGAGCGCTCGCCGCTGAAGCGACACGTGCGGCGGCTGTACGCCGACCTCGAGCGCCGCGGCATCGCGCTGCGCCCGCACGTGTGGCTGTCGCAGGAGTGGTTCTCCCCCGACGGCGTGCCGGGCATTGCCGTGCCCTTCTACCTCGCGCACCCACGCCTCGAGCGCCTCGAGCGCCACATCATGCGCGAGGCCGAGGGTGGCAACTCGCGCCTGCTGATGCGCATCCTGCGCCATGAGGCCGGGCACGCGCTCGACAACGCCTACCGGCTGCGGCGGCGACGGCGCTGGCGCGAGGTGTTCGGGCCGGCCAGCCGCCCGTACCCGGCGCGCTACCGCGCGCGCGCCGGCAGCCGCCGCTACGTGCACCACCTGGGCGAGTGGTATGCGCAGGCGCACCCCACCGAGGACTTCGCCGAGACCTTCGCGGTGTGGCTGACCCCGAAGTCGGCCTGGCGGCGTGACTACGCCGGCTGGCCGGCGCTGCACAAGCTGCAGGCGGTGGATGAGCTCATCGCCAGCGTGCGCGCGCAGCGCCCGCTGGTGCGCAACCGGGTGCGCATCGAGCCGCTGGAGCACGACCGCCGTACGCTCGCCGAGCACTACCGCCGCAAGCTGGCCCACAACCGCGAGATCCGCCGCGGGCTCGCGGATGAGCTGCTGCGGCGCGCGTTCCGCACCGAGGCGACGCCGCGCCAGCAGCTCAAGGCCGCCACCTTCCTGCGTGCCCACGCCCGCGGCCTCACCACCGCGGTGGCGCGCGCGCTCGGCATCGACCCGTACAGCGTCGAGCAGGTGCTGCGGCTGCTCATCGAGCGTTGCGAGCGGCGCACGCTGTATGTGCGCGGCAACCAGCGCGATGCGCGCCGCTACGCGCGCTGGATGCTCGAGCGCCTCACCGGGCTGTACTCCCAGGGCGAGACTCCGCACCTGGCACTATGAAGTCGCTGCGCACGCTCGTCGTGGTGCACGCGAGCCTGGTGCCGCCCGAGAGTCTCGAGGGCCACAGCGAGAAGCAGATCGAGGAATGGCGCACCGAGTACGACGTCATCAGCACCCTGCGCAAGCGTGGCCACGAGGTGCGCTGCCTCGGGGTGCTCGACAGCCTGACCGAGCTGCGCAGCACGATCGCCGACTGGCAGCCGCACATCGTCTTCAACCTGCTCGAGGAGTTCGACGGCATCGTCACCTACGACCAGCACGTGGTCGCGTTCCTTGAGCTCATGCGCCAGCCCTATACCGGCTGCAACCCGCGCGGCCTGCTGCTGTCGCGCGACAAGTCGCTGTGCAAGCAGCTGCTGCAATACCACCGCATCGCCACGCCGCAGTTCGCCGTGTTCCGCCGCGGCGCCCGCTTCCACGTGCCGAAGAAGCTGCGCTTCCCGCTGTTCGTGAAATCCACCGTCGAGGACGCCTCGCTCGGCATCGCCCAGGCCTCGGTGGTGGAGGATGCGGCACGGCTGCAGGAGCGCATCGAGTTCGTGCACGAGCAGGTGAAGTCGGATGCGCTCGTGGAGGAATACATCGAGGGGCGCGAGCTGTACGTGGGCATGCTCGGCAACGAGCGCCTCACGCGCCTGCCGGTGTGGGAGATGGTGTTCGGCTCGATGCCGGAGTCCATGGCCAGCATCGCCACGCGCAAGGTGAAGTGGGACAAGCGTTACCAGGCGAAGTACGGCATCACCACCCACGCCGCCCAGGACCTGCCCCCGCCGGTACTGGCCGCGCTCGACCGCCTGTCGCGCCGCATCTATCGCGCGCTTGGCATGTCCGGCTATGCTCGCATGGACTTTCGCGTGACCCCTGAGGGGCAGGTGTACGTGCTCGAGGCCAATGCCAACCCGAACCTGGAAGCGGCCGAGGACTTCGCCGAGTCCGCGCGCGCGAGCGGCATGCGCTACCCGCAGCTGCTCGAGCGGCTGGTGGACCTCGGCCTGAAGTACCGCGCCCAGTGGCGCGCCTCCTATGGTTGAGCGTGGCGCGCGGGCACGGCTGCTGCTCGGCCTGGCGCTCGCCACGCTGGCCGCGTGTGCCCACCAGGCGCAGCGCCAGCAGGAGGAGCTCGGCGACATCCTCGCCTGGTTCCCGGGCCGCTACGACAACCTGGCGCAGGTGCAGCGCGATGAGAACTCGGCGGTGCACCCGGTGCACGACCGCGTGGCGCTGCTGGTGGTGCCGGTGCAGGCGCCGCGGCTGGGTCACCACATCTTCTACGTGCAGGAGATGGCGCCCGACAACGCCGAGCGCATCATGAGCCAGCGCATGTTCAGCTTCGACGTCGACGAGGACCGCGGGGTGATCGGGCTGATGTACACCTTCGTCGAGCCGGTGCGCTGGCGCCAGGTCGCGCGCGACCCGCACATGCTCGAGGGATTGATGACCGAGGACGTCGCGCCGAGCGGGTGCGAGCTGGTCTTCAAGCGCGCCGGCGAGGACGCCTTCACCGCCGCGGGCGACCCGAAGCACTGTCGCCGCACCGGCGGTAAGGCCGCAGCGGACGTGCGCCTCAGCGCGGACAGCCTCACGCTCGGCGGCTTCGAGTTCCGCAAGGGCGGCTAGCCGCGAGGCCTCAGCCGAGCGCGTCGTCTGCAATCTGCGCGTGCGGCACGCGGCCGGCACGCACCGCCACGCCTTCGGCGCGCAGCCGCCGTGCCTGCTCGCGCAAGCTGCGCGAGCCCGCCGGGAAGACGATGCGGCCGCCGGCGCCGAGCACCCGGTGCCACGGCAGATGCAGCTGCGCGGGCGCGACGCGCAGCGCGTACGCCGCCTGGCGCGCGTGCCCCGGCAGGCCGGCCGCCCGGGCCACGCCGCCGTAGGTGCACACCGAGCCGCGCGGGATGCGGGCGATCACGTCCCACAGCGCCTGCAGCGCCGCGTTCTCCTGCGGCGCTGCCGCCACACGGCGCCGGCCCTGCCGCCGCAGCGGCTCGAGCAGCTGGCGCAGCGAGGAGCGCGCGGGCCTCACCGCCTGAGGTGCGCGTCGAGCCAGCCGAGCACGCTCTGGTACCACTGCACGCTGTTGGCGGGCTTCAGCACCCAGTGGTTCTCGTCGGGGAACAGCAGCAGCCGGCTCTCGATGCCGCGCCGCTGCAGCGCGGTGAAGGCGGCGATGCCCTGGGTGTAGGGGATGCGGAAGTCCTGCTCGCCATGGATGACGAGCATCGGGGTGCGCCAGCGCGTGACGAAGTCCACCGGGTTGACGCGCTCGTAGTTCTCCGGCACCTGGTACTGCGGGCCGCCGAACTCCCACTCCGGGAACCACAGCTCCTCGGTGGCGTAGTACATCATGCGCTGGTCGAACACCCCGTCGTGATTGACGATGCAGCGGAAGCGCTCGCTCCAGTTGCCCTCGATCCAGTTCATCATGAAGCCGCCATAGGAGGCGCCGAGCGCGCAGACGCGCTCGCCGTCGAGCCACGGGTAGCGCGCCAGCGCGGCCTCCAGCCCCTTCTGCAGGTCCACCAGCGGCTTGCCGCCCCAGTCATGGCTGATGGAATCCGTGAATGCCTGCCCGTAGCCGGGCGAGCCATGGAAGTCGACCATGACCACGCCGTAGCCGCCGCCGGCGAAGGCCTGGGCATTCCAGCGGTAGCTCCACAGGTTGCCCATCGAGGTCTGCGGGCCGCCGTGCACCACGAAGGCCACCGGGAAGCGCCGCCCGGCCTCGAAGCCGTACGGCTGCACCACGTAGGCATGCACGGTCTCGCCGTTCCAGCCGGCAAAGCTGAACTGCTCGAAGGCGCCGAGGCGCCGCTGCGCGAGCAGCGCCGCATTGGCCTGCGTCAGGCGCGTGGCCGCTCCGCCCTTGAGGGGTACGCGGTACAGGTCCGCCGGCCCGCCGAGGTCGGCGCGCGTGAACAGCACCGCCGCGCGCGTGCTGGTGAAATCCTCCACCTCGCCGTCGGCAAACAGCCGCCGCGGGGTACCGCGGCGCGCATCGACCGCGTACAGCGCCCGCTGCCCGAGCTCGTCCGTGCTCACCAGCAGCGTCGTCCCGTCGGCGCCGACCGCGAGGTGCTCCACCGAGTGATCCCAGCCGCCGGTAAGCGCGCGCACTGCGCCACTCTTCGCATCGCGGGTCACGATGTGAAAGCGGTCGGCCTCAAACCCGGGCCGCTCCTGCGCGAGCCACACCAGCGTGCCGTCCGCCAGGAAGCGCGGCTGTGCATCCCAGGCCGGGTTGGCGCTCGTGAGGTTGACCGCGGCCGCGCCGGCAGCGGCGCTCACCTCGTAGAGATCGAAGTTGGTCGACCAGGGCTCGCTCTGGCCCGCAAGGCGCGCGGAGAACACCAGCCGCCTGCCATCCGGGCTCCAGGTGTAGTCGGCGTCATCGCCGAAGGGCTTGCTCGGGATGTCCCCGTCGAAGCCGCGCGTCACGTCGCGCGGCGTGCCAGCGGCCCCGCCCGCGCCGAGCACCGCGGTGAACAGGTGCGAGCGCGTGCCATCGCTCGGGGTGTCCCAGTGGCGGATGAAGACGCGCTCGTACAGCTGCCCCTTGGCACTGGCCTTGCGGCGCGCCTCGAGGCGCTCGCGCGTGCACTGCAGCGTCTCGCAGTCCGGGAACACCTCCATAGTGAGTGCCAGCTGATCCCCCCGCGGGGAGAGCGCGAACGAGCCGACGTCCAGCGGATAGTCGGTGATCTGCTGTGCCGCGAGCGCGGGCAGGTTCAGCCGCCACACCTGCGCGCTGCCCGAGCGGGTCGAGAGGAAGTAGAGCGTGCGGCTGTCGCGGCCCCAGCGCGGGCTCGAGTCGCTGAAGGCGCCGCCGCTGGCGCGCTGCGGCTCGGAGCCCGGCGCGCGCAGGTCGAGCAGCCACAGGCTGGTACGGCCCTTATTGGCGTCCATGTCGGTCTCGCGCTGCACGAAGGCGAGCACGTGAGCGTCGGGAGCGGCCTGCGGGTCGCTGAGGCGCTTGAGGCGCACCAGGTCCTCGACGGTGAAGGGCGCGTTCACGGCCTCGGCCAGCAGCGCGGCGGGCAGCAGGCAGGCGAGCACGCTGACGCAGAGCCAGCTCTTTGGGCGCATGGGGATGATCGCTTTCTCGTCGTGGGGAAGTAAGGAGGTCGCGGCGCGCTACTGGCCGACCTCGTCGGCATCGATGGTCCAGCTCTCCTGCTTGGCCGCCTGCAGCCACTGCTGCAGCGAGGGGTCCTCGAGCACGGTGGCCATGTACCAGCGCGCCGTCGGGGAGACCAGCCCCGCACCGTAGGTGTTGAAGCGCAGCACCACGGGCGCGTACATGGCATCGGCGATGCTGAACTCGCCGAACAGCCAGGGGCCGGCGGCGCCGAAACGCGCGCGGCAGTCGTTCCAGAGCTGGTCGATGCGCTCGATGTCGGCTTCCAGTGCCGCGGTCAGCACCGTGTGGCGGTTGCGGGCGCGCGCGTTCATCGGCCACAGCGAGCGCAGCGTGCTGAAGCCGGAGTGCATCTCCGCGCTCACCGCGCGCGCCACCGCGCGTGTCGCGGGATCCTGCGGCCAGCCCTTGCCACTGAGCCCGGCGGCGTACTCGCAGATGGCGAGCGAGTCCCACACGGTGAGGTCGCCGTGCTTGAGCACCGGCACGCGCCCGCTCGGGCTGTACTGCTCGATGGCCTCGCGCGTACCCGGCATGTCGAGCGGGATCACGATCTCCTCGAAGGGCAGCTGCAGCTGCTTCAGCGCCAGCCAGGCGCGCAGCGACCAGGAGGAGTAGTTCTTGTTGCCGATGATGAGGATGAGCGGCGCCATGGAATGTTAACCTCTGCAGGTGCCCGGCAATGTGCGCGCCATAGCCTTCGATCTCGATAATACACTCTGGGATGTCGAGCCGGTGCTGGCGCGTGCCGAGGCGCGCGTGTTCAGCTGGCTGAGCGAGCACGCCCCGCGCATTACCGCGCGCCTCACGCTCGAGGACATGCGCCGCGCCCGCGAGAGCCTGGCGCTGCGCGAACCGCACAACGCCCACGATTTCACCTACCTGCGCACCGCCGCGCTGGCGGAGCACGCGCGCACGCATGGCTACGACGAGTCCCTCGCCGCGCACGCCTTCGAGGTGTTCCTCGCGGCGCGCTGCGAGGTGGAGCTGTTCGCCGACGTGCGGCCCGCACTCGAGCGGCTCAACGGCCGCTACCCGCTGGCCTCGCTCAGCAACGGCAACGCGGACCTCGGCCGCATCGGCCTCGGCCACCTGTTCGCGGTCTCCCTCAGCGCGCGCCAGCTCGGCGTGGCCAAGCCAGCGCGCGCGTGCTTCGAGCGGCTGGCCGCGCAGCTGGCGCTGGACCCGGGGCAGATCATCTACGTCGGCGATGACGCACAGCTCGACGTGCTGGCCGCGCGGGCTGCGGGCCTGCAGACCGCCTGGATGAACCGGCGTGCGGCGGCCTGGCCGGCGCACCTGGCGGCGCCGGATGTGACGGTGCGCGACTGCCTCGAGCTCGCGCGCCATCTCAACGCCTGAGGCGCCCCCAGGGCGCTCGCGCCACCCGCCCCCGGCGCCCCCCGAGCCCGCAAGCAGGCGCTGTTAGCACTTGGATCACGGCGCTGCCAACGCTGTAGGAATACGCGCGCAGCAAGAAGCGCAGCGCGTCACGGATTTGTCGGCGCCGTGGAGTGAACCTTAACCGCCCGGAAAGCGTTCCATAGGCGCAGGAGGTAGCAACGATGCGTGAGTCCGGCCGACGGGTGCAGCCGATCGCGAATTTGCGCGAGTTCTTCCGCGATGCCGTGCACGGCGCGCTCGAGAAGCAGCACGTGGCGGTGAACGTGCAGACCGAGCAGTACGTGGTGAACATGCTCACACTCTTTGCCCGCTCCGAGGCGCTCTACGAGCACGGCACCGAGGGCGTGCGGCTCAAGCCACTCGCGCTCATGCTGTGCGATGCGTTCGCCGCCCCCTCCGACGGGCTGCGCAACCAGGCGCTGCAGCGCCTGGGCGACGTCTCGCTGTTCCTCGCCGGGTTTTTTGCCCCCGGCTACGCCGCGAAGCTCGTCGACATCGACTACCACATCGCCATGGGCGGCCGCGCCTACGGGGCGCTGGCCGAGCTGACCGCGCACGGCCGCGGCCGGGTGCTGGCGGCGGTATTCGCCGAACTGGCGCAGAAATTCCAGCCGCTGGTGGATGCGCTCAACGAGGTGAGCGAGAGCGCGCACCGCCACAGCGACCGGGACATCCTGCGCCTGTACGAGCTGTGGCTGAAGACCGGCAGTGAGCGCTGCTACCAGCTGCTGAAGCGCCTCGGCGTCGAGCCGACCCGCGCCGGCGGTACTACCGCCTTCGCCCACTGAAGCCCGATGCTGCTGTCGCGGCTGCAGGAACTGATCGGCGGCATCTACGACGTGCGCGTGGCGCACGACGTGTACGACTTCCTGGTCACCGATCGCGCGCGCCTGCCGGCGGCTGCCCGTGGCGGTAGCGCCGCCGAGGAGATGCTGGTCGCCGAGAGCGGCGGCGAGCTGGCGCTGTCGCTGTACCTCGACCCGCAGCTGCTGCGGCGCCTGACGCGCGCCGATCCGCTCACCTGCCTCAACGCCGGCAACGTCGAGGACTGCCTGACGGCGCTCGAGGGCGTCAGCCACTTCCTCTACCTCACCTGGAATGCCGGGCATGACAAGCCGGTGTCGCTGCTGGAGCTGGAGATGCAGGCCGAGGTCGACAAGTTCATCGCCGCGCACCTGCTGCTGCGGCGCCAGTCGCCGGGGCGCTTCCCGCTCGAGCTGCGCCGGCTGCTGTTCGAGCGCGCCCGCATCGATCCGCGCCTGGATGGCGCGCGCGCCCACATGTACCGCGAGGCCAGCCGCTACGCCGCGCGCTTCTGCCACCGCCTGGAGGCGAGGCTGGCGCGCGCGCGGCGCGAGCCGGGGGGTGCGCGTGCCCCGGATGAGGTGCTCGCGGAACTGCGGCGCTTCTATCGGCTGAACACGGTGCGCAAGCGCGCTCATATCGAGCGCACCAGCTAGTGCGCCGCGCGCCTCGGCCTAGTCTTCGCCGTCCTCGCCGCGACGCTTGCGCGCTTCCAGCTCGCGCATCAGCTTGATGTGCTCGGATAGCCGGCGCAGGTCGGTGCGCATCCCCGGCTTGGCCGGGCGCGTCGTCTCGCGTGGCTTGCGGCCGCGCGCGTAGGGATCGAAGGAGGCCTGCTCGGTCTGCACGCTGAGTGAAGCGTCGCCCAGGATCTCGAGCACCGGGCGCTCGTGATCGACGGGCGCATCGCGCCAGTCGACCGAGGCGTTGCCGCGCTCATCGTGCACGATCATCCCGATGCGCCGCCGCTCCCCCTGCGGTGTTGCCAGCTCGTCGGGTTTCTTTTTAAACGCGTCCACGGATTATGTACTCTGCCGCTGAAAGCGTCGCCATTCCCCGACGCACAGCGTACGCGTGATGCGCATCACAATTCCGCGAGGTCCGTCACGGAATCCTCGCGCGCATCACGGCACGCGCGCGGACATATTGCGTGCCCGCAGCAGGCCGAGCGCGGTCTTCATGTCGGCGATCGTGCCATCGAGCGCCCAGCCGCAGGCTTGCGCGAGCGGCACCCAGTGCACCTCGATGACCTCGGCGCGCTCGTGGGCGCTCGTGGCCGGCGTCAGCCCCGTCGCCAGGTACAGGTGGATGCGCTCGGTGAAGACTCCGGGGGAGGACAGGCAGGCCCCGAGCGGCTGCCAGTTGGCGGCGCGCACGCCGGCCTCTTCAATGAGCTCGCGCTGTGCGGTGGCGAGCGGCGGCTCCTGCGGCTCGAGCTTGCCGGCGGGCAGCTCCCACAGGAAGCCGTCGGCGACGTAGCGGTACTGGCGCAGCAGGCACACGCACCCGGCTGCATCCAGCGCCGCCACCGCGGCGCCGCCGGGGTGGTGCACCACTTCGAGCTGGGCGCGGTGGCCGTTGGGCAGCAGCACATCGTCGGTCGTCAGCTGCACCACGCGCCCGGAATAGTGCAGGGTCTGCTGGTCCGGTTTCATGGTGCCATCCTAACCTGCCGCGCGCGCCGCGGCGGTGCGCGCGGCGTCACGCTCCGCACGCGCCGGCATCGCCAGCGCGCCGGCCGCGCGCGTATAGTCCGCCTCCAGTTATGGTCACGAGCGCGCATCTGGAACGCCTGAACGCCGCGCAGCGCAAGGCGGTCGGCCACGGCGAGGCGCTGCCGGAGAAGGGCTGGAAGTCCGGCCCGCTGCTGATCGTGGCGGGCGCCGGCACCGGCAAGACCGACACGCTCGCGCACCGCGTCGCGCACCTGGTCATCAACGGCGTCGATCCGGCGCGCATCCTCATGCTCACCTTCACGCGCCGGGCGGCGCTGGAGATGCGCCGGCGCGCGCACGACATCACGCGCAAGGCGCTGAACGACGCCCTCGGCGGCGCCAGCCAGAGCATCGCGCAGCGGCTGAGCTGGGCGGGCACCTTCCACTCGGTCGGGAACCGCCTGCTGCGCCACTACGCCCCGCACCTGCAGCTCGACCCGCACTTCAGCGTGCTCGATCGCGGCGATTCGGCCGACCTCATGGACGGACTGCGCCAGGAGCTGGGGCTGGCGGGCAAGGAGCAGCGCTTCCCGCGCAAGGACACCTGCCTGCAGATCTATTCCAGCCGCGTCAACACGCGCCGCGGGCTCAAGGAGACCCTCGAGGAGCAGTACCCCTGGTGCGCGCAGTGGGAGGATGAGCTTGCCAACCTGTTCCGCGCCTACGTGGAGCAGAAGCAGCACTCGCACCTGCTCGACTACGATGACCTGCTGCTGTACTGGCACGTCATGATGAGCGAGCCGCGCCTGGCGCAGCACGTCAGCGCGCACTTCGACCACGTGCTGGTCGATGAGTACCAGGACACCAACCGGCTGCAGGCCGAGATCCTGCACCTGCTCAAGCCCGACGGCGCCGGGCTGGTGGTGGTGGGCGATGACGCGCAGGCCATCTACTCCTTCCGCGCCGCCGCGGTGGAGAACATCCTCGGCTTTCCCGAGCGCTTCGAGCCGCCTGCCGAGGTGGTGACCCTGGCGCAGAACTACCGCTCGACGCAGCCGGTGCTGGATGCGGCCAACGCCGTGATGGCGGAGGCGCCGCGCCAGCACCGCAAGTACCTGCTGTCGGTGCGCGGCGATGGCGCGCGGCCGCGCGCCGTGACGGTCGATGAGCTGCAGAGCCAGGCCGAGTACGTGTGCGCCGAGGTCCTCAAGCATCGCGAGGCGAGCGTGCCGCTCAAGCGCCAGGCGGTGCTGTTCCGCAGCGCGAGCCACAGCGACATGCTCGAGGTGGAACTCACCAAGCGCAAGATCCCGTTCGTCAAGTACGGCGGGCTGAAGTTCCTCGAGGCGGCGCACGTCAAGGACCTGCTGGCGGTGCTGCGCTGGGCCGACAACCCGCACAACGCGCTCGCCGCCTTCCGCACGCTGCAGCTGCTGCCGGGCATGGGGCCGGTGAACGCGCGCGCCGCGCTCGAGCACTTCGAGGCGGGCGGCCATGCCTTCGCCGCGCTCGCCGGCTTCCAGCCGCCGCAGACCCCGGAGGTGCACTGGCAGAAGCTGCGCACCCTGCTCGGTGAGCTCGGCGACCCGCAGCGCCCCTGGCAGGGGCAGGTCAACCTGGTGCTGGAGTGGTACCGGCCGCACTTCGAGCGCCTCTACGAGCATTTTCACACGCGCCTCGGCGACCTCGATCAGCTGGAGAAGCTCTCCGGGCAGTTTCCCTCGCGCGAGCGCTTCCTCACCGAGCTCACCCTGGATCCGCCGCACGCCACCAGCGATCTGTCGGGGCGGCCGACCCTCGATGAGGACTTCCTGGTGCTCTCTACGATCCACTCCGCCAAGGGCATGGAGTGGGACACGGTGTACGTGCTCAACGTGGTCGACGGCAGCTTTCCGTCCGAGTTCGCCACCGGCAAGAGCGAGCTGATCGAGGAGGAGCGGCGGCTGCTGTACGTGGCCATGACGCGCGCGCAGAACGAACTGATGCTGCTGGTGCCGCTGAAGTTCCACCTGACGCAGCAGTCACGCCAGGGCGACGCGCACGTCTACGGCGGCCGCAGCCGCTTCATGACCGAGAAGGTGCACAAGACCCTCGAGGCGCACACCTTCCACGGCTCCGCCAGTGCCGCCGGCGACGTGCTGGAGGAGGCCACCGCGCCGGTCACGGTGGACGTGGGCGCGCGGCTGCGCGACATGTGGTGAGGATCAGCGCGCCGGTTTCTCGAAGCGCATCGTGAAGCGGTCGCTCTCGCCGATGGCCGCGTACTTGGCGCGGTCCTTGTCGCCGAGCTCGTAGCTCGGGGGCAGCGTCCACACCCCTTCCGGGTAGTCCTTGGTGTCCTTGGGGTTGGCATTCACCTCGGACTTGGCGATGAGGCGAAAGCCCTGCGCCTCGATCAGCTTGATGGCGTAGTCCTCGTTGACATAGCCGCTCTTGGCCTTCGGGTCCTGCGGCACGGCCGGATTGCCGCGGTGCTCCACGACGCCGAGCGTGCCGCCGGGCTTGAGCGCCTTGTAAAAGGTCGCCAGCACGCGCGCGCTCTCATCGCGCGACATCCAGTTGTGCAGGTTGCGGAAGGTGAGCACCAGGTCGACCGAGCCCGGGGGCACCGCATCGCCGCCGTCGATGGGCAGCGTCACCAGCGTGACCTTGTCATACAGGTCGGGACGCGCGGCGAGCTTCTCGTGGTAGGCGGCGAGGCGCTTGGTGACGTAGCTGCTGGAGGGGTCCGGCGCGATCACCGCCGCGTAGTACCTGCCCTTGTCACGCAGCAGCGGCGCGAGGATCTCGGTGTACCAGCCCGGCTCCGGGTACACCTCGAGCACGCTCATCTCCGGGCGCACCCCGAAGAACAGCAGGGTCGCCTTGGGATGGCGGTAGACGTCGCGCGCGCGATTGGCCTCCGAGCGCTGGCTGCCGGCGAGGATGGTGGTGAGCTCCTCCGCGGTACTCTGGCGCGAGCTGTAGCTGGCACAGGCGGCGAGCGCGGCGCAGGCCGCCACGAGCATGGTCTTGTTGCGTTTCACTGGCGCTTCAGTCCTCGTGCGCAGCGGGGCGTGCGGCCGGCTGCGGCGCGGCCGCCCGAACGCCCACGCCCGGCGCAGGTGCTCAGCCGTGGGTCGAGCGCGCGCCGCGGCGCGCTCAGCGGCGGAACGGGCCGCCGCCCTGGCGCGGACGCTGCGGGCGTTCCTGGGCCTCGTTCACGCGCAGCGGCCGGCCGTTCATCTGAAAGCCGTTGAGGGCCTGGATGGCGCTCTGCGCCTCGGCCTGCGGCATGTCGACGAAGCCGAAACCGCGGGGCTTGCCCGTTTCCCGGTCGTTGATCAGTTTCACCGATTCCACTTTGCCATGACGCTCAAACAGGCTCTTCACGTCCTGCTCGGTCGCGGTGAAGGGCAGATTGCCCACGTAAATCGTCGTCATCCGGGACTCTCTCTTGGGAAGGCGGACAGCGGCGGGCCGCACGCAGCGGTCGCATGTTCCGCGTGAAATGAACAGGTCAAGGCTTCAAGGCACACGATCGGCAGTTTCAGTCAATGCGCAGCGCTTGGGCCGCAGGCCTGCACCTGCGTTCGCGCACGGATGAGAGGCGCGGGGCGGGACTCGAGGTCAACACATTCAAACAAGGCGCACTCATCCACGACGGATATGAACGCCCGTGTCATGCTACTCCCGGCTTTTCCGCTAAGCAAACAGGGGCTCTTTGATGGAGGCGCTGCTGGTCTCTGCAGGCGCGGTGGCCCTGGCGGAAATCGGCGACAAGACCCAACTGCTGGCGCTGGTGCTGGCGGCGCGCTTCCGCGCGCCCGTCCCCGTGATCCTGGGGATCTTCACCGCCACGCTGGCCAACCACCTCGCGGCCGGGGCCGCCGGCACGCTGCTGGCCGCATACATCAGTCCGGCCGTGATGCGCTGGGCGCTCGCCCTGTCCTTCTTCGGCACGGCGCTGTGGGTGTTCATCCCGGAGCGCGAGCCCGAAGGTCAAGCCAGGGCGTCGCGGTTCGGAGCCTACGGCTCGACCACGCTTTCCTTTTTTATTGCCGAGATCGGTGACAAGACGCAGATCGTCACCGTGGCGCTCGCGGCGCGCTACCAGGAGTTGTTTGCGGTGGTCAGCGGCACCACGCTCGGCATGCTGATCGCGGACGTGCCGGCGGTGTTGCTCGGCAAGCTCGCGGCCGAGCGGCTGCCGGTGGCGCTGATGCATCGCGTGGCGGCGGTCGTGTTCGTGGTGCTCGGGGTGCTGGTGCTGCTGGAGGTGAAGCTGTGAACCTTGCGCGCGTTGCGCTCAGCGTCGGGCGCGCGGCGTGCCCTCAGGCACCGGCGGGCTCGAGGTAGGCATAGCCGTCGAGCTCGCTCTCGTAGAAGCGCTTGAGCGCCTGGCTCTCGGCGAGAGTCATGCGGCCATCGCGGATGGCACGCTCGCAGTCGCGGGCCAGCGCCGGGTACAGCTCGGCGACGTCGTACTCCATGTATTCGAGCACCCGGTTGGCGGTGTCGCCCTTGACGATCTCCTCGATCCACCAGCCGCCCTCATCATGCAGGCGCACGTGCACGACGTGGGTGTCGCCGAACAGGTTGTGCAGGTCGCCGAGCGTCTCCTGGTAGGCGCCGACCAGGAAGACGGCCAGGTAGTACTTCTCGCCGGCATGCAGCTCGTGCAGCTCGAGCGTGCGCTTCACATCGCGCAGCGAGACGAAGTGATCGATCTTGCCGTCGGAGTCGCAGGTGATGTCGGCCAGCACGCCGGTGCGCGTCGGGCGCTCGCTCAGGCGATGGATCGGCATGATGGGGAACAGCTGGTCGATCGCCCAGCTGTCCGGCAGCGACTGGAACACGGAGAAGTTGCAAAAGTAGGTGTCCGAGAGAATGGCCTCCAGGTCCTCCAGCTCCTCCGGGCGCCGCTCGAGGCGGCGGCAGACGTCGCGGATCCTGGCGCAGGTGGCCCAGTAGAGCCGCTCGGCGAGGCCGCGGATCTCGAGCGACAGCAGCCCGAGGTTGAACATCTGCAGCACCTGCTCGCGTGCCGTGAGGGCGTCGTGATAGCACTCCACCAGGCGCCGCTCGCTCACGATGCGGAACGCATCGAACAGGTCGAGCACCGGCTGCGGCAGCTCCTCGCTCCCCTGATAGTCCTGGGCCGGGTCGCCGCTGACGCGGAACTTGTCCAGCGCCGAGGAGCCGAGCACATCGAAGATCAGCACGCTCGAGTACGCGGCGATGGCGCGCCCGGACTCACTCACGATCATCGGGTGCGGGATGTCGCGCGCGTTGCAGACGCTGGCGATGCGGTACACCACATCGTTGGCGTACTCGCTCAGCGTGTAGTTCATCGAGGAGGCGAAGTTGGTGCCGCTGCCGTCGTAGTCGACGCCCAGGCCGCCGCCGACGTCGATGTACTGCAGTCCCGCGCCCATGAGCTTGAGTTCGGCGTACACGTGCGCCAGCTCGTTGATCGCCTCCTTGACGCGGCGGATGTCCTGCAGCTGGCTGCCGGGATGGCAGTGCACCAGCTGCAGGCAGTCGAGCATGTCGTGGGCCTTGAGCACCTGGAACATCTCCAGGATCTCGGTGATGAACAGGCCGAACTTGGACTTATCCCCCGCCGAGGCGCTCCAGCGGCCCGAGCCCTCGGTGAAGAGCTTGACGCGCACCCCGATGCGCGGGCGCACCTGGTAGGCCTGGGCGTGCTTGAGGATCAGGCCGAGCTCCTCGAAGTTCTCCACCACCGGGATGATCGTGCGCCCGAGCTTGGTCGCGAGCGTCACCGCCTCGATGTAGCTGTCGTCCTTGAAGCCGTTGCAGACGATGAGGCGTTCGGGCGCGTTCTCGGTCATCGCCATGACGGCCAGCAGCTCCGGCTTGGAGCCGACCTCGAGTCCGAAGCCGAACTCGCGGCCATAGCGGTAGACCTCCTCGACCACGAGGCGCTGCTGGTTCACCTTGATGGGGAACACCGCTCCGTAGCGGTTCTTGTAATCGTTCTCGGTGATCGCTTGGGCGAAGGCATCGTGCAGGCGGCGCAGGCGGTGCGCGAGGATGTCCGAGAAGCGCACCACCACCGGCGTGGTCAGATCGCGTGCCTCGAGTCCCTCGACCACCTCGTACAGGTCGATCTCGCGCCCCTCGGTGGTATCGGGCCGCACCACCACGTGTCCGGCCTCGTTGATGTCGAAGTAGCCCTTGCCCCAGGCCTGCACGCAATACAGATCGAGCGAGTCGGCGGTGCCCCAGGGCTGGGCGGGATTGAATTTGCGACCACCGTTGAGGGCGGTCTTGGGATCGGCGGCCACGGGGCGCGTTATATCAAAATTGTGCGCGCAGTAAGAGGGCGTCACGCGCCGCGCGCCACGGCGTGTGCCGGGTCGCGGATCCACTCGCTCCAGGAGCCCGCGTACAGGCGCGCCCCGGTAAGCCCCGCCACCTCGAGTGCGAGCAGGTTGTGGCAGGCGGTGACGCCCGAGCCGCACATGGCGATGGCACGCGTGGCGCTCTGCCCGGCGAGCGTGCGCTGCCAGCGCTGCTGCAGCTCCCGCGCCTCGAGGAAGCGTCCCTCACCGCTCAGATTGCTGGCGAAGGGATGGTTGCGGGCGCCGGGCACGTGTCCGGCGACCGGGTCGAGCGTCTCGTTCTCCCCGGCGAAGCGGTCGGCGGCCCGGGCATCGACGAGGAGCTGCTCGCCGCGCTCGAGGCTGCCGTCGCTCACCAGCGCCGCGACCTCCGCGCTCGTCACCCACGCGCGCTCGTCAGGGTGTGGCCGGAACGCACGCGCGGTGCGCGTCACCGTGCGCACGCTCACCGGCAGGCCGGCGCGCTGCCAGGCCGCGAAGCCGCCGTTGAGGACGGCGACCTGGCGGTGGCCGAGCCAGCGCAGCAGCCACCACAGCCGGGCCGCGTACGTGCCACCGCCCTGATCGTAGGCGATGACCTGCACGTGCTCATCGATCCCGAGCCGGCTGAAGGTGGCGGCCAGCTCGCGCACCTCCGGCAGCGGGTGGCGCCCGGTGCGCGGGCCGCGTGCACCGCTCAGGTCGCCGTCGAGGTCGGCGTACTGGGCGTTGGGGATGTGGCCGGCCGCGTACGCGCTCGCGCCCCAGGCGGGGCGCGCCAGATCGAAGCGGCAATCGATGATCGCCCAGGCCGGGTCATCCAGACTGGGCGCCAGGTCCAACGGCTCGATCAAAGTACTCGGCATCAGCTGACTCCGTGGCGCTGGTGACGCGCCGCGGTGCATTTTCGACGCTAGGCGGTTGTCGTTACAATCGTGGCAGTCCGCGGACAGGCGGGGGCACGATGGCAATCGAGGTCTTCTGGGGCAGCGGCAGCCCGTTCGCCTGGCGCGTGCTGCTCGCGCTCGAGCACAAACGCCTGCCCTACACCGCGCACCTGCTGCAGTTCTCCAAGCAGGAGCACAAGTCCCCGCAGATGCTGGCCCTGAACCCGCGGGGCCGCGTGCCGGTGCTCAAGGACGGCGACTACGTGTGCTTCGAGTCGCTGGCGATCCTGTACTACCTCGAGCGCAAGTACCCCGCGCCGCCGATCTTCGGGCGCACGCCCGAGGAGGCCGGCACGATCATGCGCGTCATCTGCGAATACACCGCCTACATCGAGCCGCAGGTGACCAAGATCGCGCGCGCCGTGTTCTTCGAGCCCGAACGTGCCGACCTGTCCAGCGACGAGATCACCGCCGCCATGCACGCGGTGGCGAGCGAGGCCCGCACCATCGAGGGACGGCTGTCCAAGTCCGAGTGGATCGTGGGCGATGAGTACTCGGCGGTGGACATGGTGATCTTCCCGGGCATCCAGCTGCTCAAGCGCGCCCTGGAGAAGCCGCAGGCCGCGGCGCTGTCCTCGCGCTTCATGCCGGTCGAGGTCAACTACCCAGCGCTCGGGCGCTGGCTGGCGCGCGTTGCGGCGCAACCAGGCTACGAGCGCACCTACCCGCCGCACTGGCGCACTTAACTGACGCCACGCCGCGACGCCGTTCGGCGCGGGAAATTGGCCGCGTCGGGCGGACTTGGTAGGCTCCCGGAGGCGCGCACCCCGCGCGCATCTGCCTGAAGGACTGCCTAAAGCGAACAATCATGAGCAACAGTCACAAGATCCATGTCGAGTTTCCCGGGCGCATCATCTTTATCGGCTTCGGCAGCATCGGCCAGGGCGTCCTGCCGCTCGTGCTGCGCCACATCGGCATCGCACCCGAGCGCATGACCATCGTCGCGGCCGAGGACAAGGGCAGCGCCGAGGCCGCCCAGTACGGCGTCAAGTTCATCCGCGAGCGACTCACGCGCGAGAACTACCGCCGCGTGCTCAACCCGCTCATCGGGCGCGGTGACTTCCTCATCAATGTGTCGGTCGAGGTCTCGAGCATCGCCCTCATCAAGCTGTGCTGGGAGAAGGGTGCGATGTATCTGGACACCTGCATCGAGCCCTGGCCCGGGGGCTACACGGATCCGACCGTCTCGGCCGCCAAGCGCACCAACTACGCCCTGCGCGAGGAGGCCCTGGCGCTGCGCACCGGCGATGCGCGCGCCCCGACCGCGGTGCTCACCCACGGCGCCAACCCCGGGCTGGTCTCGCATTTCGTGAAGCAGGCGCTGCTCAACATCGCCGCCGACACCCAGGTGGAGGCGGGCAACCCCGGCGCGCGCGCCGACTGGGCCGCGCTGGCGCGCAAGCTCGGCGTCAAGGTGATCCATATCGCCGAGCGCGACACGCAGGTCTCGGACAAGCCCAAGCTGGCGGGCGAGTTCCTCAACACCTGGTCGGTGGATGGCTTCGTGAGCGAGGGCTGCCAGCCGAGCGAGATGGGCTGGGGGAGCCACGAGCGTAACTTCCCGCGTGACGGCAAGCGCCATGACTTCGGCTGCGGAGCGGCCATCTACCTCATGCAGCCCGGCGCCGGGACGCGCGTGCGCACCTGGACGCCCAAAGCCGGGCACTTCTACGGCTTCTGCATCACGCATGGCGAGTCGATCTCGATCGCGGACTACTTCACCGTGCGCGAGGGCACGCAGATCGCCTACCGTCCGACGGTGCACTACGCCTACCACCCGAGCGACTCGGCGGTGATCTCGGTGCACGAGCTCGCCGGGCGCAACTACGTGCAGCAGGAGCGCCAGCGCATCCTGATGGACGAGATCACCGAGGGCATCGACGAACTCGGCGTGCTGCTCGCCGGACACAAAAAGAACGCCTACTGGTATGGCTCGCAGCTCTCGATCGGCGCCGCGCGCCAGCTCGCACCCTTCAACAACGCCACCAGCCTGCAGGTATGCGTGGCAGTGCTCGCCGGGGTCATCTGGGCGATGGAGAACCCCAACCTCGGGGTGGTCGAGCCGGACGAGATGGACTACCGGCGCATCCTCGAGATCTGCATGCCCTACCTGGGTCCCGTGGTCGGCGAGTACACCGAGTGGACCCCGCTGCACGAGCGCGAGCGGCTCTTCCCGGAGGACCTGGACAAGAGCGACCCCTGGCAGTTCAAGAACGTGCGGGTGGTGTGGTAGGCACGCCCGGCTCGTACTCGATCGCGACGATCACGAGCGTGCGGCGCCCGGAAGGGGTGCTGACCGCCACCTCCTCCTCGAGGCGGCGGCTGAGCAGCGCCCGCCCGAGCGGCGAGTCCATGCTGATGTAGCCGCTCGCCATGTCGAACTCGTCCGGGCCCACGATGCGGTGACGGCTGCGCGTGCCGTCCTCGGACTCAAGCTCCACCCAGGCGCCGAAGAAGACCCGCCGCGCATCGGCGGGGGGTTGCTCCACCACGACCATGCCCTCGAGGCGTTTGCGCAGGAAGCGCACCCGGCGGTCGATCTCACGCAGCCGCCGCTTGCCGTAGGTGTACTCGGCGTTCTCGGAGCGGTCACCCTGTGCTGCCGCCGCGGCCACGGCCTGGGTGACGCGCGGGCGCTCCTCGCGCCAGAGCGCATCGAGCTCTTGCCGCAGCCGCTCGAGGCCCGCGCGGGTGATGTACTTGGAGCCCGCCGGCGCGGGCGTGCGAAAGCGCCCCATGTCCCCGAAAAACCTGTGAATTATGTCGCACGCACTTTTACCGAAATCCAGCCTTTCTGTGGAATATTTCACGGACGCGCCGGCCGCCACGCGCCTAACCTGCAAACGTGGCTACCAAGTACTACACGCACTTTGTGACCCACGCCGGCCGCGCCAAGAGCGCCGGGCCGGGCAACGAGTGGAGTGGTGTGGTGGAACTGCGGGAGCCGCTGTCGCAGACGCGGGCCAACCGCGAACTGCGCGCGCTGTTGGCGCAGAGTTTTGACCTGGACTCGGACGACATCCGGATCCTGCACTGGGCCCGATTGCACTGACGTATCCCCTGGCGGACTTCCTTCCCTTCATCGAAGGTCCGCCCTTACCACCCCAGGTCCTAAAAAACCTGGGGTTTTTTTTGGGTCCGCACTCCACCGCACGCCTCACCGCGATCCGGGCCCTTGCCGGCGCCCGGGCAAAATCGACGCCGCTTTCCTCGCCGTGGGACAATCCCCGCCCCCGGCATGGGGCGGGGCCAAACAGAAGGAGAATTGCGATGCGCGTGTGGTCGTCGGCGTTGCTGGCTGTGGCTCTGCTGTGCCTGTCCGGTTGCGGTTACAACACCCTGCAGCAGAAGGATGAGGCGGTGAAGGCGAATTGGTCCGAGGTGGTCAACCAGTACCAGCGCCGCGCCGACCTGATCCCGAATCTCGTCAACACCGTCAAGGGCTACGCCGCGCAGGAGCAGAAGGTGCTCATCGGCGTCACCGAGGCGCGCGCCAAGGTCGGCTCGATCCAGGTGACCCCCGAGACGCTCAACAACCCCGAGGCGTTCGCCAAGTACCAGGCCGCGCAGGGCCAGCTCACCGGCGCCCTCAAGAGCCTGTTCGCGGTCGCCGAGAACTACCCGCAGCTGAAGTCCGACCAGAACTTCCGCGACCTGCAGTCGCAGCTCGAGGGCACCGAGAACCGCATCACCGTGGCGCGTAACCGCTACATCCAGGCGGTGCAGGACTACAACGTGACGGTGCGCCAGTTCCCGGTCAACCTGACGGCCAAGGTGTTCGGCTATCCGGTGAAGCCAAACTTCACGGTCGAAAACGAACAGGCCATCTCCAGCGCTCCGACGGTGAGCTTCGATACCACGGCGCCGGGCGCCGCGACGCCACCCCCGGCGCAGACTCCGAAATGAAGCAAGGCGCGCGCCGCGCCCGCTCGCTGGCGGGCCTTGCGCTGCTGTGGCTGCTCGGCGCGGCGGTGTGCGCCGCGCAGGACCTGCAGCCGATCCCCAAGCTGGCCGCGCGCGTCACCGATCTCACCGGCACGCTCACCGCCGAGCAGCAGAACGCCCTCGAGCAGAAGCTGTCCGCCTTCGAGGCGGCCAAGGGCGCTCAGGTGGCGGTGCTCATCGTGCCGACGACGCAGCCGGAGGAGATCTCGCAGTACTCCATCCGCGTCGTCGAGCAGTGGAAGCTCGGCCGCGGCAGCGTCAACGGCCGGCGCGTGGACGACGGCGCCTTGCTGATCATCGCCAAGAACGATCATCGCGTGCGCATCGAGGTGGGCTACGGACTCGAGGGCGTGCTCACCGATGCGATGTCGAACCGCATCATCTCCGAGACCATCGCGCCGGCTTTTCGCGAGGGCAACTTCTACGGCGGCATCGAGGGCGGGCTCGAGCAGATGATGAAGCTGATCGATGGCGAGTCGCTGCCGCCCCCGGAACACGAGTGGCAGCGTGGCGCACGCCACGGCGGCGGTGGTGCGCCGCTTTTGCCGGCGCTGGTGTTCGCTGTCCTGGTCGGCTCGGTGGTGCTGCGTGCAATCTTCGGCCGCACGCTCGGTTCGGCCTTCACCGGCGTCGGTGCCGGCGCCCTGGTCTATCTGGCCGGCTACGCACTCGCGCTGGCCGGGCTGGCTGCCGTGGCCGCTTTCTTCATCACACTGCTGACGGGCTTCGCCGGGACCGGCAGCGGCTGGTCGAGCGGCCGGCGCGGTGGCTTCGGCGGCGGCTGGGGCGGCATCGGCGGTGGCGGCTTCGGCGGCGGCGGCTTTGGCGGCGGCGGCTTCAGCGGCGGCGGCGGTGGCTTTGGCGGCGGCGGCGCCTCGGGCAGCTGGTGATGGGAGGCGCAACATGAGGCTGCCACGGCTGCTGCGTCATCTGTGCACCACACGCTGGGGCACCCGCCGGCGGTTCGCACCGGCGGTGCTGGATGCCATCGAGCAGGCGATCGCCGAGTGCGAAGGGCAGCACGGCGGCGAGATCCGTTTCGTCGTCGAGACCGCACTCGACCTGCCGGAGCTGCGTCGCAACCTGCCGCCGCGCCAGCGCGCGCTGCAGCTGTTCGGCCAGTTCGGCGTATGGGACACCGCGCACAACAACGGAGTCCTTATCTATGTGCTCATGGCCGACCGCGACGTCGAGATCATCGCCGACCGCGGCATCGCGCAGCACGTCTCGCAGGCGGAGTGGCAGAGCCTGTGTCGGCAGATGGAAGGACACTTCCGCGCCGGGCGCTTCCGTGACGGCTCGGTCACCGGCATCCTCGGGGTCGGGGCGCTGCTCGGCAAGCACTTCCCGGGCCGCCGTCCGAGCGACAACGAACTGCCGAACCAACCGGTATTGCTGTAGCGCATTGCCGACAATCGGGCATGCGCGCACATGGGTCATAATCACCGTCCATGAGGATCTTCACCGCCCGCTTCGGCGCCATGGCGCTGCTGTGCCTGGCGCTCGCGGCCTGCTCGCTCTTTGGGGGGCGCGAGAAGGCGCCACCACCGCCGCCACCACCGCCGCCGCCCGCCGAGCCGCTGCCGGTGGCCAACCAGCGCTTCGAGCTCGCGCCCGGCCAGGACGTGGTCGGCACCGTGCAGGTGGTCAAGGCCGGCAAGGAAGACACCCTCACCGACATCGCGCGCCGCTTCAACGTCGGCTACGAGGAGATCGTGCGCGCCAATCCGAAGCTCGATCCCTGGCTGCCCGGGGAAGGCGCGACCGTGGTCGTGCCCTCGGAGTTCATCCTGCCGGATGCCCCGCGCACTGGCCTGGTCATCAACATCGCCGCCATGCGCATCTTTTATTACCCGCCGGCGAAGAAGGGGCAGCCTGCGCTGGTCTACACGCACCCCATCGGCATCGGCAAGGTCGGCTGGCGCACCCCGGAAGGGGTCACCAAGATCGTGCGCCGGCAGAGGGATCCGACCTGGCGCGTACCGGTCTCGGTGCGCAAGGAGCACCACGACAACGGCGAGGAGCTCGAGCCGGTCATAGGACCCGGCCCCGACAATCCGCTCGGCAAGTACGCCTTCTACCTGCAGTGGCCGAGCTACCTGATCCACGGCACCAACAAGCCGGCCGGCGTCGGCCTGCGCTCGAGCCACGGCTGCATTCGCCTGTACCCGGAGGACATTCAGCAGTTCTTCGAGCTGGTGCCGGTCGGCACCGAGGTGCGCGTGGTCAACCAGCCGTTCGTCTTCGGCTGGCGCGAGGAGCAGCTGTACCTGCAGCCCTACGACGTGCTCGAGGACGACACGCGCGACTGGAGCCACGCGCAGAAGAAGATGCTGAACCGTCAGCTGGCGGTGCGCCTGCAGCAGCAGCTGCAGCAACATCACGAACAGGTCGAGTGGGAGCAGGTCTCGGCGCTTGCGCACGACCCGCGCGGCATCGCGGTGCCGATCACGGTGTCCGGCGCGAGCGTGGAGCAGATCGTGGCCGCCGCACCGCACGTGCAGAACGTGCTCGCGGAAGGCTCGACCTGGGATGGCACCTCCGACCTGCCGATGGACGAGAACACCTTCAAGCAGATGGTCACCGACACCGATGCCGGCGGCGGCACGGACAGCGTGGGCGCCGCGCCCAGCGCGGCGCAGCCGGTGGGGCGCGCCGCACCCAAGAACGGCAGTTGACGGCAGCTCGCGATGGTCGCGCTGTCGGAGTGGCTGCAGCTGATGCTGGCGGAGATCGCGCGCAAGCAGGAGGAGCGTGAGCGCGCGCGCGCCGAAGAGGCGCGCCGTGCGGCCGAGGCACAGCCGCCGGCCGCAGCCGATGCTGACCGCGGTGCGTCAAGTGTCGATAAATTTTCCACTTTGAAGTCGCCCTAACCTGACACCGCGCTGAGGGCGTGTGTTAGAGTCGCGCCGGCAGATTCACGAGGCGCATGAGTGGCCGACAGCCCCGCGTCCGGCGTACAACTCGCACAACAAAGCCGAACGGAACACGCGATCGCGCGCGTGCCCACCGGAGTCGTCGCGTTCATCGGACGCACGCTCAAGGGACCGGTGAACCATCCGCTCACCGTCACCAGCTTCGTCGAGTTCCAGCAGCAGTTCGGCGGACTGTGGCAGCCGGCCACGCTCTCCTACGCGGTCGAACAGTTCTTCGAGAACGGCGGGCGCGAGGCGCGCATCGTGCGCGTCGTCAACGGCGCGCGCCCCCCGAGCCTCACGCTGCCGGCCGGCGCCGGCGTGCTGCGCCTGCTGGCGCTCAATCCCGGCTCACGCGAGTACCTGCGCGCCTCGGTCGACTACGACGGCCTGAGCCCGGCCGACCATGAACGCTTCAATCTCGTGGTGCAGCGCGTGCGCACCGCCGGCTCCGAGCTGGTGGAGGACCAGGAGATCTACCGCCGCATCTCGATCACCCCGAGCGCCGGGCGCTTCATCGGCGATGTGCTGCTCGAGTCGCGCCTGGTGCGCGTGAGCGGCCGCCCCCCGGCACAGCGACCGGAGCGCTCCGCCGGCGGCCCGGGCGGGGTGGCGGTCGGCTACACGCTCTCCAATCCCGACGGCGATGACGGCGCGCCACTCACCGACTACGACATCATCGGCGCGGCCGCCACCCACACCGGCTTGTTCGCCCTCGAGGGCACGCACTTCAACCTGCTGTGCATTCCGCCGCTCACGCGCGAGCGCGACGTGGGCCTGTCGACGCTGCTGGTGGCGGCGCGCTTCTGCCGCGACCACCACGCGCTGCTCGTCGTCGATCCGCCGGCCGCCTGGGGCAGCCCGCGCCAGGCGCTCGATGCGCTGCGGCTCTGGCCGTTCCGCAGCGACAGCGCCATCATGTACTACCCGCGCGTGCACGCCTTCGATCGGCTGCGCGGTCGCGTCGAGGTGTTCGGCTCCTGCGGCGCGGCAGCCGGCATGATCGCGCGCTCGGACGAGACCTGGCCGGTGTGGGCCGCCGCCGAGAGCGAGGAGGCGATCCTGCGCCCGGGCCTGCGCCCGGCCGTCGCCGTGAACGAGGCCGAGCGCGTGCGCCTGGCGCAGGCCGGCATCAACACACTGGTTTCGGTGCGCGGGGCGCGCACCGCGGTGAGTCCGCGCACCCTGGCCGCGGGCGGCAGCGGGGCCGCCGACTGGAAGTACTTGTCCGCCCGGCGCCTGGCGCTGTTCGTGGCGGCCAGCATCAAAGAGGGCACGCGCTGGGTGATGCTCGAGCACAACGGGCCGCCCGTATGGGAGCGCGCCCGTGCCCAGGTCGATGCGTTCCTCGCGGAGCTCGCCGCCGGCGGCGCCTTCGCCGGCGCGGCCCCGGATGAGACGCACTTCGTGATCGCCGACGAGCGCGTCAACCGTGCGGCGACGCTGGCGGAGGGCAAGTTCAACCTGCTGTTCGGTTTCGCCACCAGCAAGCCGGGCGCCTTCGACACCTGGCTGGTCACGCACCGCGCCGGGGCGAGCCGCGTGCGGCCGGTCTCGGTCAACCGCTCCGCGACCGCCAAGAACCGCGTCGAATGGGAGATCGAGACCTCGATCCTGCGCGGCTGAGGCGCTAGGCCGCGCCGAACCCGCCGCCGCCCGGGGTGAGGATGGTGAGCTCATCCCCCGGAGCGACCTCGAAGCGCGCGGTGGCCGAGAGCACTTCCACCCGGCCATCCGCGCGCCGCAGGCGCGCCGCGCCGGGCGCGCCCGCCGCACCGCCGGCGAGGCCGAACGGGGCGATGCGCCGGTGGTTCGCCAGCAAGGCGGCCGCAAAGGGGGCGCGGAACTCGATGCGCCGCACGGCGCCGTCACCGCCGTGCCGGCGCCCGCGGCCCCCCGAGCCGCGGCGGATCGCGAACTCGCGCACCAGCACCGGGTATTCGGTCTCGAGGATCTCCGGGTCGGTGAGGCGCGAGTTGGTCATGTGGGTCTGGACCGCGGAGCAGCCGTCGAAGTCCGGGCCGGCGCCGGCACCGCCGCAGATGGTCTCGTAGTACTGCAGCCGCGCATCCCCGAAGGTGAGGTTGTTCATGGTGCCCTGCGAGGCGGCGAGCACGCCGAGCGCGCCATAGAGCGCGTCGACGATGCACTGCGAGGTCTCGACGTTGCCGGCCGCCACCGCGGCCGGTGGCGCCGGGTCGAGGAGCGAGCCCGGCGGGATCAGGATCTCGATGGGCTCGAGGCAGCCCTCATTCAGCGGGATGGGCTCATCGATCAGGGTGCGGAACACATACAGCACCGCCGCGGTGCACACCGCGCGCGGCGCGTTGAAGTTGTGGGCGCCCTGCGCGCTGGTGCCGCTGAAGTCCACCGTGGCGCGCGCCGCAATGCGGTCGACGCGGATGCGCACCGCGATGGCATCGCCGTTGTCCATCTCGTAACGGAAGCTGCCATCGGCGAGCCGCGCCAGCACGCGCCGCATGCAGCTGGCGGCGTTGGCCTGCACGGCGCTCATGTAGGCGCGCAGCTCGGCCACGCCATGGCGCTGCGCGGCGCGCTCGAGCTCGAAGATGCCGCGCGCGTTGGCGGCCAGCTGTGCGCGCAGGTCGGCGAGGTTCTGCTGTGGCCGGCGTGCCGGGTACGCCCCGGCGCTGAGCCGCGCCAGCAGCTCGCGCTCGCGCAGCACGGCGCTGCGCACCAGCGCGCTGCACTCGAAGAGGATGCCTTCCTCCTCGATGACGCGGCTGAAGGGCGGCATCGAGCCCGGCGTGACCCCGCCAATGTCGGCGTGATGCGCGCGCGAGGCGACGAAGAAGTCCGGCCGCGCGCCGCCGCCGAGGAACACCGGCGTCACGACCGTCATGTCGGGCAGGTGCGTGCCGCCGTGGTAGGGGCTGTTGAGGAGCCACGCGTCACCGCGGGCCATGTGCGGCTGGCCGCGCAGCACCGCGCGCACGCTCGCGCCCATCGAGCCCAGGTGCACGGGCATGTGCGGCGCGTTCGCCACCAGGCCGCCGGTCGCATCGAAGAGGGCGCAGGAGTAGTCCAGACGCTCGCGGATGTTCACCGATTGCGCGGTCGACTTGAGGACCTCGCCCATCTGCTCGGCGACGTGCATGAAGAGGTTGTTGAAGATCTCCAGGCGCGCGGCGGCGGCGGTGACGGCGGTGGCGGGTTCCGGTGCGGCGTACTGCTCGAGCAGCAGCACCCCCTCGGCGAGCGTGCTGGCGCGCCAGCCTGGCTCGAGTACCACCGTGGTGTGCGCATCGACGATGAGGGCCGGACCCTCGAGCGCGCCGCCGACGGCGCCGAAGGCGTGCACCGGCACCTCCTGCCAGGCGCCGAACCAGGCACGCACGCGGCGCGGCACGGGCGCCGCGCCCGCCGGCCGCGGCAGCCTCAGGCTGCCGGCATCGACCGAGGCGGTGCGCACCTCAACGCGCAGCGCCTCGATGATGACCTCGAGCGCGCTGCACTCGAAGCCGAAGCGGCGCCGGTGCTCCTCCTGAAACCCCGCCCGCACCGCCGCCAGTTCGCCGAGCGGTACCGACAGGCACACTTCGCTGTCGCCGGCGCGCAGCTCGAGTAGCCGCGCGACGCGCGCCACCGCCGTTGCGTGGGCCGCGCCAAGCTCAGCGCGCGCCCGGGCCTCGAGCGGCTCCAGCGCGGCGGCGGCGGCGGTGAGCCCGGCCGCATCGAGCGGCGTCCGCAGGCTCGCGCGGCGCACCGCCAGGTGGTCGGCCACGCCCACGCCGAGCGCGGACAGCACGCTCGCGAGCGGGTGCACCAGGATGCGCTTGAGGCCCGCCGCGTGCGCCACGCGGCACGCGTGCTGCCCGGCGGCGCCGCCGAAGCAGAAGAGGGTGAACTCGGCGGCATCGCGCCCCTGGCGCGTCGAGACCTGGCCGATGGCATTGGCCATCGACTCGACGGCCACCTCGAGAAAGGAGGCGGCCAGCGCCTCGGGGCTGAGCGCCGCGCTATCGCCGGCCACTTCGCGCGCGAGCACGGCGAACGCGCGCGTGACGGCCGCGCCGTCGATGCCCGAGCGGCCGTCGCGGCCGAACACCCGCGGCAGCGTGTCCGGCCGCAGTCGGCCGAGCAGCACCTGCACGTCCGTGAGGGTGAGCGGACCGTCGCGACCGTAGCAGGTCGGCCCGGGGTCCGCGCCGGCCGAGTGCGGACCGACCGCCAGGCGGCCGTCGCGCTGCGCGAGCACCGAGCCGCCGCCGGCGGCAATGCTGTGCACGTCCAGCATCGGCTGCTGCAGGCGCACCCCGCCCAGCAGGTGCTCGAAGCGCTGCGGCAGTTCCCCGTCGATGAGCGCGACGTCCGTCGACGTCCCGCCCATGTCAAAGCCGATCAGGCGCGGAAATTTCAGGCGCGTTCCGGCCCAGTGCATGCCGATCAGGCCTCCGGCCGGTCCCGACAGCACGCTCGCCAGCGCATGAAAGTGGCGCGCGTCGGCCAGGCCGCCGGTGCTTTGCATGAGTGCCAGCTCGGCGTGCGGATCGAGGCTGCGCAATTGCGCCTCGAGGTCCGCGAGGTAGGCGCGCAGCGGCGGCGCCAGGTAGGCATTGAGCACGGTGGTGTCGCCGCGCTTCACGTAGCGCACCAGCGGGGAGAGCTCGTGCGAGACCGAGACCTCCTCGAAGCCGAGCTCGCGGGCGCAGCGCGCCGCCGCCTGCTCGTGCGCGGGGTGCCGCCAGCCGTGCACGAACACGATGGCGAGCGCGCGCCGGCCGGCCTGGCGCGCCTCGGCCAGCTGCGCGCGCAGTGCCGGCAGGTCAAGCGGCGTGAGCACGTGGCCGGCAGCATCGATGCGCTCCTGGGCCTCGATCACCTGCGTGTACAGCCGCTGCGGCAGCACGATGTTGCGGGCGAAGATATCGGGCCGATTCTGGTAGCCGATGCGCAGCCCGTCGCCGAAGCCGGCCGTGGTCACGAGCAGCACCGGCTCGCCGCTGCGGGTGAGGAGCGCGTTGGTGGCGACCGTCGTGCCGACCTTCACCAGGGAGACGCGCGCCCCTGGGGCGCCGTGCGTGCGCAGCAGCTCCGCGGCCGCCGCAAGCCCCGGATCGCCGCCGCCCGCAGCGACGCTGACCGAGGGCACCTTGCGCACGTGCAGCGCGCCTTGCGGGGACAGGCCGATGAGGTCGGTGAAAGTGCCGCCACGGTCGATCCAGAACTGCCAGCCGGCTGTCCCGTCCGCGCCCGGAGCGCCATGGCTTAACGCTGGCATTGCCGGCATTATTCGCGCACGCGCCTCGGGGGCGCAGCCGCAACGGTGCCGTGATGCAGGAACCGGTAATGTCCCGACACGTGGTCTTCTCCCATGGCAAGGAAAGTGGTCCGTGGGGTCGCAAGATCTCGGCGTTGGCGGAAGTGGCGCGTTCGGAGGGCTACGATGCGCACTCGGTCGACTACCGCGGCCTCGACCAGCCGCGGGCGCGCATCGCGAAGCTCGTGGACTTCTGCAAGGAGCTCAGCGGCGACCTGGTGCTGGTCGGCTCGAGCCTGGGTGGCTACATCGCCGTGGCCTCCGCCTCGCTGCTGCATGCGCGCGGGGTGTTCCTCATGGCGCCGGCGCTCTACATGGAGGGCCTGCCGGAGCTGCGCGCCGGAGTCATCGACTGCCCGACCACGATCGTGCACGGCTGGCGCGATGACGTGGTGCCGTACGAGCACAGCGTGCGCTTCGCGCACACCTGCAAGGCCGCACTGCACCTGCTGGAGAGTGATCATCGGCTGCACAATCAGCTGCGCGTGGTCCAGTACCTGTTCGAATATTTCCTCATCGCCCTCGACCTGCCGGCGATCGCCTTCGAGTAAAGCGCGCTAGCGGCGCTCGCGGATGGCGCGCGCCGCCATGCGATCGACCGCGCGCGGCAGCAGCAGGCGCGCCCAGCGCGCCAGGCGCCCGCGCGCCGAGGTGATGAGCAGCCGGCGCCGCTCCTGCATGGCGCGCACCATCAGGCGAGCGCACTCGGCGGCACTCATCAGGTGCGCTTCCTGCATCGGCGTCACGCCGAGCGGCTGCCCGTCCGCACCCGTGGCGCGCCGGTGGATCTCGCTCAGCACGAAGTCCGGCGCCACGATGGTGACATCGACGCCGCTGCCGGCGAGCTCGATGCGCAGCGACTCGCAGAAGCCCACCAGGGCGTGCTTGCTGGCGGCGTACCCGCTGCGCTCCGGCACGCCGGTCAGGCCGGCGACGCTGGCCACGGCTACCAGCAGGCCGCGGCTCGCCTTCAGGTGCGGCAGGGCCGCCGCCGTCATGCGCACCGCGCCGAGATAGTTCACCGCCAGCAGCCGCTCGTAGACGGACAGGTCGCGCACCGCATCGAAGCGCGCCCACATGGTGACGCCGGCGTTGTTGACCAGCACGTCGAGCGCGCCGAAGCGCGCCAGCGCGCACGCCACGGCGCGCTCGCAGTCCGCCGCCTGGGTCACGTCGCCCGCAACCACCTCGGTCTGCGCGCCGCGCGCCGCGCACTCCTGCGCCGCCGCCTGCAGCCGCGCGGCGTTGCGTGCGAACAGCACCAGGTTGCAGCGTTGCGGCGCCAGCTCCAGGGCGAGTGCGCGCCCGATGCCCTCGGAAGCGCCGGTGATCAAGAGCGTCTTGCCCGAGAATGTGCCCATTTGCAACCGTGCGCCTCCGCCCGCGGCGAAGGACGCATCATAGAACGGCGATGCAGGGGTGGTCGCCGCGTGCTCGCCGAGCAGTTGCGAAATAGCACCCTGAAGATCGTGCATGCCTGATGGCTTGCCGCGCCGCGTTGCCGAGTAATAGACTCGACCCGTCTGTGGCACAAATAAGACGGCGGAGCGCTGGCGCGCCCGCGACGCACGCCGCCGCGCGCACGCCGGGCCAGCCGGTGGCGCAGCTGGCGCGCGCCGCGGGACGGCAGGGGGTTACATGAGGAAAGTTCGTGCAGGACGCGTGCCGTCAGCGGCGCTGACGAGCGCGGCGTGTCTGGCAACGCTGGTCATCGCCACCACTGCCCAGGCGCTGGAGTGGAAGGGCAGCGACTGGACCGTCAACTGGGATACGACGCTCGGCTACGCGCAGGGCTGGCGCGTTTCCGACCCGGACTGCCGCCTCATCGCCACCGCCAACGGCGGCTGCGGTTACTCGCCGAACATCGATAACGGCGATCTGAACTTCCTGCACAAGGCCACTTTCAGCCAGGCCGCCACCGTCATCAGCGAGATCGGCCTCAACTATCACGACAAGTTCGGCCTGTTCGTGCGCGGCGATGCGCTCTATGACTTCGAGGTCATGGACAACAATGACCAGCGGCGCGTGCCGCTAGATCACTTCGCCAGGGACTACGTCGGCAGCTACGTGCGTCTGCTGGATGCCTTCGGCTACTGGCGCTTCGATATGGGCAGCATGCCCTCTGAGCTGCGCCTCGGGCGCCAGGTGATCAACTGGGGCGAGAGCACCTTCATTCCCAACGGCCTGAACCAGGTGAACCACTTCGACGTCGCGGCACTGCGCACGCCCGGCTCGGAGCTGCGCCAGGCGCTGGTCCCCGATGAGATGGCCGTGCTGAACGTGCAGCTCACCAAGGACCTCAGTACGCAGCTGCTGTACCTGTTCGACTGGCACTACACGCTGCCCGAGCCGAGCGGCTCGTACTTCAGCACCAATGACTTCGGCACGCCGGGCGGCAACAAGGTGTTCCTCGGCTTCGGCGCCATCTCGGACCTGGGCGTGAACTTCGCACCGCTCGGTGGCCCGTTCATCTCCGATTTCCAGGCCGTGAACCGCCTGCCGGACCGCAGGCCGCCCAACGCCGGGCAGTTCGGCTTCAACTTCAAGGTGAACCTCAAGGACGGCACGCAGCTCGGCTTCTACTTCCTCAACTACACCAGCCGCGTGCCGGTGGTGTCGGCCACCACCGGCTCGCAGGCCGGCTTCGGCAACGCCTTCGGCGCCATCAACGCCGTGGGCGGTGCAGCCCAGGCGCTGGCGGCCGGGCTGCCGCTCAACGAGGCGATCGCTGTGGGCGCGGCGGCCGGCCAGCAGCGCGCGGCGCAGCTCGGCGGCAACCTGAGCCAGCAGACCGCGACGCAGTACGCCACCATCGGCGCCAACACCCTGCTCGCCGGCGGCAACGTCAACGCCCAGGCGCAGAGCCTCGCCACTAACGAGTACGGCAAAACCGCCGGCTACTTCGAGGAGTACCCGCAGGACATCAAGATGATCGGGGCGTCCTTCAACACCCAGCTGCAGAGCACCGGCACCGCGCTGCAGGGCGAGCTCACCTACCGTCACAACGTGCCATTCCAGTACGACGACGTCGAGCTGCTGTATGCCTCGCTCACGCCACTGGAGGCCGGGGTGGCGCAGCTGCTGAACGAGCCGGTGAGCGCGCCGGGGCAATGCCAGCCGGCCTCGGCCACGCCGGTGACCGGCTGCAACCAGCTCGGCGCCTTCGGGCTCAACCAGACGATCACCGGCTGGGAGCGCAAGGACATGTGGCAGGCGCAGGCGACCGCCACGCAGGTGTTCGCCAACGTGCTCAAGGCCTCGCAGCTGATATTCGTGTTCGAGGCCGCGGTGGACTTCATCCCCGGGCTGCCCGACCTCTACAGCGGCGGCCCCGTCGGCCGTGGCCTGCGCCTCGACGGGCCGGGCACCAATCTCAGCGGCAACCCGGACATTGGCAGCTATCCGCAGTACCCGACACTGTACGAGCCGGGCACCGCGTTCCCGAGCAGCTGGTCCTGGGGCTACGTGGCTGCGGCGCGCCTGGAGTACTCCAACCTCATTCCCGCCGTGAACCTGCTGCCGCACGTCACCTGGTCCCACGACGTGCAGGGCGTCTCGCCGGGACCGGGCGGCAACTTCCTCGAGGGACGTCACGCGCTCACCGTGGGCGTGGGCGCGAACCTGCATCAGAGGTGGGACTTCGACGTGTCGTACACTCAGTACGGTGGCGCCTCGCACTACAACCTGCTGAACGATCGCGACTTCATCGCCGCCAGCATCAAGTACTCGTTCTGATTGTGCCGTGTGCCGCGCAAGGCGGCGCGCGCTCGAGGAGAGTGAGCTCATGAAGAGGTTGATCCACATCGCCGCGGCCACCGCGCTGTTCGCGCCGCTCGCCTTCGGCGCGGTGACGCCGCAGGAAGCCGCGCACCTGGGCGATGATCTCACCCCGCTCGGCGGCGAGAAGGCCGCCAACGCCGACGGCAGCATTCCGGCCTGGACCGGCGGGCTTAAGTCCGCCGCCGAGGCCGGCTTCCCCAACTACAAGCCCGGTGATCACCGCCCGGACCCGTACGCGGGCGACAAGCCGCTGTTCACCATCAGCAGCGCCAACCTGGCGCAGTACGCGGCGCGGCTGACCGAGGGCCACAAGGCGCTGTTCAAGACCTACCCCGACTACAAGATGATCGTGTATCCGACCCACCGCAGCGCTGCGGTGCCGGAGCGCGTCGCGGAAGCGACCAAGCGCATCGCCACGACCGCGTCCCTGGTGCCCGATGGCAACGGCGTCACCGGTGCGGTCGGCGGCACGCCGTTCCCGATCCCGAAGGCGGGCCTCGAGGTGTACTGGAACCACCTCATGCGCTACCGCGGCGTGGCCGCCGCGCGCCAGGTGGGCCAGGTGGCGCTCACCGCCGGCGGCAGCTACACGGTCGTGAACCTCAAGGAGGAGTTCTTCTTCCCGTATTACGTGCCGGGCATGACGGAAGCGGGGCTGGAGAACGTGCTGGTGTACTTCATGCAGGAAACCACCGCGCCCGCGCGCCTGGCGGGCGAGGTGCTGCTGGTGCAGGAGACGCTCAACCAGTCCAGCGACAAGCGCCGTGCCTGGATCTACAACCCCGGGCAGCGCCGGGTGCGGCGCGCGCCGCAGGTGGCCTTTGACAATCCCGGCACCAACTCCGACAACCAGCGCACTGACGACCAGTTCGACATGTACAACGGCAGCCCGGAGCGCTACGACTGGAAGCTGGTCGGCAAGAAGGAGATGTACGTGCCGTACAACTCCTATCAGCTGCAGAGCGAGAGCGTGAAGTACGCCCAGCTGCTCACCAAGAACCACATCAACCAGGACTACGCGCGCTACGAGCTGCATCGCGTGTGGGTGGTGGACGCAACCCTCAAGAAGGGGGTCAGCCACCTCTACAGCCGGCGCACGCTGTACGTGGACGAGGACTCCTGGCAGATCCTCGCGGTCGACTGCTACGACGCGCGCGGGCAGCTCTACCGCGTGCAGGAAGGGCATGTGATCAGCTACTACGACCTGCCGACGCTGTGGACCGACCTGGAGCTGGTGATGGATCTGTCCAACGGGCGCTACCTGGCGCTGGGACTGCAGAACGAGGAGCCGCGCTCCTACGACTTCAGCATCAAGCGCACCGCCGCCGATTTCCAACCGAGCGTGCTGGAGCGGCGCGGAGTGCGCTAGGGCGGCACGAGCCGTGAGCGCCCGCGCGCTGCTGCTCCTCGTGCTCGGCAGCGCGCCGGCGATCGCGGCCGCGGCCGAGCCGCCCGCGGCGGAGCCGGCGCCGCTCGCCGCGCATGGGCTGCTGCTCGCGCTGGCGCGCGCCGGCGAGCGGCTGGTAGCCGTGGGCGACCACGGCATCATCGTGTACTCCGACGATGGCGGACGCCGCTGGACCCAGGCGGCGGCCGTGCCCACCCAGGCGCTGCTCACCGGCGTGTGCTTCTTCGATGCCCAGCACGGCATCGCCGTCGGCCACGACCTGGTGGCACTCATCAGCGCCGATGCCGGGGCGACCTGGCAACGCACGCACTACGAGCCGCAGGCCGCGCGGCCGCTGCTGGACGTGTGGTGCGGGGAGGGGAGGCGGGCGATCGCCGTCGGCGCCTACAGCACCTTCCTCGTCAGTGCCGATGGCGGCGCCAGCTGGCAGGAGCGGGCGTTCCGGCCGGCACAGCGCCCGCGCGCGGCGCGTGCCGGCGAGCACGGCAGCGACAACTCCGATAACGGCTTTCATCTGAACCGCATCGTCGGCAGCGCGGTGCGCCTGTACATCGCCGCGGAGGCCGGGCACCTGTACCGCTCGGACGACGGCGGTGAGCAATGGCACGAGCTCGCCTCCCCGTACGAGGGCTCCTTCTTCGGCGCCGTGCCGCTCACCGGCGCGGTGGTGCTCGCCTACGGCCTGCGCGGCAACCTGTTCCGCTCCGCGGATGGCGGGGACAGCTGGCAGCGCCTCGCGAGCGGCACGGTGGCCATGCTCGATGGTGGCGTGCGGCTCGGCGGCGATGGGGCAGCCCTGGTCGGTCTTGCGGGCGTGCTGCTCCTGAGCCGTGACGGCGGGCGCACGTTCACGCTCGTGCAGCAGGCCGATCACAGCGGGCTTGCCGCCGTGCAGGCGCTCGATGAGAGCACGCTGGTGGCGGTGGGCGAGAACGGTGCGCGCCGCATCGAGCTCACGGGGCGGGCAGGCACGCCATGAGCAAACCCGACACGCCCGCACCTGCGCCTCCCAGTGCCGGGGTGCAGGCCCTCGAGCACGCCATCTTCGGGCACCGCACGCTGATCCTGGTGCTGTTCACGCTCGGCACGCTGCTCTTCGCGGCCCTTGCGGTGCGCGGGTTGCGCATCGACACCTCCTTCAACAAGACGCTGCCGCTGCGCCACGAGTACATGCGCACCTATCTGGATCCGCGCGTGGCCGAGTTCCGCGGCGCCAACCGCGTGCTGATCGCGCTCATCGCCCGCGACGGCACCATGTTCACGCCGCAGTTCTTCGCCGCCATGCGCCGGGCGACCGACGAGGTCATGGTGATGGACGGCATCGACCGCGCCCGCGTGCAGTCGATCTTCACCCCCAACGTGCGCTATCTGGAGGTCGTCGAGGACGGCATCGAGGCCGGCAACGTCACGCCGGCCGACTTCGTGCCCACGCCCGAGAACCTGGCGCTGGTGCGCGACAACATCCGCAAGGCCGGCATCCTCGGCCGCCTCGTGGCCAACGACTTTTCCGGCGCGCTGGTGAGTGCCATCGTCCTCGATCAGGACGCGCAAGGGCGCGCGGTCGACCCGATCAAGGTGGCGCATGAGCTGGAGCAGCGCGTGCGCCGCGCGCTCGAGCGTGCACCGACCCCGGGCTACGCCGGCCTCGACGTGCGCATCATCGGCTTCGCGGAGGTGATGGGGAACATCGCCGATGGCGCCAGCGCCGTGCTGGGCTTCGCCGCCATCACGCTGGTGCTGACGCTGCTGGCGGTGCGCCTCTACTGCCAGTCCTGGCGCGTGGCCTTCGTGCCGGTACTGTGCTCGCTGATCGCGGTCATCTGGCAGCTCGGTACGCTGGTGGTGCTGCGCTACGGGGTCGATCCCATCGGACTGCTGGTGCCGTTCCTGATCTTTGCCATCGGTGTGAGCCACGGCGTGCAGAAGATCAGCGCGGTCGGGGATGCCGCCTTCGCCGGCATGGGCAGCATGGCCGCCGCGCGCCGCACCTTCCGGCAGCTGCTGGCGCCGGCCATCGTGGCGCTGCTGGCGGACCTGGTCGGCTTCGTCACCATCCTCATGATTCCCGTGCCCGTGATCCGCGAGATGGCCGTCACCGCCAGCATCGGCGTCGCCATCGTGATCCTCACCGACCTGGTGCTCCTGCCGGTGCTGGTGTCGTACGTGCATTTCGATGCCGGCTATCACGCCCGGGTCGAGCGCCGCCACCGGCAGCTCGCGCCACTGTGGCTGTGGCTATCGGGCGTCACCGCCCGCACTCCGGCGCTGCTCATCATCGTCGCGGCGGCGCTGCTCGGCGCGCTCGGCTGGTGGAAGGGCCGCGAGACGCCGATCGGGGACACCCAGGCCGGGGTGCCGGAGCTGCGCGCCGATTCGCGCTACAACCGCGACAACGACGTCATCACTTCCAAGTTCAACATCGGCGTGGACGTGCTCACCGCGATCATCGACTCGGACGAGCCTATCTGCGTCAGCCACGAGCTGATGAGCGCCACCGAGCGCTTCGCCTGGCACATGCGCAACGTCCCCGGCGTGCAGGACGTGATCACGCTGCCCTTCATCGCCAAGGTCGCGACCGCGGGCTGGAACGAGGGCAGCCTCAAGTGGCGCAGCATTCCGCGCGAGCAGACGCAGCTCACCCAGTCGACGCGCTACATCGAGACCAGCACCGGACTGCTGAACGAGAACTGCGACGTGGTGCCGGTGATGATGTTCCTTACCGACCATCGCGCCGACACGATCGAGCGCGTCGTGGCGGCGGCAAAGCACTGGCGCAGCGCCAACCCGCTGCCGGGCGCGCGCGTGCGGCTGGCGACCGGCAACGTCGGGGTCATGGCCGCCACCAACGAGACCGTGGAGGCCAAGCAGCTGCTGATTCTGTTGGGCGTGTTTGCCTCGGTCATCGTCATGTGCCTGGTGACCTTCGGCTCCGTCACCGGCACGCTGCTGGTGGTGCTGCCGCTGGCGCTGGTGTCGGTGCTGGTGTATGCGGTGATGGCGCTGGTGGGCATCGGGCTCAAGGTGTCGACGCTGCCCATGGTGGCCCTCGGCGCGGGCATCGGCGTCGACTACGGCATCTACCTGTTCAGTCGCATGCAGGAGTTCCTGCGCCAGGGACTGACGGTGCGCGCCGCCTACGAGCGCACGCTGCACGTGACCGGCGCGAGCATCATCTTCACCGGCGTCACGCTCGCCATCGGCGTGGCCACCTGGGTGTTCTCGCCGCTGAAGTTCCAGGCGGACATCGGCATCATGCTGACCTTCATGTTCCTCGTGAACATGCTGGCGGCGATCGTGCTGCTGCCGGCGCTGGCGGCGTGGCTGGTGCGCCCGGCCGCCGCGCGGCGCGGGTGAGCCCTCAGAGGGCGGCGCGGTAGCCGAAGCCGCGCGCCATGAGCGCGGCGCAGGCGAGGATGAGCACGATCGCCGCGAGCTCGACGCCGAGGCACAGCCGTACGCGCTGCGCCTGAGCGGCGGACAGCTCGGGCGGGTTGCCGGCGCGCAGTGCCTTGCGCCAGCCGAGGAACAGCAGCGTCGGGTAGACCGAGACCAGCCCGGCCACCAGGAAGGCGCCGAACTTCAGCTGGAAATACAGGTCGTGCCAGTAGTAGCCCGGGCCCTTCTCGAAATAGGCGACGCGCAGCAGGCCGACGATCAGCAGCGCCCCGGCGGCGAGGCCGAACAGCGAGTCGGTGCGCAGCAGGCGCCGCGCCTGCGTGAGCGAGAGCGGCGGCGCGAACAGCGCGAGCTCCGCGGCAAGCGCGGCGACCAGCGTGAAGGCCGCCAGGTGATGCAGGAATGCCATGAACGCCGCCGCTGACATGCCACCGCCTCGAGGCTCGCAGGGCAGGGCAGTCTAGCCGATACCCGCACCGCGCAGGTCCTCACTCCTCCGGGCGCACCCGGCCGCGCAGCCGCTTGGCCGACTGGCGCCGCTGCTTGTCGGTGAGGCGCCGCTCGCGGGCGGCGGCGCTCGGCCGCGTGGGCCGGCGTGCCTTGGGGGCCACCAGAGCGCGCCGGATCAGCTCGGTAAGGCGTGCCTCGGCCTCGCGGCGGTTGCCCTCCTGCGTGCGGTGGCTGCGCGCGATGATGAGCAGCACGTCGCCGGCGGTGAGGCGGCGGCCGCTCAGGGCGCGCAGGCGTGCCTTCACCTCCGGGGTGAGCGCGCTGCTGCCTCCCAGGTCAAAGCGCAACTGCGCCGCGGTGGCGAGCTTGTTGACGTTCTGGCCGCCAGGTCCGGCGGCGCGCACGAAGCTCAGCGACAGCTCGCGGTCCGGGATCTCGAGCAGCGGGGTGATGCTGAGCGGCACGACACCTGCGCGTGCTAGTCGGCCTGCTGGTCCACGCCCAGCGGTCCCTGCGCCGGCGGCGTGCTCGGCGGGCGACGCCGCGCCCGCCCATCGAGCACATAGGTGTCCTGCTGTGCCACGGGGATGCGCACACCGTGCTCGCGGAACATGCGCCAGATGGCGCGGTTGACGTCGGAGCGCACGTTGTTGACGCCGTTCACGGGATCGGCGATCCAGAAGCGGATCTCGAGCGCCATGCCATTGTTCTCGAAGCTGATCAGGCGCGACACCGGCGGCGGGTCGCGCAGGATGCGCGGATGACCCTCGGTCGCCTGCACCAGCAGCTGCAGGGCGAGTTCCGGGTCGTCGTCGTAGCTGACCGTGACCGGCAGCTTGAGGCGTACGCGCTGGTCCGAGTAGCTCCAGTTGATGAAGGAACTGGTGATCAGGTTCTGGTTGGGAACCAGGGTGTCGACGCCGTCGCGGTCGCGCACCACCACGTAGCGGCCACGCAGCTCCTGCACCCAGCCGAAGTTGCCGGCGCTCGCCCCGGTCGGCCCGGTGAAGCTGATGACGTCGCCGGGCTTGATGGACTTGTCCATGAGCAGCACGAAGCCGCTGACGAAATTGCTGGCCACCGCCTGCAGGCCGAAACCCAGGCCGAGGCCGATGGCGCCGGTGAGCACGTTGAGGGTGGTGACGTCGACACCCGCGGCGTTGATGCCGAGCAGCACCCCCAGCCCCACCAGCAGGAAATAGCTGGACTTGGAGATGCCGACGCGGGTCGAGACGGCCAGCTGGTCGAGCCGCATCACGTGGCGCTCGATGGCGCGCGCGATGAGGCTGGCGACGATGACGAAGGCGCTGACCACCACCAGCCCCTTCAGCAGCGCCCACAGGCTGAACTGCGAGCGCCCGGGGACCAGGCTGACGCGGTTGAGGCTGGCCTCGATCAGGTCCAGCCAGCCGAGCGAGGCCACGGCGACGATCAGCCACAGGATCAGCGTGATGCGGCTCTCGCGCACGCGCACCCAGGAGGTGGGGCCGAGCAGCACGCCGAGGCAGAACACCCCGAGGCGCACCACCACCAGCGCCACCAGCAGCCGCATGGCCTCATCGATGCCCTGCACGCTGAGGCCGAACGCGCCGACCACCACGTGTGCGACCAGCAGCAGCGCCAGCGCCGCCAGCACCGGGGCGATCAGCAGCGCGCCCTCGAGGGCGTAGTCGGCCAGGTGCGCATTACGCAGCGTGCGGCTGTCGGGACTGTGGGCGCGCAGCGCGCGCGCCACGGCGAGCGCTACGACCGCGGCGAGCAGCACGGCGATGATCGTGGCCAGTACCGGCGGCGAGGTCAGCTGCAGCAATGCACCGCGCACGGCGCTCTCGGCACCGTTCATCAGGCGTTCAGGTCCGGAATCAGTTGGCTCTCCAGGCGGGTGATCTGATCCTTGAGCATGAGCTTGCGCTTCTTCAGGCGCTTCAGCTGCAGCTCATCGACGTGCAGGTCGAGCGACAGCCGGCAAATGACCTCATCGAGGTCACGGTGCTCTATGCGCAACTGCCGCAGCTTCTCCACGTTGCGGAACAGCTCGCGGTCGACGTTGTCTTCGATTTCCGCCATGCGAGGGTGAGGCGCTCGAGCTGCTCGGGCCGGCGTATTCCTGGAGCTGTTGGCGGGGGCCGCCAGGGCAGTTGAGCTTAGCCGAGAGCGGCTCGCAGCGCCACGTTAGGGCCTGCCGCGGTGCGCGCGCTGGCCCCGCGGCCCACCGCCCCCGCCGCGGCGCCCGCCGCGCCCGCCACCGCCACCACCGCGGCCCCCACTGCCGCGGCCACCACCGCCACGACCGCCGCCGCCGCCGCGGTGGTGCGGCGGCGGACGGTGTACCGGGGCGCCGGCCACGACGGAGGTGGCGAGCAGCTCGGGCGCGATCGGTGCGAAGGGGATCTTGTGGCCCACGTACTCCTCGATGTCCGGCAGCGACACCGCGTACTCCTCGCAGGCGAAGCTGATGGCATCACCCTCGGCCCCGGCGCGCGCCGTGCGGCCGATGCGGTGCACGTAGTCGGGCGCATCCTGCGGCAGGTCGAAGTTGAAGACGTGGCTGACATCCGGGATGTGCAGGCCGCGCGAGGCGACGTCGGTGGCGATCAGCACCGCCAGCTTGCCGTCGTGGAAGTCGCGCAGGAAGCGCAGCCGCTTGTTCTGCGGCACGTCGCCCGAGAGCGCCTGGGCGGAGAAGCCGTTGGCCTTGAGTGTGGCCTCCAGGCGCTCCGCGCTGCGTTTGGTGTTGACAAACACCATGGTGCGCACCGCCTCGCTCTGATGCAGCAGCCCGATCAGCAGCGGCACCTTCTCCTCCATCGAGGGGTAGTACATCAGCTGCCGTACCCGGTCCACGGTCATCTTGTCGGGTTCGATGCGCACCAGTTCGGGGTTGTTCATGTGCTCGTAGGCCAGCTCCAGCACCCGGTGCGAGAGCGTGGCGGAGAACAGCATCGACTGGCGCCGCGTCGGATGGGGCAGGCGGCGCATCAGATAGCGGATGTCGGCGATGAAGCCCAGGTCGAACATGCGGTCGGCTTCATCGAGCACCAGCACCTGCGCGTGGCGCAGCTCGAACACGTGCTGCTTGAAGTAGTCGATCAGGCGTCCGGGGGTGCCGATCAGCACGTCGCAGCCGGCGCCCAGTTCCTGGCGCTGTTTCTCGTAGTCGATGCCGCCGAACACCACCACGTGCTTCAGGCCGGTGTGCGCGCCGAGCGTGAGCGCGTCCTTGTGGATCTGCACCGCCAGCTCGCGGGTCGGCGCGACGATCAGGGCGCGCACCGCGGTCGCGGTACGCCCCGGGGGCGGCGCGCGCGTGAGCAGCCCCTGGTACATCGCCAGCAGAAATGCGGCGGTCTTGCCGGTGCCGGTCTGGGCCTGGCCGGCGACGTCGCGCCCGGCGAGGGCGATCGGCAGGGTCTGCGCCTGGATCGGGGTGCAGTTGACGAAGCCCGCTTGTTTTATACCCGCCATGACCTCATCTATGAGGCCGAGCGATGCGAAGGCCACGGGCGCTAAATGTGCGTCAGTCATCAAATGGTTCGGAAACGTGTCGCGCAGGTGAGCGCCCAGACTTGCAAATCGGGCGCGGAAGCGCTACAAAGTAGCTCAAGACAGCGGGCCAGCAGGTCCGCACCTGCCAGCCAGGTTTCCTTAATTCCCTTAGGTTTTCATACTCAATCACTAGTTATTAGTGTAACCGTTTAGCGGGTGTTGCTGGCATCGCTTTTCGCTTACCCCCGTTGCCGATCCGCTTCGGACCCCCAAATTTTCCCCACCCCTTTGCACGCTTCTGCATCTGACGGAGGTTGAATCGCGTGAGCAGCTCGCACATCGTGCACATCACGGACGCCACATTCGCACAGGACGTCCTCAACTCCGACAAGCCCGTACTGCTGGATTTCTGGGCCGAGTGGTGCGGGCCATGCAAGGCCATCGCTCCGATACTCGAGGAGATCGCGGGCGAGTACCACGACCGCATCAAGGTCGCCAAGCTCAACATCGATGAGAACCCGCAGACCCCGCCGAAGTTCAAGATCCGCGGCATCCCGACCCTGATCCTGTTCAAGAACGGCACGGTCGAGGCGCAGAAGGTCGGGGCGGTCTCCAAATCCCAACTCTCGGCATTTCTGGACAGCAACCTGTGAGAGGCTACCTAGGCAATCAGGGCCGCAACCGGCCCAACAAGGGCCCGCGTCACGGCAATCGCGACGGCAACCGCGGCAACGGCAATGCCCGGCCCGATGAGATGATGCATGACCCGGAGCCGTTCGACGCCGACGACTCCGAGATCATCAGTCCCGCCGAACTGACGCAGTCGCGCAGCTCGATGAATCTCACCGAGCTGAAGTCCAAGCCCATCCACGAGCTGGTGAAGCTGGCCGAGTCGATGGGGCTGGAGAACCTGGCGCGCTCGCGCAAGCAGGACATCATCTTCTCGATCCTCAAGGCGCACGCGCGCAACGGCGAGAACATCTACGGCGACGGGGTGCTGGAGATTCTGCAGGACGGCTTCGGCTTCCTGCGCTCGGCGGACGGCTCCTACCTGGCCGGCCCCGACGACATCTACGTCAGCCCGAGCCAGATCCGCCGCTTCAACCTGCGCACCGGCGACACCATCTCCGGGCTCATCCGGCCCCCCAAGGACGGCGAGCGCTACTTCGCGCTGCTCAAGGTCGGGGAGATCAACTTCGACTCGCCGGACAGCTCGCGCAACAAGGTGCTGTTCGAGAACCTGACGCCGTTCCATCCGACCAAGCGCCTCAAGCTCGAGCGCGGGAACGGCTCCACCGAGGACCTGACCGCACGCACCATCGACCTGGTGGCACCGATCGGCAAGGGGCAGCGCGGCCTGATCGTCTCCCCGCCCAAGGCCGGCAAGACGATGCTGCTGCAGAACATCGCCACCGCCATCACCTCCAACCACCCGGAGGTGTACCTGATCGTGCTGCTGATCGATGAGCGGCCCGAGGAAGTGACCGAGATGCAGCGCACCGTCAAGGGCGAGGTGGTCTCGAGCACCTTCGATGAGCCGGCGGCGCGGCACGTGCAGGTGGCGGAGATGGTGATCGAGAAGGCCAAGCGCCTGGTCGAGCACAAGAAGGACGTGGTTATCCTGCTCGATTCGATCACCCGCCTGGCCCGCGCCTACAACACCGTGGTGCCCTCTTCCGGCAAGGTACTGACCGGCGGCGTCGACGCCAACGCCCTGCAGCGCCCGAAGCGCTTCTTCGGCGCGGCGCGCAACATCGAGGAGGGCGGCAGCCTCACGATCCTCGCCACCGCGCTCATCGACACCGGCTCGAAGATGGACGACGTCATCTACGAGGAGTTCAAGGGCACCGGTAACAGCGAAATCCACCTCGACCGGCGCATCTCCGAGAAGCGGGTGTTCCCGGCGGTCAACATCAACCGCTCCGGCACACGCAAGGAGGAGCTCATCACCGATCAGGGCGAGCTCGCCAAGATGTGGATCCTGCGCAAGCTCCTGCACCCGATGGACGAGCTGGCGGCGATCGAGTTCCTGCTCGACAAGATGAAGGACACCAAGTCCAACAGCGAGTTCTTCGAGGCCATGAAGCGCTGAGGCGCGGCGTGCGGCGCCGGCGCGGCTGCGGACCCAAGCCGCCGGCCCGCCTGTGCTGCACGTCACGTCGGTGGCCTGCGACGCTGGCACGGCCGCCGCGGGCGTCAGTAAGATCGCCGGCATGCGCCTTGTCCTAACCGCCGCCGCGCTCTGCGTGGCCCTGTATACCGCGCCGGCGGCGGCCGAGCGTGACCCGCAGTCCGGCGCGCCGCTGGCACCGAAAAAGCACCAGAGCGCGAGCCCGATCACCGACCGCTTCGCGGCGCGCGCCTCCTACTACAGCCCCAACCTGCGCACCACGCTGCGCGCCGACCCGGTGAACGCGCCGCCCGGGACCAGCGGTACCACGCTCAATGCCGAGCAGGACCTGGGGCTGCCGGACAAGCTGCACAAGGGGCGGGTGGAATTCATGTTCCGCCTGCGCGAGCGGCACAAGGTGCGCTTCGACTACTTCGAGGCCGACCGCTCCGGCAACCAGCTGCTCGCCAATGACATCGTCTTCAAGGATGTCACCTTCCTCGGCGGCCTGCCGGCGAGCAGCAGCCTCGACTGGAAGCAGTTCAACATCACCTACACCTACTCGTTCGTGCGCAACGAGCGCTTCGAGATCGGCACCGGCTTCGCGGCCTACTTCCTGCAGCTGGATGCGCAGATCACCCAGCCGCAGCCCTTCGCCATCGCGCTGCACGAGGACGTCTCCGGGGCCTCGCCGTTCCCGGCGCTGCCGCTCGACTTCGTCTGGTGCATCTCGCGGCGCTGGTCGGCCACGGCTCACGGGGCGTATCTGCGGGCCACCATCGACGGCACCCACGGCTGGTTTGCCGACCTGCACGAGGACGTGCAGTACCGCTGGAACCCGAACTTCGTCATCGGGCTCGGCTACTCCTCGACCCGCACCTCGCTCAACAAGGAGGGCGGCACCAGCTTCCCCGGCTACTTCAACATGAGCATCAGCGGCTTCGAGGCCTTCCTGCGCCTGAGCTTCTGAAGTCGGCCGCGGGGCTTACGCCCCGCCCGCGGTGATGACGTAGCTGCGCATGAAGCGGTCCGGCATGCGCGTGGCGCGCCCCGAATCCAGGTTGATGCACACGTAATCGACGCGCGCCCGCGCCAGCGTGCTGGCGTCCGCGGCCCGCAGGATCTGGAAGTGCCGGCTGCAGCGCAGGCGCCCGTCGCTCGCGATGATCCAGGTTCCGACCTGCAGCTGCTCGGCGGCGAAGGCGGCGCGCAGGTAGTCGATCTCGAGGCGCTGCGCGGCCATGCCGCGCCGCAGGCGCAGGCATTCCTCCAGCGGCACGCCGAGCGCGGCCGAGTGCGACCAGGCCACCTGGTCGAGCCAGGTGAGGTAGACGGAATTGTTCACGTGGCCGTAGGCATCGATGTCGGCGGCGCGCACCGCGAGCTCGATGACGTGCGGATGCAGGAAGTCCCAGGGGCTCACGGTGCCCGGCGACCCGGCGTGCGTGCGATGGCGCGGTGGCCGATGTCGCGCCGGTACTGCATACCCGCGAAGTGCACCTGGTCCACGAGCGCATAGGCCTGGTGCTGCGCGGCGGCCACGTCGCTTCCCAGGCCGACGGCGCACAGCACGCGCCCGCCGCTCACCAGCACGCGCGCGCCCTCCAGGCGCGTGCCGGCGTGGAACACCTTGCCCGGCAGCCGCGCCGCTTGCGCCAGGCCCTCGATCTCATCACCGCGGCGCACCGCTTCGGGGTAGCCGTGCGCGGCCAGCACCACGCCGAGGGCGGCGCGCGCGTCCCACCTTGCCTGTAGGCTCGCGAGCCGCCGGTCGAGGGCCGCTTCACACAGCGGCGTGAGATCGGACTCAAGCCGCACCAGCAGCGGCTGCGTCTCCGGGTCGCCGAGGCGGCAGTTGAACTCGAGCACATTGGGCGTGCCATCCGCGGCCACCATGATGCCGGCGTACAGGAAGCCGGTGTACGGCATGCCATCCGCCGCCAGCCCGCGGATCGCCGGTTCCATGACCTCGCGCATGATGCGCGCGTGCTGCGCCGGGGTTACGACCGGCGCGGGCGAGTAGGCGCCCATGCCGCCGGTGTTGGGGCCGTGGTCGCCGTCCAGCAGCCGCTTGTGGTCCTGCGAGGAGGCGAGCGGCAGGATGTGCTCACCGTCCGCCATGACGATGAAGCTCGCCTCCTCGCCCTCGAGGAACTCCTCCACCACCACCTGCGTACCGGCGGCGCCGAACTGCCCCGCGAACATGGCCTCGGCCGCGGCCTGCGCCTCGGTGACGCTGGCGGCGATGATCACGCCCTTGCCGGCCGCCAGCCCGCTCGCCTTGACCACGAGCGGCGCGCGCTGCGCGCGCACCCAGGCGGCATCGAAGCTGGCGCGCGTGAAGGTCCGTGAGCGCGCGGTCGGGATGCCATGGCGGGCCAGGAACTCCTTGGTGAAGGCCTTCGAGCCCTCGAGCTGCGCCGGCGCGCGCTGCGGGCCGAAGCAGCGCAGGCCCGCGGCCGCGAAGGCATCGACCACGCCCGCCACCAGCGGCGCCTCGGGGCCGACGATGGTCAGGTCGACCCGCTCGGCCTGCGCCAGGGCGCGGAGCGCGCCGATGTCCTCGGCGCCGACGTCCACGTTGCGCACCTTGGGCTCGCCCGCGGTGCCGGCGTTGCCGGGGGCCACCAGCACTTCGTGCACACGCTGCTCGGCGGCGCACTTCCAGGCGAGCGCGTGCTCGCGGCCGCCGCCGCCGATGATGAGGACCTTCATCAGTGGCGGAAGTGACGCACGCCGGTGAACACCAGCGCCATGTCGTGCTCATCGGCGGCCGCGATCACCTCGGCGTCGCGCATGCTGCCGCCGGGGGAGATGACGGCGCGGATGCCATAGCCGGCGGCGAGGTCGAGGTTGTCGCGGAAGGGGAAGAAGGCATCCGAGGCCATGGCCGCCCCCGCCACGCTCAGCTGCGCATCAGCGGCCTTGAGTGCGGCCAGGCGCGTGGAGTACACGCGGCTCATCTGCCCGGCGCCGACGCCGAGCGTGGCGCGCGCGCGCGCCATGACGATGGCGTTGGACTTGACGAACTTGCACACGCGCCAGGCGAAGCGCAGGTCGACGAGCTCCTCTGCACTCGGCTGGCGGCGCGTGGGCACGCGGAGCGCGTCTTCCTCCAGGTCGATGAGGTCGGGCGTCTGCAGCAGCAGGCCGCCGGCGACGCTGCGCAGCTCGAGGGCGCCCGGTGCGCTGCCGCCGCCGAGCTCCCCCAGCTCGAGCACGCGCACGTTGGGGCGCGTCGCCAGCAGCGCCGCCGCCTCGCGGCTGACCGCCGGGGCGGCCAGCACCTCGACGAACTGCCGCTCGATGATGGCCTGGGCGGTGGCGGCATCCAGCGCGCGGTTGCAGGCGATGATGCCGCCGAAGGCGGAAGTGGGATCGGTACGGTAGGCGCGCTCGTAGGCCGCGCGCGGCGTGGCCGCCTCGGCCACGCCGCAGGGATTGGCGTGCTTGACGATGACACAGGCGCAGGCGGCGAACTGGCGCACGCACTCGATGGCGGTGTCCGCATCCGCAATGTTGTTGAAGGACAGCTCCTTGCCCTGCAGCAGGTGCGCAGTGGCGACCGAGGCACCGCGTGCCGCGGGGTCGCGGTAGAAGGCGGCGCGCTGCTGCGGGTTCTCTCCGTAGCGCAGGTCCTGCAGCTTCTCGTACAGCAGCGCCAGGGTGGGCGGGAACTGCGCCGGCGCCGAGTGCTGCTGGCGCGCGGCGAGGTAGGCGGCCACCATCGTGTCGTAGCGCGCCGTGTGCGCGAAGGCCTTGGCCGCCAGGCGCTCGCGCGTGGCGAGCTCGCTCCCGCCCGCGTGCGCCTCGAGCTCGGCCAGCAGTGCCGGGTAGTCCGCCGGGTCGACCACCACCAGCACCGCGGCGTGGTTCTTGGCCGCCGCCCGCAGCATCGCCGGGCCGCCGATGTCGATGTTCTCGATGGCCTCCTCGTAGCTGCAGTCCGCGCGCGCCACGGTGGCGGCGAAGGGGTAGAGGTTGACCACCAGCAGGTCGATGGGGGCGATGCCGTGCGCGGCCATCACTGCCTCGTCGGTGCCACGGCGGCCAAGCAGGCCGCCGTGAATCTTCGGGTGCAGCGTCTTGACGCGGCCGTCCATGATCTCGGGGAAGCCGGTGTGGCGCGCCACCTCGAGGTTGGCGATGCCATTGGCGGACAGCAGCTGCGCGGTGCCGCCGGTAGACAGGATCTCAATGCCGCGCTGCGTGAGCGCGCGGGCCAGCTCGAGCACGCCGGTCTTGTCGGAAACGGACAGCAGCGCGCGGCGCACCGGCAGCGGCATGGGAATCAGGTCCTCCGGCAGCCCGCGCTGTCCGCAGGCGGCGCACGGGCGGCCTCAGAAGCCGCCAAGCCCGAACTGCTTGAGCTTCTTGCGCAGTGTGCCGCGATTGATGCCGAGGATGCCGGCGGCGCGGCTCTGGTTACCCTCGGCGTAGTCGAGTACCACGCGGAACAGCGGCTCCTCCACCTCGCGCAGTACCAGATCGTACAGGTGCGCCGGCCGGTGGCCGTTGAGGCTCGTGAAGTAGTCACTGAGCGCACGCTCGGCGTGGTTGCGCAGCGGCAGATCCCGTCCGTGGACTCTGGCGGCGCCGGCTTCGCGCGTGCGGGTTTTCTTCTTTGCCGTCATGCGACACCCCCTGGGGAGACCCTCATCAGGCCGCCGCGGCGGCCTCGTTCACCCAGTCATCAAAATGCTTCACCGCGCTCGCAAGCTGGACCACCGAGTTGTTCGCGGCCATCAGTTCCCGGCGTGCCTGGATCGGAAACTTGAGCAGTCGCTCGCAATACCAGCCGAGATGCTTGCGCGCGATCCGCACTCCGCTCTCCTCGCCGTAGAACAGATACAGCGCGTCGAGATGTGCGCGAATGATATCACGCACCTCGCCGCGCTGAAGTGGCGGCGGCGCTTTTCGCGCCTGCACGCGGGCGTTGACAGCACCGAAGATCCATGGTGAGCCGTGACTCGCGCGCCCGATCATTACTCCGTCGGCGCCGGTGAAATCAAGTACCTGCTGCGCTTTTTCCGCCGAGGTGACGTCGCCATTTGCAAACACCGGCATGGCGACGCGCGCCTTGATCGCGCGGATCGTGTCGTACTCGGCCGCGCCGGCGTAGAAATCCGCGCGCGTGCGTCCGTGCACGGCGAGCGCCGCCACGCCCGCCGCCTCCGCGATGCATGCAATGTTCACGCCGTTACGGTGCGCGTGATCCCAGCCGGTGCGGATCTTCAGCGTCACCGGCACCGCCACGGCGCGCACCACGGCCTCGAGGATGCGTGCCACCAGCGGCTCATCACTGAGCAGTGCCGAGCCGCAGGCGCGCCCGCACACCTTCTTCGCCGGGCAGCCCATGTTCAGATCGATGATCTGCGCGCCGAGCGCGACGTTGATGCGCGCGGCCTCCGCGAGCGCCTGCGGCTCGGCGCCGGCCAGCTGCACCACGCGCGGCTCGGGCTCGCCCGCATGGTCCATGCGTTGGCGCGACTTGCGCGTATGCCACAGGCGCGTGTCGGCGGTGAGCATCTCGGAGGCTGCCAGTCCCGCACCCAGGCGGCGGCACAGGATGCGGAACGGGCGGTCGGTGACTCCGGCCATGGGCGCGAGCACGACCGTCGAGGGCAGCAGGTAGGGGCCGATCTGCACGCGGGGCTTGCCGGGCGGCGCCTCAGCGCAGCGCCACGTCGTTGGCGCAGGCCACACCGCCACGCGCCGGAAGGCAGGCATCGATCTCAAAGCCGACCGCATCGGCCCCGGGGTCGGCAAACCCCATCTCCGCATCGATGCGCTGCCCGGCGGCAAGGAACGAGGCGGGCGGGATGCTCTGCGGCAGATAAGAATGCGGCGCGACGTCGCGCATGGCGATGCGGTTGCCGTAGCGGTCCTGCAGCGTGACGCGCAGCAGCGGCAGCGGCTGCGGCTCGGGGGCCGCGTTCTTGATGCTGGCACGCACCGTGATGAGCCCGGCGCCGGCCGGGTCCGCCTCCGCCCCGAGCTGGCGCACGTCGTAGGCGCGCAGGTCCCAGCGCGGGAACAGCTTGATGCCGAGGGCGCCGTAGAGCTTGGTCAGTGCGTGGTTGAAGCGGGCGCTGGTGGCCAGCTCGTCGCGGTTGTGATTGAGGATCTGCGCAAGCAGCACCACGAGCGCCAGCGCCGCCGCCAGCGTCCAGCCGTGCGCCTGCAGCCAGGCCCGTGGCGCCGCCTCGCCGGGCGCCTCGGCCTCCTCTGCCTGCGCTGCCCCTTCCTCGGGTGAGGCTGCCGGTGCGGTGGCGCGCTCGGCGGGCGCTGGGCGCACCTCCCGGGCGAGCGGCTCGGGCGGCGCGCTCGCGCGGGGGCGCCGGGCGCTCGCCTGCGCGTCCGGGCGCACATGGGTGCTCTGGTGTGCGACTGCACGCGCCGGACGCGAGGTGGGCGGCGGCGTGCTCGCGGCGCGTCGCACAGGCTCGGGGTCCGGTTCTGGGGCTGCGGCCGGTGGCGGTGGCGCGGAAGCGGGGGTTGCCACGGAACCGGGCGCCGCCGGCGGCGGGCTCTCCGCGGGCTCAAGGTGCAGCATCGCCGCGAAATCCTCGGCGTCGATCTCGACATCCACCCGGGCGGGCGGCGGCGGGGCTGCAGCCGGCGCGGCTTCGGCTGCGGCGATGCGCGCCTTGAAGGAGCCGGTGGCGGCGGTCCATTGCGGATCCGGCGCGGCCTGCACGAACACCGAGTTCACATCCGTGGTGTCGGGGTTGAACTCGAGCGCAGTCTCGCTCTCCTGCGCGTCGCTCGGCGCCTCAGCAGCGGCCGGGGCGGCCGTCTCCTCCGGCACCGCCTCTGCGGCGGGGGCCGGCGCGCTCTCCTGGGTCGCCGCAGGGACCGCCGGGGCGCCGGCCGCAGCGGCCGCGGCGCCGCGCTCCTCGGTGAGCCGGGCGATGGCGTTGAAGACGCTCGAGCAGCGGCCGCAGCGCACGTAGCCCTGCGCGACGCGCAGGTCGGCGGCCGTCACCACCAGGGTCAGGGCGCATTTCGGGCAGACGGTGAACATGGCGCAACGTCAGGGTTCAGGCGCGGCGGCGCGCGCTCAGGGCCACCCAGCCCTCGCGGCTGCCGCACCGATTTACATCAAACCACGGGGCGTAAGCGGCTGTCACCTCCGCGGCCTGCTCCTCGAGGATGCCGCCGAGCACGGCGGTGCCGCCGGCACGCAGCTGCGCGGCGAACTGCGGCGCGAGCGCGCACAGCGTGCCCGAGAGGATGTTGGCCAGCAGCAGGTCGACCCCGGCGGGCAGCGTGCCGGCCGCGGCGTGCACCTCGAGGCGCGCGGCCAGCGCATTGGCGGCAGCATTCTCGCGCGTGGCGAGCAGTGCCTGGGGGTCGATGTCGAAGCAGTGCACGCGTCGGGCCCCGAGCTTGCCGGCCGCGAGCGCGAGCACCCCCGAGCCGCAGCCGTAGTCGATGACCGTGGCATCCTCGGGCGCGTGCGCATCGAGCCAGGTGAGCAGCAGCGCCGTGCTCGCGTGCGTGCCGGTGCCGAAGGCGAGGCCGGGGTCGAGCAGCACCACCGCCGCCTGCGGGTCCGCGATGCGCTCGTGCCGCGGGCACACCCACAGCCGTGTCCCGAAGCGCCGCGCATGAAAGTGGCGCAGCCACTCGCGCTCCCACGCTCGATCGGCCAGGCGCTGCGCGTGGATCTCACGCGCCTCGAGGCCGAGCGCGCTGGCCAGTGCCAGGCGCAAGCCGTCGGCATCGGCGTGCGCCGGGAACAGGGCGGTGAGGCGCGTGTGCGGCCACAGCCGCAGCTCACCGGGCAGCGGCTCGAGCACCGGCTCGTCGGCGGCGTCCGCGAGCGTGACGGCGCTGGCGCCCGCGGCGAAGCAGGCCGCTTCCGCGGTCTGCGCCGCGAGCGCGCCCAGGGGGAAGCTCAGCTCGAGGAAGTCCGGCACCGACTCGCCTTCAGCGCAGCCCGAGTCGTCGCTCCAGGTAGTGGATGTCCGTGCCGCCCTTCTGGAAGGCGGCGTGGTTGCAGATCTCCTGGTGCAGCGCCACGTTGGTCTTGATGCCCTCGATGACCATCTCGGCGAGGGCGTTCTTCATGCGCGCGATGGCTGCCTCGCGCGTGTCGCCGTGCGCGATCAGCTTGCCGATGAGCGAGTCGTAGTAGGGCGGCACGTTGTAGCCGGAGTACACGTGGCTGTCGACGCGGATGCCGGGGCCGCCGGGGGCGTGCCACAGCCGCACCGGGCCGGGGGAGGGCATGAAGGTCTTGGGATCCTCGGCGTTGATGCGGCACTCCATGGCGTGGCCACGGATCTGCACGTCGCTCTGGTTGTAGGGCAGCCGCTCGCCGGCGGCGATCGACAGCTGCGCCTTCACCAGGTCGATGCCCGTGATCAGCTCGGTCACCGGGTGCTCGACCTGGATGCGCGTGTTCATCTCGATGAAGTAGAACTCCCCGTCCTGGTAGAGGAACTCCATGGTGCCGGCACTGCGGTAGCCGACCGCGCGGCAGGCCTCCACGCAGCGCTCGCCCATGAAGCGCCGCTGGCGCACCGTGATCCCGGGGGCCGGGGCTTCCTCGATCACCTTCTGGTGCCGGCGCTGCATCGAGCAGTCGCGCTCGCCCAGGTGGATGACGTTGCCGTATCCGTCGGCCAGCACCTGGAACTCGATGTGCCGCGGCCGCTCGAGGAATTTCTCCATGTAGACCTGGTCGTTGCCGAAGGCGGCGCGCGCCTCCGCGCGCGTGATGCCGATGGCATTCAGGAGCGAGGCCTCCGCGTGCACCACGCGCATGCCACGGCCGCCGCCGCCGCCGGAGGCCTTGATGATCACCGGGTAGCCGATCTCGCGCGCGATGCGGAGGTTGTCGTTGGCGTCCTCGCCCAGCGGGCCGTCCGAACCGGGCACGCAGGGCACGCCGTGGGCCTTCATTACCTTGATGGCCGAGACCTTGTCGCCCATGGTGCGGATGGTCTCGGCCTTCGGGCCGACGAACACGAAGCCGCTCTTCTCGACGCGCTCGGCAAAGTCGGCGTTCTCGGACAGGAAGCCGTAGCCGGGATGGATGGCGACCGAGTCGGTCACCTCGGCGGCCGAGATGATCGCCGGCATGTTCAGGTAGCTCTGCGAGGAGGGCGGCGGCCCGATGCACACCGACTCATCCGCCAGCAGCACGTGCTTGAGGCTGTAGTCGGCGGTGGAGTGCACGGCGACCGTCTTGATGCCCAGCTCCCGGCAGGCCCGCAGGATGCGCAGCGCAATCTCGCCGCGGTTCGCGATGACGACTTTCTCGAGCATGCGGGTGGCTTATTCGACGACGAACAGGGGCTGGCCGAACTCGACCGGGTCGCCATTGCGGGCCATGACCGAGGCGACGCGCCCGGACTTGTCCGCCTCGATCTGGTTCATCATCTTCATGGCCTCGATGATGCAGAGCACCTGGCCGACCTTGATCTCGTCGCCGATCTCGACGAAGGGCTTGGCTCCCGGGGAGGGCGAGGCATAGAAGGTGCCCACCATCGGGGCGGTGATCACGTGCTCGTTGCTCTTGGGCTTGGCGGCGGCGCTCTCGGCGGCGGCTACCGCGGCCGGACCGGGCACGGCCGCGGCGGGCGCGGCGGCGGCGGGGGCCGCGTGCACGGGCTGCGGGGTCATCTGCGGCACCATGCCGGCGGTGGGCATGCGGCTGATGCGCACTGCCTCTTCGCCCTCCTTGATCTCGATCTCCGCGATGCCGGACTCCTCCAGCAGCTCGATCAGCTTCTTGATTTTGCGAATGTCCATGCCGGGTGAGCCCCCAAGACCAGTAGCGTCAGTGTTCTGATGTGTAACCCGTGAGCCTCAGGACGGGCGCGCGAGGCGCGCCGCGGCGGCGCGGATCGCCGCCTCGTAACCCAGGGCGCCGAGCCCGAGCACCACCCCGACCGCGATATCGGAGAAATAGGAGTGCCGGCGGAACGGCTCGCGCGCCTGCGTGTTGGAAAGGTGCACCTCGATGAAGGGCAGCCCGGTCCCCAGCAGCGCATCGCGCAGCGCGACGCTGGTGTGGGTAAGGCCCCCGGGGTTGACGATGCCGAAGGCCACGCGCTCCTCGCGCGCCCGGTGGATGCGCTCGATGAGTTCGTGCTCCGCGTTACTCTGGTAAGTGAGCAGTTCGTGCCCGAGTTCGCGCGCCACTTCCGCCGCGCGCCGCTCGATGACCTGCAGCGAGTCGGACCCGTAGAGGTCCGGTTCGCGGGTGCCGAGCAGGTTCAGATTCGGGCCGTTCAGCAACAGCAGACGGGCCATGGGCCTCTTCGGTCTCGTTATCGTTCGGGGTCAACAGCAAGCAGCGCGGCGAAAATGTAGCGCAATTCGCGCCCATTGGGCAGCCTCCGGCGCCGAATAGCGCGAATCTCGCTAAAATCGGTCTAAGGCCTGCGGGAGCCCTCGACCCCGGCCCGGGCGGCCGCGAGGGCGGTCATGCCCTGGGCGATCTGCCGGCGGGCGCTGGCGACGTCCAGCCGCCCGAGGTCGAGGTCGATGAGGCGGCCGACGATCATCGCGGCCTCATCCGGGTGCAGCTCCCCGATCTTGAGTGCCACGATCTGCCCCTGCCGGTCGGCGAAGACGGAGAAGGGCAGCACCATGTCCATGCCCAGGGCCTCCACCATCTCAAGCCCCCCCCTCTCCCCGAGCAGGATGGGGTAGGCAATCCTTTGAGTCGCGGCATATTGCTGCACAATTGGAGCATGATCGATGGCAATCCCCACAATTTCGAGGCCGTCACGGGCATGTTCGGCCCTGATTCTCTGCAACAGGGGGATCTCACGACGACAGGGCTCGCACCAGGTGGCCCAGAAGTTGACCACCAGCAGGTGCCCCCGGAAGTCGCGCAGGCTCTCCTGGCCCCCCATGAGGCCCGTAAGGGCCATCGCAGGCAGCTCCTGCGGGATGGCCCGCGCGCTCGGGGGCGGGGGCGCGCCCGGGGCGAAGGCCGGGTTCACCGGATAAAGAGGCGTATGGGGGCGCAGCGACCAGTAGGCGAGGAAGCCCCCGAGGCCGCACAGCAGGATCAGCCCCGCGCCGCGCAGGAGGCTGCCGGCGCTTGGCGTGCCGTTCACGTCGTCGGATTGATCGCCGCGCGCGTGCGCGCCGCAAAGGCCTCGGCCTTCATGTAGCCGACAACCCGGTACTGAGAGCGCTCGGTGCCGTCCGGGCTGTAGAAGGCGATCGTGGGCGGTCCGAAGATGCCGAAGCGCTTCAGCAGCGCCTGGTCATCCTCGTTGTTGGCGGTGACATCCGCGCGCAGCAGCACGGTGCCGATCAGCGCCCGCTGCACCCCCGGGTCGGTGAACGTGTAGCGCTCCATCTCCTTGCACGAGGTGCACCACTCGGCCGAGAAGTCCAGCAGCACGCTCTTGCCCTGAGCGCGCGCGCGCGCGACCTCGCGGTCGAGCTCGGCGAGGGAGTGTACGGGACGGAACTGCAGCTCGTGGGCGCGCGCTGCGAAGAGCGGCAGTGGCGCCAGGGGATCGGTGCCCCCGAGCACGGCACCCGTGAGCAGCATCAACCCGTAGAGGGCCGCGAGCGCACCGGCCGTGCGCAACGCGAACTTCGCCACGGAGCGCCCGTGCAGCTGCGAGAACAGCAGCACCGCCAGAGCGAGCGCGGGGATCGCCCACAGCAGCAGCGTCAGGCGCGCGGGCACGATGCGCTCGAGCATCCACACGGCCACCGCGAGCATCATCACGCCGAAGAGCTTCTTCACCAGCTCCATCCACGGACCGGCCTTGGGCAGCAGCTTGCCGGCCGAGGCGCCCACCAGCAGCAGCGGCGTGCCCATCCCGATGCTCATCGCGAAGAGCGCGGCTCCGCCACGCACCAGCTGGCCGGTCTGGCTGATAAAGAGCAGCGCGCCGACGAGCGCCGGACCGACGCACGTGGTGACGATCAGCGCGGACAGGGCTCCCATGACCGCCACCCCGCCGTAGCTGCCGGCGCTCTGGCGGTCGCTGATGCCGGCGAGCCGCGTCTGCAGGGCGACCGGCATCTGCAGCGTGAACAGGCCGAACATCGACAGCGCCAGCGCCACGAACAGCGCCGCGAACAGCGCCAGCACCCACCATTGCTGGAAGAGTGCCTGCACCTGCTTGCCGGCCGCGGCGCAGGCGATGCCGGCGGCCGTGTAGGTCAGGGCCATGCCGAGCACGTAAGCCAGCGAGAGCGAGAAGGCGCGGGCGGTGGTGACCTTGTGGCCGCCGCCGGCGATGATCCCCGAGAGGATCGGCACCATCGGCAGCACGCAGGGGGTGAAGGCGAGGGCGAGGCCGGCGAGGTAGAACAGCCCGATCATGACCAGCGGACTGTCGTTCTTCAGGTGCGCGGCGAACCAGTTCTGGTCGTTCGCATCGCCGGCGACCGCGGCGCCGCTACCGGGCGGGGCAGCACCGGCGCTGCCGCCGCCGCCTAGGCGTACCGTCACGGTCTTGGTCTGCGGCGGGTAGCAAAGCCCCGCGTCCGCGCAGCCCTGGTAGCTCACCTGCAGCGGCAGCTCGAGCGCGCCGGCGGTGGTGCGCGCCACCGGCACGGTGGCGCTGAGCTCGTGGTGGTAGACCTCCTGGCGGCCGAAATACTCATCATTCTTCACCTGGCCGGCAGGCATCTGCGGGGCGCCGAGGTGCACGCCGGCGGCGCTGGTGGAGACCTTGATGCGGGCGCGATAGAGGTAGTAGCCGTCGGCGATCTCCCAGTTGAGCCGCACGCCATCGCCCCCGTTGGGCAGCGCGTCGAAGCGGAAGGCCTCATCCACGGGCAGGAAGCTGTCCGACTGGGGGCCCCGCGAGCCCTTCATGATGGAGTCGAGGCTGGACGCGGCCGGATCGGCAGGAGCGGCCGCGGAGGCAGCCAAGGTAAGCCCGAGGAGCAGCCCACCCAGAATATGTCTAAACGCTTTCACGGCCCCACACCTTAACGCAAGAACGGCCAGGTCCAGGCGGGCGTTTATAGCCCAGAGCTTGGATTTAGGGCAGGAACTGCAGTTCATCTTTCGGGGAAGGCGCCGTTCCGGGCCCCGGGGTCTCTCCCGGACACCCTGCGGTTTCTCCAGGACTTGAAATCCCGATTTGGCCCCCTATCATTAGCAGCCGCCAGGGGGGAGTGCTAATAGCTACCCGGGCACCAAAACCAGTCTTTTTACCAAGAGCTTTTTAAGGAGCGTTCACCATGAAGATTCGTCCTCTTCATGACCGCGTCATCGTCAAGCGCCTGGAAGAGGAGCGTACCTCCCCGGGTGGCATCGTCATTCCCGACACTGCGGCCGAGAAGCCGATGCAGGGAAAGATCGTAGCGGTCGGCAAGGGAAAGATTCTCGAGGACGGCAGCGTCCGTCCCCTCGATGTCAAGGTCGGCGACAAGATCCTCTTCGGCAAGTACAGCGGGAATGAGGTCAAGGTCGACGGTGAAGAGCTCGTGGTCATGCGTGAAGAGGACGTCATGGCCGTGATCGAAGGCAAGTAACGAGGAATCACGACAATGGCTGCCAAAGAAGTTCGTTTCAGCGATGACGCGCGCGCCCGCATGTTCAGGGGCGTCAACGTGCTCGCTAACGCCGTGAAGGCGACGCTCGGCCCCAAGGGCCGCAATGCCGTGCTCGAGAAGAGCTTCGGCGCCCCCACCGTCACTAAGGACGGTGTCTCGGTGGCGAAGGAGATCGAGCTGAAGGACAAGTTCGAGAACATGGGCGCGCAGATGGTGAAGGAAGTCGCGTCCAACACCTCGGACGAGGCCGGCGACGGCACCACCACCGCCACCGTGCTCGCCCAGGCGATCATCCGCGAGGGCCTCAAGGCCGTCTCCTCGGGCCGCAACCCGATGGACATCAAGCGCGGCATCGACAAGGGTGTCATTGCGGCGGTCGAGGAGCTGAAGAAGCTCTCCAAGCCCTGCAAGGACTCCAAGGCGATCGCGCAGGTCGGCACGATCTCCGCCAACGCGGACGAGTCGATCGGCAAGACCATCGCGGAGGCGATGGAGAAGGTCGGCAAGGAAGGCGTGATCACGGTCGAGGAAGGCTCCGGGCTGCAGAACGAGCTCGAGGTCGTCGAGGGCATGCAGTTCGACCGTGGCTACCTGTCGCCGTATTTCATCAACAACCAGGCCAACCAGACCGCCGAGCTCGAGAAGCCGGTGATCCTGCTGGTCGACAAGAAGATCTCCAACATCCGCGAGCTGCTGCCGCTGCTCGAGGGCGTCGCCAAGTCGGGCCGCCCGCTGCTGGTGATCGCCGAGGACGTCGAGGGCGAGGCGCTCGCCACACTGGTGGTCAACAACATACGCGGCATCCTCAAGGTTGCCTCCGTCAAGGCCCCGGGCTTTGGCGATCGCCGCAAGGCCATGCTGCAGGACATCGCCACGCTCACCGGCGGCACCGTGATCTCCGATGAGGTCGGGCTGTCGCTGGAGAAGGCGACCATCAACGACCTGGGCGAGGCCAAGAAGGTCATCGTCGAGAAGGAGAACAGCACCATCATCGATGGCGCTGGCAAGCCCTCCGACATCAAGGCGCGCATCGAGTCGATCCGTCAGCAGGCCGAGGAGGCCACCTCCGACTACGACAAGGAGAAGCTGCAGGAGCGCGTCGCCAAGCTCTCCGGCGGTGTCGCCGTCATCAAGGTCGGTGCTGCCACCGAGATCGAGATGAAGGAGAAGAAGGCGCGCGTCGAGGACGCACTGCACGCCACGCGTGCGGCGGTCGAAGAGGGCGTCGTTCCCGGCGGCGGCGTGGCGCTGATTCGCGCCCAGCGTGCGCTGGACAAGCTCGAGGGTGCCAACGAGGACCAGACGGTCGGCGTGCGCATCCTGTCGCGCTCGATCGAGGAGCCGCTGCGCCAGATCGTCGACAACGCCGGCGAGGACGCGGCCGTGATCCTCAACCGTGTCAAGGAAGGCAAGGGTGCGTTCGGATATAACGCTGCCAAGGCCGAGTTCGGCGACATGCTCGACGCGGGCATCCTGGACCCGACCAAGGTGACGCGCCTGGCGCTGCAGAACGCCGCCTCCGTGGCGGGCCTGCTGCTGACCACGGAGGTCATGGTGGCCGAGGCTCCGAAGGATGAGGAGCACAGCCATGCGGGTCCTCCGGGCGGCATGGGCGGCATGGACATGTAAGCGACGGTAACGGGAACGACCCTCTCTAAAGAGGTATCGATTCCGCATCCGACACTCGATAGGCTTTACATAACAGTTAAGGGTGCGCGGCCGGCCCACAGCCGGCCCGGACCCCGAAAGCCGCGGAACAAGACCCCCTATTCCGCGCAATCCTTACAGGCCCCTTCACCGGGGCCTGTTTTTTTTACGCCGCAGGCGCAGGTCGCGCTGCTGCGACTACTTCCCCGGGCCGCCGGCCGGCGCTATCGTCATAGCATCATGGGGAGAGCTCCTATGGCCATGCTCGGATCACGCCTGCTGGCGGCGTTCGCCGCGGCCGGCTTGCTGCTGCTCGGTGCCTGCGCACGCGAAGACCAGGACCAGATGAGCTGGGCGCGCGCGGCGCTCGAGCGCAATAGCGCGCTCGAGATCGTGGCGGCGGACGAGAAGACGCGCACCTTCACCGTGCGCATGAAGGACAGCGGCCAGATGCGCCTGGTGCGCGCCGACCAGGTCGTGGCCGGCACCGCGAGCGAGACGCCAGCTGCAGCCGCGCCCGTCGCCGCGCCGGCCGATACGCGCGAAGTGAGCGCCGCGAGCGCCACCGCGGCCGAAGCTGCGCCCGCGCCAGCGGCTGCGGCGGCTCCCGCACCGGCCGAAGCCGAAGCCGCCAGCGCAGAACCTGCCGCACCCGGCGGCCACGTGCTCGAGTCCGGCCCCGGCTACTCGATCGAGGCGGCCACGCCGGCGCGCGCCGCGCTCTCGCAGTCCGGCCCCGGCTACAGCATCAAGCCGGCCGCGCCTGCCGGCCAGGGGAACGCCGCACGCACGCGCCTGCGCGATGCGGGCGTCACCAGTGCCGCCATCGAGCGCCGGCGCGAGCCGATCGTGTGCCAGGGCGCACGGCTGCTGCACATCGACAACCGCAACCTGGAGTTTGATGGCGATGCGGTGAGCGCCCAGGACGGCTGCGAGATCCACATCACCAACAGCCACATCACCGCCACGGGCGTCGGGCTGCTGGTGCGCAACGCCAACGTGCACATCGACAACAGCCTGATCGAGGGAGACGCGGGCTCGATCGACGCCTCCGACGGGGCCCAGGTGTACGCGGCCGACTCACGCTTCCGCGGCCTGAGCCGCCGCCTGGATACGGCGGCCTTCCACGACCTCGGGGGCAACATCTGGAACTGACCCCGCCCGCGGGGATCAGTCCCGAGCTCTCCGGCCATCTGGCGCGCGCCTGCGAGGCGCTGCTCGACAACGCCGACAATGCCGCCGCGCTCGCCGCCGCCCCGGCGCGCGTGCGCGATGCGCTTCCCGGGGTGTTCGCCGCGAGCGACTTCGTCGCGCATTCCTGTGCGCGCGCCCCGCGGCTGTTCAGGCAACTGGTGGCCGGCGCTGAGCTCAAGCAGCCCCTGACGCGTGCCGACTACGCGCGGCGTGCCGCCGCCGCGGCCGCCGGCGAAGATGCGGAGTTCGCGGCGCGCCTGCGCCACTGGCGCCGCTACGAGTTCGTGCGCATCGCCTGGCGCGACCTTGCCGGCTGGGCCAGCACCGAGGATACCCTCGCCGAGCTCACCGCGTGCGCCGACGCGGCGATCGCCACCGCCTACGCGCAGGCGCGTGCCGAGCTCGGCGCGCGCTACGGCGAGCCGCGCTCGGCGCAGGGCCTCCCGCAGCCCCTGGTGATCGTCGCCATGGGCAAGCTCGGCGGCGGCGAGCTCAACTTCTCCTCCGACGTCGACCTGGTGCTCCTGTTCCCCGAGCACGGCGACACCGACGGCGCGCGCCCGATCAGCAACGAGGAGTACTTCACCCGCCTCGGTCAGACGCTGGCGCGCTCCCTCGGCAGCACCACCGCCGAGGGCTTCGTGCTGCGCGTGGACCTGCGGCTGCGCCCCTTCGGCGACTCCGGTCCGCTCGTGGCCAGCTTCGCCGCCTTCGAGGACTACCTGCAGCGTCACGGCCGCGACTGGGAGCGTTACGCCTACGTCAAGGCGCGCCCGGTGACTGGCGCCGAGCGCTACGCCGAAGTCGAGACGGCCGCGGTGCGCCCCTTCGTCTACCGGCGCTACCTGGACTACGGCGTGTTCGAGAGCCTGCGCGAGATGAAGGCGCTGATCGAGCGCGAGGTCGAGCGGCGTGAGCTGGCCGAGCACGTCAAGCTCGGACCCGGCGGCATCCGCGAGATCGAGTTCATCGTGCAGGCGCTGCAGCTGACGCGCGGCGGCCGCGACCGCCGCCTGCAGACTCCCTCGCTGCTACTGGCGCTCGAGCGGCTGGGCGAGGCGCGGCTGCTGCCGGGGGCCGCGCAGCTGCGCGAGGCATACCTGTACCTGCGCCGCCTCGAGAACCGCCTGCAGATGCTCAATGACACGCAGACGCACCAGCTGCCCGGCGAAGCGCTCGCGCGCGAGCGCATCGCGCGCGCCATGGGCTGCGCGGACTGGGCGGCGCTCGGCGCGCAGCTGCAGGCGCAGCGCGCGCTGGTCAGCGGCCACTTCCGCCAGGTGATCTTCGGTGGCGGCGCACCGGCCGCCGGCGCGGTGCGCATCGACCTCGGGCGCTTCTGGGACACGCAGGCCGAGACCGCCGCCCTCGAGGCGGCGCTGCAGGCGGCCGGCTTTGCCGACAGCGCCGAGGCGGCACGGCTGCTGCTCGAGCTGCGCGCCTCCGCGCTGGTGCGCAAGCTCGATGAGCCCGGCCGGCGGCGCCTGCAGGCGCTGCTGCCGGCGCTGCTGGCGGATGTGGCGCGCAGCGCCAGCCAGCTGCCGGTGCTGCGCCGCGTACTGCGTATCATCGAGGCGATCGGCCAGCGCTCGGCCTACTTCGCACTGCTGCGCGAGAACGGCGCGGCGCGCGCGCTGCTGGTGGAGCTGTGCCGGCACGGCGACTTCCTCGCCGCGCAGATCGCCGAGCACCCGCTGCTGCTGGATGAGCTCATCGACGAGCGGCTGCTGTCGCAGCGCCCGGAACGCGGCGCACTCGCCGCCGACCTCAGCGCCCGCCTCGAGCAGCTGCGCGAGGAGGACCCCGAGCAGCAGGTCGAGGCGCTGCGCCAGTTCCAGCGCGCGGCGCTGTTTCGTATCGCGGTCGCCGACCTCACCGGCACGCTGCCACTCATGCAGGTGAGCGACCGCCTCACCGACCTCGCCGAGCTCATCATCGAGCGCGCCCTCGAGTTTGGCTGGCGCCAGATCACCGCGCTGTTCGGTGTGCCCATGTGCGGGGAGGGCAGCGAGCGGCGTGCAGTCAACATCTGCGCCGTCGGCTACGGCAAGCTCGGCGGCATGGAGCTCGGCTACTCCTCCGACCTCGACCTGGTGTTCCTGCACGACTCGCACGGCGAGCGCCAGGAGACCAGCGGCGAGAAGCCCATCGACAACCAGCTGTTCTTCGTGCGCCTGGCGCAGCGCATCGTGCACCTGCTCACCATGCACTCCGCCGCCGGGCGCCTGTACGAGGTCGACGTGCGGCTGCGCCCGAGCGGCAAGGGCGGGCTGCTGGTCACCAACATCGAGGCCTTCGCCGAGTACCAGCGCAGCGAGGCCTGGACCTGGGAGCACCAGGCGCTGCTGCATGCACGCGCCGTGGCCGGGCAGAGCGCGCTGCGGGCGCGCTTCGAGGCGGTGCGCCTGCAGGTGCTGGCCGAGTGCGTGCGGCGCGACACGCTGCGCACCGAGGTGCGCACCATGCGCGAGCGCATGCGGCGCGAGCTCTCGCGCGGCGATGCGCAGCGCTTCGACCTCAAGCAGGACGCCGGCGGCACGGCGGACATCGAGTTCCTGGCGCAGTACTGGGCGCTGCGCTGGGCGCGCGAGTACCCGCCCGTGGTGCTGTTCGCCGACACGATCCGCCAGCTCGAGTCGGTGGCCTCGGCGGACCTGGTGCCTCAGGCGGACGTCGACACGCTCACCGGCGCTTACCGCGCCTACCGCGCGCGTGCGCACCACCTGGCGCTCGCGGGGCAGGAGGCGCTCGTGCCCGCGGAGGAATTCAAGGAGCTGCGCGCGGCGGTGACGGCGCTGTGGGATGCCACCATGTGCGCCTGAGCGGGCCGCGGAGCCGCTATAATCGCCGGCACCGCGACTGCGAGTAACACCGCATGGCCGTGACCGCGAAGCCACTCATCGAACCGAACGCCCAGAACCAGTATCAGGTCGGCCCCGAGGACCTGCCGCTGTGCTGCCCGATGCCGCAGATGTACCTGTGGAACTCGCACCCGCGCGTGTACCTGCCGATCGAAGACAGCGGCTGGGCCAAGTGCCCCTACTGCAGCGCCGAATACACCCTGCGCCGCTGAGCGCCTCCTCAGCGGTAGGCCTTGTAGGACTTCTCCTCGAGCAGGCGCGAGCCGAGCGCCAGGTTGATGCGCTTCTTGATGGCGGCGCGCTCATCGTTGCACACGTAGACCGAGCGGGCGAGCTCGATGAAGTCGCGGTCGAAGCTCTGCCGCGCCTCCTTGTCGCGGATCAGGTCCTCGATGTCCCACAGCCGCTCGTTGACCGCCTGCAAGGCGTGCTCATCCGCGCCCACGCCGGCGGCGGCGCAGCCGGAATCGCTCCAGGTCTTCTCCAGCAGCGCCAGTTCCAGTTTCACGTTGGCGAGCTTGGCAGCCTCCTGGATGCGGGCCACCTTGATGCGCAGGATGGTGATCTTGTCGAGCAGCTCGCCCGGGGAAACGGGGACCAGGATGTCTTGCATGCGCGTACCTGCCCTGTGCGTGGCTGGCGGCCATTTAAGCAAACCCGGGCCCGGCAATCACAACCCGGTGCATCTTCAGACCTCGAAGGCCTGCCAGCGGGCCCGCGCCAGCCCGAGCAGCCGCCGGAAGCGCTCATCACGACGCAGCCGGCGGAAGCAGGGGTCGTGGCGGGCGAGGTAGGGATAGTTGATGAAGCCGCGCTCGATTGCCACCTTGAGCCAGCGCAGCGCCGGTGCGCTCTGCCCGGCGAGCGCGTAGGTCTGCGCGAGGAAACGGGGATACAGGTCGGTGGCCACGGCCGCGGCCTGCAGGTGCGGGCTGAGCGGCTCGGGCTCGGGCGGCAGGCGTCCGCCGAGAGCCAGCGCCAGCTGTCCCATGATCCAACCGGGCAGGCTGTGGCGCACCTCGGCCCCGGCCCGCTGCAGCAGCGCGGCTGCCGCGCGGCGCCGGCCGTTGTGCAGCAGCACCCAGGCGTAGAAGAGCCGCGCCAGCGGATTTGCCGGGTCGGACTCGTACATCTGCCGGTAGGGCTGCAGCGCACGCCTGCAGCGGCCCTCCATGATGGCCGCGAAGCCAGGCATGCACAGGCTGACGGGCGTCAGCGGATCGACGCTCGCGAGGCGCTTCAGGAGCGGCCGCGCGGCCGGCACGCGCCCGGAGATGATGTAGCAGTTGCACAGCAGCAGCAGCGTGTCGGCATCGTTGGGCTCCGCGGCCAGCGCCTCGCTGAGGTCGCGCACCGCGACCTGGATCCGCCCCCGTGCGTAGCCGAGCCAGCCGCGCAGCCGCAGGTCGGCCGCCGACCCGGGCGCGAGGGCCCGCAGCTGCTCCGCACAGCGCTGCGCCTGCTCGAGCGGCCGCTCGCTCAGGTCGAGACCGGCCTCGCGGTACTGCAGGTACGCCATGCCGAGCGCTGCGTGCAGCGGCGCGCTGTCGGGAGCGCTCTCGAGGGCCTGGCCGAGCAGCTGCACGGCACGGTCGATGCTCGCCGGGCGCCAGCGCCAGCCCTGCTGCCGCGCGTGCAGGTAACACTCATAGGCGACCACGCTGGCGATCGGACGCGCGGCGAGCCGTTCGTCCTCGCGCGCACTAAGGCGCAAGCGCAGTGCCGCGGCAATCTGTCGCGCCAGGCGCTCCTGCAGCGCGAACACGTCCTGCAGCTTGCCCTCGAATGTGTCGGCCCAGACATGCGTGTCGGCGCGGCCGTCCACCAGTTGCGCCGCGATGCGCAGGCGCCCGGCGTGGCGGCGCACGCTGCCGGTAAGCAGGTAGCGGGTGCGCAGCCGCCGGGCGAGCGCTGGCGCCGTCGCGCGCGCCGTGCCGAGCGCGAGCACCGAGGCGCGCGAGGTGACCCGCAACGAGCCCATCTGCGAGAGCGTGCTGGTGATCTCCTCGGTCAGCCCGGCGGCAAAGTGGGCATTCGCCGGGTCCGGACTCAGGTTCTCGAACGCCAGCACCGCGATGGCCTGCGGCGCCGTGGCTGCGCGCACCCTTGCCGCTGCCGGTGCCACGCGCGCCGCCCGCCAGGCGTCGATCTCGCTGCGCAGCGCGAACACGCTGGCGCGATCGCGGTGGGCATGCCGGTGCACCGGCATGCCTTCCTGTTGCTCCCAGCGGCGCACCGTGCGCACTCCGCGCCTGAGGTAGCGCGCGATGGCCTTCCAGGACTCGAGCCGCTCTTGCGGGGCGGTCATGGCGCCCGCCGCCGGCGAGCCTGGCCGCGTGGGCCACTTGTGGCCATCAGCGGCCACGCCCCGCCTGCGCCGCCGCTGCGGCGTAGGTTAGTGCGCAGCATGAGGCTGCAGACACAGGAGTCCGCCGTGAACGTGCAAACCGCCATCCGCTGGTGCGCCCTGACCGTCGTGCTTGGATCCGTACCGCTCATCTTGCCCCGCGCCCGCGCCCAGGCGCCCGCCCCGCGCACCGTGCGGGTGAGCGGGCACGGCATCGATCGCGCCGACAGCGCGCTGGTGCATGCGGAAGAGCAAACGGCACAGGGGACGCTCCGTATCAGCACGCAGATCGTGGAGCTCGAGGGCGATCTGCGCGGCCGCGTGCTGTACCAGGTCACGACACGCATCGATTCCGCGCGCCACATGCTCACCAACACCGGCCGGCAAGTGTACTCCGGTACGGTGGCGGGCTCGGCGCCGGTCATGCTCTACGACGACCGCTTCCGCTTCGAGGACGATCTGGCCGCCGGCACCGGGCATGGGGCGGTCTACCTCACCCGTCACCTTGGCGGGCCGGCGGTGAGCTGCCTGCTGACCGTCAACGACAGCGGCCGCGACGCTCACGGCAACCCGCAGTTCAATTACACGGGCAACTGTACGTTTGCCGCCTCTGGCGCGCCCTGAGCGAGCAGGGCATCCAGCCGCTCCGTGACCGCATCGACGCTGATGAGCTCCATGACCCCGGGCTCCTCGATCTTGTGGGCCCAGGGCAGCGCCTCGGGCTCGACGCCGCGGAAGATGCGCGCCGCCTCGGGGTAGGCATCGATGCACCACGCGCGCGAGAGGTAGGGGCCGCTGCGGGCCGGATTCGTGGCGGCGTACAGGCCGAGCACCGGGGTGCCCACCATCGTGGCCATGTGCGCAGGTCCCGAGTCGGGTGTCAGCAGCGCGCGGGCGCGCGCCAGCAGCGCCAGCAGCTGCGGCAGGGTATCCCGGCCGATCTGGTTGACGAGCGGCACCGTGCAGGCCCGTTCGATCTCGCCGCCGCTGCGGCGCTCGAGTTCACTCGGCCCGCCGGCGAGGATCACGCGCATGTTGTGGCGCTGCACGGCGTAGGCGGCCACGGCCGCGTAGCGCAACGCCGGCCAGTTGCGCAGCGCGTGGCTCGAGCAGGGGCTGATGATGAGCGTCGGCTGCGCGTCCGGGATGAGCTCTGCGGCATAGGCGTGCGCCTCGGGCGGCAGCGGCAGGTCCCAGCGCAGCAGCCGACCGCGGATGCCGAGTGCCTCGAGGACGCCGAAGAAGCTGTCGAGCACGTGCTCGCGGGTGCGCGCGGCGATGCGCGCGTTGGTGAACAGCCACTGCAGCTCGCGGGCACGCGGGCGGTCGAAACCGAGTTTGAGCGGCGCTTCGACCTGCCGGGCGATCAGGCTGGCACGCAGTGCCAGCTGCAGGTGCAGCAGCACGTCGAAGCGCCGCGCGGCGAGCTGCGCGCGCAGCGCGGCGCGGCTCGCGCGCTTGTCCACGGTGATAAACTCCACGCCCTCGAGCAGGCTCATGAGTCGCGCCTCGCCCTTGCCGATGATCCAGGTGAGCTGGGTGGTGGGCCACGCCTGCTGTAGGGTGCGGATCAGCGGCACGACGTGACAGGTATCCCCGATGGCCGACAACCGCAGTAGGCACAGGCTGCGCGGGGCTTCGGGCAACGGCAACATGACGGAGTTGATCGTGTGAGTGGGCGCTTCGCGCTCGGCCCGGAGGTCAAACGCAGCGCGGTGGCGGGCGGCGCCATGCTATATGACACCTCGCGGGCCGGCAATTTGAGCAGCGACTGGTTCGAGCCGCGCTACTGGCAGGTGCGCGGGGAGCTCGAGGGCGCGGCGCGTGGCCGCGGCGCGGCCTACCTCATCAAGCGCGACGGGCGCGGCTACGTGCTGCGGCACTACCGCCGGGGCGGGCTCATGGCGGGCCTGCTCGGTGACCGCTACCACTGGCGCAGCGAGGAGAGCACGCGACCGTTCGCCGAGTGGCAGCTCACCTACCGCCTGCACCGCGCCGGGCTGCCGGTGCCCGCCCCGGTCGGCGCGCGCTACCGTCACGCCGGCGGCCGCTATACCGGGGACATCATCACCGAACGGCTGCCCGCGGTGGGTTCGCTCAGCGAATGCCTGCGCACCGGCGCGCTCTCGATTCTCACCTGGATCTCGATCGGGCGCTGCATCCGGCGCTTCCATGACCTCGGCGTCTGTCACGCCGACCTCAACGCGCACAACATCCTCCTCAGCGAGGAGAACGTGTACCTCATCGACTTCGACCGCTGCCAGCTGCGCACCCCGGGCCTGTGGTGCGACGGCAATCTGGTGCGCCTGCGCCGCTCGCTGGAGAAGGTGACCTGGGGCCTGCCGGCGGAGCGCTTCAGCGAGTCCGACTGGCACGGCTTGCTCGATGGCTACCGCCAGTCCTCGGGCAAGTCCGAACTGCCCGCCTGATGCGCCTGCTGTACCTGCTGGCCGCCTATCTGGCCGTGCCGTTGGTGTCGGCCATGCTGCTGTGGCGCGGGCTGCGCGACCGCGCTTACTGGCACAACTTCAGCGAGCGCTTTGGCTACGGCGCGACGCAGCAGCCGGGCGGCGTATGGGTGCACGCGGTGTCGGTCGGCGAGGTCCAGGCGTGCGCGGCGCTGGTGAGCGCGCTGCGGCGGCGCCACCCGCAGCTGCCGCTCACGGTGACTACCTTTACGCCCACCGGCGCGGCGCGGGCGCGTGCCCTGTTCGGCGACCGTGCGCTGGTGCGCTACGTGCCGTTCGATCTGCCCGGCGGGGTGCGGCGCTTCCTCACGCGCGTGCAGCCGAGTCTCGCGGTGATCTTCGAGACCGAGCTGTGGCCGCACCTGTACCGCGCCTGCGCGCAGCGGCGCATTCCGCTGGTCCTGGCGAGCGCGCGCATCTCGGCGCGCTCGCTCGACCGCTATCAGCGGCTCGGCCGCCTGTTTCACGAGACCCTGGGACAGGTGGCGCTGATCGCTGCCCAGGGGCCGGCCGATGCCGAGCGCTTCCGCGCCCTGGGTGCCGCGGCGGACAGCACCCACGTCACCGGGAATCTCAAGTTCGATTTCGAGCTGCCCCCGGACATCGGCGAGCGCGGGGCTGCACTGCGCGCGCAGTTCGCAGACGCCCGCCCTATCTGGGTGGCCGGCAGCACGCACGGCGGCGGCGAGGAGCAGGCGCTGGTGGATACCGTGCGGCGGCTGCGCGAGAGCGTGCCGCACGCGCTGCTGGTGATGGCGCCGCGCCATCCGCAACGCTTTGCCGAAGCCGCGCAGACACTGCTGCAGGCGGGGGTGCGCTTTGCACGCCGCTCGCAGGGCGCTGACAGCGCCGCGTGCGAGGTGCTGCTGCTCGATACGCTCGGGGAGCTGCTCGACTTCTATGCCGCGGCTGACGTCGCCTTCGTCGGCGGCAGCCTGGTGCCCGTCGGTGGCCACAACCTGCTCGAGCCGGCCGCACTTGGCCTGCCGATCCTGACCGGTCCGCACAACTTCAACGCTGCAGATATCGCACGGCTGCTCATCGAGCGTGGCGGCGCCGAGGTGGTGCGCACGCCCGCGGAGCTCGCCGCGCGCCTGCGGGTGCTGCTGACCGATCCGGCCGCGCGCGCGCGCATGGGGGAGGCGGCGCGCGCGTGCCTGAGCGGTAATCGCGGCGCGCTCGAGAAGCTGCTGTCACTGATCGAGCCGTTGCTGCCGCCGGCGGCCTGAGATCCTCACGGAGCCGCGGCCGCGGCGGAAGCCCCCTGCGTTATTGGCTGAAATGACAGCACGATCTTGCGCGTCTTGAGGTCAAAGAAGACGCAGCCGCGCAGATCGCAGATCAGTGGTTGGGATTCGACCGACAGCGTCCCCGGCTTGAAGCGGGGTCCGCCCGGTTCCGTCGCGGCGTGGAAGTCCCTGCGTTTGCCGTCGCAGCTGAAGTTGGGACTGGGGATAAGGTCACGAATGTCCCCCCGGCCCTGCTTCTGGATCGCGACCGCCCCGGCGCTGCTGAACCCGTACAACTCGTTGGCGCACTTGTAACTGCCCGTCAGGTGAGCTGCGCCCGAGGCATCGATGTAGCCGCTGTCATTGAAGCGCAGGTCGAAGGTGGGGGGCGGGGGCGTGTGTATGACATTCAGCTGCAGCCTGCCGGCTCCGGAAGCCATGACGTAGTAGGTCGTTCCGGGCGCAGTGGGGAAGTCCACGAATCCATAGCCGCAGGCGACCGGAGTCAGATTGCCGGGGGAACCCGTGCCGACCGCGAAACCAAAGGCGTAGTACTGAGCCGGGACGCTGTAGATAAAGGTGCTGGTGTCTGTCTGCTTCGCAGTGAACTTGTACCAGACACTGCTGCCACTGCCGATGCCGCAAGTGTCCACCTGAGCGTCGTCGGTGTCCGAGCTCGCGCCATAGGTGTACATCTCGTCGCTGTAGGGCAGCGAACCGATGACCCTGGCGTGGGCGATGTGGTCATTCGCCGGCGGCGTGCCGGCGATGGTCACCGCTAGCTTGCCGCCGTTGCCCAACCCGGGGAAGGCGGAAACCGAGGCGATGTAGATCGTCGCGTGGGCGCCTGCGGGAACCGTGCTCTGCTCAATCAGTCCGCCGAACTGGAATGTGAGCGAGCACGACGACTGGCGCGGATGGTCCAGGGATCCAATGATGACGACCACCAGGGTTGCGTACTCGGTTCCAATCGTATCGACCACCAGCTTGAGGTCCGTGGGCGCCACATACGAGTACCAGACACTGTTGCCGACCTCGTACCCAGCCGGAATGGACAGCGGGCACGCCGCCTGCGCTTTGGCATCGTCGGTGTCCGAGGTCGCCGCTGTTGTATCGACCTCTTCGGTGAAGGGCAGGGAACCGGCCACCGTGGCGGTGACCAGGAAATCGTTCGCCGGCGGACTCGCCGCTGCGGCGAAGTGTGCAGCCGCGGCCCAGTAAGAGAGGAGAGGCCAGCAAAGCAGCCCACGCCATGAAGTTGCCTTCATCGCGAATCCCCCATGTCTTTTGGTCGAGCTGACGCAGTGGCGGCAGCCACTTGCGCCACACGCTTAATTATTGCTTAAGACTACTACGCCGGGGCCGGCCCATGTCAACGCGGCGGCAACGGCTTGTCAGGGGCGCGCGGCCCCAGGCTCTCGCCGGTCGCAGCGTCGCTACCGCACTCGCCTAGCGTTTGCCGCCGCTGGGTGGGCTGCCGGGCGCTGCTCCCGGGGATGGGCTCGGGGGCGCGGGCGCGCCGGTGCCGTTCGGCGCTGGCACCGTCGGCAGCACGTTCTGCGGCGTGGTCTCCGCCGGCGACATGGGCGCATTCAGGGTGAGGTAGTTGTTGATCTCGATCAGCTGCGCGCGATCGAGCGTGCCGGCGGCGAGCCGCAGTTGCAGCACGCTGACGATGTAGTCGTAGCGGCTGCCGGAATAGTCGGTCTCGGCCTGCACCAGCGTCTTGCGGGCGTTGAGCACGTCGACCGCAGTGCGCGTGCCCACCTCATAGCCGGCCTCGGTGGCCTTGAGCGCGGTCTGGCTGGACTCGAGCGCCTGGCGCAGTGCCTGCACGCGGGCGATGCCGCTGATCACGCCGAGGTAGGCATCGCGCGCCTGGCGCTCGGTGGCGCGCGAACTCTGCACCACGCCCTCCTTGGCGGCGATCCACAGGTACTCGTTCTGGCGCACCTTGGACTGGGTGAAGCCGCCGCTGTAGATCGGCAGCGTGAACTGCAGGCCGATCTGGCGGTCGTTGAACTTGCTGTCGACGTTGGAGAAGCGCTCGCCGGCGAAGGCCTGATCCGAGGTGCTGTCAGTGTAGGAGCGCCCCGCCACCACGTCGAGTGTCGGCAGGTGTCCGCCGAAAGCGGCGCGCACGTTGTCGCGCGCGATGTCCGCGGCCAGGCGGCTCGCCACCAGGTTCAGGTTCTGCTCGAGCGAGATGTTCACCCAGCGCGTCTCATCCTCGGGGTCCGGCCCCTTCAGCGGCAGCTCGGTGCCGGGCTTGGAGAGGCGATCGTATTTCTCGCCGGTGATCTCCTCGAGCTGATCCTCGGTCGTGGCGAGGGTGCGCTTGGCGGCGATCACGGCCGCGGCAGCCGTATCGCGTGCCGCCTTGGCCTCCTGCACGTCGGTGACGGCGATCAGGCCGACCTCGAAGCGCTTGTTGGCCTGGTCGAGCTGGCGCGAGATCGCTTCCAGCGAGGCCTGGTTGGCCACCAGGCTGTCGTAGGCCGAGAGCACCGCGAAATAGGCAGTCGCCACCCGCAGGATGAGGTTCTGCTCGGCGGCCTGATAGTTGACCTCGGCCTGCGCCACCTCGGCGTGGGCCGCCCGGATGTTCATCCAGTTGGTCCAGGAGAACAGGTTGGAGCGCAGGTTCAGCGCCCAGGTCTTGGTGGTCGTATCCAGCGTCTCGGCTTCGGACACCACCACCAGGCGCGGCGGAGCGGTGGGGTTGTTCGGGTCGGAGAGCTCGACCACCTGGTCCTGGAAGCCCGAGGTGTGATCGCGCGTGATCCCGGCGGTGCCGTTGATCTGCGGCAACACGGCGGCCCAGGCCTGCGGTTTGGCTTCGCGGCTGGCGTTGCGGTTGGCCTCGGCCTGGCGGATCACGGGGTCGTTCTTGACGGCGTCCTCGAAGACGCCCTTCAGGTCCTTGGCGCCGGCGGCGCCGGCGCAGCCGAGCAGGCACGCGGTGATGGTGATCGCGCGAATCATGTCCTTCCCTTCAGGTCTGCGGCCGGCGCCCGTTTGATGCATCCGTGGGCTAAAAGGTAAATGCCGCCGGCTGCGGCGCGTGCACCAGTGGATCGATCACCGTCTCGAACAGCGTCCGCGTGAGCCACTCGCTGCTTGCGATGCGCTGCACCACGCGCGCCTCCATCACCGGCGCCTGGCCCACGACCACGAACAGCCGCCCGCCCACGGCGAGCAGCCGCTCGAAGCGGGCATCGTAGAGGGGGAGGGAGGCGGTGACGGCGATGACGTCGTAGGTGCTCGCGCTCTCGTAACGCAGCGCGTCCGCATCCAGCACCTCGGTGCCGCGCACGCCGAGCGCGGCGAGGTTCGCGCGGGCGCTCTCGGCGAGCTGCGGATACAGCTCGAGCGAGCGCACCCCGCCGGCGAGCCCCCGCAGGCAGGCGGTCACGAAGCCGCTGCCGGCTCCCACCTCGAGCACCTGCTCGTGCGGCTGGGGCAGCAGGCCCTGCAGCAGGCGTCCCACGACGCTCGGGCGCAGCATGTGCTGGCCGCACGGCAGGGGCACCTCGGCATCGGCGTAGGCGCGATAGGCCTCCGTGGCCGGCACGAACAGCTCCCGGGGCACCCGGCGCATCGCCTCGAGAACCCGCTCGTCCAGCACGTCCCAGGCACGCACCTGCTGCTCGATCATCTGCTCGCGGACCTGTGCCGTCTGCATCCTCGCGCCGTCTCCTGATTGGACTTATTGCCGTGCCGCAGAAAAGGCGGGAAAAGGTAAGGGTTTTCCGGGCCCGTGCCAAGCGGAGTTGCGACGAGATATGGTGAAATACCGACGGGGCGTGGCGGCCCCTGCGCTATGCTTCCGAACGGCACGAGAACTCCAACCATAGTGCCCCCGGAGCGCCCGGGACCAAAGCGCCAAGGCGTAAGAAGAAGGTAGATGTCGATCGTCGGGCTGTTATGCCTCCTGTTCGCCCTCATCGCCGCTCTGCTCCTCGTCCTGTATGCGTTGCAGCGCCGCGACATGCAGCGCGTGGTGGAGCTGTCCCAGCAGCTGCAGCGCATCGCCATCGGCGGCCGCCTCGCCGGCCGGGTGGACGTCAGCAGTGACAAGCCGGAAGTCGCCGCCCTGGTCACGGCGGTAAACCACCTGCTGACCCGGGCCGGCCCGGGTGCCGAGCGCGAGGCCGTGCAGGCTCCCAAGCTGTTCGCCGAGCTCGGCGACCGCATCCACCAGGCCGTGCTGGTGCACAGCGACGTGATTCTCTACGCCAACCGTCAGTTCGCCAGCTACGTCGGGGTCGACCGGGTCGAGCTCATCGGTCGCCGCCTGCCCGATCTCGTGCCGCCGGAGTACGCCGACCTGGTGAAGGAGAACATCGAGCGGCGGCTGGCCGGGGAGAGCACCGCCGAGCGCTACGAGATCGACATGGTGGGTCTGCAGGGGCAGGTGAGCCGCCTGGAGATCTCCTCGACCGTGGTTGAGTACGACCGCGGCCATGCGCTCTTGATCACCGGGGTCGAGATCATCCCCACGCAGACGGTGCAGGCACTGCATCTGCCGGAGGGGGGCGAGGCGCAGCCGCAGCTGCTCGCACTGCAGTCGCTGGCGGAGGCCATCATCGGCACGGACCGCGAGGGCCGCATCACCTTCATGAACCCGGCGGCCGAGCAGCTCACCGGCCTCGAGGCCGCGTCCGCGACCGGTAAGCCCCTCGAGGAGGCGGTGACGCTGGTCGATGAGAGCGAGCGCCGGCTGCTTGCCGAGCCGCTGCGCCAGGCGCTCGTCAGCGGCGTGCCGACCAACCTCAGCCGCCGCGCCCTGCTGCTGCCGCGCGCCGACGGCGGCGAGCGCGCCGTCGAGCTCACCGCCTCGCCGCTGCGCAACGCAGCCAAGGAGGCGGTGGGCGCGGTGGTGATGCTGCACGATGTGACCGAGCTGCGCGGCCTGGCGCGGCAGATGTCCTACCAGGCGACCCACGATGCGCTTACCGGGCTGGTCAACCGGCGCGAGTTCGAGCGCCGCCTGCAGGAGGCCATCGACAGCGGCCACCGCGGCGATGGCCAGCACGTGCTGTGCTACCTCGACCTCGACCGCTTCAAGCTGGTCAATGACACCAGCGGCCACGTCGCCGGCGACGGCATGCTGCGCGAAGTGGCGAAGCTGCTGCGCGATGCGGTGCGCGACAGCGACACCGTGGGCCGGCTCGGCGGGGACGAGTTCGGGCTGCTGCTGATCGGCTGCCCGCTGGACAAGGCACGGCAGATCGCCGATGACCTGACGCGCGCCGTCGGCGAGTACCGCTTCGTCTGGAAGGACCGCATCTTCAACATCGGCGTGTCGGTGGGACTGGTGGAGATCTCGCGCGAGAGCGGCACGCTCGAGGAGCTGCTCGCGGCCGCCGACACCGCCTGCTACGTGGCCAAGAAGCAGGGCACCGGGCGCGTCGCGGTCTACTCCGCGCGCGATGAGGCACTGGCGCGGCACACCGGGGAGATCCAGTGGCTGCAGCGCCTGCAGAGCGCGCTCAAGGAGAACCGCTTCCACCTCTACCACCAGATCATCGTGCCGGCGCATGAGGGGAATTCCGGGCCGGCGCTCGAGGTGCTGGTGCGCCTGCGCGATGAGGGCGGCGCCGAGCTGCCGCCGGCCGAGTTCATGCGCGCCGCCGAGCGCTACCGCCTCATGGGGCTGGTGGACCGCTGGGTGGTGCAGACCACGCTCGCCGCGCTCGGGCGTGGCGCGCTGGCGCTGCCGGCCAGCCGCAGTGTCGCCATCAACATCTCCGGCCAGACCCTCGCGGACCTGCAGTTCCTCGAGTTCGTGGTCGAGTGCTTCGACAGCACCGGCGCCGCGCCGGCACAGGTGTGCTTCGAGATCACCGAGAGCGCCGTGATTGCCAACCTCGACCATGCGCGCCGCTTCGTCGGCGTGCTGCACGGCATGGGCTGCCAGTTCGCGCTCGATGACTTCGGCTCGGGCGTCGGCTCGTTCTCCAACCTGAAGAACCTGCCGCTCGACTACCTGAAGATCGACGGCTCCTTCATGCGCAACCTGGCGCGCGACACCGTCAACCAGGCCATGGTGACGGCGATGATCGAGCTGGCGCGGACGCTGAACTTCAAGGTAATCGCCGAGCAGGTCGAGGACAGCGCCGCCGCCGAGACCGCCCGCAAGATGGGCGTCGACTACCTGCAGGGCTACGCCATCGGCCGGCCGCAGCCGCTGTCGCTCGCGGCCTGAAGCACCCTCAGGGCTGCTTCGGCTCGAAGCGCAGCGCCACCCCGTTCATGCAGTAGCGCTCCCCGGTCGGGCGCGGGCCGTCGGGAAACACGTGTCCGAGGTGGCTGCCGCAGCGCGCACAGTGCACCTCGGTGCGCTGCATGAAGTGACTGCGGTCCTGGCTGGTACCGACGGCGTTGGCGAGCGGCTTGAAGAAGCTTGGCCAGCCCGAGCCGCTGTCGAACTTGGTGTCCGAGGAGAACAGCTCCTGGCCGCAGGCGGCGCAGCGGAACATGCCGGCGCGGTGCTCGTCGTTGAGGGGACTCGTGCCGGCGCGCTCGGTTCCATGCGCGCGCAGCACGTTGTAGGCCTCGGGCGAGAGCTCGCGGCGCCATTGTTCGTCCGGCTTCTCGACGGCAAAGTGCTCGTTGGAGGACATACTCCGTCTACCTCCTGGCTGTTCGCAGCGCGGCTGCGCGGTGCGCGTGCCTTACAGCAGCGGCACCAGCAGCAGCGCCACGATGTTGATGATCTTGATCAGCGGGTTGATGGCCGGACCCGCGGTGTCCTTGTAGGGATCGCCCACCGTGTCGCCGGTGACGGCGGCCTTGTGGGCCTCGGAGCCCTTGCCGCCGAAGTTGCCTTCCTCGATGTACTTCTTGGCGTTGTCCCAGGCCCCGCCGCCGGTGGTCATGGAGATGGCCACGAACAGCCCGGTGACGATGGTGCCGATCAGCAGGCCGCCGAGCGCACGCACGCCCGCGCCCGGCCCCATCAGGGCGTTGAGCACCAGCACCAGCACGATCGGCACCAGGATCGGCAGCAGCGAGGGCACCAGCATCTCGCGAATGGCGGCGCGCGTGAGCAGGTCCACCGCGCGCGAATAGTCCGGCTTCTCGGTGCCGGCCATGATGCCCTTGATCTCGCGGAACTGGCGCCGCACCTCGTTGACCACCGAGCCGGCCGCCCGCCCGACCGCCTCCATCGCCATGGCGCCGAACAGGTAAGGCACCAGGCCGCCGATGAAGAGGCCAATGATCACCGCCGGGTCCGACAGCGAGAAGGTGGCGAGCTTGCCGGCCGCCTCGAGGTTGTGGGTGTAGTCGGCGAACAGCACCAGCGCCGCGAGCCCGGCCGAGCCGATGGCGTAGCCCTTGGTGACCGCCTTGGTGGTGTTGCCGACCGCGTCGAGCGGATCGGTGATGTCGCGCACCTGCTTCGGCAGGCCGGCCATCTCGGCGATGCCGCCGGCGTTGTCGGTGATGGGACCGTAGGCATCGAGCGCCACGATCATGCCGGTCATCGACAGCATCGCGGTGGCCGCGATCGCAATGCCGTACAGGCCATCGAGCGCGTAGGCGCCCCAGATCGCCAGGCATACCGCGATCACCGGCAGCGCCGTGGCCTTCATCGAGACGCCGAGCCCGGCGATGATGTTGGTGGCGTGCCCGGTCTGCGAGGCGCTCGCCACCTTGCGCACCGGGCTGTACTCGGTGGCGGTGTAGTACTCGGTGATCATGATCATCGCGGCGGTCAGGCCGAGGCCGATGAGCGTGCAGCCGTACAGCGGCAGGAGGTTGCCGGGCATGATCTTCTTGGTGATGAACCAGAAGGCCACCGCGGACACCACGCCGGAGACCAGCACGCCCTTGTAGAGCGCGTTCATGATCTTGCCGCCGGCGCGCGCGGAGACGAAGAACGTGCCGATGATCGAGCCCACGATCGAGGCGGCCCCCAGTGCCAGCGGATAGATGACCGCGGCGAGCGCGGCATCGGGCCCGCGCGGCCCGAACAGCAGCCCGCCGAGCAGCATGGTGGCCACGATCGTCACCGCGTAGGTCTCGAACAGGTCGGCCGCCATGCCGGCGCAGTCACCGACGTTGTCGCCGACGTTGTCGGCGATCACCGCGGGGTTGCGCGGGTCGTCCTCGGGGATGCCGGCCTCGACCTTGCCGACCAGGTCCGCGCCGACGTCGGCGCCCTTGGTGAAGATGCCGCCGCCGAGGCGCGCGAAGATGGAGATGAGCGAGCCGCCGAAGGCCAGCCCCACGAGTGCGTGCAGCGCGCCGTCAGCGCCGAGGGCGGTCGCACGGCTGAGGAAGGCGTAGTAGCCCGCGACCCCGATCAGGCCCAGGCCCACCACCAGCATGCCGGTGATGGCGCCGCCGCGGAAGGCCACGCCGAGCGCGGCGTTGAGTCCGTGGGTGGCCGCCTGGGCGGTGCGCACGTTGGCGCGCACCGAGATGTTCATGCCGATGTAGCCGGTCAGCCCGGAGAGCACGGCGCCGACCGCGAAGCCCCCGGCGGTGGGCCAGCCGAGCGGCGAGAAGCCGATGACGAGAAAGAGCACGATGCCGACGATCAGGATCGTGGAGTACTGACGGTTGAGGTAGGCCTTCGCGCCCGCCTGCACCGCGGCGGCGATCTCCTGCATGCGCGCGTTGCCGGCCGGCAGGCGCAGGATCGCGGACATCGAGAACACGCCGTACAGCACGGCCAGCACGCCGGCCGCGATCGCGGCCCAAAGCCACACGGTGGCATCCATCGCGGGAACCTCCCCCAAAAAAGGCCGCGCACTATAGCACGGCGACCGTCGCCCCCGGCCGCGGGGCCCGGCGGCGCGCCGCAGCAAAGCGCGCCCCTCAGACCTTGAAATCGCTCGCGAGCTTGCGCCGCACGGACTGGCCGCGGATCTTCACATAGTCCGGCAGCCCGTTGCGGTACGGGGGATAGGCTTCGCCGGCGATGAGGGGCTCGAGGTAGGTGCGGCACGCCTCGCTGATGCCAAAGCCATCGGCGCGGATGTACTCGGGCGGCAGCTTCTTTTCCTTGTTCGCGACCTCCGCGAGCGGCACGTGGCCGATTGTCCAGCGGTACGGGCGCGAGGAGCTGCGCACGATCGTGGGCATGACGGCGTTCACGCCCTTGAGGGCGAGCTGCACCGCCGCCCGGCCGACCGCGTAGGCCTGTTCCACGTCGACCCGCGAGGCGATGTGGCGTGCGGCGCGCTGCAGGTAGTCGGCCACGGCCCAGTGGTACTTGTAGCCGTGCGCCTCGCGCACCATGTTGGCGACCACCGGGGCCACGCCGCCGAGCTGCGTGTGCCCGAAGGCATCCTTGGTGCCGGCATCGGCGAGGAAGCGGCCATCCGGATAGGCGGCGCCCTCGGAGACCACGATCACGCAGTAGCCGTACGCCTCGACGCACTGCCTGACGCGCGCCAGGAACTTCTCCTGCTCAAAGGGCACCTCGGGCAGCAGGATCACGTGCGGCGGCTCGGCCGCGCCCTTGCCGGCGAGCCCGGCGGCCGCCGCGATCCAGCCGGCATGCCGGCCCATGACCTCCAGCACGAACACACGCGTCGAGGTACGCGCCATGGAGGCGACATCGAGCGCCGCCTCGCGCGTGGAGACGGCGACGTACTTGGCCACCGAGCCGAAGCCCGGGCAGCAGTCGGTGTGCGGCAGGTCGTTGTCGACCGTCTTCGGCACGCCGACGCAGGTGATGGGATAGCCGAGCGACTCACCGAGCTGCGACACCTTGAGGGCGGTGTCCATCGAGTCGTTGCCGCCGTTATAGAAGAAGTAGCCGATGCCGTGGGCGCGGAATACCTCGATCAGCCGCTCGTACTCGGCGCGGTTCTGCTCGAGCCCCTTCAGCTTGAAGCGCGCCGAGCCGAAGGCGCCGGCCGGCGTGTACTTGAGTCCCCGGATCACGGCCGCGCTCTCGCGGCCCGCATCGATCAGATCCTCGGTGAGCGCGCCGATGATGCCGTGACGGCCGGCGTACACCCGCCCGATACGTGCCGAGCGCAGCGCGGTCTGGATCACGCCACAGGCCGAGGCGTTGATGACGGCGGAGACGCCGCCGGACTGGGCGTAGAAGGCATTGCGCGGGGCGGGCTTTTTCATAATGGTGCTGCTGAGCGCGGCTGGGGCCGGAAGGATAGCGCAGTGCCCGGGCGCGGCGCGGCGCGCCGTTTGACCGCGCCGGGGCCGCCCCGGTAACGTGGCGCCCCCTTGGGCTGCAGCGGCAGCGATCGGCTCGACACAAACATGCGCATCGTCCTCTTGGGCGCGCCGGGCTCCGGCAAGGGAACCCAGTCGCAGCGTCTCGTGCAGCGGGTGGGGATCCCGCAGATCTCCACCGGCGATCTGCTGCGCGCCGCCGTGGCCAAGGGCACTGAGCTTGGCCGCCAGGCGAAGGAGGCCATGGACAGCGGCCGCCTGGTCGATGACTCGCTGGTGCTCGGCATGTTCCGCGAGCGGCTCGAGGAGCCGGACACGCGGCGCGGCTTCATCCTCGATGGCTTCCCGCGCAACCTGGCCCAGGCGCACGCGCTCGATCACCTGCTCGAGGCGCTGCGCCAGCCACTCGACGCCGTCGTGCAGCTCGAGGTCGACTACTCCGAGCTGGTGCGGCGCATCTCCGGCCGCCGCACCTGCGCTGACTGCGGCCGGGTGTTCAACCTGCTCACCTCCCCGCCGAGCGGCGCGAGCGCGCGCTGCCCGAAGACCGGTCAGCCGCATCGCCTGGTACAGCGCCCGGACGACAATGAGGCCACCGTGGCCGAGCGGCTGCGCGTGTACGACGAGAAGACCCGCCCGCTGATCGATTTCTACCGTGCGCGCGGCCTGCTGCGCGTCATCGACGCGGCGGGCGAGCTCGACACGGTGACGCGCCGCCTGGCGCAGACGCTCGGGCTGCGCGCGCTGCGCAGCCCCGCCAAGCGTACCCGCCGTGCTGCGGTTGCCAAGCGCGCCAAGACCGCCAAGCGCGCGCGTCCGGCTAAGAAGCGCGCAGCGCCGAAGAAGCGCGCCACGGTCAAATCCGCATCGCGCGGCGCACGCAGCCGGCGGCGCAGCGCGCCGCGCGGCCGCCGCCGCTAGCGCGCCACTACAGCGCCGCGAGCAGCCGCTCGCCGACCACGGCGCGGCGCCAGCCCTGCAGCAGCGTCCCGGCCCGTGCCCCTTCGGCCAGCGCCTCCAGCTCGCGCCGGGTCGCGAGCACCTCGGGGGCGAGCTGCAGCTCGCCCGCCACACTGTGGCAGATGCCACTCAGCTTCTTCAGCAGCGCCGCGCGGCTCGGGTCGGGACGCGCGCGGCCGGGCAGCGGCGGGGGCGGTGCGGGGATCTGCGCCGCCTCGACCAGCGCGAGCAGCTCCGCGCCCCGACGCTTGAGGAGCCCGGGCGGCAGCTCCGGGATTGCCTGCAGCGCCTCGAGGCTGCGGGGCACCTGCAGCACGATCTCGCGCAGCACCGCGTCATCGAGGATCCAGCCGCGCGGCCGGTCGTGCGTGATGGCGGCCTCTTCGCGCCACGCGGCCAGCGCCTGCGCCAGGCGCACGCGCCCGGAATCCAGCTCGCGCAGCCCCTTGAGGCGCGTCCAGGCCTGCTGAGGGTCGGTGCGCAGGTTGGCCTCGTCCGCGAGCACGGCCAGCTCCTCCTCGAGCCAGCCGAGTCGTCCGAGGGCGGCGAGCTGCTCCTGCAGGCGCGTCGCCAGTGCCAGCAGGTAGTTGACGTCATCGAGCGCGTAGCGGACCTGGTCCGCCGAGAGCGGGCGGCGCGACCAGTCGGTGCGCGTGTGCGCCTTGGGCAGCTCGCGCCCGAGCAGGCGGCGCACCGCCTCGGCGTAGCCGATCTGTGCGGGCAGGCCGCAGAGCGCGGCGGCGATCTGCGTGTCGAACACGGGGTGCGTCAGGCCGAGCGGCAGCAGCACCTCCAGGTCCTGGCGCGAGGCGTGCATCACCTTCGGCACCGCGACCGCGGTCAGCACCTGCGAGAGCGGGCCGAGCTCGCTCAGGGCCAGCGGATCGATACAGGCCGCCTGAGTCGGGGATGCCAGCTGCACCAGGCACAGTTGCGCCCGGTAGGTGCGCTCGCGCAGGAACTCGGTATCGAGCGCGATGCGCGGCTGCGCCAGCAGGTGTGCGGCGAATTCCTCGAGCGCGGCGGCGGTGGCGATGATCGGCTGCAAATGCGCTGGATGCGAAGATCTGTACAATCGGCGACGCCTCATTATGCGCAGGAGCGCGCCGCTACCGATAGCCATGCGAGAGCTCGTCAGGCTCTTTACCCAGATTGCCCTGTTACGGCGCGGACCGCAGGACCTGCCGTCCTCGGCGACGCTCCTCGGCCTGACCGTGGTCGCCTATCTGGCGATCAACCTCGTCATGAACGCCCTGCTGCCGCCGCCGGGCCCGGAGAGCGCCGCGCACGTGACCGAAGTGGAGCAGTCGAGCTGGACCGCGCAGCTGCTGCTGGATACCGCGTTCACGCTGCTGTGGTACGTGGCGCTGCTGCGCCTGGCCGGCAAGGCCGAGCGCACCATGCAGACCACCACGGCGGTCTTCGGCCTGCAGGCCGTGCTCACCCCGCTGCTCTTTGTCTCCGGCTGGCTGACGCCGCGCTTCGTGCACGACTCCACCTGGGGCGTGCCGGTGGTGCTGTTCAGCGTGGTGCTGCTGGTGTGGCTGGTGGCGGCCAACAGCCACATCGTCAAGGCGGCCCTGGAGTGGTCCGGCGGCGCCAGCGTGGCGCTCGTCATCCTGCAGATTCTCGCCGGCGAGCTGCTGCGCCGCGGGCTGTTTGCGGGCGCCGAGGGCTGAAGCCGCGATGCACGTCCACATCCTCGGCATCTGTGGCACCTTCATGGGTGGCATTGCCGCCCTCGCCCGTGCGGCCGGCTTTCGCGTCACCGGCTCGGACCAGAACGTCTACCCGCCAATGAGCACGCAGCTCGAGTCCCTCGGCATCGAGCTCACGCAGGGCTTCGGCGCCGCGCAGCTGGCGCCGGCTCCCGACGTGGTGGTGGTCGGCAACGTCATGACGCGCGGCCAGCCGGTCACCGAGGCACTGCTCGAGAGCGAGCTGCCCTATTGCTCGGGCCCCGAGTGGTTGGCACGCGAGGTGCTGCGCGGGCGGCACGTCCTGGCGGTGGCGGGTACGCACGGCAAGACCACCACCTCCTCGCTCCTCGCCTGGATCCTCGAGCATGCCGGCCTCGCGCCGGGCTTCCTCATCGGTGGCGTGCCGGCCAACTTCGGCGTGAGCGCGCGGCTCGGCGCGGGGCGCTGCTTCGTCATCGAGGCGGACGAGTACGACACGGCCTTCTTCGACAAACGCGCCAAGTTCGTGCACTACCGGCCCCGCACCCTGGTGCTCAACAACCTCGAGTTCGACCACGCCGACATCTATCCGGACCTCGCCGCCATCCAGCGCCAGTTCCATCACCTGGTGCGCACGGTGCCCGGCAGCGGGCGCATCATCGCCAACGCCACCGACCCGGCACTGGCCGCCACGCTCGCCATGGGCTGCTGGAGCGAGCGCGAGGGTTTCAGCGGCACGCCTGCGGCAGCGGCCGAGTGGAGCGCGCGCGGCGCGGGCGACTACGCGCGCTTCGAGGTGCTGTACCGCGGCGTACCGCAGGGCGAGCTCGAGTGGCAGCTGATCGGTGCGCACAACATGGAGAACGCCCTCGCCGCGATCGCCGCCGCGCGCCACGCGGGCGTGCCGGTGGCCCGCGCGCTCGCGGCGCTGCGCGAGTTCCGCGGAATCGCCCGCCGCATGCAGCTGGCAGGCGAGGTGCACGGCATTAGCGTGTACGACGACTTTGCCCACCATCCCACCGCCATAGCCACCACCGTGGACGGTCTGCGCCGGCGGGTCGGCGGCGCGCGCATCATCGCGGTGCTGGAGCCGCGCTCGCACACCATGCGCATGGGCGTGCACCGCGACACCCTCGCGCCCTCGCTCGCCGGGGCGGATCAGGTGTGGCTGTATGCGCCGGCGGATCTCGGCTGGGACGTGCAGGCGGTGGCGGCCGCCCTCGGCGCGCGCGCCGAAGTGCGCCGGGATGTCGAGCAGCTCTCGCGCGACCTCGCCGCCGCGCTGCGCGCCGGGGACCACGTGCTCATCATGAGCAACGGCGGTTTCGGCGGCCTGCACGGCAAGCTGCTGGCGGCGCTGCGCGCGCGCGCCGCGTAAGCCGATGGACAGCACGCCGCTCGCGCTCTTCCCGCTGCACACCGTGCTCTTTCCCGGCGGTCCGCTGGCGTTGCGGCTGTTCGAGCCGCGCTACCTGGACATGGTGCGCCGCTGCCTGAAGGAGCAGGGCGAGTTCGGCGTGTTCACGATCCTCGCGGGCGAGGAGGCGGGGGCGGTCGAGCGGCTCGCCACCATCGGCACGCGGGCGCGGGTGGTGGACTTCGACCCGTTGCCCGGCGGGCTGCTCGGCATCGGTTGTCTCGGCGGCGCGCGCCTGCGGCTGCGGCGGCACTGGCAGCAGTCAGATGGTCTGTACCTCGGCGAGGTGGAGGAGCTGCCGGGCGATGTGCCGTGTCCGGTGCCGCCGGAACTGGAGCATCTGGCCGAGCTGCTGCGCGGGGTCCTGCCCGGGCTCGGTCGTGGCTACGGCCACGTGGTGGCGCAGTACGAGGATGCCGGCTGGGTGGCCAACCGCTGTGCCGAGGTGCTGCCGCTCTCGCCAGAGGAGAAGCTGGCGCTGCTCGAGCTGGACGAGCCGCTGGCGCGCCTTGCGCAGGTGGCGGCCTGGTCAGGGCGGCAGGCCGCGGCTGCGCACGTATAGACCGAGGTACTTCTCGCGCACGTAGTTGCTCTCGATGAGCGCGAACACGAGGCCGCGCCAGCCGTCGAGGAAACCCAGCCGCAGCAGGTAGCCGCGCACGAAGCGCCACCACGGGTTCAGCAGCACCGGCAGCAGCCCGCAGCGGCGCCCGCGCGCGTACTGCGCCTCTGCCATGAGGTCGGCGTAGCGGCGCATGCGGCCGAGGTGATCGGTGAGGCCGCGGTAGGAGAAGTGCTCGAGGTGGCCGTGCAGGCGGCGCACGGGACCCTCGATGCGGGTGTTCTCATGGATCTCGGCGCCGCTCCAGCCGCCGCGGCGCCGGTCGAACAGGCGCACCAGGCGATCGGGATAGGCATTGCCATGGCGCAGGAAGCGCCCGAAGTACTCGGTGATCCGCGGCAGCGAATAGCCGGCCGCGCCCGCAAAACCGCCCGCCCGCACCGCCTCGATCTGCGCGCGCAGCGCGGGCGTAACGCGCTCGTCCGCGTCCAGGCACAGCACCCAGTCGTGGCTCGCGGCCTCGATGGCAAACTGCTTCTGCGAGCGGTAGCCGGGCCAGTCGCGCTCGATGACGCGCGCCCCGAGTGCGGCCGCGCGCGCGCGTGTGTCGTCGCTGGAGTGTGAATCCACCACCAGCAGCTCGTCGCAGAAACCGACCGAGCGCAGGCACGCCTCGATGCGGTCGGCCTCGTTGTAGGTAATGATGCAGGCCGACAGGCGGCTCGGACTCGACACGTCCCACCACTCGTGCTGCGCGGATCACGCATAGAATAGCGCGAATGAGCAGCGTGCTGTTCTTCGACCCGGTGTGCCAACACCCTTACGACACGCGCACGCTGCAACAGCAGGCCCTGGGAGGCACCGAGGCGACACTCACGCGCGTCGCGGACGCCCTCGACGCCTACGTGATGCAGCACAACCGCGCCGAGCGCTGGGGCCGCTACCTGCCGCCGCAGGCACTGCCCGGCGTGCGCCACGTGGTCCTCAACCGCGAGGCGCGCGCGCTGCCGCAGGTGCAGGCGCTGTTTCCCGAGGCGCGGGTGTACCTGTGGCTGCACGATCAGCTGCGCCCGGGCAGCAAGCGCGCGCGGCGCCTGGCCACCTGCGCCGGGGCGCTGGGCGCGGCCGCGGTGACGGTGGTGTGCGTGTCCGAGGCGCAGCGTCGCGGCGTGGACGCGGTGCTCGAGGCCCTGGGGCTGGGCGCCGCGGTGTGCTCCCTCACCATCTACAACCCGATCGATGAGACGCTGATGCCCGATGGCACGGCGGTCGATGAGCGGCGGCTGGTGTTCTTCTCCTCGCCCAACAAGGGACTCGGCTTCGCGCTCGATGCCTTCGCCGCGCTGCGCCGCGCGATGCCGGACCTGCAGCTGCTGGTCGGCAACCCCGGCTACAAGGCCGATCGCGCCACGCGCCTGCCCGGCGTGGAGTTTCTCGGGCCGCTGCCACAGGCGCGCATGCACCAGCAGGTGCGCGCGGCACTGTGCACGTTCTTCCCGAACTTCGTGATCCCCGAGACCTTCGGGCTCGTGTTCGCCGAGTCGCACGCCCTCGGCACGCCGGTGCTGACGGTTGACTGCGGCGCGGCACTCGAGGTGCTGGGCGATCCGGCGGAGGTGCTGCCGCTGCGCGCGGCCTACCGCGCGTACGAGGCGCTCGTCGGCGGGCTGCCGTTCGCGCTGCGCCGCCTGCCGGCGCAGCTGGCGGCGCGCGCCGGATTGTTCGAGCCGTTCGTGGCGCGCGTGGCCGAGTGGCGCGGCGGAGCGCGCCCGCACGTGCAGCCGGACGCGCGCTTCCTGCTCGGGCGCATCGTGACCCAGTGGCGCGCCTTGTTCGCGCGCTGAGCGGCTTGTCAGGCCCGGCGCCGGCCACGTAACTTAAGCGCGGTGCGCACCTTCGCCTGGTTCCTGCTGATGATGGCGCTCGCGCTCGCCGCGATCGCCGCCTTCTCCTATCCGGTGTGGCTGCTGCTGCATCCGCACTTCAGCTTTCCGTTCCACCGCATGGGCGAGCGCGTCGGCATGCTGGCCCTGCTGGTCGGCTTCGTGCTGCTGGCGCGTCATCTGCGGCTCGCCGACCGCGCCAGCCTCGGCTACGGGCTGGCGCGCCGCGCCTTCCTGCGCGAGCTCGCCCTGGGGCTCTCGATCGGCGTGGCCACCATGCTGCTCGTGGTCGGCTCGATGAGCGCGCTCGGCCTGCTCGACTGGTCGCGCGCGGCGGCCCTGAGCGGCGGCGCGCTCCTGAAGCTCGTGCTGCTGCGTCTGACGAGCGGACTCGCGGTGGGCTTCATCGAGGAGACCTTCCTGCGCGGCGCGATGCACACCGGTATCGAGCGCGAGTCCGGAACCGCGGCGGCGATCGCGCTCACCGCCCTGGTGTACGCGGCGACGCACTTCTTCGCCAGCTATCACATCGCGCCGGCGGACGTGCACCCGGGCAGCGGGCTCGCGCTGCTCGCCGGCACGCTGCACACCTTCGCGCAGCCGCTGGCGATCGCGGATGCGTTCGTCGCGCTCACCGCCGTCGGCGTGGTGCTCGGACTGGTGCGTGCGGCCACCGGCAACATTGCCGCCTGCATCGGCCTGCACGCCGGCTGGGTATGGGTGATGCTGGTGACACGCGAGCTCACCCGGCCGCTGCCGGGGGCGACGCTCGGCTTTCTGCTCAGCCGCTTCGATGGCTTCGTGGGCCTACTGGTGCTCGCCTGGCTGGCGGCATTCGCCGTGCCGCTGTGGCGCTTCTACCGGCGACGCGCGGCACGCGCCTGAGCTCACTGCAGCTGCGTGATCCGGTACCCCTGCGCGCGCAGCAGTTCGAGCAGGCCGCCCTTGCCGACCAGGTGCAGCGCACCCACCACGACCAGGCTGTTGTGCTCTTCCTTCAGCAGCGCCTGCACCTGCGGCAGCCAGCGCTGATTGCGCTCGGTCACCAGGGGCTTGTAGAGCGAGGGGAAACTCTCGTACTCCTCGGACAGGAGGCCCGCGAGGCGCGTGGCATCGCCCGCGCGCCAGGCGCCGAGCACGTCGCGCATCTCGGCCTTCAGGTCCTTCAGGTCCTCGAGCGTCTGATCGAGCAGGCGCAGCTGATCCGGCGCCGACAGCCCCACGAGTCCCTGCATCTCCTCCTCGAAGCTCTCAAGACCTGCGGTCGCCCGTCCCTCGCCCTGTGCGCGCCGCAGCAGCTGCTCTTCCACGCCCTGATCGGGGTCGAAGCCCGCCTGCGTGTAGGCCGCATCGGTGATCTCGATGCCAACCACCCACGGGGCCTGCAGGTCGAGGCCCTTGATGGAGACGCCGAGGCTGCCCGCCGCGGCGCTCACGCGCGCGTAGCGCTGCTCGCCCAGTTCCCCGCGCAGTGTCCTGCCCGGCGGCAGCGCGCCGTGATCCATCATCCAGCTCATGGCCTCGAGGGCATCGAACTTGCCGAGGTCCAGCTCCATGACGAGCGTGCTGGAGTCGGCGAAGGCGTGCGCGAAGCCGGGCGGCAGCTGCGCATCTGCCGCCGGCAGCATGTGGATCGAGCCGGCCAGGTAGACGGTGTTGTGGGCGCCGCGCACGGCCCACACGGGACTCGCGGCGTGGACGCTTAGGCTGCCGAGTAGGCTGAGCGCGAGGAGCCATCGCAGTGCTGTTCGATCCACACGACCTCCGTGAGCAAAGAGCCGTCCGCGCGCAGCTCCAGTGTCCGATAGGCCGGCGGGCGCCGGTCGACCGCGAAGTCATCGGAATGGGGCAGGAACTGGGCGCAGGTTGAGGGTGTGGCGAGCAGCCGGACTCCCTTGCGCAGTCCGTCGTAAGCCTGGTGCACGTGACCCCAGACGATCGCGCGCACGTTCTTGTGCCGGTCGATGGTGTGCAGGAATTCCGCCGCATTGCTCAGGCCGACCCGATCCAGCCAGCGACTGGCCATCGGCACCGGGTGATGATGCAGGCACACCAGGCAGTGCCGGCCGCCGGCGCCGGCGAGCGCGGCGTCGAGCTGCGCCAGGCTCGGCTCGCTCAGCGCGCCGCTCGCCGAGCCGGGCAGGCAGCTGTCCAGCAGCACGATGCGCCAGCGACCCAGGTCCACGTGGCCACCGAGCACGAATGGTGCGCCGTGCAGCTCGCGGCGCATGGCGCGCGGCTCATCGTGGTTGCCGGGCAGACACAGCACCGGCGGGCCGAGGCCAAAAAACAGCCGGCGAAAATGGGCATAACCGAGCGGGTCATCCTGCACGATGTCCCCGGTGACGAGCAGCGCATCCGGCGGCCAGTCGCGCGCGCGCGCATGCGCGAGCGCCGCCTGCAGTGCCGGCAGCGTCGCGACCCCGCGCAGCGCTTCCTGCTCCCCGCCGTACAGGTGCGGGTCGGTGAATTGCGTCAGGCGTAAAACGCTCATGGGCGCGAGGTTAACAGAGCCTTTTGCGCCGCTGCAGTGAACCAGGTCGCCCCGGTTCTTATGTCGGCTTTAGCTGACACGACGCGGTACCGCTTATGGCTGCCGGGAGTGTGAAGCACGCCCACGCTCAAGCCACGGGGCGCGGCAGCTGCGGCGCGCGGCGCACGCGGGGCGGGTGCGTGCGCGCACGCGGGCTTGCCGGCCGGCGCGGATTTGAGCATCCGCCGCGACTGGTGGACAATGCGCGCCCGCCGGTGCGCGACCGGCGCACCACAGCTACGTTCCCAGCCCGCAAGCGCGGCCGCGCGCCGCTGACATAAGCTCATGAGCACACCCCGCGAACTTGCCAATGCCATCCGCGCTCTCTCCATGGACGCGGTGCAGCGCGCCAATGCCGGGCACCCGGGCATGCCGATGGGCATGGCGGACATCGCCGAGGTGCTGTGGCGGCACTTCCTGCGCCACAACCCCAACAACCCGCTGTGGCCTGACCGCGACCGCTTCGTGCTCTCCAACGGGCACGGCTCGATGCTGCTCTACTCGGTGCTGCATCTGACGGGCTATGCGCTCACGCTCGAGGACCTCAAGGGCTTCCGCCAGCTCGGCAGCAAGACGCCCGGCCACCCCGAGCACGACCCGCCGATCGGGGTGGAGACCACCACCGGGCCCCTCGGGCAGGGGCTGGCGAACGCGGTCGGCATGGCGCTCGCGGAGAAGCTGCTCGCGCTCGAGTTCAACCGCGATGGCTTCGCGGTGGTGGATCACTACACCTACGCCTTCTGCGGCGATGGCTGCCTGATGGAGGGCGTCTCGCACGAGGCCTGCTCGCTCGCCGGGACGCTCGCGCTCGGCAAGCTGATCGTCTTCTACGACGACAACGGCATCTCCATCGACGGCAAGGTCGCCGGCTGGTTCACCGACAATACGCCCGAGCGCTTTGCCGCCTACGACTGGCACGTGGTGCCGGACGTGAACGGTCTCGACGGCGCGGCGGTGGAGCGCGCCGTGCGCGCAGCGCGCGCCGAGACCCGGCGCCCCTCGCTCATCTGCTGCAAGACCATCATCGGCTACGGGGCGCCCGACAAGCAGGGCACCAAGGAGGCGCACGGCGAGGCGCTCGGGGTCGAGGAGGTCGCCGCAGCGCGCCGCACCCTCGGCTGGAGCTATCCGCCGTTCGAGGTGCCGCAGGAGATCCGCGCCGCCTGGGATCACCGCGCCGCGGGTGCACAGCTGGAAGCCGCCTGGCGCGCACTCTTTGCCCGCTATGCCGGCGCGCACCCGGACCTGGCGCAGGAATTCACGCGCCGCATGGCCGGGGAGCTGCCCCAGAACTGGCAGGACACGGTGCAGGCGACGCTGGCAGCCGTGGCCAAGCAGAGCGCGCCCCAGGCGACCCGCCAGTCCTCGCAGAGCGCGCTCAACGTACTCGGTCCCGCGCTGCCGGAGCTGCTCGGCGGCTCGGCGGACCTCACCGGCTCGAACAACACGCTCTTCAAGGGTGCCAAGACCATCCGCGCGCCCGAGGCCGAGAACGGCGACTACCTGCACTACGGCGTGCGCGAGTTCGGCATGACCGGCATCATGAATGGCATCGCGCTGCACGGGGGCTTCATCCCCTACGGCGGCACCTTCCTGGTGTTCTCCGACTACGCGCGCAACGCCGTGCGCCTCGCCTGCCTGATGCAGCAGCGGGTGATCCTGGTGTACACGCACGACTCCATCGGCCTGGGCGAGGATGGCCCCACGCACCAGCCGATCGAGCAGCTCTCGAGCCTGCGCGCCATGCCGCACATGAACCTGTGGCGTCCGTGTGATGCGGCGGAGACCGCCGTGGCCTGGACGCTCGCCCTCGAGCGCCACAGCCCCACCGCGCTGGTGTTCACGCGCCAGGCCGTGCCGCAGCAGACCCGCAGCAGCGAGCAGCTCGCCGCCATCCGCCGCGGTGGCTACGTGCTCATCGACCCGGCGGGTGCCCCGGAGTGCCTGGTGATCGCGACCGGGTCCGAGGTGGGACTTGCGGCCCAGGCGGTGCAGGCCGCCAACGCGCGCGGGCGGCGGGTGCGCCTGGTATCAATGCCCTCCACCGAGACCTTCGATCAGCAGGAGGCGGCGTACCGCAACGCGGTGCTGCCGCCGGGCGTGACCCGGCGGCTCGCCGTGGAGGCCGGCGCCACGCAGAGCTGGTGGCGTTATGTCGGCCTGGGGGGCCGCATCGTCGGTATCGATCGCTTCGGCGCCTCCGGCAAGGCGGCCGACGTGTTCCCACATTTCGGCTTCACGGTCGATAATATCGCCCAACAAATAAGCGCACTGCTGGAGGAATGAGCGGCATGGCAATCAAGGTCGGTATCAATGGTTACGGGCGCATCGGTCGCAACGTGCTGCGCGCCCTGTACGAGAGCCGGCGCACCGGCGAGGTGCAGATCGTGGCGCTCAACGACCTGTGCGACCCGAAGGCCAACGCCCACCTCACCCGGCACGACACGGTGCACGGCCGCTTCAACGGCGAGGTGCGCGTCGACGGCGACTACATGGTGGTGAACGGCGATCGCATCCGGGTGTTTGCCGAGCGCGACCCGGCCAAGCTCCCCTGGGGCGATGTCGGTGTGGACATGGTGCTCGAGTGCACCGGGCTCTTCACCAGCAAGGCCAAGGCGGCGGCGCACCTGAAGGGCGGCGCCAAGAAGGTGGTGATCTCCGCCCCGGGCGGCGAGGACGTCGACGCCACCATCGTCTACGGCGTGAACCACGACGTGCTGAAGAGCTCCTTCACGGTGATCTCCAACGCCTCCTGCACCACCAATTGCCTGGTGCCGGTGGTGAAGGCACTGCACGACCGCATCGGCGTGGTCGCCGGCATCATGACCACGGTGCACTCCTATACCAACGATCAGGTGCTGACCGACGTCTACCACGCGGACCTGCGCCGGGCGCGCTCGGCCACCATGTCGCAGATCCCGACCAAGACCGGCGCCGCGGTGGCGGTGGGCCTGGTGATGCCCGAGCTCAAGGGCAAGCTCGATGGCTTCTCGGTGCGCGTGCCGACCATCAACGTGTCGCTGGTGGACCTGACCTTCACCGCGCGCCGTGCCACCTCGGTCGAGGAAGTGAACAAGGCGGTGCGCGAGGCGAGCGAGTCCGGTCCGCTGCACAACATCCTGGCCTACAACGAGCAGCCGCTGGTCTCGGTCGACTTCAACCACGACGCGCACTCCTCGGTGTTCGACGCCACGCTCACCAAGGTGATCGACGGCACGCTGGTCAAGGTGTGCGCCTGGTACGACAACGAGTGGGGCTTCTCCAACCGCATGATCGACACCACGCTCGCGTGGTCGAAGGCCCCATGAAGCTACTGCGGATGACGGATACGGACCTGCGCAACAAGCGGGTCCTGCTCCGCGAGGACCTCAACGTACCGGTGCAGAATGGAGTGGTGACGAGCGATGCGCGCATCCGCGCCGCGCTGGCCACCATCCGTTATGCGCTCGACCAGCACGCGCAGGTCTATATCCTCTCGCACCTGGGGCGCCCCAAGGAGGGCGTGTACGACCCGGCCCTGTCGCTCGCTCCGGTGGCGACCCGACTGTCGGAGCTGCTCGGCAAGCCGGTGCCGCTGCGCAAGGACTGGCTCGACGGGGTGGAGTGCGCCGCCGGCAGCGCGGTACTGTGCGAGAACGTGCGCTTCAACAAGGGCGAAAAGCAGGACGACGAGGCGCTCGCCCGCCGCATGGCGGCGCTGTGCGACGTGTTCGTCATGGATGCCTTCGGCACCGCGCACCGCGCCGAGGCCAGCACGCACGGCGTGGCGCGCTTCGCCGCCGTGGCCTGCGCCGGCCCGCTGCTGGTGGGGGAGCTCGAGGCGCTCGAGCGCGCGCTGGAGAAGCCGGCGCGCCCGCTGGTGGCCATCGTCGGCGGCTCCAAGGTGTCCACCAAGCTCATGGTGCTGGAATCGCTGCTGGAGCGCGTCGACCAGCTGATCGTCGGCGGCGGCATCGCCAACACCTTCCTCGCGGCCACCGGCGTGGACGTCGGCAAGTCCCTGTGCGAGATGGACATGCTTGATGTGGCGCGGCGGCTGATGGACAAGGCGGCCGCGCGCGGCACCGCGATCCCCCTGCCGACCGACGTGGTGGTGGCGCGCGAGTTCGCCTCCACCGCGCACGCCGACGTGCGCGCGGTGGGCGAGGTGCGCTCCGACGAGATGATCCTGGATATCGGCCCGGACAGCTGCGATCACTGCGCGGCACTGCTCGGGGCGGCCGGCACCATCATCTGGAACGGCCCGGTGGGCGTGTTCGAGTTCGAGCAGTTCGGCGAGGGCACCCGCGCCATCGCCCAGGCGATCGCGCGCGGCAGGGCCTTCTCGCTGGCCGGCGGCGGCGACACGCTCGCCGCCATCGAGAAGTACGGCGTCGAGGACAGCATCTCCTATATCTCCACCGGCGGCGGCGCCTTCCTCGAGTTCGTGGAAGGCAAGAAGCTGCCGGCGGTGGCCATGCTGGAAGAGCGCGCGCGTGTCGGATAGGGTGCCGCCGGCCTTGCTGCGGCGCGCGAAGATCGTCGCCACCGTGGGACCGGCGACCGACGATCTGGAAGTGCTCACGCAGATGATGCGCGCCGGTGTCGACGTGGTGCGCCTCAACGCCTCGCACGGCACGCTGGAGGACCGGCGGCGGCGCCTGGCGCTGGTGCGCGAGGCCGCGCTGCGCGCGGACCGCTGCGTCGGCGTGCTGCTCGACCTGGGCGGCCCGAAGATCCGCATCGAGTGCTTCCGCGAGGGGCGCGTGCTGCTGGCCGAGGGCGCACCCTTCAGGCTCGACACCGAGCTCGACCCCAAGGGTGGCACGGTGGAGGCCGTGGGCGTCGCCTACCAGGACCTGCCGCGCGACGTCGAGGCGGGGGACACGCTGCTGCTGAATGACGGGCAGATCGTGCTGGACGTGCTGCGCGTTGGTGCCACCACGGTTGAGACGCGCGTGCGCGTTGGCGGCGAGCTCTCCGATCGCAAGGGCCTGAACCGCCAGGGCGGGGGCATCTCCGCCCCGGCGCTCTCGGCGCGCGACCGCGAGGACATCCGCTTCGCCGCCGAGGAGGGCGTGGACTACGTCGCCGTCTCCTTCGTGCGCGAGGCCGCCGACATCGCGGAGGCGCGCAGCCTGCTGCGCGCCGCGGGCGGCGCGGCGCATCTGGTGGCCAAGATCGAGCGCCACGAGGCGGTCGAGAACCTGGAGGGCATCATCGAGGCCGCCGACGTGGTGATGGTGGCGCGCGGCGACCTGGGCGTGGAGATGGGCTACGCCGAGCTCACCGGGCTCCAGAAGACCATCATCCACGAGGGCCGCACCCGCAACCGCGCGGTGATCACGGCCACGCAGATGATGGAGTCGATGATCTACAACCCGGTGCCCACGCGGGCCGAGGTCAGCGACGTCGCCAACGCCGTCATGGACGGCACCGACGCGCTGATGCTGTCGGCGGAGACCGCAACCGGGCGCTACCCGGTCCGGGCGGTCGAGGCGATGGCGCAGGTCATCCTGGGCGCGGAGAAGTACCAGCTCACCCATCCGCGCTCGCGCCAGCGCTCACTCGGCGCCGAGGTGCGCGGCACCGAAGAGGCCATCGCGCTCGCGGTCACCTACACCGCCAACCACATGAGGGTGCGCGCCATCGTGGCGCTCACCGAGTCCGGTGCCACCCCGCTCTTGATGTCGCGCATCCGCTCCGACATCCCGGTGTACGCCTTCACCAGTCACGAGGCGACGCGCCGGCGCGTGACGCTCTACCGCGGCGTGTACCCGGTGATCTTCGACGTCACCGGCGCCAGCTCCTCGACCGAGGCGCTCTACCGCGCGCTGTTCACGCGGCTGCTCGATCTGCGCCTGGTGCGCAAGCGCGACCTCGTGATCCTCACCAAGGGCGAGGCCTCGGGCGTCCAGGGCGGCACCAACTCGATGCAGATCCTGAAAGTCACGCTCGATTAGCGCACCGCTCCGCATCCTCCGCTACCTGCTCGGCGCCGTGGCGCTCGTGGCGCTGGGGCTGCTTACCGCCGGCTACCTGCTGCTGCGCGCCTCGCTGCCGCAGCTCGAAGGCCGCGTGCACACCGGCGCGCTCGCTGCCCCCGTGAGCGTGACGCGCGATGCGCGCGGCGTGCCCACCTTGAGCGCCGGCAACCGCGCCGACCTCGCCTGGGCCACCGGCTTCGTGCATGCACAGGACCGCTTCTTCGAGATGGACCTGTCGCGGCGGCTGGCGGCCGGCGAGCTCGCCGAGCTGGTGGGCGCGGCCGCGCTCGAGCACGACCGTCGCGCGCGGCTGTTCCGCTTCCGGCACGTGGCGCAGGCGGTGCTCGCCGCGGCCAGCCCCGAGCAGCGCGCGCTCCTGGCGGCCTACACGGACGGCGTGAACGCCGGGCTCAAAGGCCTGCGTGCGCGGCCGTGGGAGTACTGGCTCCTGGGCTCCCCGCCGCGGGCCTGGCAGGCCGAGGACTCGATACTGGTGGTGTACGCCATGTGGTGGGACCTGCAGGCGAACGGGCTGCGGCGCCAGATCCTGCGCGAGCAGATCAATGCACGCCTCGGCGGGCCTGAGTGCGCGGCCGGCTGGAAGTGCGCCATGCAGTTCCTCTACCCGGCGCGCACCGCCTGGGACGCCCCGGCGGGCCCGCAGGCGGAGCCGCCGGCCGCGGCGGCGGCGGTGCCGCCGCCCGAGGTCCTCGACGTGCGTGCAGCGGCCAGCGTGTCCGCAAGGCTCCCGCCGGCGGCGCCGGCGCTCCTCGGCAGCAACAACTGGGTCGTGGCCGGGCGCCTCACGGCAAGCGGCAGTGCGCTGGTGGCGAATGACATGCACCTGGGACAGCGCGTGCCGACGATCTGGTACCACGCGCGTCTCACGATCCCCGGGGCGCTCGACCTGAACGGCGTGACGCTGCCGGGAACGCCGCTCCTGGTGGTGGGCTCGAATGGCCGCATCGCCTGGGGCTTCACCAACAGCTACGGCGACTGGGTGTCCGTGACGCGCCGCGAGTGCTCCGGCGTCGACGAGCAGGGCCTGCACACCCCGCAAGGCCTCGAGCCGCTCGCAGTGGTACGCGAGGAGATCCGCGTGCACGGCGCCGCGGCGCAATCCGAGGCGGTGCGCTCGGGGCCTGAGGGCGTCCTGCTGCGCATCGATGCGGCCACGCACGCGTGCTGGTTCGGCCGCTGGATCGCGCAGCTGCCGCAGGCGACCAACATGAACCTGGTGGCGCTGGAGACTGCCGGCTCGGTTGCCGAGGTGCTGCAGCTCGCCCCCGGCATGGGCATCCCCGGCCAGAACGCGGTCATCGGCGATCGCGACGGCCACATCGGGTGGACGCTCTTTGCACGGCTGCCGCGGGCGAGCGGCCCCGAGCGCACCCGCGGCGATGCCGCCTGGACCGGCCCGGCCGAGCACCCGCACCTCGTGGATCCCCCCAGCGGGCGGCTGTGGAGCGCCAACGCCCGGGTGACGACGGATGCGCGTGCGCTCGAGCTCATCGGCGGTGAGCTCGCCACGCTCGGCGCGGAATACGACCTCGGCGCCCGCGCCGCGCAGATCCGCGATGACCTGCTGGCGCTGCACGGCGGCGTGACCCCGGCGGACATGCTGAGGATCCAGCTGGACGATCGCGCCGTCTTCCTCGCCCCCTGGCAGGCCCTGCTGTTGCGCGTGCTCGACGAACACGCGCTGGCGCAGCACCCGCAGCGTGCCGAGTTGCGCCGCCTGGTCGCCGGCTGGGACGCGCGCGCGGCGGTGGACTCGGTCGGCTACCGCCTGGTGCGCAGCTACCGCGAGCAGGTGCAGGCGGCGGTATGGGCCGCGCTCCTGGGCGCCCTCGGCATCCCGGTCGCGGAGGACACCTGGCCCCCGGCGCAGTTCGAAGGCCCGCTCTGGACCCTCGTGACGCAGCAGCCGCTGCACCTCCTGGCGCGCCCGTACGCGAGCTGGGACGAGTTCCTGCTCGCGCAGGCCGATGCGATCCTTAAGGATCTCGCGCCCGCGTGTCCGCAGCTGGCGCGCTGCCGCTGGGGGGCACGCAACGTGGTACGTATCCGCCACCCGCTCTCGGCGGCGCTGCCCTGGCTCGCCGGCTTCCTGGACATGCCGACGCTCGAGCTGCCGGGCGACCACAACATGCCACGCGTGCAGGAGTACGCGGTGGGCGCCTCGGAGCGCTACGCCGTCTCCCCCGGCCACGAGGCGCAGGGTTACCTCGAGCTGCCGGGCGGCCAGAGCGGGCACCCGCTCTCGCCCTACTACCGGGCCGGCTTCATGGGCTGGGCGCGCGGAGAGGCACTGCCGCTGCTGCCCGGCCCGGCCCAACACACCCTGACACTGACGCCGCGCTAGGGAGCCACCTGCGCCGAATCGCGGCGGCGGCGGCCGCCGCGCTCGGGGGGCTTGGATTAGACTTCCCGCCATGAACCCACGCTTCACGGGCAGCGAGCGCTACATTGCCACCGATGAGCTCATGATGGCGGTCAACGCTGCCATCGTGCTGGCGCGGCCGCTGCTGATCAAGGGCGAGCCCGGTACCGGCAAGACCCAGCTGGCGCAAGAGATCGCGCGCGCCCTGGCACGGCCGCTCTACGAGTGGCACATCAAGTCCACCAGCAAGGCGCAGCAGGGCCTGTACGAGTACGACGCCGTCTCGCGGCTGCGCGACTCGCAGCTCGGCGAGGCGCGCGTGCACGACATCGGCAACTACATCGTCAAGGGACGGCTGTGGGAGGCGTTCGAGTCGGCGGTGCAGCCGGTGCTCCTGATCGACGAGATCGACAAGGCCGACATCGAGTTCCCCAACGACCTGCTGCGCGAGCTGGACCGCATGGAGTTCTACGTCTACGAGACGCGCGAGCTCATCCAGGCACGGCACCGCCCGATCATCATCATCACCAGCAACAACGAGAAGGAGCTGCCGGATGCTTTTCTGCGGCGCTGCTTCTTCCATTACATCCGCTTTCCCGACGAGGCCACCATGCGTGCCATCGTCGAGGTGCACTTCCCGGGACTGAAGCGCGAGCTGCTGGCCGAGGCGCTGGCGGTGTTCTTCGAGGTGCGGGCCACGCCGGGGCTGAAGAAGAAGCCCTCGACCTCGGAACTGCTCGACTGGATCAAGCTGCTGCTCAACGAGGATATTTCGCCCGAGACACTGCGCGAGAGCGACCCCAGAAAGCTGATCCCGCCCCTCCACGGGGCGCTTCTCAAGAACGAGCAGGACGTGCACTTGTTCGAGCGGCTGGCGTTTATCGCCAGGCGGCAGGGCGCGCAATAACAGGTTTGCCGGCGCCGCCGACACGCACGCGCATCGATCGGCCCCGCGTCGTCCCCACCGCGCGCAACCGCTCTACTTCAGGCGATCAACCGCGCCAGAATCACAATGATGATGGCACCGATGGCCGCGACCACGATCTGCTCGACCCACTCATTGCCGAGATTGAGCTTCCAGCCGGCCGCATTGAAGACAAATCCGCCGACGAAGGCGCCGATGAGACCCGTGATCAAGTAGCGCAACAGACCACCACCGCCCCCCACAACAACGCTGGCCAGCCAGCCCGCGACGATGCCGATCACAGCCCAGATCGCGAGCTGTTGGGCGTTCATGTTCATGGCTCTTCTCCCTGATGAGCTGCCCGGTCACGCGCGCGCTAGACCGGCCGTCCTGCCGCAACTCTGACCGACTCGTCAGATCACGTCGAGGCTTTGCGCCATCGCTGCAGCGCTTTTCGCGCCGCACAAAACGCGCCGCTGCGGCGCGCCAAGGC
>DATJVL010000008.1:0-166144 GCA_035501795.1 Steroidobacteraceae bacterium
CTTGCTCTGGAGTCTCAGCCACTCCTCTGCCACCCCTTCGAAGGTCTCAAGGAGCGCAGTGCGATGCTCCTGCCGTTGCACGCTGGGATCGATGCCGTCCGCCAGGAGCTTGCGTGCTTCGTCCCGCTTCTCACGGGCACGCTTGAGGCTGACGTCCGGATACGAGCCGAGAGAGATTAGCTTCTCGCGTTCGCGCAGTCGGTACTTGAGTCGCCACAAGCGGCCGCCGCTCGGCGCGACCAGGAGGAACAACCCGCGCTCATCGTAGAGCTTGTAGGCCTTTTCACGCGGCCTGGCGGCTCGAACTTTGGTATCGCTGAGCAACCGCTACCTAACAGAAAGATACCCCACCTGTCGGGAACATACCCCACATACATACCCCACTGCAAAACGCGGTGCCCAAAGACGGCTCTGAACGCCGACAGACACATAAACAGCGTAAAACACGGCGATTTCAGCGATTTGCGGGCGCCCCGCGTACCGGGACGTACCCGAAGGTACGTCGTGATACGAGGGATTTTAGGCTAGGGTCGGAATCGAACCGGCGTAGACGGCTTTGCAGGCCGCTGCATGACCACTCTGCCACCTAGCCGAAGGTGAATTGAAGCCAGGCTCGCCCGAGGGCGAAATAACCGCAATCCATGCGGGGGCTTCAGTGCGGTGGAACGAAGCCTAACAAAAAGGTAAGAATGCGTCGATGCGCCGGAGCCGGGGGGCGCCGGCACCGCGATCTCCCGGGTCCAACAACAAGTAAGAGGAGCGCCGCATGTCTGCTGCTACCGTGGCCCCTTTGGGACTTCTGGCGCGCGAGCGCACCATCGCCAGTCCCGCCTTCAACCGCTGGCTCGTGCCCCCGGCTGCCCTCGCGATCCATCTGTGCATCGGCATGGCATATGGGTTCTCCGTGTTCTGGCTGCCGCTGTCCAAGGCCGTCGGCATCACCAAGCCCCTCGCCTGCGCCGCAAGCGCCGGTCTTCTCGACTACCTCACCACCACCACGTGCGACTGGAAGGTACCGCTGCTGCAGTCCTGGATCTACGGGCTGTTCTTCGTGTTCCTCGGCTCGTCGGCGGCGATCTGGGGCGGATGGCTCGAGCGCGTCGGGCCGCGCAAGGCCGGCGTGGTGGCCGCGCTGTGCTGGTGCGGCGGCATCCTCGTCATGGCCTTCGGGGTCTCCCGCCACCAGCTGTGGATCATCTGGCTGGGCGCCGCCCTGGGTGGCATTGGTCTCGGCATCGGCTACATCTCCCCGGTCTCGACCCTGATCAAGTGGTTCCCGGACCGGCGCGGCATGGCGACCGGCATGGCCATCATGGGCTTTGGCGGCGGCGCGATGATCGGCGCGCCGCTGGCGGATCGCCTCATGAAGCACTTCGCCTCGGCCACCTCGGTGGGCGTTACCGAGGCGCTGCTGGTGCTGGCACTCATCTATTTCTTCTTCATGATGGGCGGCGCGTTCGGCTATCGCCTGCCGCCGCCGGAGTGGCGGCCGGCCGGCTGGGATCCGTCCAGCGTGCGCAAGCCACTGGTCACCCAGCAGCACGTACACCTGAACGTGGCCTGGCGCACACCGCAGTTCTGGCTGGTGTGGGCGGTGCTGATGCTCAACGTCTCGGCCGGGATCGGCATCCTCAGCATGGCCTCCCCGCTGCTGCAGGAGGTATTTGGCGGGCGCCTGATCGGCACCAGCGCCTCGTACGATCAGCTCACCCCGGCACAGCTCGGCGCAGTCGCGGCGCTGGCTGCTGGTTTTACCGGACTGCTGTCGCTCTTTAACATCCTGGGAAGGATCTTCTGGGCGTCATTGTCCGATCGCCTCGGGCGCAAACCCACCTACAGCGTCTTCTTCCTGCTGGGCATTGCGCTGTACGCCTCGATTCCGTGGACGGCGGCCAGCGGCACGCTAGCTCTGTTCGTGCTGTTCTTCGGCATCATTCTCTCCATGTATGGCGGTGGCTTCGCCACCGTGCCGGCCTACCTCTCGGATCTGTTCGGCACCAAGATGGTCGGGGCCATCCACGGACGTCTGCTGACGGCCTGGTCGACGGCGGGCGTGCTGGGTCCGCCGCTGGTCGGCTACATTCGCCAGTACCAGCTCGACCACGGCCTGCCGAAGTCCCAGGTCTACAACATCACCATGTACGTTCTCGCCGGGCTGCTCGTCCTCGGCCTGGTCTGCAACCTGCTGGTGCGTCCCGTCGATCCGAAATACACCATGACGCCGGCGCAGCTGGCGCAACTGGATGCCGAGCAGCACGTGAGCGCCGCGCCGGTGTCGGTGGCGACCGCAAGGGCTGCGCCTTCGCCGCTGTGGCTGGTGGCGCTCGCGTGGGCCGCGGTCGGGATCCCGATTGCCTGGGGCGTGTGGGTCACGCTGCAGAAGGCGGCCACGCTGTTCGGTCTCTAGCCCACGCGCCTTGGCAGGCGTGGCCGCGCGGCTGCGGCCTCAGATCTGGTGTGCGCCAACGCCGGCGGCGGCAATCCATACACGTCGTACGTGCGCGTACAGGAACGCGGTCGTGAGACCGAAGAGCAGCAGCCCATTAAGTGCCTCCAGCGCACCCATGAGTTGCCAGTGACGCGCCAGGTAAAGCTCGGCATGCCCGTAGGTGGTCAACGCGCTCAGTGAATAGATGAGCGCGGTGCGGATGTCCTGCATGGCGCCGAGCGCGCAATAGGCGTACGCCCAGATCACGGCCTCCGCGCCGTGCAGCAGCGTCGCGAGCAGCGTCGTCATCCCCATGACGCCGACGAACAGCACCATGAAGCGGCGATGCCCATGCACGCGCGTGAGCACGGTGACCACCTGGGCGTTGATGCCCCCGAGCGCGATCACGTGCAGCATGACCGTGCACACGATGAGCGGCAGCGCCCACGCCCAGTTACTGTTCCAGATCACATCTTCCACCCTCACCTCCCGCGGTGCGAAACGCGCTCGCCGCGCGCCGGCGATGAGCTAGGACTCAAGGTACTGGAATGCGCCGGCATGGCAAAGCCTACGGCCAGCCGGCCGGCGCCAACGCATGCTGTAGGGCAGAAGGGACTGCACGCCATGGACCCGATCGCCATCCTTATCGTCTTCGCCGGAGGACAGCCATGAAAGCCCGCATCCTCAGCTATGCCCTGATCGTTCCCGTGCTGCTCGCCGCCCCCATGAGTGTCAGCCGGGCCGACAACCCCGCGTACGGAACCCGCGTCGACAGCGACCCGAGCGTCAGTGAGGCGGTGCGTGCAAAGATCACCGCGCAGAGCGAACCCGGCGTGACGGACCTGAAGGTGCTCACCGACCGGGATGGCACGGTGCATCTATCGGGACGTGCCGGTTCGGCGGCCGCCGCCGAACGCGCGGTGCAGCTTGCGCGCTCGACGATGGGTGTACGCCACGTACGAAATGAGATCGTGATTTCGGCTGATCCGCACGGCTGAGGCATCGCGGTCGGCGCGTGGCGCAGCGCAGGGCACCGTTGAGCTCAGGGGGCGCGCGCCAGCAAGGTGTCCGGATCGGATGCGCCATCGTCGGCGGCTTGTAGCGGCTATACCTAACAATGGCAAGTTGGCTGGCTCAGGCCGCAAAGCTTGCGGTCGCGTCATGGGGCGGTTGGTAGCACCGCGGCGAGCGCTATGCTCGGGCGCGCGGCGCTCAGGGCGGGCGGCCCGCGCCGCAGTCAGCAGCGGCTGCAGCCCGCCGTGAGACTGCGAGGCCAATTTGACTGCGCCCGGGACGGGCCGCGCGCAGCAGCGAGGAGAGTGGAGCGGGAAACGAGACTCGAACTCGCGACCCCGACCTTGGCAAGGTCGTGCTCTACCAACTGAGCTATTCCCGCACCGGAGAGCGCGAGATTCTATGGCCCGCAACTCGGAAGTCAAGGTAAAGGCGCGTACTCCCGCTCCCGACCCTGCCCGCGGGGGGGCTTATGGTTCAAAGACTTAAGGGCATATCTAGCGTCGCAGCTCCGGCCACGCCGCTCGCAGATACAGGGCCATCGAGATGAGGGTCGCGGCGGCGGCCACCTCAGTGAGCGCAACGCCCAGCCAGTAGATCGGCAGCCCGAAGAGCGGAATGCGATACAGCATCATCGAGAGGCCGGTGATCTGCAGAATGGTCTTGTACTTGCCCAGCTGCGAGACGGCCACGCGGCGGCGCTGCCCGATCTCGGCCATCCATTCGCGCAGCGCAGAGATCGTGATCTCGCGCCCGATGATCACCGCCGCGGTGAGTACGATCAGTGCGCGCGGGTCCTTGCTCACCAGCAGCACGAGCGCCACCGCCACAATGAGCTTGTCGGCCACCGGGTCCAAGAATGCGCCGAGGCGGGAGATCTGGTTCAGGCGGCGCGCGAAATAACCATCGAGCGAGTCGGTCACGCCGGCCGCAGCAAACAGCAGGCCGGCAGCCGGGTCTGCCCAGGGATAGGGCATATAGAAGAGAAGCACGATCAGCGGGATGGCCGCGATCCGCGCCCAGGTGAGTGTGTTAGGCAGGCTCCAGCTCATCGGCCACGTCTGAGCAAGCGGTTGGTGTGTGCGCCATCATAAATGAGACGCGTTCGCACGTGACGCCGCCGAGGCGACACCGTCCGAATGTGAAGAGGCCTGTACAGAACGACAGAATTGCCCCCGGAATCTTAAGAATCCTCAACGTGGGCACAGGATACAGTGGCCGGATCGAATTTAACCGTTAGCCTTGACTGCAACGCGCGCGAGGCTCTGGAGGATGCTCTGAAACGACCCCCGCGCGGTGAGCGCGCATGAACGACGTCCACAGCACCCCTCCTCTGGGCACCGAGCAACCCGCGGTGCAGGCCGAAGCCGCCGCCCCGCGCGGCTGGCGCCGCCTCCTCAGCCGGCGCTGGCTCATCGTCATCGCCGCGATCGCCGGGCTGATCCTGCTCGGCTGGCTGCTCAAGCCGCACGCGACCAGGACCCCGGGCGGCCGGTTCGGCCCCGCCGGTGCGCCGATGCCGGTGGCCACGGCGGCCGCGGTGGCGGGCGCCATGCCGATCATCCTCAACGGCCTCGGCACGGTCACACCGATCACCACGGTCACCGTGCAAAGTCAGATCAGCGGCCAGATCACGCAGATCGCCTTCAAGGAGGGCCAGGAGGTCAAGAAGGGCGAGCTGCTGATCCAGATCGATCCACGCCCCTACCAGGTCGCGCTCGAGCAGGCCGAGGGTGCGCTGGCGCGCGACAAGGCGCTGCTCGCCAACGCGCGCACCGACCTCGAGCGCTACACCACGCTCTTCGCCCAGGACTCCATTGCCGAGCAGCAGCTGGCGACGCAGCGCGCGCTGGTGCAGCAGGACATCGGCACGGTCAAGACCGACCAGGGCCAGATCGATGCCGCGAAACTCAACCTCATCTACTGCCGCATCACCTCACCGATCGATGGCCGTGCCGGGCTGCAGCAGGTGACGCTCGGCAACTACGTCACACCCGCCGAGCCGAACGGACTCGTGGTGGTTACCCAGCGCAAGCCGATCACCGTGGTATTCGCGCTGCCGGAGGATTCGATTCCGCCCATCCTCGAGCAGCTGCACGCCAATCAGAGCCTGCCGGTCAGCGCCTTCGACCGCAGCCACACCCAGCGGCTGGCGAGCGGGGTGCTGCAGAGCGTCGACAGCCAGATCGACACCACCACCGGCACGGTCAAGCTCAAAGCCGTCTTCGACAACGCCGACGAGAAGCTCTTCCCCAACCAGTTCGTGAACGTCGATCTGCTGGTGACCACGCTCGAGGGCGCAACGCTCATTCCGCAGGCGGCGGTGCAGCGCGGCGCGCCTGGCACGTACGTGTACGTGGTCAACGCCGATCACACCGTGAACGTGCGCAAGGTGACCCTCGGCGCCGGGGATGCGAACCGCATCGTCGTCAGCGCCGGTCTCGCCGCGGGCGAGGTGGTGGTAATCGACGGCGCCGATCGCCTCAAGGATGGGGCGAAGATCCTGCTGCGCGAGGGTGGCGCTGCCGCGGGCTCGTCCGCAGGCGGCACGCAGCCCGGGAGCCGCGCCCAGCACCCGCATCGGGGCAAACAGGGGACCGAGCCAGGCGCTCAGCCGAGCGCGCACTAGGGTTCGCGCGTGAATCCGTCCCGCATCTTCATCCTGCGCCCGGTGGGCACCTCGCTCCTCATGGTTGCGATCCTGCTCGTCGGCATCGTGGCCTTCGGCTTCCTGCCGCTCTCGGCCCTGCCGCAGGTCGACTACCCGACCATCCAGGTTCAGACCTTCTACCCGGGGGCGAGCCCGGAGGTCATGACCTCCTCGGTGACCGCACCGCTGGAAGTGCAGTTCGGGCAGATGCCGGGCCTGAACCAGATGTCCTCCACCAGCTCCGGCGGCGCCTCGGTCATCACGCTGCAATTCACGCTCGAGCTGAGCCTGGATGTGGCCGAGCAGGAGGTGCAGGCGGCCATCAACGCCGCCGGCAACCTTCTGCCCTCGGACCTGCCCGCGCCCCCGATCTACGCCAAGGTCAACCCCGCGGATGCCCCGATCCTCACCCTCGGGATCACCTCCAGGACACTGCCACTCACGCAGCTGGAGGACCTGGCCGACACGCGCGTGGCGCAGAAGATCTCCCAGGTCCAGGGCGTGGGGCTGGTGAGCCTGAGCGGCGGCCAGCGCCCGGCGGTGCGCGTGGTGGCAAACGTGCGCGCGCTCGCGGCCTACGGCCTCAACATCGATGACCTGCGCACCACCATCGCCAACGCCAACGTCAACTCGCCCAAGGGGACGCTGGATGGCCCGGCGCGCTCCTGGACCCTGAATGCCAATGACCAGATCCAGGATCCGCAGACCTACAAGGAAATCATCATCGCCTACAAGAACGGCAACCCGGTGCGCCTGGGCGACGTGGCCGATGTCATCGCCGGCGCCCAGAACGCCTACCTCGCCGGCTGGGTGAACAGCAGCCCGGGGATCATCCTCAACATCCAGCGCCAGCCGGGTGCCAACGTCATCCAGGTCGTCGACCGCATCAAGGCGCTGCTGCCGGCACTCACCGGGTCGCTGCCGGCGGCGGTGGACGTGACCGTGCTCACCGACCGCACCAACACCATCCGCGCCTCGGTGCACGATGTGGAGTTCGAGCTGAGCCTCGCGGTCGCCCTCGTGGTGATGGTGATCTTCCTGTTTCTGCGCAGCATCCCGGCCACCATCATCCCGAGCACCAGCGTGCCGCTGTCGCTGGTCGGCACGCTCGCCGTCATGTACCTGTGCGGGTTCAGCCTCGACAACCTCTCGCTCATGGCGCTCACCATCGCGACCGGCTTCGTGGTCGATGACGCCATCGTCATGATCGAGAACATCTCGCGCTACATCGAGCAGGGACAGCCGCCGCTGCAAGCCGCGCTCAAGGGCGCCGGCGAGATCGGTTTCACCATCGTCTCCCTCACGGTGTCACTGATCGCGGTGCTCATTCCGCTCTTGTTCATGGGTGATGTGGTCGGGCGGCTGTTCCACGAGTTCGCCATCACGCTCGCGGTCACGATCGTGATCTCGGCGGTGGTCTCGCTCACCCTGGTGCCGATGATGTGCGCCAAGCTGCTGCACCATGGCGAGCCGGGCAGCGAGTCGGCGCTGGCGCGCTGGTCGAACGAGAAGTTCCAGGCCCTCATCGACCGCTACGGTGAGGCGCTGCGCTGGGTGCTCGCCCGGCAGCCGCTGACGCTGGCGGTGGCGCTGGCGACCCTGGCGCTCACCATAGCCCTGTACGTCTTCATCCCCAAGGGCTTCTTCCCGGTGCAGGACACCGGCGTGATCCAGGCCATCACCGAGGCGCCGCAGTCGGTGTCCTTCGCCGAGATGGCCCGGCGCCAGAGCTCGCTTGCCCGCGTGCTGCTCAAGGACCCGGACGTGGTCAGCCTGTCTTCCTTCATCGGCGTGGACGGCACCAACATCACGCTCAACAGCGGGCGCATGCTCATCAACCTGAAGCCCGTGAGCGCGCGCTCGAGGAACGCCAGCCAGATCATCCGCCGCCTGCAGCGCGCCACCGCCGACATCAGTGGCATCAGTCTCTACATGCAGCCGGTCCAGGACCTCTCGATCGCCGCCACGGTCAGCCGCACGCAGTACCAGTTCGTGCTCGAGGACGCCAACCCGCAGGACTTTGACCTCTGGGTGCCGAAGCTGGTGGCGAGACTGCAGACCCTGCCCGAGCTTGAGGACGTGGCGAGCGACCAGGAGAACGAGGGCCTGTCGGCCTACCTCACCATCGACCGCGACACCGCCGGGCGCTTCGGCATCACCCCGGCCACGGTCGACAACGCGCTCTACGATGCCTTCGGGCAGCGCATCGTCTCCACCATCTTCACCCAGTCGAACCAGTACCGCGTGATCCTGCAGGCGGACGACTCGCTCATGGCCTCGCTCGATGCGCTCGGCACGATCTACCTGCCCTCCGCCACCGCCATCGGCGGGGAGGTGCCGCTGTCGGCGCTGGTGCAGGTGTCCGAGCGCACCGCGCCGCTCTCGATCGGGCACCTCGGGCAGTTCCCCGCCATCACCGTGTCCTTCAACCTCGCCCCGGGCGTGGCGCTCGGCAGCGCGGTGGATGCCATCACGCGCGCCGAGAAGGAGCTCGGCCTGCCGCCGGCGCTCATGACCAGCTTCCAGGGCGCAGCGCTCGCCTTCCAGGCCACGCTCGGCAACGAGCTGTTCCTGATCCTGGCGGCGCTGGTGACGGTGTACATCGTGCTCGGTGTGCTGTACGAGAGTTTCATCCATCCGATCACCATCCTCTCGACGCTGCCCTCCGCCGGGGTGGGCGCGCTGCTGGCGCTGCTACTGGCGGGGAGCGACCTGGGCGTGGTCGGCATCATCGGCATCGTGCTGCTCATCGGCATCGTGAAGAAGAACGCGATCATGATGATCGACTTCGCGCTGGTGGCCGAGCGTGAGCAGGGCATGAGCGCCGAGGAGGCGATCTACCACGCATCGCTCCTGCGCTTCCGGCCGATCCTCATGACGACCATGGCGGCACTGCTCGGCGCGTTGCCGCTCATGCTCGGCACCGGCACGGGCTCCGAGCTGCGCCACCCGCTCGGACTGACCATCGTCGGCGGCCTGATCGTGAGCCAGCTGCTGACGCTCTTCACCACCCCGGTCATCTACCTGTACTTCGACCGCCTCGAGCGGCGCATCACCGGGCGTACCGGGCCGCAGGCGCTGCCCAGCGGCGCGGGCTCGCGATGAACCTTTCCGAGCCCTTCATCCGCCGCCCGGTGGCGACGACGCTGCTCACCCTGGGCATTGCCCTCGCCGGCGCCCTCGCCTACACGCGCCTGCCGGTCTCGCCGTTGCCGCAGGTGGACTTCCCGACCATCGCGGTCTCGGCCAGCATGGCCGGCGCGAGCCCGGATGTCATGGCCGCGACGGTCGCGACGCCCCTCGAGCGCCACCTCGGGCAGATCGCGGACGTCACCGAGCTCACCTCCTCCAGCTCGACCGGCTCGAGCCGCCTGGTGCTGCAGTTCGGCCTCAACCGCAACATCGACGGCGCCGCGCGCGACGTCGAGGCGGCCATCAACGCCGCGCGCGCCGACCTGCCCACCGCGCTGCGCAGCAACCCGACTTACCACAAGGTGAACCCGGCCGATGCGCCGATCCTGATCCTCACCCTCACCTCCGGCGTCCACAGCCCGGGGCAGCTCTATGACGCGGCCGATACCATCCTGGCGCAGAAGCTGGCGCAGGTGAGCGGCATCGGCCAGGTGCAGATCGGCGGCAGCTCGCTGCCGGCGGTGCGCGTGGAGCTCAATCCGAATGCGCTGTTCAAGTACGGCATAGGGCTCGAGGACGTGCGCGCCGCGCTCGCCTCCGCCAACGCCAACACGCCCAAGGGCTCGATCGATGTCGGCGGCCGGCGCTACCAGATCTACGTCAACGATCAGGCGAGCCAGGCCGCCGAGTACCGCCACCTGGTGATCGCCTGGCGCAACGGCGCGGCGGTGCGCCTGAACGATGTGGGCGAGGTGCTGGACTCGGTGGAGAACGTGCGCAACCTCGGGCTCGCCAACGGCAAGCCGGCGGTGCTCATCATCCTCTACCGCCAGCCCGGCGCGAACATCATCGCCACGGTCGATCGCGTGCGCGCCCTGCTGCCGGCGCTGCGCGCCTCGATCCCGAGCGATGTCGAGCTCAACGTCGCCATCGACCGCACCACCACCATCCGCGCCTCGCTGCACGATGTCGAGCGCACGCTCGTCATCGCCGTCACGCTGGTGGTGCTGGTGGTGTTCCTGTTCCTGCGCAACGGCCGTGCCACGCTGGTGCCGGCGGTGGCGGTGCCGATCTCGATCCTCGGCACCTTCGGCGGCATGTACCTGCTCGGCTACAGCCTCGATAACCTCTCGCTCATGGCGCTCATCATCGCCACTGGCTTCGTGGTCGATGATGCCATCGTGGTCCTGGAGAACATCACGCGCCACCTGGAGGCGGGCACGCCGCGCCTGGAGGCGGCGCTGCGCGGCGCGCGCGAGGTGGGCTTCACGGTGCTCTCCATGAGCCTGTCACTGGTGGCGGTGTTCATCCCTATCCTGCTCATGGGGGGCATCGTCGGGCGGTTGTTCCGCGAGTTCTCGGTCACGCTCTCGATCGCGGTGCTGATCTCGCTCCTGGTGTCGCTCACCACGACGCCCATGCTGTGCGCCCGCTTCATCGGCCGCGTGCCGGCCGAGCGCCGTGGCCGCCTCTACCAGGCGAGCGAGCGGCTGTTCGGGAGCGTGCTGGGCGCCTACGCGCGCACGCTGCGCTGGGCGCTGCGCAACGGCGCGCTGGTCATGGTGTTGCTGCTTGCCGTGGTGGGCTTCAACGTCTATCTCTACTGGAAGATCCCCAAGGGCTTCTTCCCGCAGCAGGACACCGGGCGGCTGATCGGCGGCATCCAGGCGGACCAGTCGATCTCCTTCCAGTCGATGGAGAAGAAGCTGCGCCAGTTCATCGCGCTGCTGCAGGCTGACCCCGCCATCGACACCGTGGTCGGCTTCACCGGCGGCGGCTCGCAGGGCGGCGGCCAGACCAACAGCGGCTTCGTGTTCCTGTCGCTGAAGCCGAAGAAGGAGCGGCAGCTCTCGGCGGATGAGGTGATCGCGCGCCTGCGCCCGAAGCTGAGCCAGGTGGCCGGCGCGCGGCTGTTCCTGCAGGCGGTGCAGGACATCCGCGTCGGCGGCCGCCAGAGCAACGCCCAGTACCAGTACACGCTGCAGGGCAACGACGTGCAGGAGCTCTACACCTGGGCGCCGCGGCTCGCCGAGGCGCTCGGCCACAACCCGCTGCTCACCGATGTCAACTCCGACCAGCAGCAGAACGGACTGCAGATCACCGTGCAGCTCGACCGCGACACCGCCTCGCGCCTGGGGCTGAACCCTGCCACCGTCGACAACACGCTCTACGATGCCTTCGGCCAGCGCGACGTCTCCACCATCTTCAATGCGCTGAATCAATACCACGTGGTCATGGAAGTCGCGCCGCAGTACTGGCAGAGCCCGGAGGCACTCGAGAACCTGTGGGTGAGCACGGCCGGCGGCACCGTGAGCGGCACGCAGGCCACCAACGCGGTGGCACGCACCGTGAGCTCGGTACACACCGCGAGCGTCAACACCGCCGCCTCGCTGGCGGCCGACACCGCCATCAACCAGGCAACCAATGCGCTCGCCAACACCGGCCACGGCAGCGTCTCCACCGGGGCCGCCGTGAGCACCGCCGCCGAGGCCATGGTGCCGCTCGCCGCCGTCAGCAGCCACGGCCCGAGTACCACGCCCCTGGCGGTGAACCACCAGGGCACCTTCGTCGCCAGTACCCTCTCCTTCAACCTGGCCGCGAACGCCTCGCTCAGCCAGGCCACCGCGGCGATCGCGCGCGCGAGCGCCGAGATCGGCCTGCCGGCCGATATCCACGGCAGCTTTGCCGGCACCGCCGCCACCTACGAGAGCTCGCTGCGCAACGAGCCGGTGCTGATCCTCGCGGCGCTGGCCGCGGTCTACATCGTGCTCGGGGTCCTGTACGAGAGCTACATCCACCCCATCACGATCCTCTCGACGCTGCCCTCGGCCGGCACGGGCGCGGTGCTGGCGCTGCGCCTGTTCAACGCCGAGTTCAGCATCATCGCGCTGATTGGCGTAATCCTCCTGATCGGCATCGTGAAGAAGAACGCCATCATGATGATCGACTTCGCGCTCGAGCGGCAGCGCCAGCAGCAGGCGCAGCCGCAGGCCGCCATCTTCGAGGCGTCGCTCCTGCGCTTCCGGCCGATCATGATGACCACCATGGCCGCGCTGTTCGGTGCGCTGCCGCTCGCCTTCGGCAACGGCGACGGCGCCGAGATCCGCCGGCCGCTCGGGATCGCCATCGTCGGCGGCCTGATCGTGAGCCAGGTGCTCACGCTCTACACCACCCCCGTGATCTACGTTTACCTCGACCGCTTCGGCCACTGGTACCGCGCCCGCTGGGCACGGCTGTCCGGTCCGCGGCGGTCGACGCCGCTGCAGCCGGCCGCGGACAGGCACTGAAGGCACTCCCATGCGTACCGCGCTACTGATCCTCACCACCGCGAGCACGCTCGGCGCCTGCGCGGTCGGCCCCAACTACCACCGTCCCGCCGCCGCCGTGCCGGCGCACTTCAAGGAGGCCGACGGCTGGAAGCCGGCCGAGCCGCGCGAGGCGGCGAGCGGCACCCAGTGGTGGCTGGTGTACGACGATGCGCTGCTGAACGAGCTCGAGCAGCAGGTGGAGGTCTCCAACCAGACGCTCAAGGCCTCCGAGGCGGCATGGCGCCAGGCGGTGGCGCTGGCGCAGGCGGCCGGCGCGCAGCTGTACCCGGCGGTCGGCATCACCGCGAGCGCGCAGCGCTCGCGCGGCACGGCCAGCAACTTCACCAACACCACCAGCCCGACGCTGGTGCGCCCGCCGGTCACCAACGAGTTCTCCCTGCTCGGCTCGGCCTCCTGGGAGCTGGACGTCTGGGGGAAGATCCGCCGCACCATCGAGAGCGACGTCGCCGGCGCCAAGGCGAGCGAGGCGGAGCTGGCCGCGGCGCGGCTCTCCGCGCAGGCCACCCTCGCCGTCGACTACGTGCAGCTGCGCGTCGCGGATGAGCAGATCCAGCTGCTCGCCGACACGATCAAGGGCTACCAGCGCTCGCTCGAGATCACGCAGAACCAGTACAAGGTGGGGGTCGCCGCCAAGGCCGACGTCATCACCGCGCAGACGCAGCTGGATGGCGCGCAGTCGCAGCAGATCGGGCTCGGGGTGGCACGCGCGCAGCTCGAGCATGCCATCGCGGTGCTCATCGGCAAGCCGCCGGCGGAGTTCACCCTCGCCCCTGCGAACCTCGGCGCCACCATCCCCGTGGTGCCGGTGGGGGTGCCGTCGGCCCTCCTCGAGCGCCGCCCCGACATCGCGGACGCCGAGCGCAAGATGGCCGCCGCGAATGCCCAGATCGGCGTGGCGGTCGCGGCCTACTTCCCCGATCTCACGCTGAGCGGCACCTTCGGGTTCGCCAGCAACGTGGCTTCGGGCCTGCTGCATACGCCCAACAACGTGTGGTCCGTGGGCGCGAGCGCCAACGAGGCGCTGCTCGACTTCGGCGCGCGGCGCTACCAGGTGCACGCGGCGCGCGCCTCCTACGATGCCACGGTCGCCACCTATCGCCAGACCGTGCTTACCGCCTTCCAGCAGGTGGAGGATCAGCTCGCGGCGCTGCGCATCCTCGAGCAGCAGTACCAGGTCGCCGACCAGACCGTGAAGGACGCCAACCAGGCGGTGAGCCTGACGCTCAACCAGTACCGCGCCGGCATCGTGGCCTATACCGCGGTGGTCACCGCGCAGGCCACGGCCCTCACCGACTCGCAGACGCTGCTCGGCATCCGCCAGAGCCGCCTGGTGGCCAGCATCTCGCTGATCCAGGCGCTCGGCGGCGGCTGGAGCACGCAGGATCTGTCGGCGGTGCACACCGCGCTGCCGACGCCACTCTAAAGCGGGCTCAGGCGCCGGGGTGCAGGTGCTCGTAGACACTGCGGGCGAGCGTCGCGCCGATGCCCGTCACCTGCGTAAGGTCGGCGATACCGGCACGCATCACGCCCTGCAGGCCGCCGAAGTGGCGCAGCAACGCGCGCCGCTTGGCAGGACCCAGACCCGGCACGGCCTCGAGCACCGACTCGTGGTAGCGGCGGGCGCGCCGGCGGCGGTGGCCGCTGATGGCGAAGCGGTGCGCCTCGTTGCGGATGCGCTGGATCAGCCGTGAGGCGGGCCCGTGGGCCGGAGGCACCAGCGCGTGCCCGATGCCGTAGACAAACAGCCGCTCCTGCCCGGCACGCCGCTCCGGGCCCTTGGCGACGCCGACCAGGGTGAGCTCGGCGAAGCCCAGCGCCGCGAGCTCGTCGTGCACCTCGTTGATCTGACCCACGCCGCCATCGATCAGCAGCACGTCCGGTGCCGGCACTTCGCCCTGGCGCACGTGCCGGTAGCGCCGCGCCAGCGCCTGCCGCAGCGCGCCGTAATCATCGCCGGGGGTCACCCCGGTTATGTTGAAGCGCCGGTACTCCTTCTTTAAGGGGCCCTCGGGCCCGAACACCACGCACGAGGCCACCGTACCCTCGCCCCCCGTGTGGCTGATGTCGAAGCACTCCAGGCGCTGCGGGGACTCCGGCAGGTCGAGCTCGCGCGCGAGGTCGGCGAGCATCTCGTCCATCCCCTGGCGTTGCGCGAAGCGCATGCGCAAGGCCTGGGCGGCATTCTCCTGCGTGAGCTCGACCCAGCGGGCCCCGAGACCGCGCATCGGATGGCGCACCTGCACCGCGTGCCCGCTGCGCTCGCTCAAGAGCTCGGCCAGGGCACCGGCCTCGGTGACGCGCGCGCCGAGCAGGACCTCGGGCGGCACGTCGGTGTCGTAGTACTGCAGCAGGAAGGAGGCGAGTGCCTCGTGCGGCTCGGCGAGCGCCGCCCGCGGGAAGTAGCTGGTGGTGCCGAGGTTGCGCCCGCCGCGCACCAGCATGACGCTGACGGCGAACTCGCCCGCCTCACCCACGATCGCGAACACGTCGACGTCGCGCTCGCCCTCGGCGGTCATGAACTGCTGCGACTGGAGGCGCTGCAGCGCGGCCAGCTGGTCGCGGATCTGCGCGGCACGCTCGAACTGCAGCTGCGCCGCCGCCGCGTCCATGCGCGCGCGCAGTTCCGCCGTCACCTCCTCGGCACGCCCCTCGAGCACCTTGACCGCGGCACTGAAGTCCTGGGCGTAGGCCTCGGCATGGATCAAGCCGACGCACGGCGCCGAGCAGCGCCCGATCTGGTGCTGCAGGCACGGCCGGCTGCGGTTGGCGAAGAAGCTGTCGCGGCAATTGCGGATGCGGAACAGCTTCTGCAGCTGATTGAGCGTGTCGCGCACCGCACCGGCATTCGGGAAGGGGCCGAAGTAGCGCCGCCCGGCGCTGCGCGCGCCGCGATAGAACGCCAGGCGCGGGAAGCGATGCTCGTCGCACAGCTCGATGTAGGGGAAGCTCTTGTCATCGCGCAGCACGATGTTGAAGCGCGGCTTGTGCGCCTTGATGAGGTTGTACTCAAGCAGCAGCGCCTCGGTCTCGGAGTTGGTCACCGTGACCTCGATGCCGGTGATCTGCTGCACCAGGGCCTGTACCTTCGGGTCGACGTTGCTGGCGGCGAAGTAGGTGCCGACGCGGTCGCGCAGGTTGCGCGCCTTGCCGACGTAGAGCAGCTCCTGGTCGGCGCCGAACATGCGGTAGACGCCCGGGCGCTTCGGCAGCGCCGCCAGATAGGCCTTGTGATCGAAGCCGCCGGCGCTCACGGGCCAGGACCCTGCGGTGGCAGCGTCAGCCCGGCCAGCGTAGCGGCCCGGCGCAGCACCGCGCGGAACATCTCCCGCGTCAGGCGCCGCGTCTGGGTGTTGTAGCGGCTGCAGTGGTAGGAATCGATCATCCAGTGGGTGGCCGAGAGGCTGTGCTCGCGGCCGTGCGCGAAAGCATAGCGGCTGCGCGGCAGGCCGAGGGCATGCAGCACCGCCTCGTGCGCCACGCGGCCAAGGACAAGAAACACGCGTACCTGCGGCGAGTCGGCGATCTCGGCCGCGAGGTAGGCGTTGCACGTGCGCACTTCCTCGGGCAGCGGTTTGTTCTGCGGCGGCACGCACTTGACCGCATTCGCAATGCGGGCCCGCTCGAGGGTGAGGCCGTCCTCGGCGCTCACGGAGGCGGCCGCGCTCGCCAGCCCGAGCTCATGCAGGCTCTCGTAGAGCAGGATGCCGGCGTGATCGCCGGTGAAGGGCCGCCCGGTGCGGTTGGCGCCGTGCAGTCCCGGGGCGAGGCCCACGAGCAGGAGCGGCGCCTGCGGGTCGCCGAAGGATGGCACGGGGTGCGCCCAGTAGTCCGGGTAGCGCGCGCGGGTCTCCTCGAGGAAGGTCGCCAGGCGCGTGCAGCGCGTGCAATCCGGATCGTAGGAGGCGCGCTTCATGGCACCGCCGTGCGCGCTTGCGCGCGCGCCGCGCTTCAGGACTTGGGGGCCGCGGCCGCGGCGCGCTTGTCGGCGCGGCGCTTGTTGCTGTGCTCGGCGATCAGCATCGCCAGCTCCAGCGCCTGCTCATGGTTCAGGCGGGGATCGACGCTCGAGCGGTAGGCGCGCTGCAGGTCCTGGTCGGTGAGCCCGCGCGCCCCGCCGGTGCACTCGGTGACGTCATCGCCCGTGAGCTCGATGTGCACCCCGCCGAGGGTGGATCCCAGCTCGGCGTGGATGCGGAAGGCGAGATCGAGCTCCTTGAGGATGTTCTCGAAGCGGCGCGTCTTCAGGCCGCCGGTGGTGGTCTCGGTGTTGCCGTGCATGGGATCGCAGATCCACAGCACCGTCTGCCCGGTCTGCCGCACGGCCTCGATCGCTTTCGGCAAGGCGCCCTCGATCTCCTTGGCGCCGAAGCGGTGGATAAAGGTGAGGCGCCCCGGCTGGGCCTGGGGATTGAGCGCGGCCACCAGGCCCTGCAGCCACGCGGCATCCATCCCCGAGCCCACCTTGACCGCCACCGGGTTGGCGATGCCGCGGAAGAACTCGACGTGTGCCCCCTCGAGCGCGGCGGTGCGCATGCCGATCCAGGGCATGTGGGTGGAGAGGTTGTACCAGCGGTTCTGGCGCGGGATGAAGCGCGTCTGCGCCTGCTCGTAGTGCAGGTGCAGGCCCTCGTGGCTGGCATAGAAATCCACCAGCGTCGCCTCGTGTACCTGCCGGCCGCTCATGCCCTCGAAGAAATCCAGGGCATCGGCGATCGAGCGCACGATGCGCTCGTAGGCATCCTTCAGCGGCGCATGGTGCACGAAGCCGAGATCCCAGTACTCCGGGTGATGCAGGTCGGCAAAGCCGCCCTCGACCAGCGCCCGCACGAAGTTCAGCGTCAGCGCCGCGCGCTCGTAGCCACGCAGCAGCAGCTCCGGGTCCGGCGCGCGCGCCGCGGCGGTGAACTCCGGCCGGTTGACCAGATCACCGCGGTAGCTCGGCAGCGTCACGCCGTTGCGTGTCTCGGTGTCGGCCGAGCGCGGCTTGGCGTACTGGCCGGCCATGCGGCCGATGCGCACGATCGGCTTCTTCAGCCCGTGCAGCAGCACCAGGCTCATCTGCAGCAGGATCTTCAGCTTCTTGGTGATGACGTCGGACTCGCACTCGGCGAACACCTCGGCGCAGTCCCCACCCTGCAGCACGAAGGCTTCACCGCGCTGGGCGGCGGCCAGCCGCGCGCGCAGCGCCTCGATCTCCCAGGACACCACGATCGGCGGCAGCCGCGAGATCTGCGCCACGATGCGCTCGAGCGCCTGCGGGTCGGCATAGACCGGCTGCTGCTGGACCGGTCGGCTCTGCCAGCTGGCGGCGTGCCAGGAGGTGGTTTCGGGGGAGCGCATGGCTCAAGGATGCTAGCACGCAGCCCCGGAGGGCCCCTTTTCCCGGGCCATTCTCAGGGCGATCGGGCTCTCTGGCGCCGCGGGCGCTTCGAAGGCAGAATGCGCCCCTTTTCGAGGGGTGGTTATGCACCGTGTATTGATCCTCGGCGCCGGCAAGATCGGGGCACTGATCTCGGGATTGCTAGCCGAATCCGGCAGTTACAGAGTGAGCCTCGCGGACGTCGACGGCGCTGCGGCGGAGGCGGTGGTGCGTGCACACGGCGGCACCCACCTCACCCCCTACGCCCTGGATGCGAGGGATCCGGCGCTTCTGGCGCAGCACCTCGGCAAGCACCCGGTCGATGCGGTCATCTCCGGACTCCCCTACTACTGCAACGTGAAGGTCGCCGAGGCGGCGCGCAAGGCGCACACCCACTACTTCGACCTGACCGAGGACGTCGAGGTGACGCGTGCCGTGCGCGCCATCGCCGTCGGGGCGGAGCAGGCCTTCGTGCCACAGTGCGGGCTGGCGCCGGGCTTCATCAGCATCGCGGCCGCCGAGCTCATCACCCACTTCGACACGCTGCGCGCGGTGAAGCTGCGCGTCGGTGCCCTGCCGCAGCACCCGAACAACGTGCTCAAGTACTCCCTCACCTGGTCGACCGACGGCCTGATCAACGAGTACGGCAATCCGTGCCAGGCCATCAGCGACGGCCGCCTGGTCGAGCTCGCCCCGCTCGAGGGCCTGGAGGAGATCGAGCTCGACGGCACGCTCTACGAGGCCTTCAACACCTCCGGGGGCCTTGGCTCTCTCGCCGAGACCCATGGCGCGCAGCTCGAGTCGATGAACTACAAGACCATCCGCTATCCGGGCCACTGCGAGCAGATGCGCCTGCTCATGAACGACCTGAAGCTCAACCAGGATCGCGGCACGCTCAAGCGTATTCTCGAGAACGCCGTGCCGCAGACGCTGCAGGACGTGGTGATCGTCTACGCGGCGGTGACCGGCACGCAGGACGGCGAGCTGCGCGAGGAGAACTACGTCAACAAGATTTACCCGCAGATGATCGGCGGGCGGTTGTGGTCGGCCATCCAGGTGTCCACCGCCTCAGGGATCGCCGCCGTGGTCGACCTCGTGCTCGAGCACAAGGGCCGTTACCGCGGTTTCGTCGCGCAGGAGCAGTTCCGCCTGCCCGACATCCTCGCCAACCGCTTCGGCCGCTACTACGCCCCCGGCGGCACCAAGCACGTCTCCGGCGAGGTCGTGGTGGCCGGCAAGACCGGGCACCAGCGGCGCCGGAAGGCGGCACACGCATGAGCCAGCTGGACCTGAATGCGCTCCTCGGGCGTCTGGGACTGAGTGCCATGAATCCGGGCGCCTGGTCCGGGGCGGGCGGCTGGTCGAAGAGTACGGCGGATGCGCTCCTCAACGCGCGCAATCCCGCCAACGGCGCGCTCATCGCCCAGGTGCGCCCGGCGAGCGCCCAGGACTACGAGGCGGTGATGAGCTCGGCGGTCACCGCGGCGCGCGCCTGGCGCGAGGTGCCCGCGCCCAAGCGCGGCGAGGTGGTGCGCCAGCTCGGCGAGGAGCTGCGCGAGCACAAGCAGGACCTGGGGACCGTGATCTCGCTCGAGAACGGCAAGATCCTCGCCGAGGGCCTGGGCGAGGTGCAGGAGATGATCGACATCGCCGACTTCGCGCTCGGCCAGTCGCGCATGCTGTACGGCCTGTCGATGCACTCGGAGCGGCCGCAGCACCGCATGTTCGAGCAATGGCACCCGCTCGGGGTGGTCGGCATCATCTCGGCCTTCAATTTCCCGGTCGCGGTGTGGTCGTGGAACGCCTTCCTCGGCGCGGTGTGCGGCAACGCCTGCGTGTGGAAGCCCTCGCCAAAGACGCCGCTGAGCGCACTGGCGGTGCAGGGGCTGTGCAACCGCGTGATGGAGCGCGCGCAGCTGCCGCCGATCTTCCAGCTCTTCATCGACGTGGGGACCGAGCTCGCCACGCGCTTCGTCGAGGACCGCCGCGTGGCGCTGGTCTCGTTCACCGGCTCGACCGAGGTCGGGCGCAAAGTGGGCGAGCGGGTCGCGGCCCGCCTGGGCAAGAGCCTGCTGGAGCTCGGTGGCAACAACGCCGTCATCGTCGATGAGACCGCGAACCTGGACCTCGCCGTGCCCGCCATCGTCTTCGGCGCGGTCGGCACGGCCGGGCAGCGCTGCACCAGCACGCGGCGCGTCTTCGCCCACAAGGCGATCGCCGCCGAGCTTGAGCGGCGCCTGGTGCATGCGTACCGACAGGTCCGAATCGGCGACCCCCTCGAGAGCGGCACGCTCATGGGGCCGCTGATCGATGCGGGTGCGGTCGAGCGCTACAGCCTCGCCATTGGGCTCGCGCAGCAGGCCGGCGGGGAGCTGCTCACCGGGGGCCGGGTGCTCAAGCGCGCCGGGCATTTCGTCGAGCCGGCGATCGTGCGCGCCCGCAACGAGTGGCCGATCGTGCAGACCGAGACCTTCGCCCCGATCCTGTACCTGATCCCGGTCGATTCCCTCGAGGAAGCCATCACCGCGCAGAACGCCTCCCAGCACGGGCTTTCCTCGGCACTGTTCACCGATCGGCTGCAGAGCGCCGAGGCCTTCCTGTCCGACGGCGGCAGCGACTGCGGGATCGCCAACGTCAATCTCGGCACCTCGGGGGCCGAAATTGGCGGCGCTTTCGGCGGGGAAAAGGACACCGGCGGCGGGCGTGAGTCCGGCTCGGATGCCTGGAAGGCCTACATGCGTCGCCAGACCAACACGGTCAACTGGAGCCGGATGCTTCCCCTGGCACAAGGCATCCAATTCGACATCGCCCCCTGAGCCGCGCTGCGCCCCGGAGTGCCGGTGCGACCGCGCCTGCGGTTCCGCTGGCACCGCCGGGTCGCCGCCCACGAACGCGTTGCCAAGGCCGGGCGGCCGCCCGATACTGACGCGCGTGAATCCGCATCCCTTAAGCGCCCCGGCGCCGCTGCACGCAGCCGTCCCGGGCGAGGTGCGTGACGACTACTTTGGCGATGCGCCGCTGCCGGCGGCATTCCTGGCGGCCATCGTCGCCTCCTCCGACGATGCCATCGTGACCAAGAACCTCGAGGGCATCATCCTCTCGTGGAATCGCGCCGCGGAGCGCATCTTCGGCTACCGCGCCGAGGAAGTGATCGGCAAGCCGATCAACGTCATCATTCCGCCGGAGCTGTTCGAGGAGGAGCGACAGATCCTCGCGCGCCTGCGCCGCGGCGAGCGCGTCGAGCACTTCGAGACGACGCGGCTGCACAAGGACGGCGCGCGCCTGACGATCTCCCTGTCGGTCTCGCCGGTACGCGACGCCACCGGCACGATCGTCGCCGCGGCCAAGATCGCCCGCGACGTCACCGGACAGAAGCTGGCCGAGCGCCTGCGCGCCCACTGGGCGGCGATCGTGGAATCGACCGACGACGCGGTCCTGAGCAAGTCGCTGTCCGGGGTGATCCAGTCCTGGAACCTCGGCGCCACGCAGCTGTTCGGCTACCGTGCCGAGGAGGTGCTCGGCCGGCCGGTGGAGATGCTCATCCCCGCGGACCTGCAACCGCAGGAGCGCCTGATCCGCGAGCGCATCCAGAACGGGGAGCGCATCGAGCACTTCGACACGGTACGTATCGCTAAGGACGGCAAGCGCCTGAACGTGTCGCTGACCGTCTCGCCGATACGCGATGCGAGCGGCACGGTGATCGGCGCTTCCACGATCGCGCGCGACGTCACGCAGCGCAAGCTGCAGGAGGAGGCGCTGCGGGAGGCGCAGCGGGCGCTGCTCGAGGCGGACACCCGCAAGGACCGCTTCCTCGCTTACCTGTCGCACGAGCTGCGCAATCCCCTGGCGCCGCTCGGCTACGCGCTGGAGATGCTCAAGAGCCGGCCGGAGAGCGCCGAGTGGCATGCGCGTGCCGTGGACATCATCGGTCGCCAGGTGCGCCAGCTGAGCGCGCTGCTGGATGAAATGCGCGATCTCGCCACGGTCAAGCAGGGGCTCATCCGCCTGGAACGCCAGCGCTGCCAGCTGCAGGAACTGCTGCACGCCGCGCTCGAGGCGGTGAAGCCAAAGATCGAGGAGAAGCACCACGCCCTCGCCTGCGTCCTGCCGCAGGAGAACATCGAGGTCGACGCCGATCCGGTGCGCATGGTGCAGGTGTTCTCCAATTTGCTGCGCAACGCCAGCAAGTACACCCCGGCCGGCGGGCGCATCGAGATCGAGGTGCGCACCCGGGCGCGCGAGGTGACGGTGGTGGTGCGCGACAACGGGATCGGCATCGCCCCGGAGGCGCTGCCGCGCATCTTCCAGCTCTTCGGGCAGGCACCGGAGGCGATGTCCCGGGCCGAGGGCGGCCTCGGCATCGGCCTGGCGCTGGTGCAGGCCCTCGTGCAGCTGCACGAGGGCTCCGTGGAGGCCTACAGCGCCGGCCCCGGTCTCGGCGCCGAATTCACGGTGCGCCTGCCGCGACCTCTCTAGCGCGCCGGCAAGCGCAGCGTGAAGCGCGCGCCCCCGAGCGCTGAGGCATCGATCGTCAGCGTCCCGCCGTAGAGCTCCACGGTGTCCTGCACCATGGCGAGCCCGATGCCGTGACCGGGGACGCGCTCATCGGTGCGCACGCCGCGGCCGAGAACCCGGTCGCGATCCTGCGAGGCAATGCCCGGCCCATCATCCTCGATCATGAGGGCGAGGCGGCGGCGCCCCATTGCGGCCGGGTCCGTGACCGCGCTCAGGCGGACGTGGCCGCGGCACCACTTGCAGGCGTTGTCCAGCAGGTTGCCGAGCATCTCGGTGAGGTCGCCGCGGTCTCCGAGGAAGGCGGTGCCGGCCGGAACGGCGAGCTCGAGCGCGAGATCCTTGCCCGCATACACCTTGAGCAGCGCGCCGCGCAGCTCGGCGGCGACCTGGGCCACGTCGACGGGCGCCGCCCCGAGCAGTGCGCCGCCGGAGGCGGCGGCGCGCTTCAGCTGGTGCTCGATGATGGCGTTCATGCGATCGATCTCGCGCGCGAGCGCCGCCGCGGCCGCCTCGGCAGGCAGGCTGGCACGCATCACGGCTAGCGGCGTCTTCAGGCTGTGGGCCAGGTTGCCGAGGGTGTCGCGGTAGCGGGCCACGCGCTTGCGCTCCCCGAGCAGCAGCGCATTCAGGTTGCGCGCGACGCCGGCCACCTCGCGCGGGTAGCCCTCGCCGAGCTTCTCGAGCGCACCCTCCTCCACCGCGTGGATCTCCCGTTCCATGCGCCGCAGCGGCGCGAGCACCCATCGCAGCAGCACGGCCAGTGCCACGAGCAGCCCGAGCATCAGGCTGAGGAACCAGCCGAGCAGCTGGCGACGAAACTGCCACAGCTGCTGCTCATAAGGGCTCAGCGACACCGCCACGCTGAAGGTGAACGTGCCGGCCTCGGCGGCGCCTTCGGTGAACTGAATGGCGCGGCTCTCGATCGCGACCTGGTCGTGGGCGAAGTCGCTGTAGAAGAAGCTGCGCTCCCCCTGGCGCAGCAGCGGCCCGAAGTCCGCGGCGGTCCCGGCGGTGGAAGGCGAGCGCCACTCGTGCAAACGTGAGCGGATCTGCGCGTACACCCCGGAGCGCGGTGTGGCCAGCTGCGCCTCGAGCGCCTGGGGCGCGGGAGCATAGCCGCCGTCGGGTTGCGGGTCGGCGGCCGCGATCAGCGCGATCATCTGCGTGTCCAGCAGCTCCTGCAGGGAGCGCTCCGAGAGCGCGCGGAAGCCGCGATCGAGCACCAGCATCATGACGGCCGAGAACAGCGCCAGCGCCACCGCCACCGCCACGAGCAGCCGCCGGCTGAGTGAATGCACGCGCGGTCCGTGAGCCTTAGGTGCCCGCCTCGCGCGCGAGCGCGAAGCGATAGCCCCGACCCCGCAGCGTCTCGATCGGCCGCAGCTCATCGCCCGGGTCGAGCTTGCGGCGCAGTCTCCCCACCAGGACCTCGATCACGTTACTGTCGCGCTCGAAGTCCTGGTCGTAGAGCCGTTCGGTGAGCTCGCCCTTGGAGATCACCTCCCCGGCGCGCAGCATCAGGTGCTCGAGGATGCGGTACTCGAAAGTCGTGAGCTCGACCGGCGTGCCGCGCACCTGCACGGTCTGGGCGCGCGTATCCAGCACCACCGGGCCGCACTTCAGTTGGGGCGTCGCCCAGCCGCCCGCCCGGCGCAGCAGGGCGTGCACCCGCGCCAGCACCTCCTCGAACTGGAAGGGCTTGGCGACGTAGTCATCCGCGCCGGCCTGCAGCCCCTCGACCTTCTCCTGCCAGTTGTCGCGCGCGGTGAGAATCAGGATCGGGTAGGTCTTGCCCGCGGCACGCACGCGCCGGATGACCTCCATGCCCGGCAGCGCCGGGAGCCCCAGGTCGACGACCGCCACATCCAGGGGATACTCGAGCGCGGCGAACAGTCCCTCGTTGCCATCACGCGCCTGATCGACCGTGAACCCGGCCTGCGCAAAGCGCTCCCTGAGCGTCGCCAGCAGGGCCGCCTCGTCCTCGATCAGCAGGATGCGCATGAGCTCCCCTAAGGCGGTCTACTGCACCGCGCCGCTGGCCGCATCGACACGCACCGTCCACACCTTGCCCGCCTCATCGAGCAACCTCAGCACGTACGTGGTGCGTTCCCCCTCGTGCTGCGTCTCGGCCTTGACCACGCGCGCATGGTACTGGCGCTCCACGTTCTTGACCGCCTGGTCCATCGACAGCTCGCGGGCCGGCGGCGGCGCAGCGCCGCAGGTGCCGGCGCAGCAAACCAGCCAGGAAAGCAACAGAGTGCGGCGCAGGCTTTGCATCTGGGCAAGCGTAGCCCAACTGCGTGTTAGGTGGCGAACGCAGCGCGCTTCAGCCGCCGTTCAGTTTGGCCTCCGTCCACAGCGCATCCCATTCGGCGGCACTCAGGGACTCAAGCGGCAGCGCCCGTGCGCGTGCCACCTCCTCCATGCGCGTGAAGCGCCGCTCGAACTTGCGATTCGCCTGCCGCAGCGCCTCCTCCGCATCCACTTCCAGGTGGCGGCCCCAGTTCACGAGCGCAAACAACAGGTCCCCCAGCTCCTCGGTGAGGGCGGCGCGACGCGTTTCGGCGGGCGCAGCGGCACGCACTTCCGCGTCCACCTCCGCGAGCTCCTCGAGCACCTTGGCGCGCACCGCCGCCGGCTCGCTCCAGTCGAAACCGACCCGCGCCGCGCGGCGCCCCAGCTTCAGCGCCCGGGTCAGGGCCGGCAGCGCCTGCGGCACGCCGGCGAGTGCCCCGGCGGGGCCGCCGGCCGCTGCCGCGGCACGCTCGGCCGCCTTCTGCTCTTCCCAGACACGCACCAGGTCCTGCGGCGCCAGCTGCGCCCCGGCGAAGATGTGCGGGTGGCGGCGGGTCAGCTTTTCCGTGATGCCATCGGCCACCGCGGCGAAGTCGAACCAGCCGCGCTCCTGCGCCATGCGGGCGTGGAAGACCACCTGAAACAGCAGGTCCCCGAGCTCGCCGCACAGCTCCTGCGGGTCTTCGCGCGCGATCGCGTCGGCGACCTCGTAGGCCTCCTCGATGGTGTAGGGCGCGATCAAGGCGAAGGTCTGCTGCAGGTCCCAGGGACAGCCGCGCTTGGGATCACGCAGCCGCGCCATGAGCTCGAGCAGGCGCTGCAGTGCCGCGGACGGTTCGCTCACGCGTCGGTGTCCGCGGCGATGCACAGCCGGTAGAGCGTCAGCAGCATGCCGGCGGTTGCGCCCCAGATGTTGCGATCGCCGTAGGGAATATCGCAGAACTCCACTTCCTCGCCGGTGAAGCCGGAGCGGCGCCGGCTCAGGCGGTGGTTCGCCGGGTTGAAGATGAAATCGAGCGGCACCTCGAAGGTGTCCTCGACCTCCTCGGAGTCGATCAGCAGCTCGAAACCCGGACGCACGAATGCCACGACCGGCGTGATGCGAAAGCCGCTCATCACGATGTGATCGGGCAGGTAGCCGGCGACGGAGATGAACTGCGGCTCAAGCCCGATCTCCTCGTGCGCCTCGCGCAGCGCGGCGGCTTCGGCATCCGCGTCGTAGCTCTCGATGCGCCCGCCGGGGAAGCTGATCTGTCCGGCGTGATTGCGCAGCTGCGTCGCGCGCTGGGTCAAGAGCACGCTGAGCGCCGGGCGCTCAATCAGCGGCACCAGCACCGCGGCCGGGCGGGCATCGGCGGGGAAGTAGGCGCGGAACTTCTCGCTGTCGGCCGCCGACAGGCCCGGGACGCGCCACTCCTCGAGTGCGTGGCGCGGGCGGCTGCCGAGCAGCCGCGCACGGATGATGGCCGCCCAGTCATGCTCGGGCGCAAGTGCCGGGCCAAGCCCGGTGCTGCCTGCCTCGCTCGCCAAGGCGCCTCAGCCCCCGCCGCTGGTGCCGCCCTTGATGCCACCGCGGGTGAGCTCGGCGGGATCGAGCAGCTCGCGCAGCTCTTCGCGCGGCAGGCCGCTCATCTCCTGGGCGACCTCGAGGATTGGCTTGCCCGCGGCGTAGGCCTTCTTGGCGATGGCGGCGCCCTTCTCATAGCCGATCACCGGGTTGAGCGCGGTGACGAGGATCGGATTGCGGTCGAGCGCCTCGGCGAGGCGCGCGCGGTTGACCGTGAAGCCGGCGATCGCCCGGTCCGCCAGCGCGCGCGCGGCGTTGCCGAGGATCTCGATGCTGTGCAGCAGGTTGTAGGCGATCAGCGGCAGCATCACGTTGAGCTGGAAGTTACCGGACTGGCCGGCGACGGTGATGGCGGTATCGTTGCCGATCACCTGCGCCGCCACCATGGTGGTCGCCTCCGGGATGACCGGATTCACCTTGCCGGGCATGATGCTGCTGCCGGGCTGCAACGCCGGCAGCGCGATCTCGCCGAGGCCCGCCAGCGGGCCGCTGTTCATCCAGCGCAGGTCGTTGGCGATCTTCATGAGGCCGACCGCGATCACCTTCAGCTGCCCGGACAGCTCGACCGCGGTGTCCTGGGCCGAGAGCGCCTCGAAGTAATTGCGCGCCGGATGAAACTCCAGACCGGTGAGCGCGGAGAGCTCGCGGCAGAAGCGGCTGCCGAATTCCGGGTGCGCGTTGATGCCGGTGCCGACCGCGGTGCCTCCCTGCGCCAGCTCGTGCAGGCGCGGGCGCACCGCCTGCAGCCGCTCGAGCCCGTTCTCGACCTGGGTGCGCCAGCCGGAGAGCTCCTGCGCCAGGGTCACCGGCATCGCATCCATCAGGTGGGTACGACCCGTCTTGACGATGCCGGCCACCTCGCTCTCTTTCTTCTTAAGCACGTCGCGCAGGCGCTCGAGCGAGGGCACCAGCTGCGCGCGCAGCGCCAGCGCGGCGCTCAGGTGCACGGCGGTCGGGATCGAGTCGTTGCTGCTCTGGCCCATGTTGACGTGATCGTTCGGGTGCACGGTGCTGCCGTGGCGCGCACTCGCCAGCGCCGCGATCACCTCGTTGGCGTTCATGTTGGTGCTGGTGCCGGAACCGGTCTGGAACACGTCGATGGGGAAGTGCCGGTCGTGCTTGCCGGCCGCCACTTCGGCCGCCGCGCTCTGGATCGCCGCGGACAGCTTGGGATCGAGCAGCCCGAGCGCGGTGTTGGCACGCGCCGCGGCCTGCTTGACCAGGGCGAGCGCGCCGATGAACGGTCGTGGCAGCTTCAGGCTGCTGATGGGGAAGTTGTCCACGGCGCGCTGGGTCTGCGCACCCCAGAGCGCGTCGGCGGGGACCTTGAGCTCACCCATGCTGTCGTGCTCGGTCCTGAAGGAACTGCTCATGCGCCAAGACTCCACGCGGCAAGCGGCTGCGCCCGGCCGGATGACCGGTTGCGTTATGATGCAAATCCTAGCACTTCAAGGGCCTGCGCAAACGCATGTCTGGGTCGAGCGACGAGCCACTGTCCGCGCTGGAAGCGCTCTCCCCGATCGACGGTCGCTACCGCGCCAGCGCTGCAGCCCTGCGGCCGGTGCTCTCCGAAGCGGCGTTGATCCGTCAACGCATCCGCGTCGAGGCGCAGTGGCTGCTGCACCTAGCGGCGGCGGCACCGCAGCTGCCGGGCGCGCAGCTGAGCGCGGCGGTGCGCGAGTGCGCGCTCGCGCTCACGCGCGAGCCGGACGCCGGCGCGGCCGCGGCGGTCAAGGCCATCGAGGCGCGCATCAACCACGACGTCAAGGCGGTCGAGTACTACGTGCGCGAGCGACTCAAGGCCGCCGGCGCCTCCGCCGCGACCCTGGAGCTGGTGCACTTCGGCTGCACCTCCGAGGACATCAACAACCTCAGCTACGCGCGGCTGCTCCGCGAGGCGCGAGGGCTGCTGGGCGAAACAGTGCGCGCGCGCACTGCCGAGCTGCGCGAGCTCGCGCACCGCTATGCCGACACGCCCATGCCGGCGCGCACCCACGGGCAGCCGGCCAGCCCCACCACCCTCGGCAAGGAATGCGCCAACTTCGCGGCGCGCCTGGAACGAGCCGCGCGCCGCTGGGCGGGAGTGCCGATCCTTGGCAAGTGGAACGGGGCGGTCGGCAACTTCAACGCCCACGTGGCCGCGCTCCCCGGGCTCGACTGGCCGCAGCTGGCGGCGGGCTTCGTCAGCTCGCTGCAGCTTGAATACAACCCGCTCACGACGCAGATCGAGCCGCACGACTGGATCGCCGAGTACTGCGACGCGGTCGCCGCCCTCAACGTCATCATCGTGGACCTGTGCCGCGATTTCTGGGGCTACGTCTCGCTCGGCTACCTGCGCCAGCGTGCCGTCACCGGCGAGGTCGGCTCCTCGACCATGCCGCACAAGGTGAACCCGATCGACTTCGAGAACGCCGAGGGCAATTGCGGCATCGCCAACGCGCTGCTGCGGCACTTCGCGGAGAAACTGCCGCTGTCGCGCTGGCAGCGCGACCTCACCGACTCGACCGTGCTGCGCAACCTGGGCGTGGCGCTTGGCCACAGCCTAGTCGCCTGGACGGCGCTCGGCCGCGGTCTCGGCAAGATCGAGGCGGATGCGCCGCGCATGCGCGCCGAGCTCGAGGCCTCGTGGGAGGTGCTCGGCGAGGCGGTGCAGACGGTGCTGCGCGCCGCCGGCGTCGCCGACGGCTACGAGCGGCTGAAGGAGTTCACGCGCGGGCGCGCCATCGATAAGGCGATGCTCGCCGCCTTCATCGAGGCGCTGCCGCTGCCCCCCGCCGAGAAGGCGCGCTTGCACGCCCTCACCCCGCTTGGCTATACCGGTCTGGCCGGAACGCTGGCACGGCGTATTTAACAGTGCAGCTGGGCTGCCGGCCCTTCCGCTGGCGGGAACGGGCCCGCGAGGGGGCCGGCAAAGTGCGAACTGGGCCGCGCTTTTGACTTACTGCCCGGGCTGGGACGCCCCAAACCGTGAACCGCTGCGCACAGGTTTCTCAAGTTTCGTCACTAAGATCTTCCGCAGCCAGCCTTTCGTGCCGGCAATCTGGGGCGGTCCACGCGTGGCAATAAGCGGGGAAATCGACATTAACGGCGCTTTGGCTCAGCTCGCCAATGCGCGTTATGCGTCCGACTCGGTCGGCGGCGGCCACACCGGGTTAAATCGCCAGAATGGCGAGACCCTTGCCGTACTCACCTCCCTCGCCGAAGTGCGCGCGGCTGTCAACGAGATCGCCGCCACCGCCCAGCGACTCATTTCCATCTACACGCCGGACCTCGAGCCGGACTTGTACGACCAGAGCGCCTTCCTCGAGGTCGTCAAGCACTTTGTGCTCACGCGCAGCTTCGCCAAGGTGCGCGTGCTGCTCGCCGAGCCGGCCCGCGTGATGCGCGACAGCAACCGCTTCGTGGCCATGGGGCGGCGTCTCTCGAGCTGCATCGACATCCGTTACGTGGCCGCACAGGCCCCGCAGCGCGCCTCCGCCTACCTCATCGCGGATGATCGCGCCATCGTCTACCGCATGCGGGCCGACACCTGGGACGGTGTCGCCGACATCAACAATCCCGCCGCCGCCCGGCTGTATCTTCAGGAGTTCGATCAGGTGTGGAACGCCAGCGCAGCCGAGCACGGCCTGCGCGCCGCCCGTCGCGGCTGATCAACTCCGGGGCCGGCGGCGCGCCGGCAGTTACAATCCTCCCATGAGCCGAACGCCCGAGGTCACGGTGGCCGCGGTAGCGGCCGACAACGGCCGCTTCCTGCTGGTCGAGGAGCGCATCAACCAGCGCCTGGTCATCAACCAGCCCGCCGGCCATGTCGAGCCCGGGGAATCGTTGCTGGCGGCGGTGATCCGCGAGGTGCGGGAGGAGAGCGCCTGGGGCTTCGAACCACAGGCGCTCTTGGGCGTGTACCTGTGGCGCCGTCCGAACGCGCGCCGCGCGACGTTGCGCTTTGCCTTCACCGGGGCGCTCGGCGCACACGATGCCACGCGGCGCCTCGATCGCGGCATCGTGCGTACCCTGTGGCTCTCGGCACCCGAGCTGGAGGCCCAGGAGCCGCGGTTGCGCAGTCCGCTCGTCCTGCGCTGCGTGCACGACTTCCTGCAGGGGCAGTTCCAGAGCCTGGACGCGGTGGCGCAGCTCGACCTGGCGAGCGCCGCCGCGGTGGCCCCGACCACCCTGCTGTAGCGCGGCCGAGCCGCTAGAATCCTTTCCATGTCCAGCGGCAGCCTGCCTTCGCCCGGTCCGGGCACCCGTGTGCTGGTCGGCCTGTCCGGCGGCGTCGACTCGGCCGTCGCGGCGCTGCTGCTGAAGCAGGCCGGGTGGGACGTACAGGGGCTCTACATGAGCAACTGGGAGGAGGACGACGATGGCTACTGCACCGCCGCCCAGGACTTCCAGGATGCGCGCGCGATCGCGGGCGAGCTCGGCATCCCGCTGCATCGGGTGAGCTTCGCGGCCCAATACCGACGGCAGGTGTTCGCGTACTTTCTCGCCGAGCATGAGGCCGGACGCACGCCAAACCCCGACGTCCTGTGCAACCGCGAGATCAAGTTCGGCGTGGCGCTTGACTGGGCACGCCGCCTCGGGGCGACGCACTTGGCCACCGGCCACTATGCGCGGCTGCTGCCAACGCCCGACGGCGTGGGCCTGTTCAAGGCGCTCGATGCCGCCAAAGACCAGAGTTACTTCCTCAGCCAGGTCGCACGCACGGCGCTCACGCAGGTGCTCATGCCGCTCGGCGAGCTCTGCAAGGGCGACGTGCGCGCGCTGGCGCGTCGTGCCGGTCTGCCCGTGCACGACAAGCCCGACAGCACCGGCATCTGCTTCATCGGCGAGCGTCCGTTCCGGGACTTCCTGGCGCGCTATCTGGTGAGGAATCCCGGGCCGATCGAGTCCGACGACGGCGAGCGCCTCGGCGAGCACGAGGGCCTGGCCTTCTACACGCTCGGCCAGCGCGCCGGCCTGCAGATCGGCGGTCGCCACGGCCGGCCCGAGGCCCCCTGGTACGTCGCCGCGAAGGACGCGGCGCGCAACACGCTCGTGGTCGTGCAGGGGCAGGAGCACCCGCAACTCTTCAGCGCGTCGCTCGAGAGCGGGGACTGGCACTGGCTGGCCGCGGCGCGCGCTGGCTCCTGGGCTGCCGGCGTCAAGGTGCGCTACCGCCAGGCCGACCAGGAGGCGCAGCTGCTGAGCACTCCCCACGGCACGATGCAGGTTCGCTTCGAGCGCGCGCAGCGGGCCGTCACTCCGGGGCAGTACGTGGTCGCCTACGAGGCGGAGCGCTGCCTCGGAGGCGCGGTAATCGAGCGCACCTTGCCCGCGATGGCGCGCGCCTCCGCTGCCTAGCGCAAGCGGGCGCCGGCAGCGCCCGATATAATTAGCGACTGGCAGCGGAGAGAGCCATGACGAACAGCTTCCGGGCGCGCTCGACCCTCACGGCCGGGGATCGCACTTACGAGATCTTCAGCCTCGCAGCACTCCCCCAGGACAAACTCGCCCGCCTGCCCTATTCGCTCAAGATCCTGCTCGAGAACCTGCTGCGCTTCGAGGACGGCATCAGCGTCACGCGCGCCGACATCGAGGCGCTGCTCGAGTGGGACCCGCAGGCCACGCCTGCGCACGAGATCGCCTTCACACCGGCGCGGGTCATCCTGCAGGACTTCACTGGCGTGCCCTGCGTGGTCGACCTCGCGGCGATGCGTGATGCGATCGTGCGCCTGGGCGGGGATGCCGAGCGCGTCAATCCGCTGAACCCGGCCGAGCTCGTGATCGATCACTCCGTACAGGTGGACGAGTACGGTTCCCCCGGGGCCCTCGCCGCCAACACCGCCATCGAGTTCGCGCGCAACAAGGAGCGCTACGCGTTCCTGCGCTGGGGGCAGAGCGCGTTCCGCAACTTCGCGGTGGTGCCGCCGAACACCGGCATCGTGCACCAGGTGAACCTCGAGTATCTGGGGCGGGTCATCTTCGACGCCGAGAGCAACGGCGCACGCCGTGCCTACCCGGACACCCTGGTGGGGACGGATTCGCACACCACCATGATCAATGGCCTGGGGGTCCTCGGCTGGGGCGTGGGCGGCATCGAGGCCGAGGCGGCGATGCTCGGGCAACCGGTGACCATGCTCATCCCCCAGGTCATCGGGTTCCGACTCGAAGGGAAGCTGCAGCCGGGCGCGACCGCCACGGACCTCGTGCTCACCGTGACCGAGATGCTCCGCAAGAAGGGCGTGGTGGACAAGTTCGTCGAGTTCTTCGGCGACGGGCTTGCGAACCTGCCGCTCGCTGACCGTGCCACGATCGCCAACATGGCACCCGAGTACGGCAGCACCTGCGGTCTCTTCCCGATCGACAACGAGACGATCCGCTACCTGGAGCTTTCGGGTCGAACACGCGAGCGCATCGACCTTGTCAGTGCCTACGCCAAGGCGCAGGGCATGTGGCGCAATCAGGGCGCAAAGCCTGCTCGCTACACCGACGAGGTCGAGCTGGATCTTTCCACCGTTGAGCCGAGCCTCGCCGGCCCGAGGCGTCCTCAGGATCGCGTGCCGCTGAAATCAGCCAAGTCGGTCTACGAGACCAACGCCAAGAAGACCGCTGCCGAGCGCGCCACGCGCGGAGGCGCCGGCCAGGGCCGCGCGCCCGTTACCTTAGACGGCAAGCCGCAAGAACTAACTGATGGCGCCGTTCTCATCGCCGCCATCACCAGTTGCACCAATACCTCCAACCCCTCGGTCATGCTTGGGGCGGGCCTGTTGGCGCGCAAGGCGCGCGAGAAGGGGCTGAAGGCAAAACCCTGGGTGAAAACCAGCCTGGCACCCGGGTCGCGTGTGGTAACGGATTACTTCCAGAAGGCTGGTGTGCTCCAGGACCTGGCAGCGGTTGGATTTGATCTGGTCGGGTACGGCTGCACGACCTGCATAGCCGAAGGCACGCCGGTGCTGCTTGCAGACGGCACGTCCCGACGCATTGAGTCACTGCCCGACGCTGGTGGTGTGTACATCCTCGGGGCCAACGCCGAACGACGCCTGACCGCCGCGCCGCAAACCGAGCTGATGGCCCGAGGCGAAAGGGAATGCGTATCCCTCGTGCTCCAAGATGGCCGCACGCTCGTCTGCACTGGCGACCACCGGATCATGACGGCTGATGGACGCTGGGTGCGTGCCGACGAGCTCCGTGTTGGTCAGGATCGTGTTGTCATGGGCCTCGAGGCGCCGCTCGATTCCGTGGGAGCGGACGAGAAGGGATTCGTGCTCGAGGCAGGCGACGCACGGTTCACCATGGACTCAATGTACGAGCGAGCACGCACACTTGCCTTCGCGCGCCTACTCGGACATTTGCTGAGCGATGGCTCGATCAGTGAGCTTGGGCAAGCACGGATGAACGTTGGGCAAGCTATGGACCGTGAGGCGGTATTGCGTGATGTCGAGCTGCTGACAGGCAGGCGGCCTATCGCAACAGCATACGATGAACGCAAGTGGACAATTGTGCTGCCGATGGAGCTGACCCGCCGAGTCATGGCGATTGAGGGGGTACGTACCGGGCGGCGTATAGACAAAGCCCCAGTCCTTCCACGATTCATTCTCGCCGAGAACTGCCCCGTCTCAGTCGTCCGCGAATATCTAGGCGGCTTGTTTGGTGCAGACGGCCACGCGCCAACCCTTCATCGGTCACCGGAAAGTTGCACATTGGACCGCCCTGCTTATTCCCAGAGCAGTAAGCCGGAATTCGTCGAGGCTACTCGGACAATGATGTCCCAAGTCGTAGAGCTGCTTGTGCGCTGCGGAGTAAAGGCGCGTGGTTCGGTGATTCGGGAATACGGGGTCCGACATAGCGCATCCTCGTATCCGCTCGCGAAGGATGGCATCGCTCGGCGCGAGCTTCGTCTGCAACTCTCCGACGGTCTGTCATTCGTCGAAAGAATCGGCTACCGCTATTGCGTCGACAAGGCATTGAGGGCCAGTGCCGCAGCCGCGTACTGGCGAACGATCGATACCATCAATCGACAGCGGCTGTGGATGATCGACAGGCTTGAAATGCTGCATCAGGCTGACGCGAAACTTGCCTTTTCGACGACACGCGCCATTGCCGCGTCCGAACTAACAGCGCGGGAAACACCCGTATATCCATTTCACTCCCTCCTCGAGGGAGTCAGTGGATTTTGGCGTATTGGCGGATTGGGCCGTGAATTTCGTCCCCTCCATCGATCATTCCCATCTCCGGAGGTTTTGTTTACCGAGATGGGCGTGCGAAGCTGGTTCATAGCAGACCCGCCGGACGAGGTAGAGGATCCGAAGCGCTATTGCACTGCGAAGGAAGCCAAGTCACTGCCCACCTTCACCCTCTCAGTGACAGATCGCCGCTCAGTGGGCCAGCGCGCAGTTTTTGATATAGCAGTAGATGACACGCACGCGTTCGTCGCGGCGGGTGTCTCTGTGCACAATTGCATCGGTAACTCCGGACCTCTGAAGCCCGAAATCTCCGCCGCGGTGAAGACGGGGGACCTGACTGCCTGTGCGGTGCTGTCCGGCAACCGCAACTTCGAGGGCCGCGTGCACCCCGAGGTGCGCTTCAATTTTCTTGCATCGCCACCGCTGGTGGTCGCCTACGCACTCGCCGGCACGCTCGACATCGATCTCACCCGCGAGCCGCTCGGAACCGGAAATGACGGTAAGCCGGTGCTGCTCTCCGACATCTGGCCGAGCGCCCAGGAAGTGCAGGAGGCGCTCGCGCGCTCGATCGACTCACAGATGTTCCGCGCGAGCTATGCCGGTGTGTTCAAGGGCGATGAGAACTGGGCGCAGATCAAGGTGCCCAGCGGCAAGCTCTACAGCTGGGATGGCAAGTCCACTTACGTGAAGAACCCGCCCTACTTCGAAGGCATGACCATGACACCGCCGCCGCTCGCGGACGTGCGCAATGCCCGGGCGCTCGCAGTGCTCGGCGACTCAGTGACGACGGATCACATCTCGCCCGCGGGCAACATCGCCAAGAGCAGCCCGGCGGCACGCTACCTCATCGAGCAAGGCGTCGAACCGAAGGACTTCAACTCCTACGGCGCACGGCGCGGCAACCACGAGGTAATGATGCGCGGTACCTTCGCCAACATCCGCCTGCGCAACCTCATGGTGCCCGGCGTCGAGGGTGGCTACAGCGTGCACTTGCCCGATGGTGAGCAGGGCTCGATCTACGACGTCGCCATGCGCTACAAGAAGGAAGGCACACCGCTGGTCGTCATTGCCGGGCGGGAGTACGGCACGGGCTCCTCGCGCGACTGGGCGGCCAAGGGCACGAAGCTGCTCGGAGTCAAGGCGGTCATCGCCGAGAGCTTTGAGCGTATCCACCGCTCGAACCTCATTGGCATGGGTGTCGCACCCCTGCAGTTCCAGTCCGGCCAGAGCGCAAGCTCGCTCGGACTCACGGGGCTCGAGCGATACAGCATCGAGGGCCTGAGTCGTGCCGATGCACGCGAGGTGACCGTCACCGCCACTCCCGAAAAGGGCAAGCCCATCCAGTTCACGGCGCGGCTGCGCATCGACACGCCCAAGGAGCGCGAGTATTACCGCCACGGAGGCATTCTGCAGTACGTGCTGCGGCAGCTGGCCGCGGCGGGCGGCGGCGCCTGACCGAACCGGCCGCGACTGCCGCCGCGAGCGAGCGGGCGCCGCTGGTCGCGGTGTTCGATCTGGACGGCACCATCACGCGGCGCGACACGCTGCTGCCGTACGTCCTGGGCTTCCTCTGGCGCCACCCCTGGCGACTGCCGCGTATGCTGGGCGTGCTGCCTGCTTGCCTCGACTTCGTCCTTGGACAAGCCGATCAGGGCGACGTGAAGGCAGCGTTCCTCCATGCAACGCTTGGCGGCGTGGTGCGCGCTCCGCTGCAACACTGGACGAGCTACTACCTGCGGCACCTGCTGGCGCGCGGGATCCTGCAAGACGCACTTCGGCGTATCGAGCACCATCGTCGTTCCGGGGATTATCTGGTTCTGCTAAGCGCCAGCACGGATCTCTACGTGCCGGAACTCGCCGTTGCCCTCGGATTCGCCGAGACGATCTGTACCGGGGTTGAGTGGCGCGACGACGTGCTCATCGGTTACCTGACCACCCCCAACCGGCGCGGACAGGAGAAGGTGCGCTGCTTCGAGCGCCTGCGCGCACGGCACCCGAACCGTCGGTTCGCCGCCTACGGCAACGCCGGTGCGGACATTCCGCACCTGCGCATGGCCGACCGGCCGCTGCTGGTCAATGGTTCGCGCTCGGCCCGAGCCGAGGCACGCCGCCTGGGCATTCCGCAGGCAACCTGGCGCTGAAGGCGCGCTACATCGACGTGCGGATTTGCCACAGCTCCGGGAAGAACTTCAGCTCGAGCGCTTTAGCGAGGTAGGAAACCCCGCCGGTACCACCGGTCCCTGGCTTGTAGCCGATGATGCGCTCGACCGTCTTCAGGTGGTGCGCGCGCCAGAGCTGGAAGTTGTGGTCGAGGTCCACGAGGCGCTCGGCCAGCTCGTACAGGTCCCAGCCCGTGTCGGCGTTGTGATAGACCCCGAGCCAGGCGCCGGCCACCTCCTTGCTGGCGCGGTACGGCTGGCTGAAGTCGCGCGTCAGGTAGTCGGGCGGAATCTCATAGCCGCGCCGGCTGAGCAGGCGCAGCACCTCGTCGTAGAGCGAGGGAGACTCGAGCGCGCGCTGCAGGATCGCGAACGAGTGCGCATCGCGCTCGTGCACCCGGATCATGTCGGCGTTCTTGTTGCCGAACAGGAACTCGAGCAGCCGGTACTGGAAGGACTGGAACCCGGAAGAGCGGCCCAGGGCGTTGCGAAACGCCGAGTACTCGAACGGCGTCAGGGTGGAGAGCACCTCCCACACCGAGATCAGCTGTGTCTGCGTGCGCGAGATGCGCGCCAGCATCTTGAGGGCCGGGTCCAGGTCATCCTGGCTCACGCACCTAAGCGCCGCGGTGAGCTCGTGCAGCATGAGCCGCATCCACAGCTCCGAGACTTGGTGCACGATGATGAACAGCATCTCGTTGTGCTCGCTCGAGAGCGGCTGCTGCGCTGCCAGCAGCTTCTCCAGGTGCAGGTACTCGCCGTAGGAAAGCGAGCTGCCGAGGTCCCAGTGCACGGCTTCATCGGCCAGCTCGACCCGCTCGGATTTGTCAAACGATCCCGGTTCCTTCATGAGACAGATGGTACACGCCGGGCGCGGTGCGGCAACCGCCGCGCCGTCGCCGCAGCGGGGCGGCGGCGAATCCGCTAGGATCGCGCGCCAGTGTCCCCCCTGAGCACTTACTCGCCGTGACTGACAGCATCCTCGAGGTCCGTGACCTCGTGAAGCAATACCCGACGACCACCGCGGTGGCGGGCGTGTCCTTCGCAGTCCCGGAGGGCACCTGCTTCGGGCTGCTGGGCCCGAACGGCGCCGGCAAGACCACCACCATCGAGATCATGGAGGGCATCCTGCCACCGACCGCGGGCGAGGTGCGCTATCGCGGTGAACCCCTCGGCCCGCGCTTTCGCGAGGAGGCCGGGATCCTCTTCCAGAAGACCGCGCTGCAGGACTTCCTCACCGTGCGCCAGAGCATCGCCCTGTTCCGCGGCCTGTATGCGCGCGGGCTGGACGTGGCGGAGGTGATCCGCCTGTGTGCCCTGGAGAAGCTCGCCGACCGTGACGCGCGCAAGCTCTCCGGCGGCCAGCAGCAGCGGCTGCTCCTGGCGATCGCCCTGGTGAATGACCCGGCGGTACTGTTCCTCGATGAACCGACCACCGGCCTTGACCCGCAGGCACGGCGCAGCTTCTGGGAGCTGGTGGAATCGATCAAGGCGCGCCGCAAGACGATCCTCCTGACCACCCACTACATGGAGGAGGCGGAGCTGCTGTGCGATGAGATCGCCATCATGGACCGTGGGCGCATCGTGGCCCGCGGTGCGCCGCGGCGAATGCTGCAGGAGCACTTCGCCGAGGTGCTGCTGGAGCTGCCGCGCCAGGACTTCCCCGACAGTGCGCGCAGCCTGCCGCTCAATCTCATCGAGGGGCCGGAGCGCATCGAGATCAGCACCCACGACCTCGAGGGCACCCTGCGACAGCTGCTCGCCGCGAGCGTCCCGCTCAACCACCTGCGCATCCGGCCTGCCAACCTCGAGGATCTGTTCCTCGAGCTCACCGGCACGGAGCTGCGCCCGTGATCGGCCGGCTGCTCGCGATCCTGCACGCGCGCAACCTCGAGTTCCTGCGCGACCGCGGCACGCTGCTGTTCACCACGCTCCTGCCCTTGATGCTGGTCGTGGGCATGGGCTTCGTGTTCAGCGGCCCGGACCGGCCGCTGTTCAAGGTGGGCGTCATCGGCGCCTCGCTCGAGCGGCAGGCGGATGCGTTCCTGCACGAGCGCTACGTGCAGTTCGTGAGCGAGCCCGATGCCGCGACCGGCGTGAACAAGCTCACCCACCAGCAGGTGGACCTGCTGATGGACCTGCGCTCGCCGGTGCACTACTGGGTGAACACCGACTCCCCCAAGGGCTACATCGTCGAGAAGCTGCTGCTGGCGGCGCACCCGGACGCACGGCGCGAGGTGGTCACGGGCGCCGCGCTGCGCTATGTCGACTGGCTGTTCCCGGGGATCCTCGGGATGAACATGATGTTCAGCTGCCTCTTCGGAGTCGGCTACGTAGTGGTGCGCTACCGCAAGAGCGGCTTCCTCAAGCGCCTGCACGCCACCCCGCTCACGGCCTTCGAGTTCCTCGGCGCCCAGGTGCTCTCGCGACTGCTGCTGATCCTGTTCATCACCGTGGTGCTGTACGTCGGCATCAGCACCATCATCGGCTTCCACAATGCCGGCAACTTCGTGACGCTACTGCTGGTGGCCATCCTGAGCGCGCTTTCCATGGTGGCGCTCGGCCTCACCATCGCCGCGCGCTTCTCGAGCGAGGAGCTGGTCGGCGGGCTGCTCAACCTGCTCACCTGGCCGATGATGCTGCTGTCGGGCATCTGGTTCTCGCTCGAGGGCTCACCGCGCTGGATCCAGTGGGTCGCCCACCTCTTCCCGCTCACCCACGCGCTCGATGCCGCGCGCGCGGTGATGCTCGATGGCGCCGGCCTGCGCCTGATCGCCCCTAATCTGCTGTATCTTGCCGCGACCGCCCTCGCCTTCCTCGCCTTCGGCGCGTGGTCGTTCCGCTGGCGCATCGACTGAACCGGGAGTACGCACGTGCAGTTCCTGAGCGACAACACCTCCACCGCCTGCCCGGAGATCCTGGCCGCGCTCGCGGAGGTCAATCATGGCCGCGTGCACAGCTACGGGGAGGATCAGTGGACCGAGCGGCTCGACCGCTGCCTGGGTGAGTATTTCGGCACCGAGGTGCGTGCCTTCGCGGTTGCGACCGGCACGGCCGCAAACTCGCTCTCGCTCGCCACCCTGAGTCCGCCCTACGGCGCGATCTTTGCCCACCGTGAGGCGCACATCGAGACCGACGAGTGCGGCGCTCCGGCCTTCTTCTCCGGCGGAGCGCAGCTCGCCCTGCTGGACGGGGAGCACGGCCGGATCTCCCCCGACACCTTCGCGCGGGCGCTCGCCGAGCATCCTTCGGTGAACGTCGGCCTGCACAGCACCCAGCCTGCGGCGCTGTCGCTGACGCAGATGACCGAGTTCGGCACGGTGTACCGGCCCGCCGAGCTCGCGCGCATGGCAGCGCTGGCGCACGAGCGCGGCGTGAAGGTGCAGATGGACGGGGCGCGCTTTGCCAATGCCGTGGCCTTCCTCAACTGTCACCCGGGTGAGATCAGCTGGCGGGCCGGGGTGGACGTGTTGTCCTTCGGCGCCACCAAGAACGGCGCACTGGCGGCTGAGGCGGTCGTATTCTTCGAGAAGTCCCTAGTGCGCGACTTTGAGCTGCGGCGCAAGCGCGCCGGGCACCTCTTCTCCAAATCGCGCTACATCGCGGCGCAGCTGCTGGCGTACGTCGAGAGCGGGGTGTGGCGGCGCAATGCCGAGCGCACCAACGCGCTTGCGCAGCGTCTGGCGCAGGCGGCCAAGCCGTACCTGCTGCACCCGGTCGAGGGCAACGAGCTGTTTTTGAAACTCGGCGTCGAGCGGCGCGAGCGGCTGCGGACCGCCGGGTTCGAGTTCTACGACTGGGGACCGCCGCAGCGGGGCGAGGCACGGCTGGTCGTCTCCTGGGACCAGCCCGAAGAGGAGGTGGCCGCGCTGTGCGCGGCGCTGCCGCGCCTGTAACGCCCTATAGCTCGCGCAGGCTGGTCGTCACCGGCAGGCGCGCGGCGCGCAGCGCCGGCAGGAATCCGCCGAGCATGCCGATGAGCACCGCAATGATCAGGCCGCGCACGACCAGCGCCGGGGTTACCTTGAAGCTGAATACCACCTGTGTGAAGTTCTGCCCCAGCGTCGAGACGGAGAGGTTGTTGAACAGCAGGTAGGCAATCAGCGCCCCGAGGACCCCGCCGGCGAGCGCCAGCAGCAACGCCTCCACCATCACCGACACCAGCACCGGGCCGCCACCGAAGCCGATGGCGCGCAGCGTGCCGATCTCCTTGCCGCGCGTGGCAACCGCGGCGTACATGCTGTTGAGGGCCGCGAACACCGCGCCAAGTCCCATGATGAGGGTGACGATGCCGGCGAGCGTGCCGATCGTCTGGCGGAAGCCACGCGTCTGGCCCGTGAAGTAGTCCTGCTCGCGCACCACGTCCACGTTCAGGCGCGGGTCGGACCCGAGCGAGCTCTTGATGCGCGCCAGCCCGTCCGCCCCATCCAGCGCGGCGAGCACCGAGCTCGAGCCGCTGCGCCCGAAGGTGCTGCGCGCTACGTTGATGTCGGCCCACAGCTCCGAGTCATGCGCATCCCCGGACTCGAAGGAGCCCACCACGGTCCACTCCGAGCCGCGCATGCGGATCTTCTGCCCCACGTTGGCGCCCTGGAACTGCTTGAGCACGCCCGCGCCCACGATCAGCTCGCGCAGCCCGGGGGTGAAATTGCGCCCCGCCGTGACCTTCAGCTGCGGGCGCAGCACGAAGGCGTCCGGCTCCACGCCGCGCACCGTGATGTTGGCGCCGTTGCGCACGTCGTCCTTGCGCACCAGCTCCGCGATCACCAGCACCTCGGCCGAGGCCAGCGGCTTGCCGTCCGGACCGCTGCGGATGCCGTCGGCCTGCTCGATGAGATCGGTCTGTTCGCGGTCGAGCCCGGAGTTGAGCTCGGCGTTCGAGCCGCCGCGCATGATGATGACGGCATCATTGCGGCCGGTCGCCTTCAGGGTGGTCTCGAAGCCGGTGTACATGGCGAGCAGCGCGGTGAACACCGCCACCACGCCCGCGAGCCCGACGACGATCACGAGCGATGGCGCCCAGCGCTCAGGGATGCTGCGGATGTTCATGCCGGTGATGGCAAAGGCTTGGCTCAGCACGGGTGTCTCCTTGGACTTCAGCGGCCGGCGAGGGCGTCCACGATCCGCAGGCGCCGCGCGCGCAGGCCCGGCAGCAGCCCGACCGCGACGCTCATGAGCACGATCGCCAGTACGCCGATCAGCCACACGTGCCAGTCGACGTACAGCTGGAACTGCCCGCCGGTGCCCTTGGCCACCAGCGCGCCGGCGCCGGTGGCGAGCAGCAGCCCGATCAGCCCGCCGCACAGGCACAGCGCGAAGGCCTCGGCGAGCACGAAGCCGAGCACGCTGCCGTCGGAGAAGCCCAGGGTCTTCAGCACCGCGAGCTCGGGGATGCGCTCGCGCACGCTCTGCGCCATGGTGTTGCCCACCACCAGGAGCAGCGTGAAGAACACCGCGAACAGGATCCAGCGCACGATCAGGCCGATATCCCCGATCTGCTTGACGAAGCTGACGTTGAAGTCCTTCTCGGTCTGCGTCTTGGTCTCGTCGGGGGAGTTCTCGAACATGGCATCGACGGTCCTGCTGACTGCTTCCGCCTGCGCTCCGTCGGCGAGCCTGAGGATGTAGAAGTTGGCGCGACCCTTGCCGAACTGGTTGGCCTCATCGAAGTAGTCGTGGTTGATGAACACCTGGTTGGTGCGCTTCTTGGCATCCTCGTCCTTGCCGTCGAATATCCCGACCAGGTCGAACGCCCAGGCCTTGCTGCCGTTCTTCTGCGGATAGATGTTGGAGGAGATCGGGATCTTCTCTCCCACCTTCCAACCGTACTGCGTGGCCACCTGGCGCCCCGCGATCATGGCGGTGCGGGTATTGGCAAAGGCCTGCCACTGCGCGTCCGGCATCACGAACTCGGTGTACACGTCGCGCTGGCGCAGCGGGTCCACCGCAAACACGAACAGCGGGGTGTTCTCCTGCCACACCCCGCCGAACCACTGCGAGTAGGCCACGCGCGCCACGCCCGGCACGGCCTCGAGCTTCGGCACCATGCTCAGGGGCAGCGCCACGGTGAAGGAGACCCGGGCCTGGGTGACGAGGCGCGTGGCGCCGACGAAGCTCGCGCCGGCGTTGAAGATGGTATTGAGCGACTGCAGCAGGCCGAACAGCAGGAACGCCATGATGACCGACAGCAGCGTCAGCACCGTGCGCGTGCGCTTGCGGAACAGGTTGGCGATTACGAGGCCGCTTCTGGTCATGCTGTGACTCCCGCCGGCTGAGGTCTCAGGCCGCCTGCTGCTCGAGCAACTGCCCCTTCTCCAAGTGCAGCGTGCGCCGCGCAAACTCCGCCGCCTTCGGGTCGTGGGTCACCATGACGATAGTCTTGCCGTGCTCGCGGTTGAGCACCTGCAGCAGTCCCAGGATCTCGTCCGCGGTCTTGCGGTCGAGATCGCCGGTGGGCTCATCGCACACCAGGAGCTGCGGGTCCGACACCAGCGCGCGCGCGATCGCCACGCGCTGCTCCTGGCCGCCGGAGAGCTCGCGCGGCTTGTGCTTGGCACGATCGGCGAGCCCGACCACCTGCAGTGCGACCGCGGCATTCTTCTTGCGCTGCGCGGCGGAGAGGTTGGTGAGCAGCAGGGGCAGCTCGACGTTGCCCTCGGCGGTCAGCACCGGCATCAGGTTGTAGAACTGGAACACGAACCCCACGTTGTGCGCGCGCCAGTGGGCCAGCTCGCCGCTGGAGAGCTCGTCGATGCGCCGGCCACCGACGCGGATCTCCCCCGAGGTCGGCTGGTCCAGGCCGCCGATCAGGTTGAGGAGCGTGGTCTTGCCCGAGCCCGAGGGCCCCATCAGCGCCACGAAGTCGCCCTTGGGGATGTCGAGCGTGAGCCCGTGCAGCACCTCGACCTTCTGCTTGCCGCGCTCGTACGTCTTGATGACGTTGCGGATCTCGACCATCGCTTCAGCCATACCGACCTCTTCTTCAGGGTTGGCGCACGCCCGTCAGCGGCACGCTCATGATTGGGCCACGCTCACCGCGCTGCCGTCCTTCAGCTGCGCGGGCGGATCCGTGATCACACTCTCGCCGATCGCCACCCCGGAGAGCACCTGGCGGGCATCCCCGAAGTTGCCGCCGAGGGTGACGGTGCGCCGCTCGGCGCGCTTGTTGGCGAGCACGTACACGACGTCGTGCTCGCCCTCGGTGCGGATTGCGCTCGCGGGCACCAGCGCGCCGCGCGGCGCGGGCGCGCTCGCCGCCTGCTTCGCCTCCTCGAGGAAGGACACGCGCACGCCCATGTCCGGCACGATGCGATCATCCTTGATGTCCAGCCCGATGCGCACCTTGACGGTGGCCTTGGAGCGATCGGCGGTCGGGATGATGGCGATCACGTGCGAGGGGATCTTCCAGTCGGGGTAGGCGTTCAGCACGGAAGCCACCGGCTGCCCGGGCTGCACCCGGTTGATGTAGGCCTCGTTGACGTCCACCTCGATCTCGAGGGAGTCCATGTCGACGATGGTGCCGATGCCGGTGCGCGTGAAGCCACCGCCGGCGGACAGGGGCGAGATGATCTCCCCGACCTGGGCGGCCTTGGCGATGATGACCCCGTCGAAGGGCGCGCGCACCGTGCAGTAGTCCAGCTGCACCTGCGCGGCGCGCACGTTGGCCGCGGCCAGGTCGATCTGCTTCTGCGCCTGCTCGATCTGGGCGCGCTGCGTGTCCGCCTGGGTGTGCGCCAGCTCCACGGCCTGCTGCGACACCAGGTTACGCTGCACCAAGTCCTCATCGCGGCGCACGTCGCGCTCGCTCTGTGCCAGCTGCACCTGGTACTGCTTGAGCAGCGCCTCGGCGGAGTGCAGCTGCGCCTGCGCCTGCGCGAGCGTGGCGCGCTGCGAGGTGTCATCGAGCCGCCCCAGCACCTGGCCGGCTTTCACGTGATCGCCCTCCTCGATCAGCACGGCGCTGACCGTGCCGGTGATCTGCGCCGAGACTGTCGCCTCGCGCCGCGCGGTGACGTAGCCGGTGGCATCGAGCACCGAGGCACCGCCGCCGGCGCTCGCGGAGAGCGCGCGCGCCGCCGCCACATGCACCGGCAGCGCCTTGGCGCGGCCGAGGATGAACCAGCCGACGCCGAGGAGCACGAGCAGCACGAGCGCGCCGGCGGGCAGCACGTAGCGGCGCACGGGCGAGGCTGGTGCCGGCGCCTCCGTGCGATCGATCCGCAGCTGCTGCAGCAGCGCTTTGTTGTCACTATCCGAGGGCATCCAGACGGGTTTTCGCGGCCCCGAGGGCGCGCAAAGATAACACAGGCATGCCTGTTTTCCGGACACGAAACGTACAGCCCGGAGCGTGCGCGCCGGCTGTATCGCCCAGCGGCGATCCGGCTCAGCCGGAGGCGATCCTCTGCATCAGGCGGCGGGCCTGGGCGTAATCCGGGGCCAGCAGCAGCGCATGCTCGAGGGCATCGCGCGCGCCTGGGCCGTCCCCGTGGTCGAGCAGATTGCGCGCCAGCAGCACGTAGGCCTCGGCGGCCCCCCAGCCGGGCAGCGGCTCGGTCCCGGCCCGCTCGGTCTCGAAGGCCGCCACCGTCTGACGCAGCTTCACCAGTGCGCGCTCGCGGTTGCCGCCCTGGCTCGGGGTGTGCTGATAGTCGCCTGCGGCATCGATGAGCAGCACGCGCGGATTGCGCGCACCGAGTGCGAGCGCGCGCTCGAGATCCTTGCGGCCGCTGTGCGCGAACGGCAGGTGCAGGCCGCCGCCTGCCAGCGTCGGGTCCTTGCAGGCCGCGCGCAACGCCAGCGCCTCGGCGAAATCGGCCTGCGCCTCGAGGAGCGGATCGAGCTCCTTGACGCAGCGCTGCGCCAGCTGCGCCGCGCTGCTGCCGCCTGATACCGGCGTCTGCACGCTGAGCAGCGCCAGACGCCAGGCGACGAAGCCGGCGTAGTAACCGCGCAGCGAGTCGTGCGAGTCGTCCTGGCTGAGCGCATCCTGCAGGTTGCGCAGCGCGCGCGGATCCTCGGTGTAGTAGCCGTACTGGATGCGGTTCTCGAGGTCGCGCCAGCGGGCATCCTCGGCGCCGCCGGCTGTCGCCGCGCACAGCAGCGCCAGGGCGATGAGGGCGCAGCGGCCCCCAGGGCTGCGAGCGGTGCCTCGCTCGGGCACGAGTCCTCCGTTCAGTAGAATGCACCTTGGGATGGATGACCATAGCACAGCCCCGCTGATCGACATCGGCATCAACCTCGCGCACGACAGCTACGATGCCGATCGCGCTGCCGTAATCGCGCGCGCGCACGCCGCGGGCGTCCAGCAGCTCATCGTGACGGGCTCTGACATCGCCAGCAGCCAGCGCGCGCTCGAGCTCGCGCGCGCACACCCGGGCCGGCTGTACGCCACGGCCGGCATCCACCCGCACCACGCCGCCGCTCTGGAAGCGGGCACGTGGGAGGCGCTGGCACGACTTGCGCAGGCTCCCGAGGTGGTGGCCGTGGGGGAATGCGGCCTCGATTACTTCCGCAACTACTCGCCGCCAGCGCCGCAGCGGACCGCCTTCACACGCCAGCTCGAGCTCGCGCGCCAGGTCGGCAAGCCGGTGTTCCTGCACCAGCGCGACGCGCATGCCGATTTCATCGCCATGCTGCGCGAGCACGCGCCCGCGTGGCGCGGCGTGGCGCACTGCTTCACCGGCGATGCCGCGGCGCTGGAGGCCTATCTCGGGCTCGGGCTTGCCATCGGCATCACCGGCTGGGTGAATGATGAGCGCCGCGGCATGCATCTGCTCGGGCTCCTGCCGCGCATCCCCGCCGGCAGCCTCCTGCTGGAGACCGACGGCCCGTATCTCCTGCCGCGTGACCTCAGCCCGAAACCCAGCTCGCGGCGCAACGAACCCATGTATCTTCCCCACATCGCGCGTACCGTGGCGCGCGCGCGGGCGGTGCCCATGCCTGAGCTCGCGCGCAGCAGCACCGCGGCCGCGCGTGCACTGTTCGGGCTCGCCGCGCCGGACGCGACCCGGAATTGACCTGCGATTTATCCTGCAAGTGCCTGTAATTTAAGCATCTGGAGAACCATGGACCTCACGCAGCTGCAGCAATTCATCTCGCGCACCTGGCAGGACTCGATCATCGATCGGCTGAGCGCCTACGTGCGCATCCCGAACAAGTCCCCGATGTTCGACCCGCAGTGGGAGGCGCACGGCTACATGGAGCAGGCGGTGCAGCTGATGGCCGAGTGGTGCCGTGCGCAGCCGCTCGCCGGCGCCCGCACGCAAGTGCGCCGGCTGCCGCACCGCACGCCGCTGCTGCTCGTCGACATCCCGGGCGAGCTGCCGGGCTGCGTGTTGCTCTACGGACACCTGGACAAGCAGCCGGAGTTCACCGGCTGGCTTCCGGGGCTGGGTCCCTGGGAGCCGGTCATACGCGAGGGCCGGCTCTACGGCCGCGGAGCGGCGGATGACGGCTACGCGGTCTTCAGCTCGCTCACCGCGATCGCCGCGCTCAAGGCGCAAGGCGTGCGCCTGCCGCGCTGCGTGGTGCTGATCGAGGCGTGCGAGGAGAGTGGCAGCGGCGACCTGCCCGCGCATTTTGAGAGCCTTGGCGCGACGCTCGGGGAGCCGGCGCTCGTGGTGTGCCTGGACGCCGAGTGCGGCAACTACGAGCAGATGTGGTGCACGACCTCGCTGCGCGGCAACCTGGTCGGCAACCTGCGCGTGCGGGTGCTCACCGAGGGCGTGCACTCGGGCATGGCCACCGGCATTGCGCCGACCGCATTCCGCATCCTCGCCCAGCTGCTCGCGCGCCTCGAGAGCCCGGTGACCGGCGAGCTGCTGCTCGATGAGCTGCAAGTGCCACTGCCGGCGGACCGGCGCGCCCAGGCGCGCATCGCCGCCCAGGTTCTCGGCGGCGAGGTCGCCGGACGGATGCCGTGGGTGGCCGGCGCACGCGCCGTCTCCAACGATCCGGCCGAGCTCATCATCAACAACACCTGGCGGGCCACGCTCGCCGTGACCGGGGCCGAGGGGCTGCCGCCGCTTGGCTCGGCCGGCAACGTGCTGCTGCCGCAGATCGCCTGCAAGCTCTCGCTGCGGCTGCCGCCGACCTGCGATGCGGCGCGCGCCACCGAGGCGGTGCGCGCGGCGCTCGAGCGCGACCCGCCCTACGGCGCCCAGGTGAGCTTCGAGGAGGCTTCCGGCCAGGGCGGCTGGAATGCGCCGGCGTTCGCACCCTGGCTGGAGCAGGCGATCGATGCGGCCTCACGTGCCATCTACGGGCGCGAGGCGGTGCACCTCGGCTGCGGCGGCACGATTCCGTTCATGGGCATGCTGGGCAAACAATTCCCCAAGACGCAGTTCTTCATCACCGGGGTGCTCGGCCCGCACGCCAACGCGCACGGCCCGAACGAGTTCCTGCACCTGGAGTACGCGCAGAAGCTGACCGGCTGCGTGTCGCTGGTGCTCGCCGAGCACGCGCGCACGCTTGCGCGTTAGCGCATGTCGGCCATGTAGCTCGGCTTCACCGCTTCCTTGATGCGCTGCCAGCCCTCGCGGTAGGCGCTGGCGGCATCCGCGGGCGCATCGAAATCCGGCGCAGTGAACTCGCCGCGCAGCGCATCGAGCATCACCGTCCACTTCGGCAGGCCCTTGGGGAACTTGCCGCGCCGCGTGAACACGATGCGCCCCTCCACCGGCAGCTCGCCGCCGATCGCCTTGACCGCGGCGATGCGGTCGTAGAGTGCTCCCTGCGGGTTGGTGAAGGTGAAGCGCTGCGCCCCGTCCATGACGGTCCACTCGGCCATCTGGTCGCCGCCGAAGATGTTGCCCTGGACGTCGCGCAGGTCGATCACCACCACGCCACGGCTGGTTAGGAGCAGGTAGTCGACGTGGTAGCCCCCGCCCATGCCATCGGGCACCAGCATGTCGATCAGGTGCTCGCTGGCGCCGCCGGTGACCGCCACGCGCAGCGCCTTGCGCGCGCGGTAGTGGCGGTACCAGCGCCACGCCAGGGACAGCGCGAACCCGAGCGCCGCCGCCGCCGCGATCAGCCCCCAGGCAGTGGGGGTCAGCTTGCTCAGCTCGTCCACGTCAGCTTCTCTCCTCGAGCAGGACGCGCAGCGCCTGCAGGTCTGGGTCCACTTCGACGCACGTGCTCGGCCGCGCGAACAGGGCCGCGAGGCTCGGCGGCACCGGCACCGCCTGCCCGATGAGCGGCTCCACGATCTCCGGGAACTTGGCCGGGTGGGCGGTGGAGACCAGCACCCAGCGGCGCGCGGCGCGCCGCGCTTCCGGCAGCCGCTCCCAGGCCTCGGCGGCGGTCGCGGTATGCGGGCACCAGATCTGCCCGTACTGCTCGAAGCCGATGCGGATGCGCGCGCGGATCTGCGCATCGCTCACCGAGCAGGCACTCACCGCCTGCCGCAGCTGGGCGACGTCCGGAAACAGCGCGCGCAGGCGCTCCATGTTGCTCGGGTTGCCGACGTCCATGGCCGAGGCCAGCGTGGCGATGCTCGCGCGCGGTTGCCACGCGCCGCTCTCGAGGAAGTCCGGCACCGCGCGGTTGGCGTTGTGCGCCAGGATCACCTCGCCGATCGGCAGCCCCACGTGGCGGGCCCACAGGCAGGCCATGGCGTTGCCGAGGTTGCCGCTCGGGACGATGAAGCACGCCGGTTCGCGGTAGCGCGCGTAGACCGCGAGGCTCGTGGCGGCGTAGTACACGCTCTGCGGCAGCAGGCGCCCGAGATTGATGCTGTTGGCGGAGGACAGCTGGCCGCGCGCGCGCAGCCGCTGATCGAGGAAGGCCTGCTTCACCAGGCGCTGGCAGTCATCGAAGGTGCCGCGCACCGCGAGCGCGCGCACGTTGCCGCCCCAGCAGGTCAGTTGCCGCTCCTGGGTCGGCGAGACCAGGCCCTTCGGGAAGAGCACCAGCACCTCGATGCCGGGGCGCCCGTGGAAGGCGGCCGCGACCGCGCCGCCGGTGTCGCCGGAAGTGGCGACCAGGATCGTCAGGGTGGGTTGCGCGGGATCCCGCAGGCGGCCGAAGGCAGCGGCCAGGAAGCGCGCACCGAAGTCCTTGAAGGCCGCGGTCGGCCCGTGGAAGAGCTCGAGCACGCTCAGGCGTCCGTCGGCGCTGAGCTCGGTGAGCGGCGCGGGGAAATTGAAGGCTTCGCGCGTGAGCTGCGGCAGCTGCGCCGCGAGCCGATCACCCGCGAGGAACGGCGCCAGGAAGCGCGCGGCGACCTCAGGCAGCTCCCTGGCACCGGCGAAGTCCGCCGCATCCAGGTGCGGCCAGCGCTCCGGCACGTACAACCCGCCATCGGGCGCCAGCCCCTCGAGCAGCGCGGCGCTGAACCCCTGTCCCGCGCTCCCGCCGCGCGAGCTGTCGAAGCGCAGTCGCACCTGCGCGTTCACGGCAGCACCCGCGCCCCGGGCGCATTGAGCTGCACGCACCAGGCACTCGAGCGCAGCTCCCGCTGCGCGAACTGCTCCTGCATGGCCGCCAGCACCGCCGGCGCCGTATCCGCCGTGGCCCACGCGAACAGCGCGGGCCCAGCGCCGGAGATCGAGCAGCCGAGTGCGCCCTTATCGAGCGCCGCGCGCCGCACCGCCTGGAACCCGGGTATCAGCGCCTGGCGCTGCGGCTCGATCACCACGTCCTCGAGCGAGGCACGGATCAGGTCCAGATCGTTCGTGTAGCAGCCGGAGATGAAGCCGGCGAGGTTGGCGGTCTGCCACACGAAGTCCGACAGCTCCACGCTGCGCTTGAGGATGGCGCGCGCCCGGGCGGTGGCAAGGAACATGTGCGGGTGCACGATGACGGCACGGATTTCTGCGGGTACCGGGATCTGCTTGACGCGCGGATGGTCAATGCCGACGGTGAGCACCAGGCCGCCGAAGAGCGAGGGCGCGATGTTGTCGAGGTGCTGCCCGCCGCTCGCCACCGCCTCGCCCGCCATGGCGAACTTCAGCAGCTCGAGCGGCGCGCACGGCCGGCTCAGGAGCGCGTTCGCCGCCACCACGGCGGCCACCGCCGAGGCTGCCGAGCCGCCCAGCCCCGAGCCGAGCGGGATGCCCTTCTCGATCTCGACCGTGAGCCCGAAGTCCGGGCGCAGCGCCTCGGTCATCGCCAGCAGCGCGCGCCCGGCGGTGTTCTCGCGCGGCTCGCGCGTGATCTCGCTCACCAGGCCCCCGACCGCGCCGATCTCGACCCCGGCGGCGGCGCGGCGGCTGACGGTGACGCGGTCACCGAGCGCGCCGACCGCGAAGCCGAGGATGTCGAAGCCGATCGCGACGTTGCCGACCGAGGCCGGTGCGAAGGCGGTGGCGCGCTCGCGCGCTGCACTCACAGGCGCGCCCCGAGATAGGCCGCCAGGCGCAGGATGTCAGCGAACACGCCGCCGGCGGTCACCTCGGGCCCGGCGCCCGGTCCCTGCACGATGAGGGGATTCTCGCAGTAGCGGCGGGTCGCAAAGCGCACCACGTTGTCGGTGAGCGCGATGTTGGCGAAGGGATGCGGACGCTCCAGCTCCTGCAGGCCCACCGTCGCCTCGCCCTCGGCGGTGATCTTGCCGGTGTAGCGCAGCACCCGGCCGCGCGCCCGGGCCGCCTGCAGCCGCTCCTGCATGGCGGCATCGTAGCGCGGCAGGTGCGTCATGAACTCCTCGATGGAGCCGTGCACCAGCTCCGGCGGCACGAGGCTCTCCACCTGCACGTCCTTGAGCTCCAGCGCCAGTCCCATCTCGCGCGCGAGGATGATGAGCTTGCGCGCCACGTCCATGCCGGAGAGGTCATCGCGCGGGTCGGGCTCGGTGAAGCCGCGCGTGCGTGCTTCCTGCACGATGTTGGAGAAGCTGCTGCTGCCGTCGTAGACGTTGAAGAGGTAGGCGAGCGTGCCGGAGAAGATGCCCTCGATGCTCTTGATGTCATCGCCGGTCTCGCGCAGGTCACGTAGCGTCTGCACCACCGGCAGTCCCGCCCCCACGGTGGCCTCGTACAGGTAGTGCGTGCCACCGCTGCGGCGCGCATGGCGCAGGCGCTGGTAGTAGGCGTACTCGCCGCTGTTGGCCTTCTTGTTGGGCGTGACGATGTGGATGCCTGCGCCCAGCCAGTCCGCGTAGCGCGCCGCCACCGCCGCGCTGGCCGTGCAGTCCACCAGCACGGTGTGCGGCAGGTAATCGACGCGCACGTGCTCGAGGAAGCGCGCCAGGTCCGCCGGCTCGGCCTCCGCCAGCAGCCCGGCGCTCCAGTCCGTGAGCGCGATGGCCGGCTCCTTGAGCAGCATGCGCTGGGAGCTCAGCAGGCCGCGCACGCGCAGGTCGAGGCGCGCCTGCTGGCGCAGCCGCTCGCTCTGGGAGGCGAGCTGCGCGAGCAGCACCCGGCCGACCGCGCCAGGGCCGATCACCCCGATCGAGAGGATATGCGGGGACAGGTAGAGCCCGGCGTGCACGGCGCGCAGCGCGCGCGTGGCGTTGCGCCCGTCGACCACGGCGGAGATGTTGCGCTCCGAGGCCCCCTGAGCGATGGCGCGCACGTTGACGCCGGCCGCCCCCAGGGCGCTGAACACCTTGCCGGCAACCCCGGGCGTACCGGCCATGCCATCGCCGACCACCGCGAGGATCGCCAGGTCCGAGTCCACGTCGACGCTCTGGATCTGGCCGTCCTTGAGCTCGCGCTCGAAGGCGCGCAGCACGCACGCCGCGGCCCGCTCGGCCTGCTCCTGCGGTATTGCGCAGCAGATCGAATGCTCGGAGCTGCCCTGCGAGATGAGGATGACGGAGATCCCCTCCTCGCGCAGCGCGCCGAACAGGCGGTGCGCCGTGCCCGGCACCCCGATCATGCCGGTGCCCTCGAGGTTGACCAGCGCCACGCGGTCGATGCTGGTGATGCCCTTCACCGGCAGCACCGAATCGGGCTGGGCGCAGATCAGGGTGCCGATCTTGTGGGGCGCGAAGGTATTGCGGATCCAGATCGGGATGCTGTCCTTGACCGCCGGTGCCATGGTCTTGGGATGGATCACCTTGGCGCCGAAATAGGCGAGCTCCATGGCCTCGTTGTAGGAGAGCGCATCGATCACCGTCGCATCGGGCACGCGGCGCGGATCGGCCGACAGCACGCCGTCGACGTCGGTCCAGATGTGGATCTCGGAAGCATCCAGCAGCGCCGCGAAGATCGAGGCCGAGAAGTCGCTGCCGTTGCGCCCGAGCGTGGTGCGCACGCCGCGGCGGTCGGCGGCGATGAAGCCGGTGATGATGAGCGTGCCGGCGAACTCGCGCGGCACCTGCGCGCTGAGGTTGGCGCGCGACTCGGGCCACTGGATGCCCGGGCCCCAGGCGCTCCAGTCGACCAGCACCACGCGGCTCGCGTCCACCCACTGCACCGGGCCGGGACGGCCGCGGCGCTCCTCGAAGAAGCGCTGGAACAGGCGCGAGGACCAGATCTCGCCATAGCCGGCGATCAGGTCGCTCACCGTGCTGGCGGCCGAGCGCGTCAGCTCCACCGCGTGCAGGATGCCCAGCAGGTCCTGGCAGTCGCGGTCGAAGCCGGCGAGGTAGGCCTGCGCGGAGGCCGGCGTGAGCAGCTCCTGCGCGATCGCGGCGTGACGCGAGCGCAGCTGCGCGAGCTCGCTGCGGTAGGTACCGTCCTGGCGCTCCGCCAGCGCCACCAGGCGCAGCAGCGCATCCGTGACGCCCTTGCAGGCGGACAGCACCACGGCCAGCCGCGCCGGCGGCGCGGCCTCGAGGATGGCCGCCACTTTGCGGAAGCAGTCGGCGTCAGCGACGCTCGACCCCCCGAACTTGTGCACGACCCAGGGATCGGGTTGGCTCATCGGAAATGGACTTTAGGACGTTGATTTACCGAAGATCGTTGCCCTTGAGGCGCTGCGACTCTACTGACGCGCCGCCCGCGGCGCAACGGAGCCGTGGCGGTGACGTGACGGCCACCCCAGCCAAAGGTGTGCGGTGGCAAAACGCGGTCTGCGCGCCCGGCACTGCGGCCGCGCCCCGCGCGCGCGGGCGGCTGGCATAATTCACCGCGCGTGTCCGCATCACTCGGCCCTCTGCTACCCCTGTTCGAGCGCGAACGCCGCGCCGGGCGCGCGCTCGTGCTCGGCGTGTTGGTGCACACCAGCGGCTCGACCTACCAGAAGGCCGGCGCGCTCATCCTGATCACGCAGGACGGGGACTATGCCGGGCTGCTCTCGGGCGGCTGCCTGGAGGGGGACCTCAAGGAGCATGCCGCGGGCGTCCTCACCGACGGGCAGGCGCGCCTGGTGCGCTACGAGCTGCGCGGCCCGGAGGAACTGCTGTGGGGACTCGGGCTCGGCTGCGAGGGTGCCATGCGGATCCTGCTGCGGCGGGTCGGCCCGGAGGACGGCTGGCAGCCCCTGGAGCGGCTGCGCGGCGCGCTCGAGGCGCGCGAGGCACTCGCGGTCGCGTTCGCCTGCGAGAGCACGCGCGCGGACGTGCCGCTCGGCACGGTGGTGCTGCCCGGCGAGTCCGGCGGCGCGCGCCTGCAGGCGGCGCTCGAGGACGCGGCGGGCCGGGGATTGAGCGCCTGGCACGTGGCCGAGGCGCGCGATGTCTCGTGGTTCCTCTTGTGCCTCGCGCTGCCGCCGCGCCTGCTGCTGCTCGGCGCCGGCCCGGATGCCGCGCCGGTGGCTGAATTCGCGATGCGCCTGAACTGGAAGGTGACGCTCGTGGACCATCGGCCCGCCTACGCCGACCCGGCGCACTTTCCCGGCGCCGAGCAGGTGCTGCGGCTGGATGCCGCCGAGCTCGGCACGGCGCTCGGGCTCGAGCAGTTCCGCGCCGCGGTGATCATGAGCCATCACCTGCCGACTGACCTCGCGTACCTGCGCGCACTGGCGCGCAGCGAGGTGCCCTACGTGGGACTGCTCGGTCCGCCGCAGCGCCGCGACCGCCTGCTCGGCGAGCTCGGCACCGAGGCGGCCACGCGGTTGCGGCGGCGGCTGCATGCCCCGGTGGGTCTCGCCCTCGGTGGGCGCACGCCCGAGGCCATCGCGCTCGCCATCGTGGCCGAGCTGCAGGCATTCCTGCATGCGCACGAGGCCACGGCGCCGGGTCTCACCCGTCTCGCCGGGGCGCAGTAGCGCCGCGCCCCGTGAACGAGATCCAGCTGCTGCGCACGCAGCTCGAGACCGAGCGAGCCCACGTGCGGGCCATCGCGGCGGCCTGCGCCGCCACCTTCGCCACCGCATCCCCGGCCGCCCTCGACAGTAGCTCGCCGCTGGAGGAGTTCCGCCAGGCGTGCCTGGACTACCTGGTGTGCGTGCTCGTGTGGTTCGAGGAGCGTGACCGGCGCCTCGCGGCTCAAGCGCTGCCGGGGGACGGGGCCGACCCGTGGGCGGCGCTGCTGGCGCAGGCCGGCAATAGCCGCGCAGCGCTCGAGCGGCTCGAGGCGGCTTTCGCGGCCGGCGCCAACGGCGCGACCCGCTGGCAGGAGTTCGCGCAGTTCATCGACGGACCCTGGAGCGCGCGGCGCGCGGCGCTCGAAGCTGCGCTCGCCGCCAGCGGGCACACCGGGCCGTGGCGCCGGGTGAGCGGGCTCGATGCGGACACCGTCCTCGAGGAGCGCAGCCGCTACGCGCGCGTCACCGCCACCGCCCCGGCGAGCGTCGCCCTGCCGCGCACCGGCGGACCTGTGCGCCCATGAGCGGCGCACGCGCGCGCCGCGGCTCCGAATCGCTGTTCGCCATCGTGCTCGCGGCGGGCGCCTCGCGGCGCTTCGGCTCGCACAAACAGCTGGTGCGCATCGCCGGCCGGCCGCTGCTGCACAGTGCGGTCACGCGCGCCTCCGAGGTGACCGGCAGCGCACTCATCGTCGTGCTCGGCGCCGGCGCCGCCGAACTCGCCCCGCTGCTGAAGCATTCCCCCGGATCGATCGTCGTCAACCAGAGCTGGCGCGAGGGCCTCTCGAGCTCGATCCGCGCCGGCATCGCCCGCCTGCCGCTCGGCTGCGCCGGGGCCCTGCTCATGCTGGCCGATCAGCCGGCGGTGACCGTCGATGACCTGAAGCGCCTCGCCGGCACCTGGCGCAAGCAGCCGCAATACTGCGCGGCGGCGCAGTACGCCGGCACCCTCGGCGTGCCGGCGGTCTTTCCGCGTGCGCTGTTTCCGCAGCTGCTGCAGCTGCGCGGTGACTCCGGGGCGCGCGCGCTGCTGCGGCACAGTCCCGACCGCGTGGTGCGCGTGCCGATGCCGAGCGCCGCCATCGACCTCGACACTCCCGAGGACCTGCTCTCCCTGGCCGAGCCGCGCTAGCAGCGCACGCCGCTGCCGGCCTGCGGGTGGGGAAAGTTGTCCGACTCGTCCTCGTCCGCGCGCGGTGCGAGGCAGGCGAAGTCCTTCTCGAGCGTGATCTGCAAGGCGCCCTGCGGCACCGGCTGGCTGTGCGCGAGCGTCACCTGATCGCTCGCGCACCAGGCGTCCGCCATTTTTTCCGGGACTAATATCTCCACGATCCCGTCGCTGAAGCTCGCCCGGATCTGCGGCGTCGCGCCGTCACGGCGCAGGCGATAGATGAGGAGCGCGCCCGGGGCGAAGGGCACCTGCTCCTCCACCTGCCCCTCTTCGCTGAGCGCACGCACCTCCTTCTGCGTCAGGCGCAGCCGCAACGAGGCTCCCTTGATCCTGAGCTTCATGGACGGTCCTCAAACCTTCACTGCCGCCAGAATACGCCGTGCCAGCAGCAGGTGCGGCCGATCGAGCATCTGTCCCTCCAGGCTCACGACGCCGGCATTGCCGGCCGCCTCGAAGGCCGCCAGCACGCGCCGGGCCTGCGCAAGCTCGGCCGCGCTCGGGGTGAAGGCCGCATTGATCGGGCCAACCTGGTCGGGGTGGATCGCGAGCTTGCCGCTGAAGCCGTCGCGCCGCGCCTCGGTGAGCTCGCGCTCAAGGCCCGGGAGATCCTTAAACTGCGTGTGCACCCCGTCGACCGCCTGCACGCCCAGCGCTGCGGCAGCGAGCAGGGTGTGCGTGCGCGCCAGCTGGAAGGTGAAGGTATAGCCAGCGCCATCGCGCTGTCCGCGCGCCCCGAGGGCGGCGCTCAGGTCCTCCGCCCCCCAGGTGAGTCCCGCGAGACGCTGCAGCACCGGAGCGTGCGCGCTGAGCTCGCGTGGCAGCTGCGGCAAGCCGAGGAGTCCCGCCGGGGTCTCGGTCGCGAGGACCAGCAGCCGCACGGCGCCCGGGCGCGCCCCGCGCGCGGCCTCGAGGGATTGCAGCCTGGCGGCGAGGGTGAGGATCTCGGCCGCGGTGCTCACCTTGGGCAGCACGATGCCGGCCGGCAGGGCCTGCGCGCACACCTGCGCCAGGTCCTCATCGAGCTGCGTCCCGGCCGGGGCGCTGACCCGCACCCACAGCTGCGGTGCAGCCGCGCCACAGCGCGCCAGCAGCTCGCCCACCTGGCGGCGCGCGAGCGGCCGCTGTGCCGGGTCGACCGAGTCCTCCAGGTCCAGGATCAGTGCATCGGCCGCGCTCGCGAGCGCCTTCGTCTGCTTGCGCTCGCTGTCCCCGGGCACGAACAGCCAGGAGCGCAGTGGCGCCCCGGGGCCGGTCGCGCTCACGCCGCGGGCCTCTTCAGCATGAGGGCGCTGCGGCGGCAGCTCGCCACCTCCTCGTCCCGCTGGTTGAAGGCGCGGTGCTCGAACACCACGATCCCGGCATTGGGGCGCGACTGGCTCGCGCGCACGGAAAGGACCGTGGTGGTGGCGCGCAGGGTATCGCCGATCAGCACCGGGCGCGCAAAGCGCACCTCATCCCAGCCGAGATTGCCGATCGTCGTGCCATACGTGGTGTCATAGACCGTCAGCCCCGTGAGCAGCCCGAGCGTGAAGACGCTGTTGACGATGCGCTCGCCGAAGAGGGTGCCGCGGGCGTACTCGGCGTCCAGGTGCAGCGCCGCGGGATTCATGGTGAGCGTGCTCACCAAGAGGTTGTCGGTCTCGGTTACCGTGCGCCGCACCACGTGCTCAAAGCGCTGCCCGACGCTGAATTCCTCGAAATACAGTCCCGGCACGGGGTTGGTCCATCAAAAACAGGGACATAGTGTTGCATAGCCTCATAACCCCAGAAAGAGGTGCACCAAACCACACGGTATTTAGCGCCCGCGAAGGCGCCGCCTATAGTCCCGGCATGTACCGGTACGATGAGCTCGACCAGGCGTTCGTCGATGCGCGCGTCGCGGAGTTCCGCGACCAGACGCGCCGTCACCTCGCGGGCGAGCTATCCGAGGAGGAGTTCCGGCCCCTGCGCCTGCGCAATGGGCTCTACATCCAGCGCCATGCGCCGATGCTGCGCATCGCCATCCCCTATGGGCTGCTTGCCGCGCGGCAGCTGCGCAAGCTCGCCGACATCACGCGCCGCTACGACAAGGGCTACGGGCACTTCACCACGCGGCAGAACCTGCAGCTGAACTGGCCGAAGCTCGAGGACGTCCCGCAGATCCTCGCCGAGCTCGCGACCGTGCAGATGCACTCGATCCAGACCAGCGGCAACTGCGTGCGCAACGTGACCGCCGATCACATGGCCGGCATCGCCCCGGATGAGATCGAGGACCCGCGCCCGTACTGCGAGCTGATCCGCCAGTGGGCGACGCTGCACCCGGAATTCACCTACCTGCCGCGCAAGTTCAAGATCGCCGTCACCGGAGCGGCCACCGACCGCGCCGCATCCGAGGTGCACGACATCGGCTTGCACCTGGTGCGTGACGCCCGCGGCGAGCTCGGCTTTCGCGTGCTGGTGGGCGGCGGCCTGGGGCGCGCGCCCATGATCGGCCAGGTGGTGCGCGAGTTCCTGCCGCGCGCGGAGCTGTTCGCCTACCTCGAGGCGATCCTGCGCATCTACAACCGCCAGGGCCGGCGCGACAACATCCACAAGGCCCGCATCAAGGTGCTGGTCAAGGCCCTCGGCATCGAGCGCTTCCGCGAGCAGGTGGAGGCGGAGTGGCAGGCCGGCCGCGGCGCTGCCGCGCAGCTGCCGGCCGCGGAGCTCGAGCGCGTGCGCGCCTTCTTCCGTCCGCAACCCTACGAGATCCGCGCCGACCAGGACATCACGGCCGGCGCGAGCCCACGCTTCAAGGCCTGGTACCGCTACAACACGCGCGCGCACCGCGTCAGCGGCTACCGCGCGGTGTTCGTCTCGCTCAAGGCGCACGATGCGGCCCCCGGTGACATGAGCGCGGCACAGATGGAGGCGGTGGCCGCACTTGCCGAGCGCTTCAGCTTCGGGCTGCTGCGCGTCACGCACACGCAGAACCTGGTGCTGGCGGACGTGCCGCAGCAGCACCTGCACGAGCTGTGGCAGGAACTGGAAGCCCTCAAGCTCGCCACCCCCAACATCGGCACGCTCACCGACATGATCGCCTGCCCGGGCCTGGATTTCTGCTCGCTCGCCAACGCCGGGACCCTGGACGTCGCGCGCCAGATCCAGCAGCGCTTCGATGACCTGGATTACCTCTACGATATCGGTGAGATCGAGCTGAAGATGTCCGGCTGCATGAATGCCTGCGGCCACCACCACGTCGGCCACATCGGCGTGCTGGGCGTCGACAAGCACGGCGAGGAGTGGTACCAGATCACCCTCGGCGGCTCGGCGAGCGGCTTCACCGCGCTCGGCGAGGTGATCGGCCCGTCGGTGCCCAAGCACGAGGTCGCCGCGACCCTCGAGCGCATCCTCGAGGTCTATCGCGCGCAGCGACTCGAGGAGGAGCGCTTCATCGAGACGGTGCGGCGCGTCGGACTCAAACCCTTCAAGGAGCAGGCCTATGCGCCACATCCTGCGGCAGCGTGAGCTGATCGCCGATCAGTGGCGCTACCTGGGCGAGCAGCTCGCGCCCGGCGAGGCCGTGGTCGTACCCTTCGCCGAGCTGGCGCGCGAGCGCGAGCGCTGGTGGGCCTGGGATGGGCGCCTCGGCGTGCGCCTCGCGCCCGTCGACCGTGTCGAGGACCTGGCCGAGGAACTGCCGCGGCTCGACCTGGTGGCGGTGGAGTTCCCCTCCCCCGGCGAAGGCCGTGGCTACTCGCAGGGGCGGCTGCTGCGCGAGCGATATGGATTCCGCGGTGAGCTGCGCGCCGTCGGCGCGGGCGTGCGCCAGGACCTGGTGTTCCTGCTGGCGCGCTGCGGCTTCGATGCCATGGAGCTCGCCGGCGGCGAGGACGCGCAGGCGGCGCGCCGCGCGCTCACGCGCTACCCGGTCGCCTACCAGCCGGGCGCAGCCCAGGTGGCGCTGCGGCGGCAACGCTTCCACGCACCCTAGCGCTGCGGCAGCTCGATCCCGGCGAACATCTGCTGCACCTCCGCGGCCGAGTCGGCGCGGTGGGCGCGCTCGATCAGGCGCCGGTCCAAGTGCGGGGCCAGCAGCTGCGCGAAGTCGTACATGTACTTGCGCAGCAGCGTACCGCGGCGAAAACCGATCCAGGTCGTGTGCGCGGCGAACAGGTGCGAGGCGTCGATCGCCTTCAGGTCCTTGTCGTGCTCATCGATCGCCATGTGCGCCACGATGCCGACGCCAAGCCCGAGCCGCACGTAGGTCTCGATGACGTCCGCATCGCGCGCCGTGATCGCCACGTTCGGCACCATGCCGGCTCGAGCGAACGCCTCGTGCAGCGAGGACGGGCCGGTGAAGCTGAAGGTGTAGGTGATGAGCGGATAGGCGGCAAGCGCCTTGAAGGTGAGCCGCCCGCCGTCGGCGAGCGGGTGCGTGCGTGGCACGATGACGGTGCGGTGCCAGCGATAGCACGGCAGCAGCGTCAGGTCGCCGAACAGCTGCTCGGAGCCGGTCGCGATCGCGCAGTCGATACGATCCCCCGCCACCATCTCGGCGATCTGCTCGGAGGTGCCCTGGTGCAGGTTCAGACGCACCTGCGGGTAGCGGCCGCGGAACTCGCGGATGACCGAGGGCAGCACGTAGCGCGCCTGGGTGTGCGTGGTGCCGATCGAGAGGTTGCCGCGCCCCTCATCGCGCAGCTCCGTCGAGAGGTCGCGGATGCTCTGCGCCTCCTGCAGGATGCGCAGCGCGCGCTCGATCACCTGCTGCCCCGCCGGCGTGATGCGCGTGAGGTTGCGGCCCTCGCGCACGAAGATCTGGAAGCCGAGCTCGTCCTCGAGCAGCTTGATCTGCTTGCTCACTCCGGGCTGCGAGGTGTGCAGCTTCTGCGCCGCGGCGGTGATGTTGAGCCCGCTCTGGGCGACGGCGGCGAGGTAACGTAATTGGTGCAACTTCATGGGTGTGCCAAGCCTAACCCAAGCACACGCTGACTGTAGGGGCGTTCGTAACCCCGCTATAACCGCCGCGCAACTCCTAAGAAGAAATGATTCGTTCTGCCGTGCACGGGCGCGCCCTATATTCGACCCCAACATGAGCTCGTCACTGTCACCGGAGCTGCAACTGAAGGTCGCGCAGGTACGCGAGCGCCTGGGAACGGCGCTGGCACGCCACGGCCAGGTGGTCTATTCCAACAGCCTCGGCGCCGAGGCGATGGTGCTCACCGACCTCATCTGGACACACTTCCCGCAGATCGACGTGTTCAGCATCGACACCGGGCGGCTGCACGAGGAGACCTACAGCCTGCTCGAGCGGCTGCAGCGCCGCTACGGGCGGCGCGTGCGCGTGGTGTACCCGGATGCCGCCGCGCTCGAGCGCCTGGTGCAGCGCCAGGGCGTCAACGGCTTCTACGGCTCGCTCGAGGCGCGCCTGGAGTGCTGCCGGGTGCGCAAGGTGGAGCCGTTCCGGCGCGCGATCGCGGGCTTCGGCGCCTGGGTGACCGGCGTGCGCCGCGAGCAGTCCGCCGAGCGCTCCGCGGTAGAGGTCGAGACCTGGGACGCGGAACACGGCCTCTACAAGGTGAGCCCGCTGGTTGACTGGAGCGAGGCACAGGTGTGGCAGTACATCCGCGCGCGTGGCCTGCCGTACAATCCGCTGCACGATAAGGACTACCCGAGCATCGGCTGCTCACCCTGCACGCGGGCGATCCAGCCCGGTGAAGCGCGCCGCGCCGGGCGCTGGTGGTGGGAGCAGACTGAGTCGCGCGAATGCGGACTGCATCCGAGACGTCCAAACAGCCTTGCGAACCCCCTGGCGGTGGCGGCCGCGGCCGGCTGAGCGCGCCGATGGATTACCTGCCGGTGTTCCTGCGCCTGGACGGCCGGCCGGTGGTGGTGGTCGGCGGCGGTGCCGTGGCGCATCGCAAGGCGCAATGGCTGCTGCGCGCCGGCGCGCAGCTGACCGTGGTGGCCCCGGCGCTCAGTGAGGAGTTCACCGCCGAGCTCGGGCATGCCCGCCTCAGGCACCTGGCGGCCGAGTTCGCCAGCGCACAGCTGGCCGGCGCGGTCGCGGTCGTGGCGGCCAGCAACGAGCGCGCTGTCAACGCCGCGGTGGCGGCGGCCGCAGCCGCACGTGCCATCCCGGTCAACGTGGTCGACGATGCCGCGCTCTCGAGCTTCATCTTCCCGGCCATCATCGAGCGCGCCCCGCTCATCGTCGCCGTCAGCTCCGCCGGCAGCGCACCGGTGCTGGCGCGCAGCGTGCGCGAGCAGATCGAGGCGCTGCTGCCCACGCGCCTCGGCGCGCTGGCACGGTTCATGGGACGCCACCGCGCGCGCGTGCAGCGCGCACTGGCGCCGCCGGCGCGGCGCGCGTTCTGGGAGCGCATCGTGCGCGGCCCGGCCGCCAGCGCCCTGCTCAAGGGGCAGGAACCGCAAGCCGACGAGGCGCTGCGACGCGAGCTGCGCACCGCGCAGCTGACCAGCACGCCCGCGCGCAGCGGCGCGCTCGGGGAGGTGTACCTGATCGGCGCCGGGCCCGGGGATGCGGACCTGCTGACGCTGCGCGCGCTGCAGCTGCTGCAGCAGGCCGACGTCATCCTCTACGACCGCCTGGTGAGCGCGGCGGTGCTCGAGCGCGCGCGCCGCGATGCGCGGCGCATCTTCGTCGGCAAGGAGGCCGGCACGCGCGGGCGGCAGGAGCACATCAACGCGCTGCTGCTGGAGCTCGCCGCTGGCGGCGCGCGCGTCGCCCGCCTCAAGGGCGGCGACCCGTTCGTCTTCGGCCGCGGCGGCGAGGAGCTGCAGCTGCTGCAGGCACACGGCATCCCCGTCACGGTGGTGCCCGGCATCACCGCGGCGCTCGGCGCGGCGGCCAGTGCCGCGGTGCCCCTCACGCAGCGCGACCTGGCGCACAGCGTCACCTTCGTCAGTGGCCACGACAGCGAGCGCGCCGCGCACGACTGGCAGTTCTTCGCGGCGGCCAGCAACACCGTGGTGTTCTACATGGGGATCGCGCAGCTGCCGCACATCATCGGGCGGCTGCGCGCCGCCGGCGCCGCGGCCAGCCATCCGGCGGCCCTGATCGAGCGCGCCACGCTCCCCGAGCAGCGCGTGCTGCGCGGTACGCTCGCCGACATCGCAACGCTCGCCGCGCGCCACGGCGTGGCGGCCCCGGCGCTGCTCATCACCGGTGCCGTGGCCGCGCGCGCGGACGCCGCGGCGCTCACGGCACTGACCGCAACGGCGGGCGTGCCGGCGTGAGCACGGTCGCAGGCTTCGTCGGTGCGGTCGGCAACACGCCGCTCATCCGCCTGGCGCGCCTGAGCGAGGAGACCGGCTGCGAGATCCTTGGCAAGGCCGAGTTCATGAACCCGGGCGGTTCGGTCAAGGACCGCGCCGCGCGCGCCATCATCGAGCGCGCCGAGGCGCGCGGCGAGCTCGTCCCCGGCGGCACGGTGGTCGAGGGCACGGCCGGCAACACCGGCATCGGCCTGGCGCACGTGTGCAAGGCGCGCGGCTACCGCTGCGTGATCGTCATGCCGGACAACCAGTCGGTGGAGAAGTACCGCCTGCTGGAGATGCTCGGCGCCGAGGTCCACCAGGTCCCGGTCGTGCCTTACAGCAATCCCAACCAGTATCAGCGCGTGGCGCAGCGCCTGGCGGCCGCGCTGCCGGGCGCCATCTGGTCGAACCAGTTCGACAACACCGCCAACCGCGATGCGCATTTCGACACCACGGGACCTGAGATCTGGCAGCAGACCGGCGGACGGCTCGACGCCTTCGTGGCCGCCAGCGGCACCGGCGGCACGCTGGCCGGCGTGTCCGCGTACCTGAAGTCGCGGCGTGCGGCGGTGCGCTGCGTGCTGGCGGACCCGCCCGGCAGCAGCCTGTACGCGCTGGTGCGCACCGGCACGTTACGGGCCACGGGCTCGGGCTCGATCACCGAGGGCATCGGCATCGCGCGCGTCACCGAGAATTTCAAGGACGCGCCGCTCGATGACGCCGTGCACGTCGAGGACTCCGAGACCGTCACCTTCGTCTACCGGCTGCTGCAGGAGGAAGGCCTGTTCCTCGGCAGCACCAGCGGCATCAACGTCGCCGCCGCGGTGCGGGTGGCGCGCGAGCTCGGTCCCGGGCACACCGTGGTCACGGTACTGTGTGACGGTGGCGCCCGGTACCAGTCGCGCCTGTTCAACCGCGCCTGGCTCGAGCAGAAGGGTCTGGCCGCCTATGCGCCGGTACCCCCGCCGGGCTCCCCCGCGGCCTTGCGGCAGGCCCTGGTCGCCTGACAGTAAGCGGACGGCGGCATCCGAGACTGGCCGCCGGTGCGCACCGCGTGCGAAAGTCCGCGTGCGTGAATTCATCCCACCGACGCGCACGCTGAGCGCATGTCCGGCCCCCTCGGAGCTGCGGAGCTGGAGGCGTTGCGGCTGAGCCTGGCGGTCGCCGCGCGCAGCGTGCTCTTCAGCCTGCCGCTGGCGATCGTCATCGCCTGGGTACTGGTGCGGGCGCGCTTTCCCGGACGCACGCTCCTGGATGCCTTCGTGCACCTGCCGCTGGTGCTGCCGCCGGTCGCCGTCGGCTACGTGCTGCTGCTGCTGTTCGGCACCCGCGGGGTGCTCGGCGGCTGGCTGCAACGCCACCTCGGAGTGGAGCTGCCCTTCACCACCGCCGGCGCGGCGCTCGCGACCGCGGTCATGACCTTCCCGCTCATGGTGCGCACCGTGCGGCTCTCGCTCGAGGGCATCGACCGTGGCCTCGAGGATGCCGCGCGCACCCTGGGCGCCGCACCCCTGGATCGCTTCTTCAGCATCACGCTGCCGCTGATGCTGCCGGGCATCCTCGCCGGCGCCGTGACGGCGTTCGCGGCCGGCCTGGGTGAGTTCGGCGCGGTGATCACCTTCGCCGCCAACGTCCCCGGGGTGACCCGCACGCTGCCGCTGGCGCTCTACACCGCGATGCAGTCCCCGCAGGGCGATGCGCTGGCGCTGCGCCTGGCGTTCATGTCCTTTGCGCTCGGCCTCGCCGGGCTTCTGGCCGCGGAGCAGCTGACGCGGCGCGTGCGGCGCCTGTACGGTCCGGGCGCGGGCTGATGCTGCACGTTGCGCTCAACTGCCGCCGCGGCGAGTTCGTACTGCAGGCGAGCTTCAGCGCCGCGACCCCGGGGGTCATCGCCCTCTTCGGCCGCTCCGGCAGCGGCAAGACGACGCTCATCGACCTGATCGCGGGGCTGCTCGCCCCCGGGGACGGGCAGATCCGCCTCGATGAGAGCGTGCTGCTCGACACGCGCGCCGGCATCAACCTGCCGCCCGAGCGGCGCCGCATCGGCTACGTATTCCAGAACGCGCGCCTGTTCCCGCACCTGACCGTCGCCGGCAACCTGGGTTATGCCCGGCGGCGCGCGCACGGCGCACAGCTCCTGCCCTACGACGAGGTACTCGCGCTTCTCGGGCTCGAGAGCCTGCTCACCCGGCGCACCCACCAGCTCTCCGGCGGCGAGCGCCAGCGCGTCGCGCTGGCGCGGGCCCTCCTGTCGCAGCCGCGCCTGCTGCTGCTCGATGAGCCGCTGGCCTCGATCGACGTGGCACGGCGCGAGGAGGTACTGCCGTATCTGGAGGCGGTGCGCGACCGCCTGCGCATCCCGATGGTGTACGTGAGCCACCAGTTCGATGAGGTGCTGCGCCTGGCCACGCACGCGGTGCTGCTCGAGCAGGGCACGGTGCAGGCGCAGGGGAGCGTGGAGGAGCTGAGCCTGACCCCGCAGCTGCAGCAGGTGCTCGGCCCGGAGCTCGCCGGTGCGGTGCTCGAGGGCACCGTCACGCGCCTGGAAGAGCCCGGCGTCGCCGAGCTCGCCGTCGGCCGCGGCACGCTCAAGGTGAGCCTCGCGGGCGTGCCGGTGGGCGCGCGCGTGCGCCTGCAGGTGCTGGCGCGCGACGTGATCCTCGCCACCCAGCCGGTCCAGGGGCTCTCGGTGCGCAATGCGCTCCCCGGCACCGTGGTCGCCCTCGAGAACGATGAGTTCGGCGTGCTGGTGCGGCTGGATATCGGGGGTGCGCAGGTCCTGGCGCGCATCACGCCGGAGGCGCTGCGGGCGCTTAAGCTGCGGCCCGGGGATGCCACCTGGACGCTCTTCAAGGCGGTCTCCACCCGCGGCCACGCCTTCCGCCTCGCGGCGCGCCCGGGTTTGCCTCAGGCTAAGCCGTACGCCTAGAGTCACGCCTGGCGCCGGCGCGCGCAACCAGGAGATCGTCGCTGTCACGCTTCCTGTCGGCCCTGCCGCTGTGGCTCTCGGCGCTGCTGCTGGTCATCCTGCCGACCGCGCTCGCCATGTGCGGCCCGGTGCTGGTGCGGCGCCGCTTCGGGCTCGAGCGCCTCACCACCAACAACGAGATCGCGGGCTTCAAGTTCGCCACCGTCGGGGTGATCTACGCGGTGTTGCTGGCCTTCGCGGTCATCATCGTCTGGGAGCGCTTCGCCGACGCGGAAGCCGCGGTGATCCAGGAGGCCGGAGCCGCGGTCACGCTCTACCGGCTCGCCTCGGGCCCGGAGCCGCAGTCGCGCGCCGTGCGCCGCTCGCTCGATGCCTACCTGGGGGTCACGGTCGCGCAGGACTGGCCGCAGATGGCGCGCCTGGGCGAGAGCGGTGAGGCCACGCGCGCGCTGAACGGCCTCTATGATGCCGCGCTCGCGCTCAGCCACGGCGGCGTGCGCGAGCCGGCGGTGCAGGTGGAGATGTTCCACCAGCTCGACCTCATCACCGAGGCGCGGCGCACGCGGCTGCACCTGGCGCACGGCATCGTGCCGGCCATGCTGTGGGCGGTGCTGGTGACGGGCGGCACGCTCACCATCGCCTTCACCTTCTTCTTCGGCACCCGCAACCTGCGCGCCCAGATGCTGATGACCGGCGTGCTGGCGCTGATCGTCTCGATGGGACTGCTGGTGATCGTCTCGATCAACCACCCCTTCACCGGGCCGGTGCGCATCCAGGCCGCGCCGCTGGAGCTGGTGCTCAAGGACTTCGGGCAGCGGTAGGCGCCGCGGGCGCGTCCGGCAGCTCCTGCTCGCTCACCATGGTGAGCACGTCGTAGCTGGCCACGCTCTCCCCGAGCTGGTTCGTGATCTGCGTGTCCCAGCGCACCTCGCCGTAGCCGGCCCCGGCGCGCAGCGACTTCTCCTTGCAGGTGAGGCGCACCCTGATGCGATCGCCGGGCTTGACCGGCTTGGTGAAGCGCAGCGCATCGATCCCGTAGTTGGCCAGCACCGGGCCGAGCGGCGGGTCGACGAACAACCCGGCGGCGGCCGAGACCAGGAAATAACCGTGGGCGACGCGCCCGCCGAAGAGCGGGTTGCGCGCGGCCGCGGCCTCGTCCATGTGCGCGTAGAAGCGATCGCCCGAGAGCGCGGCGAAGCGCTCGATGTCCTCGAGCGTCACCTCCCGCTCGCCGGAGTGGAACGTGTCGCCGATCGCGAGCGCCCCGAAGGGCTTGCGGAACGGGTGGCGTCCCGGATCGCGCTCGCGCGCCCCGCGCACCCAGCGCCCGGTCACCGCCGTGAGCACATCCGGCGTTCCCTGCACCGCGGTGCGCTGCAGGTAGTGCATGAGGCCGCGGATGCCGCCCATCTCCTCGCCGCCGCCGGCGCGCCCGGGCCCGCCGTGCACCAGGTGCGGGAGCGGCGAGCCATGGCCGGTGGAGTCCTTGGCGCAGTGCCGGTCCACCACGAGGATGCGCCCGTGGTAGGGCGCGAGCCCGAGCACCAGGCGCGCGGCCACCGCCTCGTCGGCGCTGAAGACCGAGCCGGCGAGGCTCCCGCCGCCGCGGCGGGCGAGCGCGATGGCCTCGGACTCCGAGGCGTACGGCAGCACCGTGCACACCGGGCCGAAGGCCTCGACCGCGTGCACGGCGCGCGCCGCGGCGCCATCGCGGCAGTAGAGCAGCGTCGGGGCGAGGAAGGCGCCGCGCTCGGCATCGGCGCCCTCGGGGACGAGGCCATTGGCGCCGCCGCACACCAGCTGCGCCTCGGCGCGCAGCCGGCCGAGCTGCTCGAGCACCTCGCGCCGCTGGCTCAAGGAGGCCACCGGCCCCATGCGCACGTTCTCCAGGCGCGGGTCGCCCACCACGATGCGCGCCAGTGCCGCGCGCAGCGCCGCGGTGACCTCGGTGGCGCAGGCGGCCGGCACCAGGGCCTTGCGGATGGCGGTGCACTTCTGCCCCGCCTTCACGGTCATCTCGCGCACCACCTCGCGCACGAACAGCTCGAACTCGGGCGCGCCCGTCGTCACGTCCGGGCCGAGGATGCAGGAGTTGAGCGAATCGGTCTCGGCGGTGAAGCGCACCGAGTGCGCCAGCACCGTCGGGTGGGTGCGCAGCTTGAGCGCCGTGGCAGCCGAGCCGGTGAAGGACACCACGTCCTGGCAGGTCAGCTGCTCGAAGAGCTCGCCGACGCCGCCCACGATCAGCTGCACCGCACCGTCGGGCAAAATCCCCGACTCGAGCATGCAGCGGAACACCTGCTCGGTGAGGTAGCTGGTCTGGGTGGCCGGCTTGACGATCGCGGGCATGCCGGCGAGCAGGGTCGGTGCGAGCTTCTCCAGCATGCCCCACACGGGGAAGTTGAAGGCGTTGATATGCAGCGCCGCCCCCTCGAGCGGCACGCAGATATGCTGGCCCTGGAAGGTGCCGCTCTTGGAGAGCGCCTCCGCCGCGCCGTCCACGTACACGTGTGCATTGGGCAGCTCGCGCGTGCCCTTGCTGGCGTACACGAACAGCGTGCTGATGCCGCCGTCGATATCGATCCAGGAATCCCCGCGCGTGGCGCCGGTCGCGAAGGAGAGCCGGTAGAACTCCTCCTTGTGCTCGCTCAGGTGCTTGGCGAGGGCCTTCAGGCAGGCGGCGCGCTCGTGGAAGGTGAGGCGTCGCAGGTTCGGCCCGCCGACCTCGCGCGCGTAGCGCAAGAGCGCCGCGCAATCCGGCCCGCCAGCGCTGGCGTGCGCGATCACCTCGCCCGTGGTCGCATCGCGCAGCGCCGCCCCGGTCCCGCTGCCGGCCTGCCAGCGGCCGGCGATGAAGCTCTGAAGTTGCATGCTCGCTTTACTCCGGGGGCAGCACCTGGCCCTCGATGCGGTAGGAGCGGCCGCGAAACAGCGCCACCCGCTCGCCGTGCTGGTTGCAGATGACGATCTCGTAGAGGCCGTTGCGCCTGCTGCGCCACAGCTCGCGGGCCTCGGCGGTGAGCTCATCCCCCAGCCGCGCGCCCTGCAGGAAGTCGATCGCCCCGGCCGCCGCCACCGTGGACTCGTTGTAGGAGTTGCAGGCGAAGGCGAAGGCACTGTCGGCGAGCGTGAACAACAGTCCCCCGTGACACAGCTCGTGCCCGTTCAGCATGTCCGCGCGCACCTTCATGGTGAGGCGCGCGAATCCCGGGCGCATGGCGACGATCGCCATGCCGAGCGCCTGGGAGGCACGGTCGCGCTCGTAGAGCGCGGCGGCGACGCGCTCGGCGAGCCGCTGGGCGGCACTGGCTTCGTGGCCGGGCTCCATGAGACTAATGCCCGAGGAAGCGCGGCGTGCGCTTGGCGGCGAAGGCAGCCACACCCTCGGCGTAATCCGCCGAGCGGCCCAGCTCGCCCTGGTAGTCGCGCTCGATGTCCAGCTGCTCGGCGAGCGAGCGCGCGAGCCCCTCGTAGATCGCCTGCTTGGTGCGCGCCAGGCCCCGGGTCGGCGCGCTGGCGAAGTGGCGCGCCAGGTCCGCGACCACGCCGGGAAACTCCGCGTCCTCGACGCAGCGCCAGATGAGACCCCAGTCGGCCGCCTGCTGCGCGGCGAGCTTGTCGCCGAGGAAGGCCAGCCCGAGTGCGCGCGCCGTGCCGACCAGGCGCGGCAGGAACCACGTGCCGCCGCAATCGGGCACCAGGCCGAGTCTGGCGAAGGCCTGCACGAACACCGCCGAGCGCGCCGCGATCACCAGATCGCAGGCGAGCGCGAGGTTGGCGCCCGCACCGGCCGCCACGCCGTTGACCGCCGCGATCACCGGCAGCGGCAGCGCGCGCAGCGCGAGCACCAGCGGCTTGTAGTGCTTCTCGATCGACTCGGCCAGGTCCGGCGCCGCCGCCCCCGGCGCCACCGCGCGATCGTTCAGGTCCTGGCCGGCGCAGAAGCCGCGGCCGGCGCCGGTGAGCACCAGCACGCGCGCCGGCGAGCGCGCCAGGCTCGCGAGCGCAGCGCGCACCTCGGCGTGCATCTCGGTGTTGAAGCTGTTGAGGCGCTCGGGGCGGTTGAGCGTCAGGCGCGCGATGCCGCCCTCGACCTCGAAGAGTATGTTCTGGTAGCTCACGGTTCGCTCCTGGAGCACCTTCAGCGCTCGTCGTAGTCCAGCTCCAGCGGTCCCCGCTGGACGTGGCTCTGGCAGGCGAGCACGTAGCCCTGCTCGAGCTCCCAGTCCTCGAGCGCGTAGTTCTGCGCCATGCTCACCGTACCGCGCACCACCTTGGTGCGGCAGGTCGAGCACACCCCGGCACGGCACGAGAAGGGCAGCTCGATGCCGGCGCGCGCCGCGCCATCGAGCACCGTCTCGCTCTCGAGCTTCATGGTGAAGCTGCGTCGCCGCCCATCCATGAGGACGCTCACCTCCACCTCGCCGCTCGCGGGCAGGCTCGCCGCGGCGGCCGCCTCGGGCCCTGCCGGCGCCTGCGGCGCGCCCGTGCCCTCGAGGGTGAAGTGCTCGGCGTGGATGCGCGCGGGATCGACGTGCAGCTCCTGCAGCACCGCGCCCAGGCTCGCGATCATGTCCCCGGGTCCGCACAGGAAGTACTCGCGCACCGCGGAGGGATCGAAGAGCCGCGCGGCAAACGCGCGCAGGTGCTGCGCGTCCAGGCGGCCGTTGTAGAGCTCGACCTCCTGGGGCTCGCGGCTCATGAGGAAATGCACTGCCAGGCGTGCAAGGTAGCGGTCCTTGAGCGCGAGCAGCTCCTCCAGGCACATGGTGCGCGCGGTGCCGGTGTTGCCGTAGAAGAGCAGCACCTGCTGGGCGCCGCCCTCGAGCAGGGCGCGGACCACGGAGATGACCGGCGTGATGCCGCAGCCGGCCGCGCACGCCACGTAGGTACCTCCGGCCGGATCACTGCGCGGCGTGAAGCTGCCGTTGGGTGGCAGCACCTCGAGACAGTCCCCGGCGCGCACTGCCTCGGCCAGGTGGCGTGACATGCGCCCGTGAGCGTGCACGCGCGGCACAATGCGCAGCGGCACCGCACCCGGGGCGCTCACGAGCGAGTAAGTGCGCCGCAGCTCCTCGCCCTCCAGCTCCGCGCGCACCACCACGTGCTGTCCGGGGCTGCCGCGGTACTGCGCCGCGAGCTGCGCCGGCACCTCGAGCGCGATCTCGATCGCGTCCTCCGCGTCCGGGGTGACCGTGACTACCTTCAGCGAGTTGAACTTCAGCATCTTCAGAGGCACTTGAAGTAGTCGAAGGGCTCGCCACAGTTGCGGCAGCGGTAGTGGGCCTTGCACGGCGTCGAGCCGAACTCGCTCACCCGCTCGGTCGACGCGCTCGCGCAGCGCGGACAGCGTACCTGCGGGCTCTGCCACAGCGCCCGCACGCTCGTCACCGGCTCCTCGGGCGGCGCAATCCCGAAGGCGCGCAGCTTGGCGCGCCCCGCCGCACTCAACCACGCGCTGCTCCAGGGCGGGGACAGCACCTCCTCGAGGCGCGCATCCGCAAAGCCGTGCGCGGCCAGCGCCGCACGCACCTGGCCGCGGATGATCTCGGTGGCCGGGCAGCCCGAGTAGGTGGGCGTGAGACCGACGCACAGCCCCGCCTCGGTGGCGCGCACGTAGCGCACGATGCCGAGGTCCACGATGCTCAGCACCGGGATCTCCGGGTCGGGCAGCTCGTTGAGCACGGCCCAGGCCTGTGCCTCACGCGCCGCCGCCGAGGGGTTTGCCGAGGCTGCCGGCGCGTCGCTCACCAGCGGGCTCCCGGGAAAGTGCGCGGCAGGTGCTGCATCTCGGCGAGCAGGTGCCCGAGATGCTCGCTGTGCACGCCGCGCTTGCCGTACCAGGGGTGCGGCGCGGCGGGCGGGCGCGCGAGCGTCGCCGCGCGCAGCTCCTCATCGACCTGCGCCGACCAGGCCGGCTGCAGCTGCGCCAGCGAGGGTGCGATGCCGGCGCGACAGACCACCTCGTCGACCTCATCCGCGGCAAAGAGCTCGGGCGTGAAGCGCCACAGCGAATCCAGCGCCTGCTGCATGCGCTCGTGGCTCTGCGGGGTGCCATCGCCGAGGCGCACCAGCCAGCCGCTGCTGAAGCGGTGGTGGTAGCGGGTCTCCTTCAGCGCCTTGGCCGCGATCGCCGCCAGGCGCGCGTCAGAGCTTGCGCTCAGGCCCGCATACAGCTGCAACTGCCAGGTATCGATGAGCCACTGGCGCACGATGGTGTGGCCGAAGTCCCCGTTCGGCTGCTCGGCCAGCGTCAGATTCAGGAACTCGGGGGCATCGCGCAGGAAGGCGAGCGCGTCCTCGTCGCGTCCCCGGCCCTCGAGCTCGCCCGCGTAGGTGAGCAGCAGCCGCGCCTGGCCGATCAGGTCGAGCGCGAGATTCGCAAGCCCGAGGTCCTCCTCGAGCTGCGGCGCATGACCGACCCACTCGCCCAGGCGCTGGCCGAGCACGAGGCTGGTATCGGCAAGGCGCAGCACGTAGCGCAGCTGCGCCGCGCGCAAGGCATCGCCTGGCTCCGGCGCGCTCACAGGTTCTTCACCTCATCGGGAATATCGTAGAAGGTCGGGTGGCGGTACACCTTGTCGCGCGCCGGCTCGAAGAGTGCCTCGGCCTCGCCCGGGTCGGAGGCGGTGATCTGAGCCGAGGGCACCACCCAGATGCTCACGCCCTCGAGGCGTCGCGTGTACACATCGCGCGCGTGCTCGACCGCCATGCGCGCATCGGCCGCGTGCACGCTGCCGACGTGCCGGTGCTCAAGCCCCGAGCGCGAGCGGATGAAGACCTCGAACAGCGGCCACTCATGGCTCATGGTGCTCTCCACTTACGTTCAGGCCGCGGCGGCGGCGCTGCGCCCGGCGAGCTTGGCCGCGTGCGCGGCGGCGGCCTCGCGCACCCAGGCGCCCTCGGCGTGCGCCGCGCGGCGGGCCGCGAGGCGCTCGCGGTTGCAGGGACCATGGCCCTTGAGTACCGCGTGGAACTCGCTCCAGTCGATCGGCCCGGACTCGAAGTGCCCGGTCGCCTCGTTCCAGCGCAAGGCGGCATCGGGCACTGCGAGGCCGAGGAACTGCGCCTGCGGCACGGTGACGTCGATGAACTTCTGCCGCAATTCATCGTTGCTGAAGCGCTTGATCTTCCAGCGCATCGACTGCGCGGTGTGCTTGGAGTCATGGTCGCTCGGGCCGAACATCATAAGCGAGGGCCACCACCAGCGGTTGAGCGCATCCTGCGCCATGGCGCGCTGCGCCTCGCTGCCGCGTGCGAGCGTCAGCATGATCTCGAACCCCTGACGTTGATGGAAGCTCTCCTCCTTGCAGATGCGCACCATGGCGCGCGCATACGGGCCGTAGGAGCAGCGGCACAGCGGGATCTGGTTCATGATCGCCGCGCCATCCACCAGCCAGCCGATGGCGCCGATGTCGGCCCAGGTGAGGGTCGGATAGTTGAAGATGCTGGAGTACTTGGCGCTGCCGGCCAGCAGCTGCTCGACCAGCTCCCCGCGCGCGACCCCGAGGGTCTCGGCGGCGCTGTACAGGTACATGCCGTGGCCGCCCTCATCCTGCACCTTGGCGATCAGCACCGCCTTGCGCCGCAGCGAGGGAGCGCGCGTGATCCAGTTGCCCTCGGGCAGCATGCCGACGACCTCCGAGTGCGCGTGCTGGGAGATCTGGCGCACCAGCGTCTGGCGGTAGGCCTCGGGCATCCAGTCCTTGGGCTCGATCTTCTCCTCGGCATCGACGCGCGCCTGGAAGTGCGCCGCGGGCGCGCCCGGCTCGGCCGCACTCGCCGGCGCCGGTCCCGGTGCCTGATCCAGTCCCTGCGTATACATGGCCGAGGACTCCCGCAATGCGCAAAAACGTGACACAAGATTAGCACAGTGAGATCAATTTCTGTGTCACACTTTTTGCCCCATGCCGGTGCCCTCCCCCTCGCCCGCCCCGTTCCGGGCTTTGCTGCGCGCCTTCCGCGCCCAGCGGCCCCTGCGCGGCGGCTCGCTCCTGGTGACGATCTTCGGCGATGCCATCGCCCCGCGCGGTGGCGCCGTGACGCTCGGCAGCCTCATCCGCCTGGCGGCCCCCTTCGGCCTCACGGAGCGCCTGGTGCGCACCTCGGTGGCCCGCCTGGCGCGCGAGGGGTGGCTCGCCACGCGGCGCGCCGGCCGCCGCAGCGAGTACCGCCTGAGCCGGCGCGGCGCGCAGCGCTTCGCGGAAGCCACCCGGCGCATCTACGGCGGCCAGCCGCCCTGGGACGGGCACTGGACGCTGCTGCTGCTCGCCAATGGACGCCGCCCGCACGCGGTGCGCGCGATGCTGCGCTGGCTCGGCTACGGGCAGCTGGCCGCGGGGGTATACGCCCACCCCGGCGTGGGCGAAGCGCACTCGCCAGCGCTGCGGGGGTTGCCGGGACTGGGGGGTGCGCTGCTTCTGCGCAGCCGTGCGCAGGGCGGCACCGCCGAGCGCCAGCTGGTGCGGCGCGGCTGGGACCTGCAGCAGCTTGCGCGCGGCTACCGGCGCTTCCTGCGCAGCTTCGCCGCGCTCGAGCCGCACGTGCGCAGCGCCCGCCTCACGCCCGAGGAGGCCTTCCTGGTACGCACGCTGCTGATCCACGAGTACCGCAAGATTCACCTGCAGGATCCGCTGCTACCGCGCTCGCTGCTGCCACGTGCGTGGGTGGGATCGCAGGCCTACGAGCTCACGCGCCGCATCTACCGCGCGGTGTTCGCGCGCGCCGAGGCACACCTCTCGCGGCACGCCCATCGACTGCACTCGAAGCTGCCGGCGGCGAGCCGCAGCGCCCGGGCGCGCTTCCGGGCGCGCTAGCCTTCAGCGCGGGCGGGTATCCAGGACGCGCTTGGCCTTGCCGGCCGAGCGCTCGAGCGTGCCCGGGGATTCCACCACTACGCGCGCGCTGATGCCGATGCGGCCCTTGATGCTGCCCTCGAGCGCGCCCTGCAATTGCGTGCGGCCGGCGGCATCGCCGGCGTGCGCGGCGTGGCACTCCACCCGCACCAGCAGCTGGTCGAGGTGACCGGCGCGGCTCACCTCGAGCAGGTAGTGCGGTGCGAGCCCTGGGAGCCGCACCACCAGCTCCTCGATCTGGCTCGGGAACACGTTCACGCCGCGGATGATCAGCATGTCGTCCGAGCGCCCGGTAATCTTCGCCATGCGGCGCATGCTGCGCGCCGTCGGCGGCAGGAGCGCGGTGAGGTCGCGCGTGCGGTAGCGGATGAGCGGCAGTGCCTCCTTGGTGAGCGTGGTGAACACCAGCTCGCCGGGGCTACCGTCGGGAAGCGGGGCACCGCTTGAGGGGTCGATGATCTCGGGCAGGAAATGGTCCTCCCAGATCACCGGTCCGTCCTTGCTCTCGAGGCACTCGCTCGCCACGCCCGGCCCCATCACCTCGGAGAGGCCGTAGATGTCCAGCGCATCGATCGCGAAGCGCGTCTCGATCTCGGTGCGCAGCGCCTGCGTCCAGGGCTCGGCGCCGAAGATGCCGACGCGCAGCGAGGTCGCGCGCGGATCCACGCCCTGCGCGGCGAACTCCTCGGCGATCGCCAGCATGTACGAGGGCGTCACCATGATGATGTCGGGGCGCAGATCGCTGATCAGCTGCACCTGGCGCTGCGTCTGGCCGCCGGAGACCGGCACCACGGTGCACCCGAGGCGCTCGGCGCCGTAGTGCGCCCCGAGCCCGCCGGTGAAGAGGCCGTAGCCGTAGGCGATGTGCACCAGGTCCCCGGGCCGGCCGCCGGCGGCGCGGATCGAGCGCGCCACCAGGCCCGCCCAGGTATCCAGGTCATTGCGCGTATAGGCGACGACGGTGGGGCGGCCGGTGGTGCCACTCGAGGCATGCACGCGCAGCACCTGCGTGCGCGGCACCGCCAGCATGCCGAACGGATAGTGCTCGCGCAGGTCATCCTTGCTGGTGAAGGGGAAGTGCCGCAGGTCCTCGAGCTCGCGCAGATCCGCGGGGTGCACGCCGGCGCGCTGGAATTTCAGCCGGTAGGCGCCGACGTGCTCGTAGGCGTGCCGCAGCGCGTGCTTGAGGCGCTGAAGCTGCAGCGCGCGCAGCTCATCACGGCTGGCGCGCTCAATCGGCTCGAGGATCGCGGGATCGGGTGCGGACATCGCACCATCATCCCATCAGCTGCCCCAGCCTGTCAGCGTGTCGACGAAGGTCTGCATGAAGCGGTTGGCCTGGTGGCCGTCCATCACGCGGTGATCGAGGGTGAGGGTGACGTAGCAGCGCGGCCGCGCCACGATTTGTACAGCCGTGCCCTCGCCGAGTACCACCGCGCGCTGCTCGAGCTTGCCGATGCCGAGGATCGCCGCCTGTGGCTGGTTGATGATGATCGGCGCTGCCAGCAGGCTGCCGCTGACGCCGTGGTTGGAGATGGTGAAGGTACCGCCGCGCACGTCGGCCGGCGTGAGCTTGCCCTCGCGGGCGCGCCGCACCAGCTCCTCGAGGCCGCGCGCGGTCTCGATGAGGTCACGCGCCTGCGCATCGCGCAGCACCGGCACGACGAGCCCCGTGCCCTCGACCGCCGTGGCGATCCCCACGTGGATGGGTTCGTACAGCTCCAGGGCCTCCTCGGTCCAGCGGCTGTTGGCCTCGGGCACGGCGCGGATCGCGGCGACCGTGGCCTGCACGAAGTAGGCGGTGAGCGTGAGCGCCACGCCCGCCTGCGCGGCCGCTGCCTTGCGGCGCGCGCGGTCGGCGAGCACCGCGGACAGATCCGCCTCGAACACCGTGGTCACGTGCGGGGCGCTGTGCAGCAGGCTCTGCACCATGTGCTCGGCGATGCGCCGCCGCACCGCCGTGTGCGGCACGCGGCGCACGCCATTCGCGGCCGGCGCCGGAGGCGGGGGCGCTGGCAGGCCCGCGGCAGGCGCGGGCCGCGCCCCCGCGGCCGCGGCCTGCAGCACGTCCTCCACCATGATGCGCCCGGCCGGGCCGCTGCCACGCACCTGCGTGCTCTGCAGGCCATGCTCGCGCAGCAGGCGGCGCACCGCAGGACTCAGCTGCCCGCCGGCCGGCGCCGCGGGCGTGGGTGGCGGCGCGGCGGGCGCCGGGACCTGCGCGGCGGGCGCCGGGACGCGCTCGGCCGCGGCACTCGTGATGCGCCCCAGGAGCTCCCCGGGGGCGATCTCGTCCTGCTCGTGCTTGAGGATCTCGCTGAGCACGCCGCTCCCGGGCGCTGCAACCTCCACGGTGACCTTGTCGGTCTCGATCTCGATCAGCGGCTCGTTCTCGCTCACCGCCTCGCCCGGTTGCTTCAGCCAGCGCAGCAGCTGCGAGCGCGTACCCTCGGTCTGCTCGGCCGGGGCGCGTACCTCGAGGGTCGTGGGGGCGGAACTCACAGGCTCGCCAGGTGCTGCAGGCGCTGCGTGATGAGCGCCACGCTCGGCACGGCGGCCTCGAGCAGCACCGGACTGTGCGGGCTGGGAATATCGGGCATGGCGAGTCGCTCCACCGGCGCCTCCAGGCTGTAGAAGCACTCCTGCGCCAGGCAGGCGGCGATCTCGGCGCCGAAGCCGGCGGTGAGATTGTCCTCGTGCACGATCAGGCAGCGGCGCGTCTTGTGCACCGAGGCCAGCACCGCGGTGCGGTCCCACGGCGAGAGGGTGCGCAGGTCGAGCAGCTCGGCGTCCACGTGCGATTGTGCCGCCGCGAGCTCGCAGCGCTCAACCATGGCGCCCCAGCTGACCAGGGTGATCTCACTCCCCGCTCGCACCAGGCTCGCAACCCCGAAGGGCACCGCGTAGGCATCGCCGGGGTAGGGGCGGCGCGCCCAGGCACCGTCGAGCATGGCGCGATGCTCGAAGAAGATCACCGGATCGTTGCCGCGCAGCGCCTGGCGCAGCAGCCCCACCGCGTCCTGTGCGTTGGAGGGCACGGCCACCTGCCAGCCCACCCCGTGCACCCAGGCCACCTCGTTGGTCTGGCTGTGCCAGGGATCACCGCACTTGAAGAAGCCGCCCGGCATGCGCACCACCACCGGTGCGCCGAAGCGATTGCGGGTGCGCCAGCGCAGCGTCCCGAGGTCGTTCAGCTGCTCGGCGGCCGGATCGGCGTACTTGCGGAACTGGATCTCGGCCACCGGCATGAGGCCTGCGAGCGCCATGCCCACGGCGCGCCCGATGATGCCCTCCTCGGAGAGGCTGGTATCGAACACGCGCGCGGCGCCGTACTTGTCCTGCAGCCCGAGGGTCGCCCCGTGCACGCCGCCCTTCGGCCCCACGTCCTCGCCGAACACCAGCAGCCGCGGGTTTGCGGCCAGCTCGACATCGAGCGTGCGCCGGATCGCCGTCAGCATGTTGATGCGGCTGCCCTGCGGGTGCGCCACGGCCTGCGTGGCCGGCGGCGCGAGTCCCTCCGGGCCGAGGCCGCCCTGCGCCTGCAACTGGCCCGGCTCGCTGAAGGTGAAGCGCGTGAGCTCCTGCGCCGCGGGCGCAGGCCGCGCGAGCGCGCGCGCGATGGCCGCCTCGACCGCCTCGCGCGCGGCGTGGCCGATCTGCAGCCACTCCTGCCGCGGCAGCTCCCGCGGCACCAGGAAATCCTCGAGCCGCGCGAGCGGGTCGCGCGCGCGCTCGTTGCGCAGCGTCTCGGCGGACTTGTAGGCCTGCGTGTCCTGGCCGGAGTGCCCGGAGAGCCGCGGCACCGTGAGGCGCAGCAGCAGCGGCGCGCGCGTCTCGCGCACGCTCGCGACGGCCTGCTGCGTGAGCTCGGCAGCGGCGCACGGGTCACAGCCGTCGCCCTCGAGGATCGTGAGCCCGGAGAAGGCGGCGAGGTTGCGCGCGATGTTGCCGCCCGGTGTCTGCAGCTGCGCCGGCACGGAAATGCCGTAGCCGTTGTCCTCGACGTAGAACAGCAGCGGCAGCTTCAGTGTCGTGGCGATGTTCAGCGCCGCCCAGAAGCCGTTGGTGGCGGTCGAGGCATCCCCGCCGAGCACGACCGCGATGCTGCGCGCGTAGGCCGCGTCCTCGAGCACTTCGTGTCGATAACGGATCGCCTGCGCCCACCCCGCGGCCGGGGTGTACTGCGCACCGACACCACCGCAGGCCGGCAGCACGGTGACGCCGCCGGCGCCAGGACGGTTGAACACCACGCCGATATCGCGGCCGCCGCTGAAGCCGCCGCTGCGCGCGAGCGGGCCGGCCGCCGCATCCTCCAGGTCAATGCCGACGCTGAGCATGAACGGGCGCGAGCGGTAGTACACCGTGGCCGCATCGTGGGCATCGGTCAGGCAGCGGCCGAGCAGGATCTGCGCCAGGTCGTGACCGCGGGCGGAGAACTGGTACAGCACCTTGCGCTGCGGCACGAGGCGCGTCTCCTCGATCTCATCCAGCGCCCGCGAGGCCTGCAGCAGCCAGGCCACGCGCTGCCAGTCGATGCTCGCTGGGGCCGCCTTCGCGGCGGGGGTGGGGAGCGCGGCGGCTTGGGCGGGCATGGGGTTCTCGCGGAGCGATGGCGCTGGCAGTTTATTCCCCGTGCAGGGCAATTTCCTTGCCTCTGTTGCCACGAATAGGCGGCTCTTGGCAATATTATTGCGTGATGGCAGCCCCATGAAGCCCGTGGCCGCACCGCTCGACCGCCTCGACCGCCGCATCCTCGAGGAGCTGCAGCGCGATGCGCGCATCAGCAATCAGGAGCTCGCCAAGCGCGTGGGTCTCTCGCCCGCACCCTGCTGGCGGCGGCTGCGGCGCCTGGAGGCCGGCGGCTTCATCGAGGGTTACGCGACGCTGCTGCGCGCCGCGGCGGTGGGGCTGCCGGTGCTCGCCTACGCGCTGGTGTCACTGGAGAACCACCACCCCGAGTCGGTGCGGCAGTTCGACCAGTGCGTCAAGGAGCGCCCCGAGGTGCTCGAGTGCCACTCGGTCTCCGGCAGCAATGACTACCTGCTGCGCATCGTGGCCGCGAGCATGGAAGCGTACGAGCACTTCCTCTCCACGCAGCTGCTGCAGCTGGCCGCGGTGCGCTCAGTCAACACGAGCTTCGTGCTGCGCACCAAGAAGTACACCACGCGGCTGCCCGTCCTGTGAGCTGATGTGCTGGCACTCGCAGCTCGCGGTGTCGGCGCCGGCGAACCAGAAGGCTGAGGCCGGCAGGCGCACGTCCGCGCGCGCCCAGGCGCGCTGCTCCTGCTGCTCGATGCGCGCCGCGGCGGCGCTCTTGTGCTGCGCGCGCAGCGCGCGCGCCAGCCCGTGCAGCGCCCAGCCATTCGCCGGGTTCAGCTTCAGGTCCTGCCGGTATACCTGCTCCGCGCGCGCCGCCTCGCCATTGAGGAGCAGCTGCGCCCCGAGCAGGTGGCGTACCGGGAAGAACCAGTCGGCCGGCTCGTTGTAGACGAGCCGGTCCTCGGCGCTGACCGCCTGCTCGAGCAGGCGGACGGCATCGTCCTTACGGCCCTCGGTCGCCGCGATGCGCGCCTCCACCACCGCCTCGCACACGCCGATGAGCTCGGTCAGCACGTTGAACCCGCCCAGGACCTCCGGCGTCAGCTGCGCGCGCAGGGTGCGCAGCTCGCTGAGCGTCGCGCGCGCCTCGGGCAGCTGCCCGCGCGCGGCCAGCCCGACGCCGCGGCCATAGAGGTAGGCGGCGCGCGCCCCCGGCAGCCGCGGATCCGGCGGCCCGAGCGCGATCAGCTCGTCCCACAGTCCGAAGCGCATGAGTGCCGGGTACTGCGCGGCGACCACCCAGCCGGAATCGTGCATGGCGATCAGCATGGCTACGGGCAGCGTCGCGGCCAGATCCTGCACCGCCACCAGCGTCTCGGCCTTGCGCCCCTCCATGGCCGCCGAGTAGGCGAGAAACGAGCTGTTGTGGGCGAGGTACATGGCGTAGTAGTCCGGCGGCGTGGTGCGCGCCATGTACGCGCGGTCCGCGGTGACGCCGCGCCGGTTGGCCTCGGCGGCGTCCTCGTAGCGGCCGACGCGCTGCATGATGTGCGCGGGCATGTGCTCGAGGTGCCCGGCCGCGGGCATCATGCCGCCGAGGCGCTCGGCCGCCGCGACCGCGGCCTCGGGCGTCGGCGAGGCCTCCATCACGTGCACGTAGTAGTGGTTGGCGCCCGGGTGGCTGGGGTTGCGCGCCAGCACCTGCTCGAGGCGCGCCTGGATCTGCTTCGTGCCGGGCACCGGCGTGCCGTCCGGCGTCCACAGCTTCCAGGCGTGCACGGTCATCTCGGCCTCCGCGGTCATGACCTGCACGTCATCATCCTGCGGAAAGGCGGCCGCGACCGCGGCCATGGCCTTGGCATAGGCCGCCAGCAGTGCTTCGCCCCCGGCGGCATCGGGCACCTGCGCGGACGGGTGGCGCGCGCCGAGCGCCTCGATGAGCGCACGCTCGACGGCGGAAGCAGAACCCGCGTGCGCGCGTGCCGCGCCCAGTGCCTCGAAGGCGACGCGCACGCGCACGGCATCGACGCTGGTGAGGTTGTAGTTCGGACCCACGGTGAGCGCCACGCCCCAGTAGCAGGCGGCGCAGTCAGGGTCGAGCTTGGCGGCCTGCGCGAACGAGCGCGTCGCCTCGTCGTGGTTGAAGGCCCACAACAAGCGCATGCCCTGGTCGAAGTACGCCTGGGCCGGAGCCGAGTGACTGCTGATGCCGCGGTGGAAATGCCCGAGGCCCTCGAACAGCTGCGCGCCCTGCGCCCACGCCTCGAGGCTCGCGGGCGCGTGCGCGTGCTCATCCGGCGCCTGGGCCACAGCCGTGGACCCCGCCAGCGCCAGTGCCAGCGCTGCCAGCCGTGCGCGCCTCACCGATCCCACCCTGCGCCCGAAGCCGCCAGGCGCCGCAGCAGCGGCGTCGGGCCCCAGCGCGCACCGTGCGTCGAGGCGAGCCGCTCCATGGTGCGCACCACGTGGGCCAGCCCCTGTTGCTGCGCCCAGTACATCGGCCCGCCCCGCCAGGCGGGGAAGCCGTAGCCGTTGATGTAAACCACGTCGATGTCTCCGGCCCGCAGCGCGATGCCTTCCTCAAGGATACGCGAGCCTTCGTTGACCAGCGGGTGCAGCAGGCGGTCCAGGATCTCCTCGTCGGGAATGCTGCGGCGCGTGATGCCGAGCTCGCCGGACACCGCCTCGATGAGCGCGAGCACCTCGGGGTCCGGGTGGCGCGCGCGTCCCTCGTAGCGGTAGAAGCCGCGCCCGCTCTTCTGGCCCAGGCGCCCGGCGGCCACCAGCCGCTCGAGGATCGGCGAGAAACGCTCGTCGGCGGGGAGTCTGCGGTTCCTGCGGATCGCCCAGCCGACGTCGTTGCCGGCGAGGTCGCGCACCGCCAGCGGCCCCATGGCGAAGCCGAACCCCTCGATGACCCGGTCGATCTGCTCGGGGGTCGCGCCCTCCTCCAGCAGGAACTCCGCCTCGAGACCGTAGAAGCCGAGCATGCGGTTGCCGATGAAGCCGTCGCAGTTGCCGGCGAGCACCACGACCTTGCCGAGCGTGCGGCCGAGGGCCATGACCGTGGCGATCACCTCCGGCGCGGTGGCGCGCCCGCGCACGTTCTCCAGCAGCCGCATGACGTGCGCCGGGCTGAAGAAGTGCGTGCCGACCACCGCCTCCGGGCGGGAGGTGGCGGCGGCGATGCGGTCGATGTCCAGCGTGGAGGTGTTGGTGGCGAGGATCGCCCCCGGCGCGGCTACCCGGTCGAGCTGCGCGAACACCTCCTGCTTTACCTCGAGCTTCTCGAACACCGCCTCGATGATGATGTCGGCGCTGGCGAGCTCGGCGTAGTCGTGCGCGCCGCGGATCAGCGCGAGGGCGGCATCTGCGCGCGCCTGCGTCAGGCTGCCGCGCTGCACCGAGCCGGCGTAGTTCTTGCGGATGAGCGCCAGCCCGCGCTCGAGCGGCTCGGGGGCTGCCTCGAGCAGCAGGACCGGGATACCGGCGTTGGCGAAGGTCATGGCGATGCCACCGCCCATGGTGCCCGCGCCGATGACCGCCGCCTGGCGGATCGGGCGCGTCGGCCGATCGCCCGGGATGCCGGGGATCCTGCGCGCCGCGCGCTCGGCAAAGAAGGCGTGCACCAGCGCGCCGTGCTGGGCGCTCGCGCGGCACTCGAGGAAGGCCGCGCGCTCGCGCGCGAGCGCCTCGTCCGCGCTCAGCGTCGCGGCCGCCTCCACGCAGTCGATGATCCTGCCGGGGGCGAGCTGGCCGCGCGCCCTGCGCTCGATCTGGCGCCGGAAATCGGCGAACAGCTGCCCCGGCGTATCACGCACGCGTGCCTGCCGGGCACGTGCCAGGGGAAGCGGCGCGCCGCTCGCCGCGGCGCGCGCACCGAGCGCCAGTGCCGCCGGCAGCGCCGGCTCTGCGACCTCGTCGATGAGCCCGAGCGAGAGCGCCCGCGGCGCCTCCAGCTGTGCCCCCGACGTGAGCCACTCGAGTGCGGCGGCGGCGCCGGCGAGCCGCGTGAAGCGCACGGTGCCTCCGCCCCCGGGCACGAGCCCGAGCTTCACCTCGGGCAGCCCGACCCGGCAGCCGGGCGCGCCGATGCGGAAATGACAGGTGAGCGCCAGCTCCAGTCCCCCGCCCAGGGCGAGCCCCTGGATCGCCGCCACGACGGGTTTGGTCGAGGCTTCGATCTGCGCCTGGATGTCGCGCGCCAGTGGCGCCTCGAGCGCCTTGCCGGAGGCGACCTCGGCGATATCGGCGCCGGCGCAAAAGGTGTCGTGCGCACCGGTGAGCACGATGCCGCGCACGGCAGCGTCGGCGCTCGCACGCGCCAGCGCCGCGGCCAGCTGCGTGCGCACCGGAAGGCTCAGCGCATTGACCGGTGGATTGTCCAGCGTCAGCACCGCCATGCCCTGCTCGATCCGGTAGCTCACTCCCGTCACGGTTCCTCCGTTGCGCCGCCGCGGCGTGCGGCATTGTACGTGGCGCACGCGCACCCGCGGGGACGGCAACGGCTACACTGCCGCGCCTATGGATGAGATCGAGGCCGTGGTGATCGGCGCCGGAGTGGTCGGACTTGCGGTGGCCCGCGAGCTCGCCCTGAGCGGGCGCGCGACCCTGGTGCTGGAGGCCGCGGAGCGCTGCGGCACGGGGGTGAGCGCGCGCAGCAGCGAGGTCATCCATGCCGGCATCTACTACCCGAGCGGCTCGCTCAAGGCGCGCCTGTGCGTGGCCGGGCGCGAGCGCCTGTACGAATTCTGCCGCAAGTACGCGGTGCCCCACCGGCGCTGCGGCAAGCTGATCCTCGCGACCCAGCCGGCGCAGCTCGGCGCGCTCGAGGCGCTCGCCGCCCAGGCGCAGCGCAACGGGGTGGAGCTGCTGGCGCTGTCGGCCGATGCCGTGCAGCACCTGGAACCCGAGCTCGCCTGTGTCGCCGCACTGCATTCCCCGCTCACCGGCATCGTCGACTCGCAGGCGCTCATCGGTGCACTGCTGGCGCAGGCCGAGGCCCACGGGGCGATCCTCAGCACCCGCAGCGCCGTGACGCGCGTGGTGCTGGAGGCCTCGGGCGCGATGATCGGCGTGAACGGCTGCGAGCCGGCGCTGCGCGCGCGCACGCTGATCAATTGCGCGGGGCTGGAGTCGATCGCGGTTGCACAGCTGATGGAAGGCCTGCCGGAGCGGGTGCCATTGCCGACGGCGCACTATGCGCGCGGCAACTACTTCACCCTGCAGGGCCGCGCGCCCTTCCGCCGCCTGGTCTACCCGATGCCCGAGGGATCAGGCCTCGGCATCCACCTGACGCTCGACCTCGCCGGGGCGGCACGCTTCGGACCCGACCTCGAGTGGCTGGAGCAGCCGGACTACACGGTCAATACGCAGCGCGCGGCGGATTTCGTGGCCGCCATCCGCACCTACTGGCCCGGCGTGCCGGCGCAGCGGCTCGTGCCCGCTTACGCCGGCGTGCGCCCGAAGATCAGCGGCCCGGATGCGCCCAGCGCCGACTTCCGGCTGGATGATGCCGGCGTGCACGGCGTGCCCGGGCTGGTCAATTTGTTCGGGATCGAGTCCCCGGGGCTGACCGCCTCGCTGGCGCTCGCCAGCGAGGCGGTCGCACGCGCGCGTTAGCTAAGCGCGCACCGCCTCGACCTGGATCGCCAGCTTCACTTCCATGCTGAAGCCGTACTTGTCGCCGAAAGAGATGCCGTAGTCGGAACGATTGAAGGTTGCCGCGGCATCAGCGCCGCAGTGCTCCTTCTTGTCCTGGGGCGAGATCATGCACTTGAAGGAGCGGATGGTGAGCTTCAGGGGCTTGGTGACGCCATGCAGGGTGAAGGTGCCGTCGACCTCGGTTGGCGCACCGTTCTTGAAGCCCCCGAGCGTGCCCTGGTAGGTCGCGGTCGGGTACTTCTCGACGTCGAACATCTCGGCCGACTTGGCGTGCTCGTTGAGCTTGGGATTGCCGAAGTCGATGGAGCCCGCATCCACGGTCACCTCGACCTTGCCGCCACCCTTGTCCTTGTCGAGCACGATCGTGCCGGAGGACTTGTCGAACTTGCCGCGCCACACCGACAGCCCGCCGAAGTGATCGGCCTCGAAGCTCGGGTACGTATGGTTCGGGTCGATCTGGTAGGTCACCGGCTCGGCGCCGGCCGCGCCGGCGGCCAGAGTCAGCAGCGCTGCGGGCCAAAGTAGCTTCATCAGGTCATCCTCCGGGCTGGCAGGGGAAACGATGCACTTAGGGTAGCGGCCGCGGCGGGTCGCGGCCACCTCCCTTTATGGGGACGCGCGCTTATGGCACGTAAGGGCGGGCAGTGCGGCCGAGCGCACGGGCCACCACCTCGTGCGTGATCTCCCCGGCGTGCACGTTCAGCCCGGCGGCGAGCCCGGCATCGCGCCTGAGCGCGGCCTGCCAGCCGAGGTCGGCGAGCGCGCGCACGTACGGCAGGGTGGCGTTGGTGAGTGCGAGCGTCGAGGTGCGCGGTACCGCGCCGGGCATGTTGGCGACGCAGTAGTGGATCACTCCATCGACCACGAAGGTCGGGTCGGCGTGGGTCGTGGCATGCGAGGTCTCGAAGCACCCGCCCTGGTCGATGGAGATGTCGACCAGCACTGCGCCTGGCTTCATGGTCTTCACCATGGCCCGCGTCACGAGTTTCGGTGCCGCGGCCCCGGCGACCAGCACCGCCCCGACGACCAGGTCGGCATCGCGCACCAGCCGCTCGATGGTCTCGGTGGTCGAGTACGCGGTGCGCAGCGTGGAAGCGAACAGCGCCGACAGCTCACGCAGGCGGTTGACGGAGCGGTCCACGATGGTGACGTCGGCGCGCATGCCGACCGCCATCTCCGCCGCATGCGTGCCGGAGACGCCCCCGCCGAGGATCACGACCCGCGCCGGCGCGACACCCGGCACTCCGCCGAGCAGCACGCCGAAGCCACCGTTGGCCTTCTGCAGGCTCGCCGCACCGACCTGGATCGACATGCGCCCGGCGACCTCGCTCATCGGCGTCAGCAGCGGCAGCGACCCGTTCGGCGCCGTCACCGTTTCGTAGGCGATCGCGGTGGCCCCGGACTTGATGAGTCCGTCGGCCTGCTGCGGGTCGGCGGCCAAATGCAGGTAGGTGAACAGCACCTGGTTGCGGCGTAGCAGCTGGCACTCGCTCGCCTGCGGCTCCTTCACCTTCACGACCAGGTCAGCGCGCGCAAACACGTCCGCGGCGCTCGCGGCGATGCCCGCCCCCGCCGCGCGGTATTCCTCGTCCTCGACGCCGATGCCGCGGCCCGCCCCGCTCTCGATCAGCACCTCGTGACCGGCGGCGCTGAGCTCACGCACGCCCGCGGGCACCAGCCCCACGCGGTACTCGTGCACCTTGATCTCTTTGGGAACCCCGATACGCATGACGCAAGCCCTCTGACGTGGCCCTTCTTAGGGGGAAGAAGGTTAGGAGCGTGGCAGCGGCGAACCCTTGCGAAATGGCCCGCGACAGTCACCCGGCTGTGGCAGAATATTCGAAGTAACCCGGGTTTGACGACAGATTATTGCGCCAATGGAGCTGGACCGCTACGATCGCGCCATCGTGCGCCTGCTGCAGCAGGACGCGCGCATCACCAACAGCGCGCTCGCCGGGCGCGTGAATCTGTCCGAGTCGGCGTGCCTGCGGCGCGTGCGTGCGCTGGAAGCCTGCGGGCTCATCCAGGGCTACACCGCGCTCATCGACCAGCACAAGGCCGGCTTCCCGGTGAACGTGTTCGTGAGCATCACGCTCGACCGGCAGAGCCAGGCGGGACTGGAAGCCTTCGAGAGCGCGGTGCGGCGCGTGCCCGAGGTCATGGAGTGCTACCTCATGACCGGCGAGCACGACTACCTGCTGCGCCTGGTGGTCGCCGACATGGCCGACTTCGAGCGCGTGCACAACCAGCACCTGACGCGCCTGCCGAGCGTGGCGCGCGTGCACTCGAGCTTCGCGGTGCGCACCGTGACGCGCGCCGGCACGCTGCCGACGCGCTGAGGCTACGCCTCAGCGCGCGTAGACAGCCAGTCGCTGCGCGAACTCGCGCAGCGCGCCGATGCCGCTCGCCTCGGCGTGCGCGCACCACTCGCGCAGCCGCGCCATGCCGGCGGCGGGGCTCGCGGCGGACTCGTTCCAAAGCTGCTGCAGCGACTCGCGGAAGTCGACCACGCGTCGCAGCGCCTCGTGGCGCTCGAGCAGCTCCTTCAGGTGCGCGCGCGCGCCTTCCGCCAGCAGCGCGGGGTGTCGCACCAGCAGCGCCGTGCTGCCGCGCGGCAGCGCGCCGCGCCCCTCCCCGCGCGAAAGCTCACGACACACCGGCAGCACCACGCCCCGGGTGTAGGCGCGTGCCACGTGCAGCCGCTGCGCGCACAGTGCCTGCAGGGTGTACTCCGTGGCGCCGCCGCCGAAGCGCGGCCGCGGCGCCACCCAGCGCACGCGTGCCAGCTTCAGTGCCTGCAGCACCCGGATACAGCCCCAGCCCACGTCCAGCTCCCACCACTGCAACGCGAAGCGCGGCGAGCGCGGGAAGGCGTGATGGTTGTTGTGCAGTTCCTCGCCGCCGAGCAGCAGTCCCCAGGGCAGCAGGTTGGTGGCGCGCGCCGGCATCTCGAAGCTGCGATAGCCGACGGCATGGCCGAGGCCGTTGATGACGCCGGCCGCGAAGAAGGGCTGTGCCGCCAGATGCGCGGCGATCATGATGATGCCCGGCACTCCAAAGAGCAGCAGGTGCAGCGCGATGAAGGCGACGATGCCGCTGTAGGGGTGAGCGCCATAAAGGCGGCGCTCGAGCCAGTCATCGGGCGTGCCGCGCCCGTAGGTGGCGAGCGTGTGCGCATCGTGCGCCGCGACCCCATACAGCTCGTAGCCCTCCAGCAGCACGCGGCGCAGGCCGAAGATCACCGGGCTGTGCGGGTCGCCGGCGCGGTCGGCGTACGCATGGTGGCGGCGATGTACCGCGACCCATTCGCGCGTATTGGCGGCGGAGCTGAACCACAGCCAGAAACGGCACAGGTGCCGCAGCGCCGGATGCAGGATCAGGCCGCCGTGGGACTGATCGCGGTGCAGGTACAGCGTCACCGCGAGGAACATGGTCTCGATGGTGAGGAAGGTGACGAGCACGTAGCCCCACCATGGCAGCTCGAACAGCCCGTACAACGGCAGCTCCATGAGTGAGGTACCCCCCGTGGCCAGCACACCCGCGAGCGCAAGGGTACGGCAATTCGCGCCGCCCGGTCACCATCGCGCGTGCGCACCCCTTCAGGCGAGCAGCACGATCTTGCCGATGTGGCTCGAGGACTCCATGAGGCGGTGCGCGTTGGCGGCCTCACCGAGCGGGAAGCGCGCATGGATGAGCGGCCGCAGGCGGTGGGAGCTGAACAGCGGCCAGACCTTCTGGCGCAGCGCCAGAGCCAGCCGCCCCTTCACCTCGACCGTCTGCGGGCGCAGCGTGCAGGCGCTGATGGTGAGACGCTTGCTCATCAGCTGCCGCAGGTCGAGCTCGGACTTGATGCCGCCCTGGGTGGCGATCAGCGCGATCCGCCCATCGCTCGCGGCGGCGGCGGCGTTGCGCGCCAGGTAGTCCCCGCCGACCATGTCCAGGATCACGTTCGCGCCGCGCCCGTCGGTGGCGCGCAGCGTCGCCGCCACGAAATCGGTCTCGTGGTAGTTGATGGCCAGGTCGGCGCCGAGCTCGCGGCAGGCGCTGCACTTGGCGGCGCTGCCGGCGGTGACGATCACCTGCGCCGCGCTCGCCTTGCCGAGCATGATGGCGGTGGTGCCGATGCCGCTCGAGCCACCGTGCACGAGCAGCGTCTCGCCGCGCCGCAGCCGCGCGCGCTCGAACACGTTCATCCACACCGTGAAGAAGGTCTCGGGCACCGCCGCGGCCTCCTCCAGCGTCACTCCGGGCGGCAGCGGCAGGCACTGCACGGCGGGCACGTTCACGTACTGCGCATAGCCGCCGCCGGCCACGAGGGCGCACACCTGCTCGCCGAGGCGCGGCTCGCGCACCTCCGCGCTCACGGCCACGACCTCGCCGGAGACCTCGAGACCGGGGATGTCGCTCGCGCCGGGCGGCGGGGGATAGTTGCCCTTGCGCTGCAGGACATCCGGCCGATTGACGCCCGCGGCCACGACGCGCACCAGCACCTCACCGGCCTGCAGCTGCGGCAGCGGGCGCTCGACCGGCCGCAGCACCTGCGGCGGACCGGGCTCGCGGATCTCGATCGCGGTCATGCTGGCGGGCAGCGCCGCGGAGGGAGGAACGGCGGCAGGACCCGGCGCGCTTGCCATCGGTGGCGCTCGCCTCAGCGGGCCGCGACCGCGACCGCGGCCCCGGCGAGCGCGGCGCCCGTGCCGCGCTGCAGCCAGCGCACGGTTCCCGGGCGCCTCAGCCGGGCGCGGGCGCGCACCGCGAGCAGCGTGTAAGTCCCGAGCACGGCCGGCAGCACCAGCGTGATGACCGCGCACACCTTGAGGAAGCCGCCGGGGCTCAAGCGCCCCAGGTCGACGATCGTCGGCAGCACCGCCAGGAAGAACAGCATGGTCTTCGGATTGCCGAGCGTGAGCGCCAGGGCACCGAGGAACAGCTGCAGCTGGCTCTCCCCGCGCGGCGTTGCGGCCTGCCCGAGCGTCGCGGGCGGCGCGCGCCACAGCCGCACCGCGAGATACAGAAGGTACAGCGCCCCGGCGTAGCGCACGAGGAGGAACAATGCCTGGGCGCGCTGGGCCAGCACCGCCAGTCCGAGCGCCGCAAGGGTGAACCACACCAGGTCCCCGACGAGGAAGCCGGCGATGAAGGCCGGGGCGCCGCTCGAGCCGCGCCCGAGTGCGCGCGCGAGCACCGCGGCGACGCCGGGGCCGGGAGTGGCCACCGCCAGCGTGTAGATCAGTGCGAAACCGAGGAGCGCATACACGGACATGGTGGGCGGGAGTGTAGCCAACTGCGCCACGCGGCGCAGCGCCGCCGCGGCTTCAGGCGGGGCCCTGCACCGCGAGCGTGCCGGAGCGGCCGGCCACGCTGCCGAGCCCGATCGGCGTCACCGGCAGGCTCTTCAGGTGCAACCGCGCGACGTAGGTGGCGAGGTCGGCGAGCTCGAAGCCGCGCTGCCGCCAGGCGCGCAGCAGCCGCTCGAACGCAGCCAGATAGGCGCCGCCCTCGAGCTCGGCATGCAGCGTGAAGACCTGGTCGCGCCCGGGCGCCGCCGCGGTGAGCCCCAGCAGGTGCTCGACCGGGTCGGTGCCGCCCAGATCGTCGCGACCGATGAGCTCATCGAAAGTCGGCAGCGTGGTCGGCAACTGCGCCACCGAGGTCCCGGGCGGCAGGAACGGGCCGCTGCCACGCGTGTCGGAGGCGTACCGAAAACCAAGCTCGCGCTCGAGCGCGGGCACGAAGGCATTCATCTGCCAGCCGGCGGCGCCGTGCACCTGTGGCATGCGGCCGAACACCGTGGCGAACTCATCGCGCGCCAGGACGAGCTCGCGGCGCGTCCACTCCTGGCTGGCCGCGCCGACGTTATCCTGCCAGCGCACGTGATCCCAGGTGTGCACGCCGGCCTCGAATCCCTGCTGGCCGATGGCGCGCATGGCATCGCCGGCGCGCTGGCCGATGCGCGGCCCGGGCAGCAGCACGCCGTACATGAGCGTGCGCAGGCCGTAGTGCTTCAGCACCGAGGTGCGCTGCACCTTGCCGAGGAAGCCGCGGCGGAATACCCGCCGGATGGCGCGCCCGGTGTTATCCGGTCCGAGGCTGAAGAGAAACGTGGCGCGCACGTCCAGCCGCTCGAGCAGGCCCGCCAGGCGCACCGCGCCCAGGCGCGTGCCGCGATAGGTGTCGACGTCGATCTTGAGGGCGATCAGCGCCATGCCTAGCCCAGCGGCACGGCCGCGAGCGCGAGCTCGCCGGCCAGCGCCTCAAGATCCACCGGCCCGTGCGCATCGGCGACGGCGAGCAAGCGCAGCAGCTGCCCGTCCGTGCACGCCACCAGGCAGCGCCCGTGCTGCGCATACAGGCGCGGCACCGCGCCGGGGGGCGCGGTGCCTGCCACCAGGCGCGTACGGTGGATGTGCCAGCGCGCACCCGCCACCGCCGCGTAGGCGCCCGGGAATGGCGGGGCCACCGCGCGCACCAGGTCGTGGATCCGCCGCGCCGGCCACTGCCAGTCGATGCGCCCGTCCTCCGGCCGGCGCCGCCCGAAGTACTGCCCCGGCTCGATGCTCTGTGCGCGCCGCGCCGCACGTCCGGCGATCAGCTGCGGCAGCGAGCGCGCCAGGATGGTCTCGGCGGCCACCGTCACCTTGGCGAAGACCTCGCGCGCCTCGTCATCCTCGAGGATCGGCACGGCCAGCTGATCGACGATGTCGCCGGCGTCGGCGCGCTCCACCATGTAATGCAGCGTCGCGCCGGTCTCGCGCTCGCCGCGCAGAATGGCCCAGTTGACCGGCGCCCGCCCGCGGTATCTGGGCAGCAGCGAGCCGTGCATGTTGAGGGCACCGCGGCGCGCGCAGGCGAGCAGCGGCGCGGGCAGCAGCGCGCGGTAGTAAAAGGAGAACAGGAAATCCGGGGACAGCGACTGCACGTGGCGCAGCAGTTCCGGGTCGCTCGCGTCCGCGGGCACCCGTACCTCCAGCCCATACTCGCGCGCCGTCGCCGCCACGCTCGCGTACCACTGCACCTCGTGCGGATCATCCGCCACCGTCACCACCAGCGGCACCGCCACGCCGCCGGACAGCAGCGTCTTCAGGCAGCGCACTCCGACGTCGTGATAGGCGAAGACGACGGCGCGCGCCTGGCTCACTCGCGCTCCCCGGACGCGGGCAGCGGCTGGGGCTGCGGCTCGAGGCGCGCGGCCGGCGGTGCCGGCAGCGCCGGCGCTGCAACCGCGCCGTTCTCCTCCAGCACCGCCGCCACGGTGTAGCGCGGGCGCTGGCGCACCTGCTCGTAGATGCGGCCGACGTACTCGCCCACCACGCCCAGCCCGAGCAGGGTCACGCCGATCAGGAAGAACGCGATGGCAAACAGCGTGAACAGTCCCTCGGCCTCCGGTCCGAACAGCACGCGCCGGATGGCCAGGATCAGCACCAGCAGCAGCGATACCAGGGCAATCAGGGCGCCGCTCATGGAGAAGAACTGCAGCGGGGCGACCGAGAAGCCCGTCATCAGGTCGAAGTTCAGGCGGATCAGCCGATAGAGCGAGTACTTGGACTGGCCCACGGTGCGCTCGGCGTGCGTCACCTCGATCTCCACCGGGCGGCGCGCGAAGGTGTACGCCAGTGCCGGCACGTAGGTGCTCGCCTCGGTGCAGTGGTTGACGGCATCGATCACGCTGCGGTGATAGCCGCGCAGCATGCAGCCCTGGTCGGTGATGCGGATCGAGGTGGTGCCCTCGCGCAGGCGGTTCATGAGGCGCGAGGCGGCCTTGCGCCACAGCACGTCCTGGCGGCTCACCCGGATCGTTCCCACGTAGTCGGCGCCTGCGTCCAGGGCGGCCACCAGGCGCCCGATCTCCTCGGGCGGGTTCTGCAGGTCGGCATCGAGGGTGATGACGTACTGCCCGCGCGTCTGCGCGAAGGCGGCGAGGATCGCCATGTGCTGGCCGGCGTTGCGCGCCAGCACCACCACCCGCGTCACGTCGGGGCGCTTCTGGAACTGCTCGCGCAGCAGCGCCACGGAGCGGTCGCTGCTGCCGTCATCGACGAACACCACCTCGTAGCTGCGCCGCAGCGCATCGAGCGCCGGGTACAGCCGCTCGAACAGCAGCGGCAGGCCGTCCTCCTCGTTGTAGACCGGGATGACGACCGAGACGTCCGGGTTCATCGGCGCGCTCCTGCGAGGATGGTGTTGGTGGCCTCGACCACCCGCTCGACATCCGCAAGCTGCATCGCCGGGAAGAGCGGCAGCGTCACCGTCTCGCGCCCGATGCGCTCGGCGTGCGGAAACTGGCCCTCGTGATAGCCGAGCGCACGGTAGCAGCTGAACAGGTGGATGGCCGGATAGTGCACGCCGACGCCGATGCCGCGCGCCTTCATCGCCTCGATGAACTCGAGGCGCGTGATGCTGAGCTGCGGCAGCGGCAGGAGGGGCGTGAACACGTGCCAGCTATGGCCGGCATCGCCGCGCTCCGGCAGCCGCAGCGGCGCCTTCTCATGTCCCCACAGCTCGAAGTAGCGCGCCACCAGCTGCCGCCGGCGCGCATTGAACTCCTCCAGGCGCCGCAGCTGCCCGAGTCCCACGGCGGCGGCTACGTCCGAGAGGTTCGCCTTGCCGCCGGGCAGCAGCGTGTCGAAGGCGTCGGGCCCGCGCTTGACCTGGCCGTGCCAGCGGTGCAGCTCGATCGCCTGCACCTCCTGCGGGCTGCCGCCGGAGATCGCGCCACCCTCGATCGTGGTGATGTTCTTGTTGGGATGGAAGCTGAAGCACACCAGGTCGCCGAAGCTGCCGATGCGCTGCCCGCGCCAGGACGAACCGATGGCGTGCGCGGCGTCCTCGATGACGCGCAGCTTGTGGCGCCGCGCGATGTCGTACAGGCGCTCCATGTCGACCGGCAGGCCGGCAAAGTGCACCGGCATGATGGCGCGCGTGTGCGCCGTGATCGCCGCTTCCGCCTGCGCGAGGTCGATGTTGCGCGAGTCCAGGCCCACGTCCACGAACACGGGGCGCGCGCCGACCCGCATGATGACGTTGGCGGTCGCGACGAAGCTCAGCGCCGGGGTGATCACCTCATCGCCCGGCCCGATGCCGCAGGCGAGCAGCGCCATCTCGAGCCCGGCCGTGGCGGAGGTCTGGGTGCGCACCGGGCGGCCCCCGCAATAGCGCGACAGCTCGGCTTCCAGCTGCGCCACCTTGGGGCCGCTCGCGAGCCACCCGGAGCGCAGCACCTCGGCCACCGCACTCACGGTTTCCTCATCGATGCTCGGACGGGTGAAGGGCAGCCAGGCGTGCGCCGGCTTGGCAGTGTCGTTCATGAGCGCGCCACCAGAACCACGCCGACCACGATGACACCGATCCCGGCGACGCGCTGCGCATTGGGAATCTCACCGAGCAGCCACCAGGCCAGGAGGATGTTGATGGCGTAGCCGAGCGAGAGCAACGGATAGGCCTGGCTCACGGGCACGCGCGACAGCCCCACGATCCAGACGATCACGCTCACGCCGTAGGCGAGCAGCGCGTACCACAGCGGCGGCACGCTGAGCAGCCGCAGGCCGCGCTCCCAGAAGCCGGCATCGCCGGCGATCAGCGGTCCGCTGACGCGCGTCGCCGCCTTGAGGCCGAGCTGCGCCAGCGCGTTCAGGAGCACGCCACAGAACAGCACGCCGAAGTCGGTGAGCTTCATGGCGCACTCACCGCAATGGTGTGGTAGTCGGCGGCGAGCACGCGCCCGGCAAGCCCGGCGCGCCGGTAGCGCTCCCAGACCTGCGGCTCGAAGAACGCGACCGCCCCCGGCGTGCGACCCCAGCTCGCGGTGAACTCATCCAGCGACATACGCTTCTGCGGCTCCTCGCTCAGCCCAAACTGCAGCTCGCCCTCGTAGCCGGCCAGCTGCAGCGTGCGCCCCAGGTACGGGGATATCGTCTCGCGGTACTGGCCGACACTGTATAGCGGCGTGCGCGCGCTGATAAAGGGGCGCACGCGCGCGACCAGCTCGCTGGCCGAGCGCTCCGGCGGAATGAGCGCGAAGGCGCTCAAAAGGCACTCCCAGGCGAGCAGCGCGCTCGCACTGCCGGCCACGAGGGCGGCGGCGGGCGGCAGCCCGCTGCGCCGGGCGCCGGCAAGGAGGCCCGCGAGCGCGGCGGCGGTGGCCAGCAGCACATAGTGAAGCGCGGCGCCCGGTACGTAGGCGTTGCGACGCGCACTGTAGATGAGGAGTCCCACCCCGAGCAGCAGCACCAGGGCCGCGCCGCGCCGGGCCGCATGGCGCGCAAAGGCCACCGGGTCGCGGACCGCGACCCCGGTGAGCGCCGCCAGCAGCGGGAACATGGGCAGGATGTAGGGCGCGAGCTTCGAGCCTGAGAACGAGAAGAAGACCAGCGTCCCCAGGGCGAAGACGAGCAGGAAACGCAGCGGCTTGAAGGGGCCCGGTGGCAGCGCCGCCTCGGAGCTGCCGCGCTGGGCGCCGGCACCGCGCAGCGCGGTGAGCAGCGAGCCGTTCCAGGTGAGCACCCCGATGAGCAGCAGCGGCACGAAGAACCACCACGGCTCGACGCGGCTGTGTACCGTGGTGAGGAAGCGCGCGAAGTGCTCGTGCACGAAGAAGAACTGCGGAAAGCTCGGATTGCGCAGCGACACCAGCACGAACCAGGGCGCGGCGAGCAGCAGGAACAGCGGCACCCCCGTCAGCAGGTGCAGCCGCCGCCACGGCAGCGTATCCCGCTCGATCAGGCTGTACAGCAGCAGCGCGCTCCCTGCCAGCACGCCCACCACGATCCCCTTGGAAAGCACGGCGAGGGCCGCCGCCGTCCACGCCGTCAGCATCCAGCCGCGCTCGCCCCGGCTGCGCAGCGGGGCGCACTGCGCCAGGGTGAAGGCGAACACGGCGGCGGCGAGCCAGAAGCTGAAGGCCTGGTCGAGCAGGTTCAGGTGCCCGACGATGACGAAGTACGGGCTCACCGCGAGCGCGAGCGCCGCGGCCGCGGCGTGGGAGTGCCCGTACAGGCGCCGCGTCCAGCCGTACACCAGCGGCAGGCACAGGAATGCCAGCCCCACGCCCCACAGTCGCGAGCTCCAGGGGTGCACGCCGGCGGCGCGGTACGCGAGGGCCGTCGCCCAGTACTGCAGCGGCGGCTTCTCGAAGTACTTCAGGTCATTCAGGCGCGGCGTGACGTAGTCGCCGCTCGTGAGCATCTCGCGCGGGATCTCCGCATAGCGCCCCTCATCCGGGTCGAGCAGCGGCCGCTGCGGCACGGTCGCGAACCAGGCCAGCGCCAGCAGCACCCACGCGCACCAGCCGAGTCGCAACGCCGCCGGCGGCCGGCCTGTCTCGCTCCCCATGCGCCGCGGAACGCGCGCTTAGATGGCAGCCATCGCCGCGGCGCGCGTGCCGAAACCTTCCTGGTTCACGTAGAACGCGATGGTCTTGCGGATCGCCGTGTCCATGTCGGTGCTCGGCTTCCAGTTGAGGTCGCGGCGTGCCGCCTCGACGTTGGGCACGCGCACCTGGATGTCCTGGTAGTACTTGCCGTAGTAGTCACCGGCCGAGACGTCGATGATCTCGGTGGCGCGGGCACTGTCGCGCAGCACCGGAAACTCCTGGGCGATGCGGATGGTGCGCTCGGCCAGGTCGCGGATCGAGATGCAGTTGTTGGGGTTGCCGATGTTGAAGATGCGCCGCGTCGCGCACTGCTCCTTGTTCTCCAGGATCGTCAACAGGCACTCGATAGCATCGTCGATGTAGGTAAAGGAGCGCCTCTGGCTGCCACCGTCGACGAGCTTGATCGGCCGGCGGTAAAGCACGTTGGAGAGGAACTGCGTGAACACGCGCGAGCTGCCCTCCTTCGGCTCCTCGACGTTGTCGAGGTTCGGGCCGATGAAGTTGAACGGCCGGAACAGCGTGTAGTCGAGGTTGTCGCGCACCCCGTAGGCGTAGATGACGCGGTCGAGCAGCTGCTTGGAGGCCGCGTAGATCCAGCGCTGCTTGTTGATGGGGCCGTACACCAGGTTGCTGCTCTCCTCATCGAGCACCGCATCCGGTGACATGCCGTAGATCTCCGAGGTGGAGGGAAAGATCAGACGCTTGTTGTACTTGACGCAGTGGCGCACGATCTCGACGTTGGCCTCGAAGTCGAGCTCGAACACGCGCAGCGGGTGCGTCACGTACTGCGCCGGATTGGCGATCGCGACCAGCGGCACCACCACGTCGCACTTCTTGACGTGGTACTCGACCCACTCCTTGTTGATGGTGATGTCACCTTCCACGAAGTGGAAGCGCTTGTCCTGCGGCAGCTCGCCGAGCTTGTTGTCGGACAGGTCGATGCCGAAGACCTCCCAGTCGCGCGCCTTGAGGATCGCCCCCGTGAGCGCGCTGCCGATGAAGCCGTTTGCGCCCAGGATCATGATTTTCAGTGACATGTCGGTCCTTTCCGCAGGGCAGCAAATCCCGCAAGTGCCCCTTAAGCCAAGCCGGCCATTTTATCATTTCGCCGCACCGGGGCGACGGTGCCCTAACAGCAGCGGCTCACCCCACTCCACTTGCGCTCCTGCTGCTGCGCGCAGAACTGCGCGCGCGTGAGGGCCGGCGCATGCGGGTGGTGCGCGCGCAGATGCGCGCGGTAACGCTCGTAGGCGTCATCGCCACTGAGCTGCCGCAGCCAGCGCCATGCCCGGCGCAGCGCACTGCCGCCAATGCTCACGGCGTGCCGCCGGCGGGCGCGGCCTGCAACTGCGTCGGCCGGTAGGGGGCCTCCGCGCTCGCCGGCACCGCAAGTCCGCGCAGGCGGCGCACGCAGATGCGCACCATGTCGAGGATCACGAACCAGAGGATGGCGGTGAACAGCAGCGCCAGATAGCCGTCGAGGCGCTGGTTGAAGATCAGCTGCGGGGCCACCGCGGCGCGTTCGGGCGCGAGCGCGCCGGCCGCCAGCTTCGCCGCCATCTCGTCGGCGGCGGCAAACAGGCCGATGTGCGGGTCGGGGCTCGCGATCTTCTGCCAGGCGGCCGTGGTGGTCACGAGCGCCAGCCACGCCAGTGGCAGCAGGGTGACCAGCGCGTAGCGCGCGCGCCCGGACTTCACCAGGATGCCGGTGGCGATCGAGAGCGCAATCGCCGCCAGCATCTGGTTGGAGATGCCGAACAGCGGCCACAGGATGTTGACGCCGCCGTTCGGATCGATGACACCAACGTAGAGGAAGTAGCCCCACGCACCCACGATTACGGCGCTCGAGAAGAGCACGGACGGGTACCAGGAGGTGCGCCCGAGGGGCTCGAAGGCGCGCCCGAGGAGGTCCTGCACCATGAAGCGCCCCACCCGGGTGCCCGCATCCAGCGTCGCCAGCAGGAACACCGCCTCGAACATGATCGCGAAGTGATACCACAACGCGAGCAGCCCCCGGCCGAAAGTCGAGCCGAAGATGCTGGCCATCCCCACGGCGAGTGAGGGCGCACCGCCGGTGCGGGCAAAGAGCGTCTGCTCTCCCATCGACTGCGCCAGTGCCTGCATCTGCGCCACCGTGACCGGGTAACCCCAGCCGCTGATGGTGTGCACCGCCGCCTCGGGCGTTGCGCCCACCACGCCGGCGCCCGCGTTGATGGCGAAGAACACGCCCGGATCAAGCAGCGTCGCCGCGATCAGCGCCATGATAGCCACGAAAGATTCGAGCGCCATGCTGCCGTAGCCGACCAGGCGCACGTCGCTCTCGTTGCTGATGAGCTTGGGGCTGGTGCCGCTCGCGATCAGCGCATGGAAGCCGGAGATGGCGCCGCAGGCGATGGTGATGAACACGAACGGGAACACCTTGCCGCCAAAGAGCGGGCCGGTGCCGTCGACGAAGGGCGTCACCGCGGGCATCTTGATCTGCGGATGGGTGATGAGGATCGCGATCGCCAGCAGGATCACGGTGCCGAGCTTGAGGAAGGTCGACAGGTAGTCCCGCGGCGCGAGCAACAGCCACACCGGCAGGATCGCCGCCAGGAAGCCGTAGCCGACCACGAAGGCGGCCAGGCTCAGGCCGGAATAATCGAACAGCTGCCGCAGCTGCGGCTGATGATCCAGCCAGCCTCCGCCCACGAGGGCCGCCAGCACCAGCAGCACGCCGAGCGCCGTGGCCTCGAGCACGCGCCCGGGCCGCCACACCCGCAGGTACAGCCCGACGAGGATGGCGGCCGGAATGGTCGCGAACACAGTGGAACTCGCCCACGGGCTGTGCTTCATGACGTTGACGATCACCAGGGAGAGCACCGCGCACAGGATGATCATGATCAAGAGCGTACCGATGAGGGCCGCGAAGCCGCCAACGGGGCCGAACTCATCGCGCGCCATCTGCCCGAGGCTGCGGCCATCGCGGCGCGTCGACAGCAGCAGGATCGTCATGTCCTGCACGCAGCCGCCGAAGACCGCGCCCACCAGGATCCACAGCGTCCCCGGCAGGTAACCGAACTGCGCCGCCAGCGTCGGGCCGACCAGCGGGCCTGGCCCGGCGATGGCGGCGAAATGATGACCGAACACGATCGCGCGGTGCGTGGGCACGAAGTCGCGCCCGTTGCTCAGCCGCTCGGCCGGCGTGGCGCGCGTCGGGTCCACCCTGAGCACGCGCGCGGCGATCCAGGCCGCGTAGATACGGTAGCCGAGCAGGTAAATGCACACCGCAGCGGTGATGATCCACAGCGCGTTAATCGGTTCGTGGCGATGCAGGGCGATCCCGCCCACGGCAAAGGCGCCGACGATTGCGAGCAGCACGCCCGCGGCCTTCTTCAGCATGGTCTTGTGCTCCTAGGCGGCCGCCGACACGAGATGTCGCAGTACCCGCGCGTAGCGTGCCTGGATGGCGGCGCGTTCGCGGTGGCGCCCGTTCTGCACCAGCTTGACGCCGGCACGCCAGACGCAGTCGATGGCGGTGCGCCCGGCGCAGAAAATCCAGGCGTCCAGCAGCGCATCGCCCGAGGCGCCTGCGAGGCTCGGGTCCTCCTGCTGCAGGGACACCAGATCCAGCGCGGCACCGCTGCACAGACCGACGCCCTCCTCCCTTGGCCGCAGTGCCTGCGCGCCACCGGCGAGGGCTGCCTCAAACAGGCTGCGCCCGGTCGAGGCGCCGGCGGCGCCGGCGAGCACGTTGCGCGCACGGTGCGCGAGCCGCTGCGAGTACTCGAGCAGCCGCAGTTCCTCGGCGGCGTCCACGCGGACGTTGGAATCGCTGCCGATTCCAAAGCGGCCGCGGTACTCGGCGAAGGCGACCGCCGGGAAGATGCCATCGCCAAGGCTCGCTTCGGTCATCGGGCACAGCCCCACGACCGCTGCGCGCTGCGCGATGCCCTGCAGCTCGGCGGCGCTGGCGTGCGTGGCATGCACCAGGCACCAGCGCTCATCCACGGCCGCATTCTCCAGCAGCCACTCGATGGGACGGCGCTGACTCCAGCTGAGGCACTCCTCCACCTCGCGCAGCTGCTCGGCGATGTGGATGTGCACCGGGCCGCCCGCTCCCAGGGCGAGCACGGCCGCGAGCTCCGGCGGGGTCACGGCGCGCAGGCTGTGCGGCGCGATGCCGACGCCGGCGCCGGGGACGGAACGCACCGCCCTGCGGCTCGCCTCGAGAATGCGCGCGAAACGCGCCGGGTCGCTGAGAAAGCGCTGCTGGCGCGGCTGCGGTGCGGCGCCGCCGAAATTGCCGTGCGCGTAGAACACCGGCAGCAGGGTCAGCCCGATGCCGGTGTGCGCCGCGGCCGCCGCCACGCGGCCGGCCAGTTCGCCCGGATCCGCGTAGGGGGTACCGCCGCGCTCGTGGTGCAGATAGTGGAACTCGCCCACCTGCGTGAAGCCGGCCTCCAGCATCTCCACATAGGCCTGCGCGCACAGCGCCTCGAACTCATCGGCGTCCATGTGCTCGATGAAGCGGTACATCAGTTCGCGCCAGCTCCAGAAGCTGTCCGGGCCGCCGGCGCGCCGCTCCGTGAGTCCGGCAAGGCCCCGCTGGAAGGCGTGGCTGTGCAGGTTGGGCAGCCCGGGCAGCGCGATGGCGTGGCGCTCGTCCTGTGCGCCCGGCGGCACGCCGCGCTCGATGCTGCTGATGCGCCCGGCGGCACCGCTGATGCGCACCTGGGCCGTCCAGCCTTCCGGCAGCAGCGCGGTCTGGAACCACAGGGGCCTCATGGCTTCCATTATTGATGATTGGCACAATCGGTGCAGCCTGCTTGACCGACGTGCCTGCAATGAGTGATGCAACACTGCCCGACTGGCTCACGGTGCGCCGTGGCGCGGCGCCGCTGCTGTTGTGCATGCCGCACACCGGCACGCATCTGCCGGCCGAGCTCGCCGGCAGCTTCCGCTCCGCGTGGCTGGCGCGCCGCGACACCGACTGGCGCGTGGAGCAGCTCTACGACTTCGCCGCGGAGCTCGATGCGACGCTGGTGCGCACGGGGCTGTCGCGCTCGGTCATTGATCCGAATCGCGATCCTTCCGGCGCCTCGCTCTACCCAGGGCAGGCGACCACCGCGCTGTGCCCGACCACGACCTTCGACGGCGAGCCGCTGTACCGCAGCGGTGCAGAGCCGGACAGCGCGGAGATCGCGCGGCGGATCGATGCGTACTACCGCCCCTACCATGAGGCGATCGAGCGTGAGCTGGCACGCCTGCGCGCGGCTCACCCGCGCGTGGTGCTGTACGACTGCCACTCGATCCGCTCGCGCATTCCCCGGCTCTTCGACGGGCTGCTGCCGCACTTCAACCTCGGCACGTTCTCGGGGGCGAGCTGCGCGGGCGCACTGGCGGCGCGCATCGAGCGGCTCTGCGAGCACCCGCACTACTCGCGCATCACCGACGGGCGCTTCAAGGGCGGCTACACCACGCGCCACTACGGACAGCCGGCGCGCGGGGTACACGCGGTGCAGATGGAGCTCGCCTGTCGCGGCTACCTGCGCGAGCCCGAGGGCGCGGTGGATGAGCACAACTGGCCCGCGCCCTGGGATCCCGCATTCGCGCAGCCGTTGCGCACCATCCTCGCCGGGGTACTGGCGGGCTGCCTCGAGTTCGCCCGCGCGGGCTAGCGGCGCTGCAGGCGCCGCCGCAGCGCCGCGCTGATCTCGTGCACTTCGGTGATGCCGAGCGCGCTGGCGCTGGAGAAGAAGCCGGCAGCGCCGACGGCAATCACCAGGAGCAGGCTCAGGCTCTTGGGCCAGAAGGCCTGCGTGGCCCAGTCGCCCAAGAGCCAGTGGCCGCCGGCCGCGCACAGGCCGAGCAGCACCAGTGACGCCAGGCTCAGCCGCGCCAGCAGCGCCAGCAGCGCGCGCGACTCCAGCCGGCCGAGCTGCGCGCGCATCAGCCAGTAGAGAATGAGGAAGTTGCTGCTAGCCACGCATGCGGTCGAGAACGCCAGCCCGCGATGCCCCCAGCCGAGACGGTGCGTGAAGAGGAAGTTGAGCAGCAGGTTCAACCCCACGGCGATGAAGCTCACCAGCATCGGGGTCTTGCGCCGGTCGAGGGCGTAGAAGGCATTCACCAGCACCTTGAGGGCCGCGTAGCCGCACAAGCCGATGGCGTAGAAGCGCAGCGCGCCGGCTGACTCGGCGGTCTCATAGGCGCCGAAGCGCCCGTGCTGGTAGAGCACGGAGATGATCGGCTCCGCCAGCACCATGAGCCCGATGCTGGCCGGGATGGTCAGCAGCAACGCGAGGCGCAGGCCGCGCGCCAGCTCGCGCCGGAACACCGGCAGGTTGTCGGTCGCCGCCAGGCGCGCCAGCAGCGGCAGCGACACCGTGCCGAGTGCGACCCCGAACAGGCCGAGCGGCAGCTGCATCAGGCGGAAAGCCACCGTCAGCCAGAACGTCGGTCCGTCGCCGAGCTCGGAGGCGAACACCGAGTTGACGAGCACGTTGACCTGCGTCGTGCTGGCGGCGATCACGGACGGCCCCATGAGGCGCAGCAGCGCCGCCACGGCCGGATCGCGCCACTGCCAGTCGAACCTGAAATGGTAGCCCTCGCGGCGCAGCACCGGCAGCTGCACGCCGAACTGCAGCGCGCCGCCGACCAGCGTGCCGATCGCCAGCCCGAAGATGGCGCGCACGCCGAAGTGCGGATCCAGCAGGTAGCCGACCGCTACCCCGGTAACGATCGAGCCGAGGTTGAAGAAGCTCGAGGCCATCGCCGGGATGCCAAACACGTTGCGCGCGTTGAGCATGCCCATGACGAGCGCGGCCAGCGACACCAGCAGGATGAACGGGTACATCACCCGCGTCAGCATCACGGTCAGGGCCGCCTTGGGTGCATCGAACCCGGGGGCGAGCGCGGCCACCAGCCAGGGGGCCGAGAGGATGCCGAGCAGCGTGATCGAGCTCAGCACCAGCACCGTGAGGGTGGCGACCTTGTTGGCGACGTGCCAGGCGGCGGCCTCGCCGGCGGTGGCGCGGGCGCGTGCGAACACCGTGACGAAGGCGGTCGACAGGGCCCCTTCCGCGAACAGGTCGCGCAGCAGGTTGGGGATGCGGAAGGCGATCGTGAACGCGTCCATGACGCGCCCGCCGCCAAAGAGCGCCGCGAAGATCTGCTCGCGCGCCAGCCCCAGCACGCGGCTGCACAGCACCGCGAGCCCGACCACGCCCGCGGCGCGTGTGTTCAGCCGTTCCGCGGCCCCGGCGGGTGCGGACGGCGCCGGTGTCGCGCCTGAGGACATGGGGTCCTCAAGCTACCACCGGCGCGCGCCGGGCGCGAGTCAGTGCCCGTGCCAGATGAGCGTGAGCCCGTAGGTGCGCGGCCGGAACGTGTAGGCGTTCTGCTGCGGCGTGAAGGTGAGGTCGGTCTGGCCGAGCGAGTAGTTGTTGATGGTGTGCGTATCGAACAGGTTGTCGCAGAAGGCGGTGAGCTGCATCTCGCCCAGGTTCACGCCGGCGCGCAGCGAGGTGAATTTCCAGGAGGGCAGCGTGTACGAGTACGGGTTGTAGACGGCGCCGGCATTCGGGTCCTGGACGGCGGCCAGCCAGGTGTTACGCGCTTCGTACTGGTAGTCGACGCGCACGAAGGCATCGCGGGCGCTCAAGGTGAAGTTGTACTGGACGCCGACCGAGACCGTCCAGGGGGGCGCTGCGCCCGGATTGTAATTGATGCCCTCCTGCCCGGTGATGTTGTCGCCGTCCACGGCCTTGCAGGGGATACCCACGCCCTCGCCGCCGGGCGTGCAGTCCTCCGGCGAGTTCTTGGTGTAGCGGGCGCTGGTGTAGCCACCGGCCAAATCGACATTGACCGGGCCGAACAGCATCTGCGCCTGCAGGTCAAAGCCCTTGGCGACGGCCTGCCCGAGGTTGTCGGTGAACTGCAGACCGCAGGCGCCGGCGACGTACAGGCTCTGCTGGATGTCGTTCCAGCGGATGTAATAGATGCTGGTAGCCACCTTCAACCAGCTGCCGAAGGAGTTCTTGGCACCGATCTCGTAGTTCTGCGTGCTGTCGGACTTGTAGGTCGCCGGTGCGCCGTTCGGGTAGCCGGCGGCGGCCAGGTCATCATTGCAGTAGTCCGGCAGCGGCGCGTTACCGCCGCCGACGCGGAAGCCCTTGGCGTAGCTCAGGTAATAGAGGTTGCGCGGATCGACCTGGAAGGAGAGCACCGCCTTGGGCGTGTTGGGCGTCTCGCTCTGGTGCGCGGTTGACGGGCCGGGGCCGTAGTTCTCGTAACCGTCCGCGTAATGGGTCAGATCGAAGGTGGTATGCGCGAAGCGCTCACCGACGGTGAGCCGCATCCAGTCGGTGAAGGCAAAGGTCACCTCGCCGAAGGCGGCGATCTGCTTGTCGACGGTCTGGTTGTTGTTGTAGTAGATGTCGCACGCCGGTATCAGCGGGTATGCGGCATTGGTTGGGCACGAGTAGAAGTTGGCCGGCGTGACGCCGTCGGGCGAGTAGTAATCCGCCGGTGCGATGCCGAACAGGTAGTTGAACACCTGGTCGATGTTGGTCGACTTCAGCTCCTCAATGCTGCCCTCCTTCGCCTGCTGCCAGAACAGACCCGCAGTCCACTGCCAGCGCGAGGTGGTATCGGTCGACTGCCAGCGCAGCTCCGCCATGTAGCTCTGCTGGGTGTTGGTCATGATGTTGGGCGTCTGCGTGCCGCGCAGCGCGGCAGGCAGGTGGATGCCGTTGGCATCGAGCAGCGGGAACCATGAGCAGCTGGTGGCATCATCCGGGGCGCTGCACTTGGGCGGCTGCGGGTACTCATCGGGTCCGCCCAGACCTGAGGGAATCGTGTTCCAGTAGCTCAGGTCGTACACCGTGCCCTGGTAGGCGGTGATCTGCTTGCGGTGGAAATAGGAAGCATCCGCGATCAAGGCACTCTTGCCCATGTCCCACTGCACCTTGATGGCCGGCAGGTAGTAGTAGTCGGGGCCGCCGACACGCTCGGGGGTGGCGGTATTGAACTGACCCTGGTCGGGGTTGGAATACGCCGGCCAGAAGGTGGAGTCATCGTGCTTGTCCTGCTTCTGATACAGGAAGCTCGGCGAGACGGTAAAGCTCGCACTCGGCTGCCAGGTCGCGGCCAGGCGCGCCAGGTAGGAGTTGGAGTAATTCACGTTATGGTTGATGACGGCACCCGTGTCCGGATCGACGCGGTTTATCCAGCCGCCGTCATAGCGGTACCACAGGCTGGCGCGGATGCCGAGCACGCCGTCGATGAGTGGTTGTCCGCGCGCGATGCCGAACTCGGCATTCGGCTGGCCGTGCTCGGTATAGGAGAGCTCGCTGCGTACGTAGCTGTCAGCGGCCGTGGTGCTGGCCGGGGTCATGATGTAGCGCACCGCGCCGCCCTCGGCGCCGGCCCCGAACAGCGTGCCCTGCGGACCGCGCAGCACCTCGACGCGCTGCAGGTCGAAGGTCTTCGGCAACGTGTCGTCGGGGTTGAAGCCGACGGAGCGCATCTGGATGGGCGTGTCGTCGATGTAGATGCCGGTGGTGCCGGCGCCGCCCGAGGAGGAAATGCCGCGGATCGCGATCGAGTTGGTCCCGGAGTTGTCGATCGTGACGCCGGGGGTGAAACGCACGATGTCGTTGAAGTCCTTGATGCCCTTCTGGTCGATCGCCTCCTGGGTGATCGCCGTGACGCTGATCGGCACCCGGCTGAGGGACTCCTCGCGGCGGGTCGCCGTCACGACCACCTCCTGCAGGGCGCCACGTCCGGCCTCGGTGGCGGTCGTGTCTTCCGCCGGCGGCGTCTGCGCGCTGACGCTCAGCGTCCCCGTCGTCAACAGCGCGGCGAGTAGCGCCGACCAGATTGCGTTTGCCCGACCTGCATTCTTCATGATGCCTACCCCTTGACTTGCGTTCTTGCCGGCTAGGACTGCAACAGCACCGCCGCATCGGCGTTCCAGCTTATGAACACCTCATCGCTCCAGTCGATGAGCGCCTCCGAGGAGCGCCGCTGGTTCTGCGCGAACACGGTTACCAGCTTGCCAGTTGTCGTGCGAATGCGATAGGTGGAGCGATTGCCGAGGTAACCCAGCTCCCATACCGTGCCACGCAGCTGGTTGAGCCGCGTCCCGTTGGGCGGCTCCTTGTCCAGGCGCACCTTTTCGGGGCGCAGCGCCACCCACACGCGCTGGCCGATGCCAAAGCTGCCGTGATCATCCACCAGCAGCTCGCCGCCGGTCTCGGCGCATTGCACGCGCACCAGCCCCGGCTCGCAGCTGCTCACCGTGCCCTCGAAGAAATTGGTGGTGCCGACGAAGTCGGCCACGAAGCGACTGCGCGGGAATTCGTAGATCTCTGCCGGCGTACCCACCTGCACTACCTGGCCCTTGTCCATGACGGCGATGCGGCTGGCGAGCGCCATGGCCTCGTCCTGGTCGTGGGTCACGACGATGAAGGTGATGCCGAGCTTGTACTGCAGGTCCATGAGCTCGAACTGGGTCTGCTCGCGCAGTTTCTTGTCCAGCGCCGACAGCGGCTCATCCAGCAGCAGCACCTTAGGGCGCCGGATCAGCGCCCGCGCCAGGGCCACGCGCTGGCGCTGGCCGCCGGAGAGCTGGTGGGGCTTGCGCTGACCCAGGGCGCCCAGCTGCACCATCTCCAGGGCCTCCTGGATGCGCTGCTGCTTGTCGCGCGCCGCGAGCGGCAGGCGCCGCAAGCCATAGCCGACGTTGCTCTCGACCGTCATGTGCGGAAACAGCGCGTACGACTGGAACATCATGTTCACGGGCCGCTCGTGCGGCGGCACCGCGCCCATGTCGACGCCATCGATCAGGATGCGCCCCGCACTCGGCGTGGCGAAGCCGGCCAGCATGCGCAGCAGCGTGGTCTTGCCGCAGCCGGAGGCGCCCACGAGGGCGAACATCTCGCCCCGGTGGATGCGCAGGCTCACGTTGTCGACGGCGGTGTGGGTGCCGTAGGTCTTGGTGATCCCGTCGATCAGGATCTGCGGCTGCGCGTTCGGATCGAGCCAGGGACGGTCGGCAAGCGGTTTGGACTGGGTGGCGATCATCGGCGACCGTGATTATCGGTCAGAACTCTGCCGGCGGCGTGAGCCGCCGCCGCGCAGGGGCAAAGAAGGGCCGCTCCACCACGCGCGCGCGCACCATGCGCCGCTGCCAGGCGAGCTCGCGGTTGAGGTAGATCTCGGCCCACACCGTCGAACCCAGCGCGATGCGGGGTGCCTCGACCATCGCCAGCGCGAGGTTGCGCTTGCAGGTCGGCGACCAGGTGGCGGAGGTCACGTTGCCGACCTCCTGCTTGCCGTCGCGCTCGCGGTATAACAGGGCGCTGTGCGCGGGCTTCGTGCCCTCGATGTCCAGGCCGACCAGCTGGCGGCGCGGACCGCGAGCGATCTCCGCCAGCAGCGCGCGGCGCCCGGTGAAGTGCCCCTTCTTGAAGTCGAGCAGCCAGGCGAGCCCGAGCTCGATCGGCGAGCGCTCGGTGCCCAGGTACAGCGTGTGCGCCGCGGAAACGAAGTCCCAGTTCGGCAGCACGAAGCCAGCCTCGATGCGCGCCATGTTGAGCGCCTTGGAGCCGATCGGACGCACGGCGCGCGTGCTGCCGGCCGCCATGAGCGCATCCCAGACGCCCTCGGCATCCTGCGGCTGCATCCACAGCTCATAGCCCAGATCGCCGGTGAAACCCGTGCGCGACACCATGAGCGCGATCTCGCCGCCGCCCGCGCGCGGCATGCGGAACTCGCCATGCTCGAAGGGCTTCAGCCGTTCGCTGCCGGTGAGTCCCGCCAGGCGCAGCAGCTTGGCCGAGGTCGGTCCCTGCACGGCAAGCGCCGCCACCTCCTCGGTGATCTCACGGATGTCGACATCGAAGCCGAGCGCGGAGGCGCGGAACCAGTCCAGCTGCCGCTCCCCGGTGCAGATGCGGTACTCGTTGGCCCCGAGGCAGAACACCGTGCCATCGTCGATGAGGTGCCCCTCATCGTCGCACCAGACGGTGTAGGCCACCTTGCCGGGGGCGAGCTTGCTCAGGTCACGCGTGACCAGGCGGTTCAGGAAGCGCAGCGCGTCCGCGCCGCCGATGCGGTACTTCACCATCGGCGTGAGGTCATAGAGCGAGCTGGCGTTGCGGATCGCAAAGTATTCCTGCTCGACGCTCGTGAACACGTCGACCGTCGTATAGCCGGCCCACGGCACGAAACTGTCGAGCTGGCTGTAGGCGCGCTGCCGCTCGTGGAACGGCGTCCTGAGCAGCGGCTGCCGGTAGTGGGGTTCGCTCTCGGTGAGCATGCTATGCCGCCTCGCGCATCAGCTGCCGTGCCGCATTGCGTCCCGCCAGCCCCATGACGCCCCCGCCCGGATGCGACCCGGCGCCGCACAGGAACAGCCCCGTGACCGGGGTCCGGTACTGCGCTGCGCCCGGTACCGGACGCAGCATCAGGAACTGATCGAGCGCAAGCTCGGCGTGGTGCCAGTGACCGCCGCTGATGCGGAACTGCTGCTCGATGTCGTGTGGCGTCAGCAGTTCGCTGGCGCGGATGGCGCCGCGCAGCTGTGGCGCATAGTTGATCAGGGTCGTGATGATGCGCTCCGCGAAGGCCGCGCGCCCTTGCTCCCAGCCACCCTTCAGTGCGTACGGGGCGTACTGCACAATCACCGACATCACGTGCTGCCCGGGCGGCGCCAGCGTCGGGTCAAGCAGGGACGGGATGGTGACTTCGAGCATCGGCCGCAGCGAGTACTCGCCGTACTTGGCATGGTTGTAGGCGCGCTCGATGTAATCGGCCGAGGGCGCTACCAGTAGCCGTGCCCGCAACGCCGCCTCCGGCAGGTCCCGGAACTGCGGCAGCCCCTCGAGCGCCAGGTGCAGCTTCGCGGTCAGGCCGCTGGAGCGCAGGTGCGTCACGCGTCGCACGAAGCCGGCGTCCAGGTGCTCCGCCCCGAGCAGCTGCAGCAGCGTGCTCTTGGGATCAGCGCTGGAGATCACGTGGCGGGCGCTGATCTGCTCGCCGTTGGCGAGCACCACTCCGGTGACGCGGTCCTCGCGCACCTGGATGCGCGCCACCGGCGCTGCACTGCGCAGCCGTGCGCCGGCCGCCATTGCTGCCCGCGCCAGCGCGTCCGCGAGCGCGCCGAGCCCGCCCTGCGGCAGCGCCAGTGCCTCGGCGCCCTGCGCCGCCGCGGCACGATACAGGAGCGACATGATCGTGCCCGGCGAGCGCGGGCCGTAGTTGGTGCCGAGGACCGCATCCAGTGCCAGCGCGCCCTTGAGCAGCGGGTGATGGAAGCGCTCCTCCAGCAGATCGTGCACGCACATTCCGCCGATGCGCAGCAGCTCGCGCATGTCGCTGCGGCCCAGACGCCGCAGCCGCCACGCAAGGCCGAGCAAGCCGATCCGATCGCGCCAGGCGTCCGTGCCCAGCCGAGGCGGCGTCTCGCTGAGCAGCGGATGCAGGGCCGCCGCGAAGCGCTTGAGCTGCGCGCGCCAGGCACCGAGCGCCTCGGCGTCGGCGCGGCTCGTGGATGCAAGCGCGCTCAGCTCGGTGGCGCCGATGTGCAGATGCGCGCCGTCCTCGGCGAGCGCCACGCTTGGCAAGGCCGTCGCGGCCATCTTCAGGCCGTGGTCCACAAGTCCCAGCTCACGCATGAGCGTCGCGGGCATGAGGTGCAACAGGTGGGCGCAGGCTGACACCCGGAACCCCGGCGCGAACTCGCGCGTGACGGCCGCTCCGCCGAAGTGCTCGGCAGCCTCGAGCACCAGCACCCGCTGCCCGGCGCGCGCCAGGTAGGCCGCGCACACCAGGCCATTGTGGCCGCCGCCGATGACGAGGCTGTCGTACTGCTCCGCGCTCATTGCTGACGCCCCAGGTCGCGCAGAATCGCCTGCGCCGCGTTGGCCCCCGGAGCGCCCATGACTCCGCCACCGGGGTGAGTGCTGGAGCCACACATGTACATGCCACGCACCGGCGCGCGGTACTGCGCGTAGCCGGGCACCGGGCGGTTGAAGAGCAGCTGGTCGAAGGTGAGCTCACCCTGGAAGATGTTGCCCTCGCTGAGTCCCACCTCGTTCTCGATGTCCCAGGGGGTGCGGATCTCGGCGTGCAGGATGAGCTCCTTGAAGTCGGGGCTGTGGCGCGCGATGGCATCGATCACCGTCTGTCCGAAGGCCTGGCGCTTGGCGGCGGTCCAGTCACCGTCGGCCAGCTGGTACGGGCAGTACTGTACGAACACCGACATGTAGTGCTTGCCGTCCGGCGTCATGGTCGGATCGATCTGCGTCGGGATCAGCATGTCGACGTAGGGCTCGCGCGACCAGCGTCCTTCCTTCCAGTCATCGTAAGCGCGCTCCACCATTTCCAGCGTGTCGGTGATGTGCATGTCGCCGCGCGTGGACGGCGAGCCCTGCGGGATCGCCGGAAAGTGCGGCAGGCCATCGAGCGCGATGTTCAGCTTGCCGGAGGAGCCGCGGATCTTGAAGCGTCGCACCTGCTCGAGGAATTCCGGCGGCAGGTGCTCGGCGGCCACGGTCTTGAGGAAGGTGCGCTTGACGTCCAGGTTCGACACTACCACCGGGGCGGTGATCTCCTCGCCCCCGGCGAGCACCACGCCGATGACACGGTTGCTGCGCACCAGGATCTGCTCGACCGGTGCGTCGGTGCGGATCGTGCCGCCGCTGGCCTGGAGGGAGGCGGCGAGCGCCTGCGTGATCGCGCCCATGCCGCCGCGCGCGAAGCCCCACGCGCCGACGGCGCCGTCGATGCTGCCCATGTAGTGGTGCAGCAGCACGTACGCGGAACCCGGCGAGCGCGGCCCCAGCCCGGTGCCGATGATCGAGCTGCCCGAGAGGTGCGCCTTGACGATTTCGCTCTCGAAATACTCCTCCAGCATGTCCGCACAGCTCATGGTGAAGAAGCGCAGCGTATCGTACAGGCGGCTCTCGCCGAGGCCGTGGAAGTGCCGCCCCAGGAACAGCAGCTCCTGCAGGTCGCGCGGCCGGAACGAGGTCGGATCCGGTGGCTCGCGCAGCAGCAGCGGCTTGATGAAGCGACAGTGCCGCAGCATGTCGCGCACGTAGCGGTCGTAGGCCTCGGCGTCATGGCGCGAGTGACGTGCGATCTCCCGCCGCATCGCGTCGTGGTTGTCGTAGACGGCGAGGTGGCCGCCGTCGCGCATCATGGTGCAGCCACCCTCGTACGGGATGATCTGCAGACCGTGGGCCGGCAGCTCCAGCGCGCGGATGATCTCGGTGCGCAGCAGGCTGCACACGTAGGAGCAGTTCGAGTAGGTGAAGCCGTCGTAGAGGCGGCGGCTCACCGCCGCCCCGCCGACGTAGGGGTTGCGCTCCAGCACCAGCACGCGCAGGCCGGCCCGTGCCAGGTAGCAGGCATTCACCAGGCCATTGTGTCCGGCACCGACGACGATCGCGTCGTAGCGGTTGGCCGGCGCGCGGCTCATTGCGATTCCCCCTGGCGCGACGAACTCTAGGCCGGTACCCGGCGGTCGGTCCCCAACGACTGCAGTGTGCGGTCGACGGCGGTCTCGAAGCCGCGCAACGTGTCCCTCAGGCACGAGTCATCGTGCGCGGCGGACACGAACCACGGCTCGCGCGAATCCGGCTCGCACAGCACGCCCTCGTCGTGCAGTACCCTGGCCACCGCGTCATAGAAAGTATAGTCGCTGCCCTTCCAGTCGCGGTAAGTGCGCGGCGGATTCTGCGCAAAGTACAGCCCGGTCATCGAGGGATGGCCGACGAAGCTGTGTGCGATGCCACGCGCCTTGAGAATGGCGCTCTTGCCGGCACGCAGGCGCGTGCCGTAGCTGGCGATGCGCTCGAGCGCATCCGTCTCGTCCAGAATTTCGAGGGTCTTCTCCGCGGCCGCGAGCGACACCGGATGTGCGGTGTAGGTGCCACCGTGCGCCACGCCCTTGCCGAGCTTGCGCATGATCTCCTCGCGCCCCGCCAGGATGGAGATCGGATAGCCGTTGGCGACCGCCTTGGCGAAAGTGCACAGGTCGGCACGCACGCCGTACAGCTCCTGCACGCCGCCCCGCGCCACGCGGAAGCCGGTCTTCACCTCGTCGATGATGAGGACGACGCCGTAGCGGTCGCAGAGCTCGCGCGCCGCGCGCACGTAGGCGGGGTCCGCCGCGATCCCCAAGCAGTTGCCCATGATCGGCTCGATGAGCAGACAGGCGATCCCGTGGCCATGGCGCTTGAGCACGTCCTCGAGCTGGTTGGCATCGTTCGCCTGCACGAAGTGCGCGAAGTTGCGGCTGGCAAGCGGCACACCCTCGCTGTAGGGAACCACCTGGGGGTCGCCGACCTGGGACCACTTCTCCATCGGCGTGTACCACATGGCCGCATCGAACAGCCCGTGGTAGCTGCCCTCGAGAATGACGTAGTTGTCCTTCTTGGTGTAGGCACGCGCCAGACGCAGCGCCGCCATCACCGCCTCGGTGCCGGAGTTGGAGAAGCGCACGAGCTCTGCCGCCGGAACCATCTTGGCGATGCGCTCGGCCACCGTGTATTCCCGCTCGGTCGACAAGGCGAACACCCCGCCCACCTCCATGCCGCGCTTGGCCGCCTCATCGACGCGCGGGTCGGCATAGCCGAGGATCGCCGGCCCGTAGCCCATGCGATAATCGACGTAGACGTTGCCATCCAGGTCGGTGATGCGGGCACCCCGTCCCTGCTTGACATAAATCGTGCGGTCCTCGCCCCAGAAACGGAAGTTCGAGGCCACCCCCAGAGGCAGGCGGGTCAAGGCCTTGCGGTAGTGTTCGTGATTCCGCGTCAGGTTTCTGGCCATGGCGTCCCCGCTTATGTAAAAAACAAAAAATGCTTTCCGCTCGGCAACTTACCACTGGGGTGACCGATAGTCTATACGGTCATATAGTTTTCAGCCTAAAATTATATGGTCATATAGCCATGCCGGACACGCCCCCATGACTGCAATCGTCCGCCCCCTGGAAACGCAGGCTCCGCCGACCGCCCGCTCGCTGCCGGCCTGGGTGTACTCGCACCCCGAGCTCACGCGCCTGGAGATCGAGCGCATCCTGCGCCCGAGCTGGCAGATCGCCTGCCACGTGAGCCAGATCCCGAACCGTGGTGACTACCTCACCTTCGAGATCGGCCCGGACAGCATCATCGTGCTGCGCGATTCGGCGGGCGAGATCCGCGCCCTGCGCAACGTGTGCCGTCACCGTGGCACGCGGCTGCTGGAGGGCACCGGGCGCTGCCCGGGGCGCATCGTGTGCCCGTATCACGGCTGGACGTATCGCTATGACGGCTCGCTGCTGGCGACACCGGCGAAGGAGAGCTTCCCGGAGCTGAACCTACGTGACTACGGCCTGGACGTGGTGCGCACGGAGGTGACGCTCGGCTTCGTCTGGGTGTGCCTCGCCGGCGATGCGCCGCCGCCCTCGCAGGTGTGGGCTCCGCTCATCGATGAGCTCGCGCCGTATCGCTTCGAGGAGCTGGTGCCGACGCAGCCGATGTACTTCGAGGAGTGGAACGTCAACTGGAAGATCGCGATGGACAACTATCTCGAGTCTTACCATGTGCCGGCGGGCCACCCCGGTCTTAACCGCCTGTTCACGCCGGACTACGAGGATCAGCGTGGCGTTCCCGGCATTGCGCGGGGCTTCAGCTGGTTGCGGGATGCGCCCTCCCCGCGCTGGAGCGAACGCATCTACCAGGCGCACGTGCGCACCGTGACGGCGCGCCACCTGCCCGAGCCGAACACACGCAGCTGGCGCTTCTACAGCTTTCTGCCGAATCTCGGCATCGACATCACGCCCGAGCAGGTCGGCTTCTTCCAGGTGCTCCCGCGCGGCACCGACAAGACCGTGATCCGCGGGGTCGCGTTCGGACATCGCGACGAGCGGCGCGAGATGCGACTGCTGCGCTGGCTCGGCAACCGCATCAACATGCAGGTGAACAAGGAGGATCGGTGGCTGTGCGAGCGGCTGCAGCGCGGCATCGCCGACGGCGGCTACAAGCCCGGACCACTATCGGGCATCGAATACTGGATGCTGGAGTTTCATGATCTGCTGCGCGCGCGGATCCCGGAGATGCGTCTGCCGCAGGCGCCGGCACAGTTCGCCTGAGCCTCAGCGCGTCGCGGCCTGCAGCAACGCCCCGACCGCGCCGCGGAACTGCGCCAGCGTGGCGCTTACCGGGCCGGTGTCCGCCGCTTCGGGCGTCGCCCCGAGGTAGCCGCCCTGCGTGGATTCGGCCAGCGCGGCCTGTGCGCTCACCCAGCGCTCGATCTCGCGCCGCCACGCCTCGCGTGCGCCGCGGGGGCCGGCGGACTTCTCCACCAGGAATTCGAAGCGGCGCAGGCGCGTGCGCGCCACGGCGAGCGGCGTCGCCTGCAGCAGCAGGGCCCCGTGCGCGCGCACCTCGAGCAGCTGATTCGGGGGCAGAAACGTGTGTTGCGGCTGCGGCATCTCGAGCCACTGCTCGACCAATACCTTCCAGTTTGCGGCCACTTCGACATCGATCACCGCGCGCGGCAACAGCTTCGCCAGGAACGCCCACGGCAGGGCGGGATCCTCGGCCGCATTCGCGGGACGCACGCCACGCGCGAGCACGAGGCGCTCACGGTGCAGCAGCTCGAGCGGCGTGAGGTCACCGGGGGTGGATCCCTCCACCAGCTGGCCATCGAAGGTGTAAGTGAGCCCGTGGGTGACGCAGCGGATGGCGCTGTGCAACTGCCCGCAGCGCTCGCTCACGAGCGCATGCGGGGAACGCCGGCAGGTGTTGCGGAAGGCGTGCAGGCGCTCGCGCTCCGCGCGCACGATCAGAACCCGTTCGCCGCCGAGGTCCCCGCTGAGGAAGGCACCGGGGGCGCGCAGCTCGGCCTCGTGCCCCAGCACTTGCCATGCCGCCCGCAGCAGCTGCTCGCGCTCCACGCTGAGCAGCCCCGGATCCGAATAGGCACGGGCCGGCAGGCGCGCGCTGCGTGCCGCGGGCTCCCGGGGCGGTGCGGGGGCGGCGGCGGCGAACTCGCCCGGGAAGACGGAGCGCAGATAAGCCAGCGCGCGGTTAACCAGGGCGCGCCGGTCGAGGCTGGCCTCGCTCTGGAAGGCGATGTTTTGCCACAGCACCTCCAGCACGCCGATGAGGCCGAGCGCCACGCCATCCGGATCCAGGTGCGTGGCACCGGAGGCGACTATCAGCCGCTCCATCAGCTCGCGCACCAGGGCCGCGAAGTCGTCGTCCCGCTTGCCGCAGATGTCCAGGTACTCCTGGCGCGCGCTGGCCTCGCCCCAGAACGAGTACCACACCGAGACCTTGCGGGGACTGGCGATATCGGCGTCCAGGTACAGCTCGACGAGGCGGCGCAGGGCCTGCACCGGCTGCTCGCGCAGCTGCGCCACCGGCAACTGCACGCGCGTCGTGAATTCCTGCGCCAGGGAATCAAGCGAGGCGACCAACATCGCCGCCTTGGAATCGAAATAGAAGCGCACGATTCCAGGCGACAGGTCCGCGAGCGTCACCACCTTGCTGACCGTGGTGCGCGAGGGACCGTAGATGTGCAGCGCGGAAATGCACGCATCGATCAGGCGCTGCCGCTGACGCTGGCGGATGCGCGAGCCGCCGCCGCCGGTTGGCGCCGGCGTATCGGTCGTGTCCCGCTGCAGTGCCACGTTAACTTACCCGCACCCGCGACCGCCCCGGGGCGGGGCGGCAATAGTTGAGCCAAAGCACAGTTTATCGCGCACAATAGCCCGCAGACACCGGCAACGCATCCGACATGAAATCGACCTGGCGCGGGGGCCGCTGGCTGATCATCCTGCCACCCCTGATCTTCCTGCTCATCTTCTTCCTGGTTCCCTTCGCCTTTGCCTTCAAGATCAGTTTCGCGGAAGCCGTGCCGCGGGTGCCGCCGTTTACGGACGTCATCTCCTTCACGCCCGATCATCACCTGCAGCTGGCGATCAGTCTGGGCAACTACCGTTACCTGCTCACCGACGAGGTGTACGGGATCGCCTACCTCTACTCGTTACGCACGGCGTTCTTCTCCACCCTGATCTGCCTGCTCCTCGGTTACCCGATGGCTTACGCCATCGCCCGCAGCCCCAAGTCGGCGCAGAACCTGCTGCTGCTGGTGATCATGCTGCCGTTCTGGACCTCCTTCCTGCTGCGCGTGTATGCGCTCGAGGGCATCATCCGTGAGAACGGCTTTCTCAATATTATGCTGCTGCACCTGGGGCTGATCGAGCAGCCACTGCACATCATGCGCACCGGAGTCGCGGTCTACATCGGCATCATCTATTCGTACCTGCCGTTCATGGTGCTGCCGCTGTTCGCCACGCTCGAGAAGCTCGACCCGACGCTGCTCGAGGCGGCCGGCGATCTGGGCAGCACGCCGCGACGCGCCTTCCTGGATGTCACCCTGCCGCTGTCGATCCCAGGCGTCATCGCCGGCTCGATGCTCGTCTTCATCCCGGCCGTGGGCGAGTTCGTGATCCCGTCGCTCCTTGGTGGCCCGAATAACCTGATGATCGGGCGCGTGCTGTGGGACGAGTTCTTCGGCAATCACGACTGGCCAGTGGCGGCTGCCGTCGCGATCGCCTTCCTGCTGCTGCTCGCCGGCCCGATTGCCGTCTACCAGTACTACAACGTGCGCCAGATCGAGGGCTGACGGGCACCATGGAGCGCAAATCCTCGCTCGGACTGCAAACGGTGCTGTTCTGCGGTATCGCGCTGCTCTACCTGCCGATCGTGGTGCTGGTCGCGTACTCGTTCAACGCCTCACCGCTGGTCAACGTGTGGAGCGGCTTCTCGACGCGCTGGTACACGGCGCTGCTGCACAACCGGCAGCTGCTCGAGTCGGCGCTGTTATCGCTCGAGGTCGCGGTCGCGGCCTCCACCGGCGCGGTGGTGCTCGGTACGCTGGCCTCGGTCGCACTGGTGCGCTTCGTACGCTTTCCGGGCCGCTTGCTGCTGACCGGCATGGTGAATGCGCCGCTGGTGATGCCGGAGATCATCACCGGCATCACCCAGCTGCTGCTGTTCGTATCGATGGTGCAGCTGATCGGCTGGCCGCACCGGGGCTTCACGACCATCGTCATCTCGCACGTCACCTTCTGTACCGCCTACGTCACCGTGACCGTGCAGTCGCGGCTGGCGGCCGCGGATCGCTCGCTGGAGGAGGCCGCGATGGACCTGGGCGCGAGCCCGGCCCGCGCCTTCATGGAGGTCACGCTGCCCATCATCGCGCCGGCGATCATTTCCAGCTGGCTGTTGTGCTTCACGCTCTCGCTGGATGATCTCGTCATCTCGAGCTTCGTCGCCGGGCCGGGTGCCAGCACGTTGCCGATGGTCATCTACTCCAAGGTGAAGCTTGGCGTAAGCCCCGACATCAACGCGCTCGCCAGCCTCATCGTGTGCGCGGTCGGCGCCTGCGTGCTCGCGGCCGGCTATCTGATGGTGCGCAGCGATCGCCGCCGCGCGCTCGAAACGCAGCTCGCTGCCAAGGGTCACTGAGTCTTTCTACAGACCGGTCTTGATGCGCGTCCAGGTACGGGTGCGCAGCCGCTCGAGCGTCGGGGAAGCTTCTGTGGAGACGTACAGGCGTGCCTCCACCGCCGGTGGCGGGTAGACCGCGGGGTCATGCAGGATCGCGGGGTTGACGTAGGGCTCCGAAGCCGCGTTGTCATTGGCGTAGTGGATCTCGTTGGTGATGGCCGCGATGACGCGCGGCTCCAGGATGTAGTTCAGGAACTGGTGCGCCGCGAGCGGATGCGGGGCATCGGCGGGGATCAGCAGGGCATCAAAGGCGAAGTTTGAGCCCTCGCGCGGCACGGTGAAGGCGAGCGGCACGTCGATCCCGGCGGCCTGGGCACGCGCGCGCGAGGCCGCGTAGTCGGCCGACCAGGACATCGAGATGCAGAAATCGCCGGTTGCCAGGCCATTCATGTACTCCGAAGAATCGAAGGCGCGCACGTAGGGGCGCACCGCCAGCAGCAGTTGCGCGGCCTGGCCGTAATCCTCGGCACGGGTACTGTTGGGATCCAGATGCAGATAGTTCAGAGCGAGCTGCAGCACGTCCTCGGCCGAGTCGAGGAAGGTCACGCCGCAGTCGGCGAAGTGTCGCAGCACCTCGGGCTTGAAGATCATATCCAGGCTGTCAACCGGCGCATCGGGCATGCGTGCGCGGATCTTCGCCGTGTTATAGGCGAAGCCGTTGACATGGCGCAGGTAGGGCATGGCGTAACGGTTGCCCGGATCGGCCTGGGCCTCGAGTTGCAGGATGTGCGGGTCGAGGTTGTGCCAATTGCTCAGCAGGCTCTTGTCCAGCGGCCGGTAGATGCCGGCCTTGATCTGGCGGCCGAAGAAATCACTCGACGTGCTCACCACGTCATAGCCGGAATCCCCGGCCATGAGCTTCGCTTCCAGCGTCTCGTCGGCGTCGTAGGTGTCATACACCACCTTGATGCCGGTGCGCGCCTCGAACTGCGCCAAGGTGTCCTTGGCGATGTAGTCGGCCCAGTTGTATATGTGCAGTTGTTTGGCCTCGGCGCCGCCGCCGGCGGGCGCACGGTCACCGCAGCCACCCAGACCCAGCAGCAGCGCGAGGAGCAGCGCAGCGGCGCACGTACGCACGTCTACAGTTTCACCATCAGGTGGCGCACGACCGTGTAGTCCTCGAGCGCGTAGATCGACATGTCCTTGCCATAGCCGGAGCGCTTAAAGCCACCGTGCGGCATCTCGTTCACGGTCGCGAAGTGGGTGTTGATCCAGGTCGCGCCGTACTGCAGCTGGGCGGCAACGCCCATGGCCCGCGAGACGTCACGGGTCCATACCGAGGAGGCCAGTCCGTATTCGGAATCATTGGCCCAGGCGACGGCTTCGGCCGCATCGCTGAAGGGCGTGATCGAGACGACCGGTCCGAACACCTCGCGCTGCACGATCTCATCCTCCTGGCGGGCGCCCGCAACGACGGTCGGCTCGTAGAAAAAGCCCGCCCCCGCGCGCACCTTGCCGCCCGTGGTGAGCTCGACGTGCTTGCTCGCGGCGGCACGCGCCACCATGGCGCTCACGCGCTCGCGCTGCGTGGCCGAGATGAGCGGTCCCATCTCCACGCCGGGCTCCTGCTGCGTGCCTACCTTGATGCTGCGCACTGCGCTCGTGAGGTCAGCCACCACGCGCTCGTAGATGCGCTTGCCGACATACAGGCGGCAGGCGGCGGTGCAGTCCTGACCGGCGTTGTAGAACCCGAAGGTGCGCACACCCGTCACCAGTGATTCCACGTCCGCATCGTCGAACACGATTACGGGCGCCTTGCCCCCCAGCTCCAGGTGCGTGCGCTTGAGGTTGTCCGCCGCCGCCGCGAGGATCTTCTGGCCGGTGGCGATCGAGCCGGTCAGGGACACCATGCGTACGCGCGGATGACTGGTCAGCTGTCGGCCGACCGGCTCGCCCCGACCGCAGATGATATTCACCACTCCGGGAGGCAGCACCTCTGCCAGCAACCCGCCCAGCTTGAGTGCGGTCAGCGGCGTCTGCTCGGAGGGTTTGAGGATCAGCGTGTTGCCGGCGGCGATCGCCGGGGCGATCTTCCAGGCCAACATCATGAGGGGATAGTTCCAGGGTGCGATGGAAGCCACCACACCGACCGGATCGCGGCGGATGATGCTCGTATGCCCGGCCAGGAATTCGGTGGCCGCCAGGCCCTGCGGCACCCGGCACACCCCGGCGAAGTAGCGGAAAATGTCCGCGATGGAGGGCAGTTCGTCATTGAGCGCCGCAGTCAGCGGCTTGCCGGTATTGCGCGACTCGAGCGCCGCGTAGGCGGAAGCCTCTGCCTCGATGCGGTCGGCGATGCGCAGCAGCAGCGTGGCGCGTTCCCGCGGCACGGTGCGCGCCCAGCCGGGGAAGGCCGCCTCGGCGGCAGCCACGGCCGCCTCCACCTGCGCGGCGGAGGCGCTGGGTACGGTGGCGATCTGCACTCCCGTTGCCGCATCGAGCACGGCCTCGGGCTCGCTTTCCCCGCTCACCAGCTGCCCGCCGATCAACATCTGTGTGTACATGAGCAACTCCTTGGGTAGCGTCTTGCCGAGTACGGCCGCGAGTTATATTATTATGCCCATAATATTACATGCCCGGCGAGCCAGCCGCGAGGCCTTCCCATGAATTCGGACGTCATCATCACCTGCGCCATCACCGGCGATGACACCAAGGTTACCAAGAGTCCGCATTGTCCGGTCACACCCGAGCAGATCGCCAATTCCGCCATAGAGGCGGCACGCGCCGGCGCGGCCATCGTACACATCCACGTGCGCGACCCGGAGACCGGCGCTTTCAGCATGGCCACCAAGCACTACCGCGAGGTGGTCAAGCGCATCCGCGAGAGCAAGGTCGACGTGCTGGTGAACCTGACCTGCGGCATGGGCGGTTACATCTGCATCGGCAAGCAGGGCCTGAGCGATACGCCCGCGCCAGGCAGCGACTTCGTTACGCAGCGCGAGCGCATGCGTCACGTCATCGAGCTGTGCGAGGAAGGCCTGTACCGCCCCGAGATCGCCACGCTCGACTGCGGCACGCTCAATTTTGGCGACGGCAACCGCGCCTACATCTCCACTCCCGACTACTGCCGCGAGGGCGCCGGTATCCTGCGCGACCTCGGTGTGAAGGTCGAGCTCGAAGTCTTCGACACCGGCAATCTCTGGTTCGTCAAGCAGATGGTCAAGGAGGGGCTCATCCCCGCTCCCGCCATGATCCAGCTGTGCACCGGCATTCCCTACGGCGTCCCCGCCGACGTCGGTCATCTGCTGGCCATGACGAACAGCCTGCCGGCCGACTGCATCTGGACCTCCTTCGCCATAAGCCGCATGCAGATGCCCTGGGTTGCACAGTCGATCCTGCTCGGCGGCAACGTGCGCGTCGGCCTCGAGGACAATCTTTACCTGAGCCGCGGTGTCTACGCCAGCAACGCGCAGCTGGTGGAGAAGGCGCGCACCATCATCGAAGCAATGGGCGCGCGTGTTCTCACTCCGGGGCAGACCCGTGAGCGGCTGCAGCTGCGCTGACGTGCCCGGCATACGCATCTTCGAGACGCCGGTACGCCCGGAGTGGATCGACTACAACGGCCACCTGCGCGATGCCTACTACACGGTGATCTTCAGCGAGGCCATCGATGCGCTGATGGACCGCATCGGTCTCGACGCCTCCTACCGCCGCGCAACCGGCGGCACGCTCTATACGGTGGAGATGCACCTGCACTTCCTGCGGGAGGTCAAGCAGAGCGATACCGCGATCGTGACGCTGCGCCTCCTCGGCTTTGACTCCAAGCGCATTCACGTCGCCCTGGAACTGCTGCGCGCGGGTGAGGCGGAGGCCGCCGCCGGGGCCGAATTCATGCTCCTGCACGTGCGCCAGCACGATGGACGGGTGTCCGTATCCCCGCTTCCCGCCACGGCGGCCGCGGCGCTCGGTGAGCTGCACGAACGGTCGGCCTCCATGGCGGCAGCGACCCCGGGTTCGCGACGCATCGAGCTGCGTCCTGCACGCTCGCCGTGAGCGGCAGCGGTATGGGTGCGCGGCTGCAGCGCTTGTTGGCACCGCGCAGCGTAGCGCTGGTCGGCGGCGCCTGGGCCGATGCCGTGCAACACGCCTGCAACGTGGTGGGCTTCTCCGGCGAGCTGTGGCGCGTCCATCCCACGCGCACCTCCACCGAAGCCCAGCGTTACTTCCGCAGTGTCGATGAGCTGCCGTCGGCCCCGGACGCCACCTTCATTGCCGCCCCCAACCGCGATGTACCGGGGATTGCCGCCTCGCTTGCCGCGCGCAGCGCCGGCGGTTTCGTGTGCTTTGCCGCCGGCTTCTCCGAGAGCGGCACCGAGGAAGGGCGCCGTCTGACGGACGAGCTCCTCAAGGCCACTCCGCAATTGCCGTTTCTCGGGCCGAACTGCTACGGCTTCATCAACTTCTTCGACGGCGTGGCGCTGTGGCCGGATCAGCTGGTCGGGCAGCGATGCGAACGGGGCGTGGTCCTGATCTGTCAGAGCGGCACCATCGCACTCAACCTGCTGTTCAACGACCGCTCGTTGCCGCTCGGTGCCGTGCTCACCGTTGGCAACCAGACGCGCCTGGCGGCCGAGGACCTGATCGAGCTGTTCGCAGACGATGCGCGGGTGTCTGCCTTCGGGCTCTACCTCGAAGGCCTCAAGGATGCGGAACGCTTTGCCGGTGCGGTGGCGCGCGCGCGCGCCGCCGGCAAGGCAATTGCCCTGGTCAAGGCGGGTCGGACTGCTGCCGCCGCGCACACGGTGCACACCCACACCGGCGCCCTCGCCGGCACCGATGCGGCCTTCGATGCCTTCTGTGCACAAGCCGGCGTGGCCCGCTGCGAGTCACTCGCCACGCTGTGCGAAACCCTCAAGATCTTCCACGCCGGTGGTCCGCTGCGCGGCTCCCGGCTGCTGGCCATGGGCGCCTCCGGCGGTGACATGGCCATGACGGCGGACGCGGCGCGGACCCTGGGGCTTGAATTTGCGCCGCTGCCCGCGCCGGCGGCGTCGCAGCTGCGCGAGATCCTCAGCGATCGCGTGCACATCTCCAACCCCTTCGACTTCCACACCCACATCTGGTTCGACGGCCCGCGGCAGCGCGCCATGTTCGACGTGGTCCTGCGCGCCGGCTACGACGCGGTCGCCTTCATGCTCGACTGTCCTCCGGAGCACAGCGCCGACGACGCCGCCTATGTCAGCGTCGTGAAGCAGTTCGCCGCTGCCCTGCCGGGCACTGCGACACGCGGCGCGCTGGTGTCCGCGCTCCCCGAGTCGATGAGCCCGGCGACCCGCCGACTGTGCTTCGCGGCCGGCATCGTGCCGCTGCAGGGACAGCGCGAGGCACTCGAAGCCCTCGACCTCGCCGCGCGGGTCGGCCAGAGCTGGAGCCGTGGGGCTGCACTCGAACTGCGCCGCCCGGCTCGCACCGTTGGGGGCGCACGTGCGCTCGCCGAGCCGGAGGCGAAGAGCGCCCTCGCCGCATTCGGCGTCCGCGTACCGCGCTCGGCCGTCGTTAGCGTGCGCGAGGCCGCCGACGCGGCCGCCGCCCTCGGCTTCCCCGTGGTCCTCAAGGCAGCCGGCGCCGCGCTCGAGCATAAGTCCGAGCTCGGCGGCGTCGTGCTCAACGTGCGCACGGCGCAGGAGGCGGCCGCCGCTGCCCAGCGCCTGGCACGCCTTTCCGGCACGCTGCTCGTCGAGGAGATGGTCAGCGACGGCATCGCCGAGGTCCTCGTCGGCATCACGGTGGACCGCCAGTTCGGTCAGCTACTCCTGCTCGGCGCCGGGGGCGTCCTCACCGAACTGTGGCGCGACAGCGTCAGTCTCCTGCCGCCCTTCAGCGCCGCTGCCATCGAGGCCGCGCTGCAACGGCTGCGCATGGCGCCGCTGCTGCACGGCTTCCGGGGCCGCCCGGTGGGGGACGTCCCCGCGCTGGTGCAGACCATACTGGCCTGCACCCGCTACGCCGCGGCGCATGTCGAGCGACTCTCAGAGCTGGACCTGAACCCGGTAATCGTGCGCCCTCACGGCTCGGGGGCGGTTGCGGTCGATGCCCTGATTCGACTGCGCGAGGAGTAAGCACATGTCAGACGGAATCCGTACCACCACCGACGGCGCCATCCTTGAGGTGACGATCGACCGTCCCAAGGCCAATGCCATCAATCTCGCCGCCAGCCGCCGCCTGAACGATGTGTTCAGCGCCTTCCGCGACGATCCGGCGCTGCGCGTTGCCATCGTCACCGGCGCGGGCGAGCGCTTCTTCAGTCCCGGCTGGGACCTCAAGGCAGCGGCCGCCGGGGAAGAGTCGGACTCCGACTGGGGCGTCGGCGGCTTCGGCGGCCTCAACTATCCGCGCAATCTCAACAAGCCGCTGATCGCGGCGGTGAACGGCATCGCCTGCGGGGGCGGATTTGAAATCGTGCTCGGTACCGACATCATCGTCATGGACGAGCACGCGAAGTTCGCGCTGCCGGAGATCAACGTCGGCGTACTGGCGGATGCCGGCACGATCAAGCTGCGGCGCCGCATTCCTTACCACGTGGCGGTCGAGTTCCTCTTGACCGGCCGGTGGATGGACGCCGCGGAGGCCAAGCATTGGGGGCTGGCCAATCACGTGGTGCCGAAGGGGCAGAGCCTCGCCAAGGCGCGCGAGATCGCGCGCCAGCTGGCTGCCGGACCGCCACTGCTGTTCCCCGCGATCAAGCAACTGCTGCGTCACACCGAAATGGTTGCCGAGGCAGCGGCGTTTGAACTGCACGACAGCCTGGATGCTGTGCAGAAGGTGATTCGGTCCGAGGACCTTAAGGAAGGCGCCCGCGCCTTCGCCGAAAAGCGCGCGCCGCGCTGGCAGGGCAAGTAACGCGACTAGCCGCCGAGTGGCCGCAGCAGCGCACGCGAGATGATGTGCCGCTGCACCTCGCTCGTGCCATCCCAGATGCGCTCGATGCGCGCGTCACGCCAGATGCGCTCGAGCGGCAGCTCGCTCATCAGGCCCATGCCGCCGTGGATCTGCAGCGCTTCATCTGCAACCATCTGCAGCATCTCGGAGGCCTTGAGCTTCGCGATCGCCATGTCCATGTCGGTGGCGCTCTTCTGCTCCAGTTTCCAGGCCGCTTCCAGCGTCAGTAGCTCTGCGGCACGCAGCTCCACGGCCATGTCGGCCAGTTTGAAGCTCACGCCCTGGAACTTGCCGATCGGCTGACCGAACTGCACGCGCTGCACCGCCCATTCCTTGGCGGCCTCGAGTGCGCGTCCGGCACGCCCGAGACAATTGGCGGCCACCTGCAGCCGGGTCGCGCCCAGCCAGGTGTTGGCCACCTCGAAGCCCTGATGCACCTCACCGAGCACCGCCGCGCGCGGTACGCGGCAGTCATTGAACTCCAGGATGCAGTTGTTGTAGCCCCGATGGGAGACGTTGCGGTACCCGGGGCGCACGGTGAACCCCGGCGTGCCCTTGTCCACCAGGAAGGCGGTAATCAGCCGCCGCTTACCGCGCGCTCCGTCCTCCTCGCCACTGGCCGCGAACAGGATTACGTAGTCCGCGTGGTCGGCGTGACTGATGAAGTGCTTGGTCCCGTTGATGACGAAGTCGCCGCCCTTGAGCACGGCACTGGTCTTCATGCCCCGCAGGTCCGAACCAGCGCCCGGCTCGGTCATCGCCAGGCAGTCGGCGCGCTCGCCGCGCACCGTCGGCAACAGGTAGCGCTCGCGCTGCTCGCCGCTGCAGGCCAGCAGGATGTTGGAGGGACGCGCCACGCACGAGTACTGCAGCGCATAGCCGGTATAGCCGAGCTCCTTCTCATATAGCACCCAGCTCACCGCATCGAGTCCGGCTCCGCCGACCTCGCTCGGCATGTTGGCCGCATAGAGGCCGGCGGCGATCGCCTTGGCCTTGAGTTCGCGGTACAGCTCCGGTCGCAACACGCCGGTGTCCTCGACCTCCTGCTCGTGCGGAACCAGCTCCGCGCGCACAAAATCGCGCGTGGTCTTCACGATCAGTTCCTGCTCTTCAGAGAGTGCGAAGTCCATGGCAGATGCTCCCCGTCAGCCTTTGCGAGCCTTGAGAGCCGGCCGGGCGCCGGCGGCCGCCCAGTTGTGCAGCAGCTCGAGCTGCAGCCGCAATTGTGCGACCTGCCGCTCCGGCGGCCAGTCGGTACGGCTGGCGACCGTGCTCGCGGTAACGCCATTGATGAAGGTCACCACCGAGCGCAACACCTGCTCGCGCACGGCGGCAGGCCATTGCGCCCACTCGTGCCAGCCGTGCGCCAGGCAGCGCTCGAACAGGCGCAGGTACTCGCGGTGCACCCAGCTGTTGATGGTCTTCAGGCGCCGGTCCGCCGGTACCTGGCCCCAGAACGCGATCCAGAACGCGCACTCCGTGTAACGGGTCTCATCCAGCGGCAATGCTTCGCTCAGCAACGCCAGCAGGTCCGCCGCGGCGCCGCTGGCTTTGGGATCCAGCCGCTCCTCGATACGTCGCAGGATGAGGCGCAGCGCGGCGATGACGATTTCCTGCTTGGTGTCGAAGTAGTGCGCGACCATGCCGGTGGTATAACCAGCCTCCCGCGCAATGCGCACGATGGTGGCCTGGTCGAAGCCGTACTGCGCGACCACGCGGCAGGCAACCAGTGCGATTTCGTTGCGGCGCTGCTCGTGATCGACGATCTTCGGCATGGTGTGCGGCTCAGCGCGGCGCCAGCGCGACGCGCCCCGCTCCAGCGGGTGGCGGCAGGCGTGCCTGCGCCGTACGCAGCTCCTCGAGGCTGGTGCGTAGCACCGGATCCATGGCTGCCGCCTTGCCGGCGCTGACATGCAGGTACACCTGCTCGGCGGTCGCCACCAGCGTGTCATCGCGGCGGTGCAGACTATGGAACAGCCGCACGCGCTTGTCATCGAGCTCCAGCACCCGGGTAGTCACGTAGAGCGGCTCGAGCGCGCGCGCCTCGGCCAGGTGCCGCACGTGTGATTCCACGGTGAAAAGCGAGCGTCCCGATGCCCGATAGCGCTCGTTGACGCCAGCGTGGCGCAGCAGCGCATCGGTGGCATCGCCAAAGACCTGCAGGTAACGCGAATCGGTCATGTGGCCGTTGTAGTCCACCCATTCGGGCCGCACCTCGACCTCCAGCAGTCGCGGCACCGTGCCTTGCTCGCGCGAGCTGCGCAGCCGCTGGCCGGCCGTCGCGGCAGCATCTTCATAGAGCCGCCGCTCGAGTGCGCGCAGGGTCGCGCCGGCACCGATGTCGAACTGCCTGAGTACCTGCTGGATGGCGACCAGGTAGCCATCACGCAGGCGCTCGAGCTCACGAATCGAGCGTCCCTGCGCCTGCGCCTGGGTGCCCTGCACCATCTTGTCGATCAGTGACTCGCTGAGCTCGGGCGCTTCGAGCTTGGTCCAGGGCCACTTCAGTGCCGGCCCGAACTGCCGCAGCATGTGGCGCATGCCGGTCTCGCCGCCGGCCAGGTGATAGATGAGGTTGGTGCCCATGGCGGCCCAGCGCAGCCCAGGGCCATAGATGATCGACTCGTCCAGCTCACCGGTCGAGGCGACATCCTCGTTGACCATGTGCAGGATCTCGCGCCACAGCGCCTCCTGCAGCCGGTCGGTCAGGTGGCCAGGCACCTCGCGACGCACCTTGAGCGGGTGCATGCCGATGTAGCTGAAGAAGCGGGCCGCCGCCTCGATGGCCGCTGCCGAGGTCTGCCGGCCGGCCACGAGCTCGACCAGCGGCAGAAGGTAGACGGGGTTGAACGGGTGCGCCACCAGAAAGCGCTCGGGATGCAGCATGTCGCGCTGCAGATCGCTCGGCATGAGCCCGGAGGTACTGGAGGCGATCAGCACATCAGCCGGCGCGTGCCTACTGACCTGGGCGAGAACACGTTGCTTCAGTTCCAGCTGCTCGGGAATGTTCTCCTGGATGAAATCGACCTGGCCGGCCATCGCGTTCAGATCGGTCGTGAAGGACAGCCGCCCCTTCTTCGGCAGTGGCGCCAGCGTCAGGCGCGCCAGTGCGGCCTCGGCGTTCTCCACCGCCCCACGGATCCAGCCCTCCATCTCCGGCTTGACGTCCGCGGCGAGCACGTCGATGCCGAAGTGCAGCGCCCGTGCCGCCCAGCCGCCGCCGATGACTCCCGTTCCGAGGAGGCCGAGGGTTCTTACGGTTCTCATAGCTTCAGGCACCCGTGCTGCTGATCCCGCCCATCCGCAGGTCATGCTCTTTTTAACGTCTCCATTATAATATAAAGACCGGAAGGGGGAAAATCCGCCTCGTCTTGAGGCCGCGGCGACACTTGCCGCAGAATTGCGCCGCGGCGCATGCAACCACGGGGGCGACCATGGGCTTACTGGACGGAATTTTGGGCGGGGCGGTCGGCGCGACGCTCGCCAGCACTCTTGAATCCTTTATTCAGCAGCACGGCGGTGTGCAAGGCATCGTCGCGCAGATGGAGCGGCAGGGGCTCGGCAACACGGTGCGCTCCTGGGTCGCTACCGGGCCGAACCAGCCCATCTCCACCGATGAGGTGAGTGCGGTGTTCGGCTCCGTCATCAGCCAGATTGCCGCCAAGACCGGCATGACACCGCAGGAGCTCACGCAGAAGGTTGCGCAGCACCTGCCGGGCGCGATCGACCGACTGACCCCGGGCGGCGTGCTTCCCGGCAAGCCGGCCTGAGGATTTATCCCGGCGCAGCCGAGTCTGTGGTTTCCGCGGCGCGGAGCCGGCATGCTTGGGCGCGCGCACGGCGCGCACCCGGGCGCCAGCGCTGAGCGGCGTCGCTAGCTGTCTGTGGGAGCCGGGTCGCGCAAGAGCCTCGAGAGCTGTCTCAGCGAAGCCTATGGCATTGGCGCCAACCGGCTGCACCGCTCGCTCGGGATCCTGAGCCTCACGGCATTTGGCGTCGGCTGTACGGTCGGCGCCGGCATCTTCTCGCTGACCGGCGAGATTGCGGCCCACCAGGCCGGACCTGCGGTCGCCCTCTCCTTTGTGCTTGCGAGCTGCGCCTGCTTTTTCGCCGGCCTGTGTTACGCGGAATTTGCCGCCATGGTGCCGCTCTCCGGCAGCGCCTACTCGTACGCGTACGTGACGCTTGGCGAGCTCGTCGCCTGGATCATCGGCTGGAGTCTGGTACTGGAATGGGGCCTGGCCGCCTCGGCGGTCGCGGTCAGCTGGTCGGGGTACGTGCAGGCCGCCTTGCATGATCTAGGCTTCGCGCTGCCGCCGCGGCTGTTGCAGGCGCCCCTGATGCTTGATGCGCAGCACCACTGGCAGATGACCGCAGCGTGGTTCGATCTGCCGGCCGTGCTGGTGGTGCTGGCGTGCACGGCGCTGCCGCTGGCCGGAATGCGCGCATCCGCGGCGGTCAACGATGTCCTGGTGATTGCCAAGGTCGCGGCGCTGCTGGTCCTGGTGTTCGTCGGCGTGCACTACGTGAACCCGGCCCACTGGCACCCCTTCATCCCCCCCAACACCGGACATTACGGCGCCTTTGGCTGGTCCGGTGTGCTGCAAGGTGCGGGCACTTTGTTCTTTGCCTACGTCGGCTTTGACGGCGTGGCGACGCTTGCCGAGGACGCGCGCGAGCCCCAGCGCACGCTTCCCTGGAGCCTGTTCGCCTCGCTCCTGATCTGCACGCTGCTGTATGTGAGCGTGAGCCTCGTAATCACCGGGCTCGCCGACTATCGCTCGCTGGGCGTGACCGACCCGCTCTACCAGGCACTCTCCGGCGCCCACGCGGCCCTCGGGCCGGTCAAGGCTCTGATCGGACTGGTGGCAATCCTCGGGCTGTTGCCGGTGATTCTCGCCAGCGTCGTCGGGCAGGCACGCATCTTTTACTCGATGGCCCGTGACGGGCTGCTGCCTCCGGCCTTCGCGCGGCTGAGCCGTCAGCGCTCGACGCCGGTCGCCGGTACGCTGATCACCGGGCTGCTGGCGGCGGCCATTGCCGGAGTGCTGCCGCTGACGATCCTCGGTGATCTCGTGTCGATCGGGACGTTGCTCGCCTTTGTCGTGGTCTGCATCGGGGTCGTCGTCCTGCGGCGCACCGCACCGGCTGCGCACCGGCCCTTCCGCACTCCCTGGGTGCCGCTGATCCCGCTGCTCGGGATCGGCTGCTGCTCGCTGCTCATGTACTCGCTCGGCTGGAGCAACTGGCTGCGCCTGATCATCTGGATGGCCCTGGGGCTTGCGCTCTACTTCGCCTACGGCCGTCAGCACTCGCGACTGGCCCGCTAAGTCCCCGCCTGCCCTGCGGCCAGCACCCCGGGCAGGTCTTCCGCGCAGAAGGCGCGCAGCCGCGCGCATGCCGCGGCCAGGGTCGCATCATCCACGGCAAAGCAGGCGCGCACGCAGTGAGCGGACGCCTGGCCGAATGCCGCGCCGTCCATCAGTGACACGCGCTGCTTAGCATACAGCGCGCGCATGAACTCGCCGCCGGACAGGCCGCTCGCCGACACGTCGAGCAGCATGAACATCCCGGCCTGTGGCGGCAGCGCCCGCACCTGTGGGATCGCCGCGATGCCCGCGGCGAAGCGCTGCTGGCGCTCCGCACAGTACGCGCGGCCGCGTGCCTCGGCCTCCGCGGCGATCTCGAGCGCGGTCACGGCCGCCTCCTGCACGAACCCCGGCAGCCCAAAGAGCATGCAGACGGCGAGATGCTCGGCATGCTCGATGAGCGCTGTGGGTCCCACCAGCCATCCGGCGCGCCAGCCTGTCATGGCATGCGACTTGGAGAGGCTCCCGAGTGTGACCACGCGCTCCGGCAGCTCTTGGGCGAGGCTCGGCACACGCCCGCCGGGTGCGAGGCCTGCGTACACTTCGTCAGAGATGAGCCACAGGTCGTGCTGCCGCGCCAGGGCGCGGATCACGGCCAGCTCGCGCTCGCTCAGGATCACCCCGCTCGGATTATTCGGCGTGGCCCACACGATGGCACGCGTGCGCGCGCTCAGCTGCTGCTCGAGGGCGTGCAGGTCGGGGCGGCAATCGCGCAGCGCCGGCGTACACAGCAATCGCGCACCGGAGGCCTCGATCGTCGCCGGGTAAGTCGGGTAAAACGGCTCGAGGGCCAGCACCTCATCGCCCGGCCCCGCGAGGCACATGGCGGCGATGCACAGCGCGTTCTGCGCCCCGGCGGTACAGATCACGTTCTGCGCCGAGACGCTCTGGCCAGAGCGACGCGCATGCTGGGCCGCGATTGCCGTGCGCAGCCGAGCACGTCCGGCCGGTGGCACGTAGTGCGTATCGCCGGCGCGCAGCTGCTCGATCGCGCGAGCCACGATCGGAGCCGGCGTCTGCAGGTCCGGATCGCCGACACTCAGAATGATGACATCCTCGCCGCGCTCGCGGGCAGCCAGCGCGGCGTAGTGCGTCCGCCAGACATCAGCACCGGCGCCGCTGATGCGTTCGACGAGCCCCGAGAACCTCACGCCCGTACTGTGCGTGGGGGGTGCTAACATTTCAAGCGCATGAGCGCCGTCTCCCGCACCATCGGGCGCTACCTCGTCGAGACGCTCGCCGCCAACGGCATCGACACCGTCTTCGGCATTCCCGGTGTGCACAACCTGGAGTTGTACCGCGGCCTGGAGTTCACCCGGCTGCGGCACGTGCTGGCGCGCCATGAGCAGAACGCGGGCTTTGCCGCCGACGGCTACGCGCGCGCCACCTCCCGGCCTGCCGCGGCGTTCGTGATTTCAGGTCCCGGGGCGACCAACATCGTGACCGCGGTGGCGCAGGCCTACTCCGACTCGGTGCCGTTGCTGGTCATCGCCAGCAGCCCGCACAGCAGCTCGCTCGGCCGAGGCTGGGGCGTGCTGCATGAGCTGCGCGATCAGCGTGCGCTGCTGGCGCAGGCCGCCGGGTTTGCCGGCAGTGCGCGGAGCGCGGAGGACGTGCGCGAGTTGCTGCGCCAGTGTTTTGCCGTGCTGCGTGCGCCGCGGGCACGACCGGCCTACCTGGACGTGCCGCTGGACCTGCTGGCCGCGCCCACCGAGCTGCCCATCGAGCGCTTCGCCGCCGCTTCCCCGGTGCCGCGGGCGGATCCGCAGCAGCTGGCGCGGGCACAGCAGCTGCTCGCCGACGCGCATAGGCCGCTGATCATTGCCGGCGGCGGCGCATGCGGCGCAGGAGCCGCACTGTTGCAGCTGCTGGACACACTCGATGGATTCCTCATCACCACCGTTGCGGCCAAGGGAGTGGTCGCCGAGTCGCACCCGGGAAGCCTCGGCACCAGCCTGCCCTATGCGCCAGCGCAGGCGCTGGTCGCCGCGGCCGACGTGATCGTGGCCGTAGGCACCGAACTCGCCGAGACCGACGTCTACACGACGATGCGCCTGCCACTTGCCGGCCGGCTGATCCGCATCGACGTCGACCCCGACAAGCTCGATGACCAGTTCGGGGCCGAAGTGCGCATCCAGGCAGATGCCGCGACGACGCTGCGGCAGCTCGCGGACAGCACCCAGGCACGCCGCGGCTGGCGCAGCGCCCGCGGCTCAGCTAGCGCAGTGCGCCGCCAGATCGAGCAGAGCTTCGCCGGGCAGGCGCGGGCCCAACATGCGGCCCTGCAATGTCTGCGGGGCGCGTTGCCCGCCGACGGCGCGGTGTTCACTGACATGACGCAAATTGCCTACCTCGGCAACTACGCTTTTCGCAGCGAGCGACCCGGCCTGTGGTTCCACCCCTGCGGCTACGGCGCACTCGGTTTTGCGCTGCCGGCCGCCCTCGGCGCCAAGATCGCGCAACCGGCGCGCGCCATCCTCGCGCTGGCCGGAGACTTCGGCTGGCAGTTCAGCCACCAGGAGCTCATGAGCGCCGTGGAGCTGGACTTGAGCCTGCCGGTCATCGTGTGGAACAACGAAGCGCTCGGCCAGATACGCGACGACATGCAGGCAGCGGGCATCGCGCCCATCGGCGTAGTTGGCCGCAATCCGGACTTCGTCGCCCTGGCCAGCGCCTGCGGCGCGACGGGCGTGCGCGTACACAGCCCGGCACAGCTCAGTGCGGCGCTGCAGGCTGCCCTTAAGCGCTGCGGTCCGACCGTGCTCGAGGCGGTCGCCGCGGACTTCACGGACTCGTGAGCAGTCCCGGCGTCTCCGCCCCAGCAGTCTCCCTGCTGGTCACCCGCAGCCGCGCCAAGATCCAGCTGGCCTTTGGGGTTATCTACATCGTATGGGGCGTGACCTATGCGGTGAATCGCATCATGGCGTTGGCGCTACCGCCCTTTTTGGCAGCAGGCACGCGCTTCCTGCTGGCGGGGACCTTCCTAGCCCTGACCGCATGGTGGCGCGGCCTGCTGCTGCCCCGCAGTGCGCGGGACTGGAGTTCCGTGGCCGCTGCCGCAGTGCTGGGAATCGTACTCAGCAACGGGCTGGCGGTACATGCGCTACGCCACGTGGCCTCAAACCAGGCAGCACTTATCAGTGCCAGCTCCGCATTCTGGATCGCATGGCTTGGCATGTACGGTCGGCGCGCGACGCCGGTGCGGCCACGCACCTGGCTTGGCCTCGCGGTCGGCTTCTTCGGGGTCGCCGTGCTGGTGTGTGCCAGGGGCTTCGGTCCCCACGCGCAGGTGGGCTGGCAGCTCATGGTTCTGCTCGCCTCGCTGTGCTGGGCCCTGGCGACTACCGTGATCCGCGAAGCGCACGCGGATTGTGATCCATTGGCCTTCACCGCCTGCTATCTGTTGATCGGCGGTGCCCTGCTGGCGCTGCTGGGCTTCGCCAGCGGGGACGCGGCCCAATGGAACTGGGCGCCGGCGGGCCTGATCGCGATCCTGTTCCTGGCGATCTTCAGTTCCACCCTGGGGTTCGTGGCCTACACCTACCTGCTGCTGCACGAGACGCCCTCGCGCATCGGCACCTATGCGTACGTCAATCCGCTGGTGGCGGTGCTCGTCGGGTGGCTGCTGCTCGGCGAGCGGCTCGAGCCGCTGCAACTTGTCGGCTCACTGATCGTGTTCGCGGGGGTGGCCATGGTGCGGCGCCTGTGGTTTTGGCCGCGACGGCGCCGGGGATTCGGGCCGCGCCGCAGCTGAGCACCGACCGGATTCAAGCGCCGTTCATCTGCAGATGCACGGCAGCGACGCCCAGCGGGGGCACGGTCAGCGTGAAGGCGACTGCGCTGCCTGTGGCCTCGAGCCTCAGCGGACGGCTGCGGCACACCGAGGCGGCATGCAGCTCGGCGCACTGCGCGCGGCTGAGGTAGTCCGGCGCTCCCATCTGCAGCCAGCGTTGCTTCGGGTTGGCGTGGTGCGCATCGATACGGCGCAGGCGCGCACGGCGCGGGCTGCAGTGTCGCAAGTGCACCTGCACTCTCTGCGCTGCGATCGCATGGCGCGGCTGCGCGTAGTTTGTCAGCAACACGGTGGCGCTGGCCTGATCGCCCACGAGCCAGCAGTCCACGGTCGGATGCTCTCCGGTAACGGGGTACAGCTCGGTACCCAGGCCATGCAGCAGCTGGAAGGCGCGATAAGCCGGCTTGGCAATTCCGTGCAGCGTGAGCAGACCGAAGCCGCCGTGGAAGGGGCGTGACGGAAAGTAGTTCTCCTCGAAGATGTCCGTGAAAGTCCAGTAGCTGTAGCCCTGCACTAGGCCGCGCGCCTCGAGCACGGTCTTCACGATGAAGCTCGCCGCGTAGCTTTCATCGTGCAGCGCATCGCGCGCATTGGAAGAGGTGCTCCATTCGGTGTAGTACACAGCGTGTTCGCCGGCCTGCTCGCGCACTTGGCGTGCCTGTCGCTGCAGCGCGCTGCGGGGGCTGGCCGCCAGCTGCGCCGCGGTATCGTCGCCCGGGGCGCCGAAGGCATCGGTCGGGTAGTGGTGAGTGGTGACGAAGTCCACGGGCGCGCCCTGCGCGGTGCAGAACGCCAGGAACTCCGGGATCCAGGCATTCGCCGCCGTGGCCGGGCCGCCCACCCGCAACTGCGCGTCGATGGCCTTGATTGCCTGTGCCGTCGCGCGATACAGCTCGAAGTACTTGGCCTGCCCGCCGGTAAAGAAGGCGGGCAGGTTCGGCTCATTCCACACCTCGAAGTACCACCGCCGCACTTCCGCAACTCCATAGCGCTGCACCCAGTGGCGCACCAGGCAGGAGATGAGCTGCGCCCACGCCTGCAGGTCCCGGGGTGGGGTGACGTTGCCGCGGTAATGGAACACTGTCGTGCTTCCCGAGGAGAGGGCCGCGGGCATGAAGCTCAGCTCGACAAACGGGCGCATGTCGATCGAGAGCAGGAAGTCGATGATCTGATCGGCGTTGAAGAATGAATAGATCAGTCGGTCCTGCTCGCACACGAGGGTGCCGACGTCATCATCGAGCAGACCGTGAAAGCGCACGTGCCCGAAGCCCAGCTCCCGGCGGGCGCGCGTCAATTGCGCCTGCCAGTCGGCCCGCAGTGCCAGCGTGGCGTGGCAGCTGCCCACGGTATGTTCCCAGAAATGTGGCAGCGGCTCGGTATGCGCCCGCAAGTCGCAGCAGAAAACTACGCTGTCAGACGAGAGGCGCACCCGTCGCCGTCCGTTTCATGCCGCCCCGCGAGCGCTCAGCGCGCGCCATGTCGGTGGACCGCCACGCGCCGTCGTCGTCGTCGTCTGACGCTAGCCCGGGGTAAGCCGTGGCCGACCGTGTCAGTTTCTTCCAGCCGGCTTGCCGGGCAACGCTGTTGGGACACACTGGCAACACCCACCGCGACGGGAAACCAACATGAAGAAGCCCATCGATTATCGCGCCGCACTGGTTGTCGCCGCGTCTCTGGCGGGGGCCTCGATGCTCTCCAGCAGCGCCCGGGTCTATGCCAACGAGCGCCCTGAATACCGCTGGAGTGCACGTGAGGACGCCGCCTACCGGCGCTACCTGGCCGACCAGCGACAAGAGTTCCGCGACTCGGGCTCCCTCGGCCGTGCGCAACGCGCCTATTGGGGCTGACAGCAACACCCCCGGTGATGCGGAATCAGACCTTCTGCGAGGTCACGTGAATGACGCCACTGGCGTCGGTGGAGAAGATCTGACGCAGCGTCAGCCGTCCCTGAAAGTCCTCACCCTCGACGATTGAATTCTCACTGGCGACGGCCAAGCCGCGCGCGTAGTCAATGGCATCCTGCCACTGCACAAATTCGGCCAAGACCCAGCCCAGTCCCTTCTGCGTGACGCCCCAGCGATCGCCGGTGCGCCGTACGGTCACGCACGGCAGCTCCATTGCAGTTCACTCCTCAACAAGCGAGAGCTTGAAGAGTGCCGCGCGCGGCCGCCGGAGTACATCAGCAGCGAGGAAGCACGCCCTGTCGGCCTCACCCTACAGCTGAGGCTCACCCCATCACGACCCGAATGGTGTGCTCGCCCGGCTCCTCGAGCAGCTTGATGCGCAGCGGCGGGCGCAGGATCGTCACGTGATCCAGCTCCGCGTGGCTGATCCCGCAGGTCACGCCGAACGGATTGGTGACGGTGATGTGATAGAGGGCGCGACCGTAGCGGTAGTCGACATCGAAGCGCCGCCAACTGCGCGGAATGCACGGACGGATCAGCAGTTCGTTCCCCTGGCGGCAAATGCCCAGAATGGCCTCCAGCCCGGCCCGGTACAGCCAGCCCGCCGCCCCCGTGTACCAAGACCACCCGCCGCGTCCGACCGCGCCGGGGGCTGCGTAGATATCGGCGGCGACAGCATAGGGCTCCAGCTTGTACTTGAGCACGTGGGCGGCGTCGCGGCTATGCTGCAGCGGGCTGAAGAAGTCGAACAGGGCTTTCGCCCGGTCCCCTTCCCCGAGGCGCGCCCAGGCCATGAGCGACCAGATCGCTCCGTGCGTGTACTGGCCGCCGTTCTCGCGAATACCCGGTGGGTAGGCCTGGATGTAGCCGGGATTCGGCTCAGAGCTCGTGAACGGGGGCGCGAACAACAGCAGCTGCTCGGCTTCGGGGCGCACCAGGTGTTCCGCCACCGCCGCCATCGCATGGGCGGCGCGCGCGGGATTGGCACCCTCGGAGAGTACCGCCCACGCCTGCGCAATGGAGTCGATGCGGCACTCCTTGTTGAGCGCGGACCCAAGTGGCGCCCCATCATCGAAGTACCCGCGCCGGTACCAGTCACCATCCCACCCGGAGTTCTCCAGCGCCGTCAGCAGCGCGCGCCGGTGCACTCGCCAGCGCACCGCCCGGCTCGCATCGCCACGCTTTGCCGCCAGCACGGCGAAGGAGCCGAGCGCATCGCACAGGAACCAGCCGAGCCATACGCTTTCACCCCTCCCCTGAGCACCCACGGCATTCATGCCGTCGTTCCAGTCCCCGCTGCCGAACAGCGGCAGCCCGTGCGTGCCGACCTTGAGGCTCGCATCGAGAGCCAGCGCACAATGCTCGTAGAGCGAGCCCATTGAACCTTCCTGGGGCGCAGAGTAGTTATCATCAGCGCCCGGCGGGATGGGTGGCCCACGCAGGTAAGGAATCATCTCATCGAGCACGGCATCATCACCGGTGGTTGTGACGTAGTGGTGCGTGCAATAGGCCAGCCAGACGCGGTCGTCGCTGATTCGGGTACGCACTCCGCGCCCGCTCTCGGGCATCCACCAGTGCTGAACGTCGCCCTCTTCGAACTGCCGGCCGGCGGCTCGCAGTAGGTGGGCGCGTGTGATCGCCGGAGCCAGCGCGGCGAGCGCCATGCAATCCTGCAGCTGGTCGCGGAAGCCATAGGCACCGCTCGCCTGATAGAAGGCCGCGCGTGCCCAGACGCGACACGACAGGACCTGGTAGGGCAGCCAGCGATTCAACAGCAAGTCAAAAGCGCGATCGGGAGTCGCAACCTTGACCGTACCGAGCAGGCTCTCCCAGGCGCCCCTGACCTCGCCCAACGCCTGCTCGACGTCGAGATTGCGTGCCGCCTGAATCTCCGTCACGACGCTGGCCCGATCTTCGGCCTGACCCAGCAGACAGACCACGCGCCGCTCGGCTCCGGGTGGCAACTCGATTTCCATGAGCAGGGCAGCGCAAGGATCCAGTCCCGCACCGCACTGCCCCGAGAGGGGCACCCCCGCGCGTAACGCGGCCGGTGCGTCCAGCGTACCGTCGAGCCCGAGGAACTCACGCCGGTCACAAGTTCCTTGTGTCTGCTCACCGGCCAGGTCCAGATACGCGGTGCGCTGGGCGCATTGCGAGTTCCAGGGATTGCGGGCCAGCAGCGCCCCGGTTTCGCGGCAGCGCTCGGTGCGGACAAACTGGGCGCTCACGGCCCGTGCCGAGCCCAGCGTCCATTCTGCGTACGCGCAGATCGTCAGGCGGCGTGGCTTGGCGCCAATGTTGCGGATCGTGAGGCGGGACAGCTTGACCTTGCGGCCCCGCGGCACCAGCTGCAGCAACTCCAGCTGCAAGCCTCTGCGGGCATGCTCGAAGCGGGAATAGCCATGCCCGTGGTGCACGATGTACGGTTCTTCCGGGTCGCGCGCCGGCGCCGCCGTCGCACAGTAGAGCTCGCCGCTGGCATCGTCACGCACGTAGATCGCCTCGGCCGGCGGATCCGTCACCGCATCGTTCGACCAGCGCGTGAGTGCATTCTCGCGACTGTTGAGGGCCCAGGTGAAGCCTGCACCCGTGGCCGATACCTGGAAGCCGAAATCCGGCTGTGCAATCACGTTGATCCACGGCATCGGCGTGCTGAGCCCCGGCCGCAGTATGATCGTGTACTCGGCGCCATCGCTGCTGAAGCCGCCGGTGCCGTTGAACAGTTCCAGCGGCACCTGCGCCGGCGGCGCCACGCTCCGTGCGGGCGGCGGCCGCCGCAGTTCCGGCCATGCGGTCTCGGCCGCTGGATTCTCGAGCCGATCCAGCTGCTCACCGAGCGTCCCGCGGCGGCTGATGAGCGCGACTCGTGCCGCGGCCTGCAACGCGAGCCGCGACTCGGCCGCCATGGCCGAGTCGCGCAACGTGAAGACTCCTCCATGGCTCTGCCTGCCCGCTTGCAAGGCACGCTGCTGGCTGGCGCGCGCCAGTGACTCGAGTGCTCCTTGCAGGTCCTGCCCATAGGAGGCGGGAGACTCATTCACGATCACCAAGTCGACGGGGATGTTCTTGAGCGTCAGGTATTCATGCGCCCGCAGCAGCTGGCGCACCAGACCCAAATGGGCGGCATCATCAATCTCGGCCAGCATTATCGGGCGATCGCCCGAGATGCCGTGCGCCCAGAGCGCCTCGGGGCCGGCGGCATTGCGCCGCAGGGTGTCCGGCCCGGCACGCAAGGCCGGATTCAGATAGAACAAATGCGTAGCGACGCGCTGAAACAGGCTGGCCTCGTCGGGGTCCAGCGCGAGGTAGTGCAGTTGCACCCGCGCCCGCGTCCACGCCAAGGTCGAAGCGCGATCGAAGGCCGCCGGCTCCCGACACTTGTCTGCCACCTGCAGCACTTCACGCTGCGAGTCGCCGACCACCGTCCAGAACGTTATGCGCGCTGTCTCACCGGGAGCAATGCGCATGCGTCGCCGCAGGCTGAACACCGGATCGAGCACGATCCCGCTCGAGCCGCTCAAGGGAGCGCGCTCCGTGAGTGCCTGCGGCGAGCGCACCGTGCGGTCGCGCCCGATGAAGGCCGCGCGATCGGTCTCGAACTGCCAGTCGCCGACCTCCTCGCCTTCAAGGATTCCCAGGTGCGCCGCCCACGCCTCGGAGTCACCGTGCGCGCGGGGCCGTCGCCCGGCGACGAGCGCCGCGAGGTCCGAATTGAAACTGGTCTGCACGAACAGATTGGAAAAGGCCCGATGTGCCCGGTCGGCTGCCGCGCTCGTCAAGACCACCTCACTGTAGGAGGTGACCTCGATTTCGCGCACCCGATCGCCGAGATTGGAGATCGCCACTCGCCGTGCCTCGGCATCATTCTCTGCCGAGACCAGCACTTGCATGCGGGTAACCCACGGACCGTCGCGCCGCATGATCTCGGCCCGATCCTCGGTAAAGGTCACGCGATAGGAATCCGGCTCCGCCGCGGTGGGCTGGAAACCCGCTGACCATACCGCCTGGTTGGTGCAGTCGCGCAGGTAGATCATCTGACCATCGCTGTCGCTGGTCGGGTCTTGCGCCCAGCGGGTCACGGCGAGCTCGCCGCGCCGGCTGAAGCCGGCACCGTTCGTGGCAATCATGACCGCGTAACGGCCGTTGCTCAGCAGCTGCGTGTGCGGGGTGCGCGGTCGCCAGGTGTGCAGGCGCCGCCGTCCGGCCAGTACGGGCAATCGGCCTTCGCGTGCCTCGGCTTCGCTGCCCTCGGGTGGCGATTCGACCGAGCGAGGCGGCCGCTCCTGCAGCAGCAGTTCCGTGGCCCGAACCGCGGCCTCGGCATGGAAGTGGCTCTGCATGAGGCCGTTGTGCAGCCCGTTGGCGATGCCTACCAGCGTCATGCCCTGGTGATGGGCCATGTAGGCACGCACGACGGCGACACGCTCGCCTTCGGCCAGCCGCTCGGGTGTGTAATCGAGCGCCTCGTAGAAGCCGAAGTGCCCGAGTCCACCCTCCTGCGCCAGGCGCCGGAAGTTCGCCGCCGCAGCCGCCGGGTCCACCTTGGTTGCCAGGCCCGTTGCGTATGGGGATACCACTGTATCGTTAGCCAGGCCACGTTTCAGGCCCAGGGCGGGTATGCCGAAGGGCGAGTACTGGTAGGTCTGGTCCAGATCACGCGTGTTATATGCAGACTCCGAGATGCCCCAAGGGATCACCCGGGCCGCGGCATACGCGCGCTGCGCCCGCACGGCCACGCGTTCCGCGCGCTCCAGGAGACTGCCGCTGGGCGCGCGCATTATCAGCGCGGGCATCAGGTATTCGAACATCGAGCCGGACCACGAGAGCAGCGCGGTACTGTTGCCGATCGCCACGGAGTGGCGATCCAGGCGGAACCAGTGCCGCGCCGGCACGTCCCGCTTGGCGATGGCCATGAAGCTGGCCAGACGCGCTTCGGAGGCAAGCAGGTCGTAATCCCCGCTGTCGAGGCGGCTCTCGGTGACGTTGTAGCCAATGGATAAGAGCATGCGGTGCGGCTTGAGGAGAAAGGCAAAGTCCATCTCGTACGCCAGCTGGCGCGCGCGCGCCGCCAGCGCAGCGATGCGTCCGAGCAGCTCACTCGCTGCCTGCACGCCCTCCGCGGCCAGCGCATGCAGCGTCACCGGCGCTTCGCGGCTTGTCAGTCCGTGGGGATGCAGCAGATCCGCATCCTGCAGATGGCTGCGCAGGCTCCTCGCCGCGAGCGCCTCCCAGTCGGGACCCTCCTGCGGCGGCGGCCCCGCTGCCAGCATCGCCAGTCTCTCGGACGCGCGGCGCAGCTTCGTGAGCACATCGCTGGCATCAGCCGCGGGGGCGCGCAGCGCCTCTTGCAGGGCCCGCACCGGCGCAGACGGTGCCGCCAGCTCCAGCGCATCGCAGATGCCGACCAGGCGCGCCGGCTGCCATAGTGCACGCCCGCCCAGGCCTTCCACGGCGTTGGCCAGCGTCACGAGGTGGCCGGCCAGATTGCCGCTGTCGACGGTGGACACGTAGCGAGGCAGGAGCGGTTGCCCGGTGCGCGTGTCGTACCAGTTGAAAAAATGCCCGCGGAACCGCTCCAGGTCACACAGCGTCTGCAGGGAGTTCTCGAGTCGTCCGACCCAGTCCGCGACCCCGAGCCAGCCAAACTCCCACGCCGCCGCCGAGGCGAGCAGATACATGCCGATGTTGGTCGGCGAGGTGCGCTGTGCCAGCACCGGGACCGGGGTCTCCTGGAAGTTATCCGGAGGCAGGTGATGGTCTGCCGGTGTGACAAACTGCTCGAAGTAGGCCCAGGTACGCCGCGCGATCAGGCGCAGGGCCCGCTCCTCATCGGCCGCAAGTGTCGGCTGCGCCGCTTCTGCCTCCGGGATGCTGATGAAACGCGCGATGACTGGGGCGCAAAGCCACAGCAACAGGAAGGGCGCAGCGAGGCCCAAGTTCTCCGGCCGTGCCACCACCACCAGGGCAGTGATCGCAATGCAGATCGCCAGGCCGCCGCGCATGCCTTGCACGTAACTGGATAGGCTCAGGCGGCTGCTGCGCCGTGCCTGCGCCGCCGTGGTCCAGTCCAGCAGGCGACTATGGCTTACGCCCAGGCGATAGAGCGTTCGCGCGATCGCATCGGCCATCCACCAGCTGCGGTCCGGCAGGAACGTGATCGAGAGCGCCCAGCGCAGACACGCCATACGCAGGTCGAAACGCAGTGCCTGGCGCTCGCTCTCACGCCGCAGATGACGGGGTCGATCGCGCACCGCCATGAGGACCGGGAGCAGCGGAGCCACGCCCAGCAGCCCCGCCAGCAGCGCGGTCGCGGCGGCGGCGTGCCCGGGCGGCAACAGCCAGGCCACCACAAACGCCGCCAGGGCCGCCAGGGGCACGAGGGTGCGGCGCAGATTGTCGAAAATCTTCCAGCGTCCCAGGGCCGGTGCCGCGCGCCATCTGCGCTCCGCGCGGGGCCACGCCAGACGCGGCCGCAGCCAGGGTAGCAGCTGCCAGTCGCCGCGTGCCCAACGGTGCTCGCGCGAGACGATGACGTCGTACCGATCCGGGGCGGGCTCGATTACCTCCACTTCCGAAACGACCGCCGCGCGCGCAAAGATGCCTTCGAGCAGGTCGTGGCTCAGCACCTCGTTTTCCCCGATGCGCCCGCGCAGCGCGGCCTCGAACGCGTCGATGTCGTACAGACCCTTGCCGGTAAAGGAGCCCTCGCCGAACAGGTCCTGGTAGAGGTCCGATACCGGGAAGGCGTAGGGATCGAGCCCCGGCGTCCCGGAAAAGATCGCCTGCACCAGCGAGGATGTCTCCCTCGTCGGCAGGGCCGGCGTCACGCGCGGCTGCAGGATCGCATAGCCGCCGGTCACCCGACGCCGGCCGGTATCGACCCGTGGCTGGTTGAGCGGATGCGACAACTTCGCGATCAGCTTCTCGGCCGTCCCGTGGGGCAGCTGCGTGTCCGCATCGAGCACCAGGACGTTGCGGACCTGCTGTGGCAAGGCCGCCAATTCGGGGGCGCCGAGCTCAAAGCTCGTGTCGCGCGCCCCGCGCAACAGGCAGTTGAGCTCGTGAAGCTTGCCGCGCTTGCGCTCCCAGCCCATCCAGCACTGCTGCGCGGGATTCCAGCGGCGGCGACGGCACAGCCAAAGGAACCGGTCACCGGCGCTGCCACGACCGTAGCGCGCATTGAGCGCGGCAATGCCGCGCCGTCCGAGCGCAATCAACTCCTCATCCTGCTCGGTCCGCTCGCTGGCGGAATCGGCCCCATCCGCCAGCAGCGCGAAGTAGAGCTCACCGCGCGCGGCCGCCAGGTATTCGCTTTCGAGGTTGCTCAGAGCCTCCTCGATCTCCCGCCGCGCGTTCAACAATATCGGCACCGCCACGAGGGTCCGGAATTGCTCCGGAATCACGCCGCCAAGATTGAGCGCGGGCAAGGGTCTGGGCTTCAGCAGCCGCGTTATTGTGCTGTTGATCAGCGCCAGCGCGACATCACTCACTGGCAACGCCAGCACGATCAGTAGCGTCAGCAGCGCCGCCTCCGGCAATGCCCGCATCGTGAACCCGACCAGGGTCAGCGCCGCGACCGTCAAGAGCAGCACCAGCGTCGCGTACCCGCCCACGCCGGCGGCGCGCAGCAACCGGCCAGTCGCTTTGGACAATGGCGCGCGGTAGCCGAGACGCTGTTCCAGTGCCCGCCTTCCGGGGCCGATCAGGTAGAAGCCCGGATCTGTCGCCGCCTGGTCGACGTGTGCGCCAGCGGCTGCGGCCGCGACCACCTGCTCGGCCACGTCGGTTTCGGTGCGCGGCGAGTCGCGGGCCAGTTCCTCGATGGCACTGCGATAGCGATTGCGCGTGGTAAAGTCGAGACTCGCAAAATCGCTGCCGGCACCGAGGATGGCGTCGACGACGCTGAGCTGCTCCACGATATCGGTCCAGTCGAGCGCCGTGAGCTGCACCAGGCTTGTGACGATGTTGCGCACCGTGACGTTTGCCGCACTCTGGCGCTGCAGCTCGTCACGCACGATTTCATCCGCCGTCACCCCCTCGACACGCAGCAGACCCTCTAAGAATTCGAAAGCCGGTGTTACGCTCGGGTCGCAGTCGCGCAACCGCTGCACGAGCTGCACGGCGAGGGTCCGTGGCAGCCGGACACGACGATAACTTCCCAGCACCAGCTCCACGGACTGCGCCTCGCGACTCGGCGAACCGAGCAATCGGTCCGCCAGTTCATCGGCGCGCTCGCGCTCGGTGCGCGCACGCACGATCCGATCGGCGCAGCGACGCAGGTTCTCGATGAGCACCACGCGCAACACGCTCGCGAGCGCCCAGAGCTCGCCGATGGTGAGCGGCTCCACCTTCTGGTACGCGCTGATGAAGCGCAGCAGCAACTGCGCATCGAAATGGCTGTCGGTATGGGCGACAAAGCTCCAGGCGACTGCCGCGATCCGCGGACGCCCGGCATGTTCTCCAGCGCCGAGTGCAGGCAACTGCCGGTAATACCCGAATGGCAGGTCATCACGAATCAGCTGGATCTGTCGCTCGACGACGTAATAGTTGTCGACGAACCACTCCGCGGCTGGCGTGACGCTGCGCTGACTCGATGAGGTGCGGGACACTGCGTCGAAGTGGTCGCGCAATACGCGCGCGTTGCGGCGGGTGCGCGCGAGCAGCGAGCGCCCGACGGGCACGCCATGCGCCGCGGCGCGATGATTGCGCGCCAACACCTCGGCGAGTTGCTCGAGGCGCTCGACGCTCATCAATTCGGCCCGGATCGGAGCTAGCTCGGCTACTTCGGGCGCTGCCCAACTCTCGAACCACCGGCGCGTGCGTGATTCCTGCAGCGCGATCTGATCCATCTCTGCTTAACGCTCCGTTTACGCCCCGGGTTACGAGCACGCCTCGCCCGCCACGCGCGCCGGGGCGCAGCCCGTGCATGTGAGGCGAGCGCGACCTGCGCTGCAGCGGGCAGTCTAGGATGGGTAAAACCGTTCCAGTTGTAGGACTGCACCGCCAGAGACTGACGGTCCAGCGCCACGCGTCCGCCTCCTCGGCCCCGGCAGCCGTGCCCTTGCATTGCGGCGCATGCCTACGGCACGAGCGTCGCGGTGCACCTATTGTGTAGAGATGCTTGTCTTGCCCCCGACCGCAACGACCGGCGCGCACCGGCGGCGATGGGCCGCACACGATGAAGCCGATGCCGACCTGGTCGCGCGCTTGCAGCAGACGGCCTTCGGCTACTTGTGGCAGTACTGCAATAGCCGCAACGGACTGGTAGCAGACACCTCACGAGCCGGGTCGCCGTGCAGCATCGCCGTTGTTGGTTTTGCACTCAGCGCCTACTTGGTCGCAATTGAACGGGGATGGATCAGCCGGCAGGCCGGGGCAGCGCGCACGCTCGCCACGCTGCGCTTTCTGCTGCACTGTGACCAGAGCGGGGCGCCGCAGGCGAGTGGCTACAAGGGCTTCTATTTCCACTTCCTCGACATGCAAACCGGACGGCGTGCGTGGAATTGTGAACTCTCGCTGATTGACTCCACCTTGCTGCTGGCGGGCCTTGTCACGAGCGGCCTGTTCTTCGACCGCCACGATGAAGCGGAAATTCGTGACGCAGCCTCGGTCCTGTGCGAACGCGTCGATTGGCGTTGGGCGCAGGGTGACTCGAAATCCCTGAGCCAGGGCTGGTTGCCAGAGGCCGGTTTTTTGCACTACGGCTGGGAAGGCTACAACGAGGCGCTACTGCTTTACGTGCTAGGTCTCGGAGCGCGTACGCGTCCCCTGCCCGCAGCCGCGTTCACCACCTGGACCGTTACCTACCAATGGGAGCGGATCTTCGGTCAGGACGTGCTCTATGCCGGACCCCTCTTTACACATCTGTTTCCGCAGGCCTGGCTTGACCTGCGCGGCATACGCGACGACTTCATGCGCGAAAAGCGCAGTGATTATTTCCAGAACACCCGCCGCGCGATCGCCCTGCAGCGCGAGTACTGTGAGTGCAACCCGCTCGAGGCGGCCGCATATGCGCGCGACCTCTGGGGCATCAGTGCCGGAGATGGCCCTACCGGGGCAGGCCTCGGCCCCTATGCCGTAGATCAGTACCGTTTCGGCTACATGGCGCGCGGCATCCCCTTCGGCCCGGATGACGGCACTTTGTGTCCATGGGCCATGCTCGCCAGCCTGCCGTTTGATGCGGACGCCGCGCTCACCGGTACCCGACGGCTGCTGCGGGACTTCCCGCAGGTATGCCCGGCGGAGCGATTCGTTAGCGGTTTCAACCCCAGCGTCGATGCTGCGCCGGCGGGATGGGTCTCCGAAGGCTGGTACGGGCTTGACCAGGGGCTGCTGGTTCTCTCGATCGAGAATGCCCGCTCCGGGCTCATCTGGTCCCTAACCCGGGATTCACCGGCGGTTCGACGCGGTCTGCGCCGTGCTGGTTTCTCGGGTGGCTGGCTGGGCTCATGAGGCACGCCCGTGGCTTGCGGATACCGCGCCGATCCACGAGTCGCCCGTCGCGACTGCGAACGCGGACCTGCGACCTGGCCGTTATCGGCGCCGGGCCCGCCGGCCTCGAGGCCGCACATCGAGGCGCCGCCGCCGGCCTGCGCGTGGCACTGTTTGAGCGCAAGCAACTCGGCGGCACGTCGCTGAACAGCGGCTCCATCCCCTCCAAGGCGCTCATCCGCGTCGCCACCCTGTTCGCGGGCGCACGCCAGGCAGCGCGCCTGCTGGACTCGCACCTAGAGTTGCCACCGCCGGATATGCAACGCATCGTCCAGTACCTGCGTCGCGTCGAGCAGCGCATCGCGGCCTATGATTCACCCGCGCGCCTCGAGCGGGCGGGTATCGAACTGCATCGCGGTGCCGCGCACTTCGTCGATCGCCAGACCGTGGCGCTCGGCCGGCGCCATTTCCGCTTCCGGCACGCGCTCGTCGCCACCGGCGCGGTGTCGGCGCCTCCGAGCTTCCCTGGGCTGCCTGCGCGGAGCTACCTGACGAGCGAATCGATCTTCTCTCTGCGGCGACTGCCGGGCAGCCTGGCCGTTGTCGGAGGCGGACCGCTCGGCTGCGAGCTCGCACAAGCGTTTCGCAGACTGGGCTGTGACGTCACGATCATTCAGGACGAGGCGAAGTTCTTGCCGCTGGAGGAGCGCGACGCCGCGCAGGTCCTGGCGCAGGCAATGGCTCGTGACGGCGTCCAAATACGGCTCAATACGCGCGTGATTGGTGCCAGCCGCTCAGGTTCCGGCTTCCGTCTGGAGACGGAGAGCTACCGCAAGCGCGACCGCGTGACGGCGACTGAAGTCCTGGTCAGTGTCGGCCGGGTGCCGAACACGGGCGAATTGCATCTTGAGGCGGCCGGCATCAAGGCCGACCGTGTCCGCGGCGTAGTGACCGACGACTACCTGCGCACCAGCAACCGTCGGATCTTCGCTGCCGGCGATGTATGCATGCCGCAGAAGTACACGCACGTGGCCTGCAGCACCGCCCGGATCGCAATAGATAACATCGTGCACGGGCAGCGGTTGCGCTGCTCCGCCCTGATCATTCCCTGGTGTACCTTCTGCGTACCGGAAATTGCGCATGTGGGCCTGCAGGCCTGGGAGGCCCGCGAGCGCTCCATCCCGGTCAAGACGTATACCGTGCTGATGCACGATGTGCACCGGGCCATTACTGACCGGCAGGAGAGCGGCTTCGTCAAGTTGCACGCAGCCGAAGGCACCGATCGCATCGTGGGGGCCACGATAGTCGCCGCGCGTGCCAGCGAAATGATCAATGAAGTGTGCGTCGCAATGCATCACGGCATCGGGTTGCGGGGTCTTGCCGATGTGATGCACACCTACCCGGCGCAGGCGGCCGCCATCCGCACCGCGGCCGCAAGTGCGCGCCGCAAGCGCCGTGGCACGCTAGCGCCGCGTACGTGTGCGCAGCATCGTGGGGACTTCGACGCGTGATCCCCTGCTCACCGCCGCAGGCTGCGCGCTGCTGCCACGGCTGCCCGCCGGAGCGAGGAACCGCAGTATGCCGTCATGGCCTCCGGGCTGTGCGGCTGCGACCTTAGTCGCAACCAGGATCGGCAACGCCAGCAGCACCCCGGCAATGCCCCATAACCAGCCACCGAGCCACAGGGCAACGAACACCACGATCGGATTGAGGCGCAGGCGACGGCCAAAGAAGATCGGTTCGATGATCTGACCCTCTATGGTCGCGAGTACCAGGAAGGTGAGCGGCACCAGCAGGATGTGCGCCAGAGAGTCAAACGTGACGACGGCGACCAGCGAGATCGTGAGCAGCGTGAACGCCGAACCCAGATAGGGAATGAAGTTCAGGACCGCCGCCATTGCGCCCCACAGCACGGGCGTTGGCATATTCAGTAACCACATCGACAGCGCCGTGGCGCTGCCGAGGCTCAGATTGATCAACGCCAGCGTGCTGTAGTAGCGCCCCACCTCGACCCTGATTGCATCAATGGTTTGCAGTACCTGCACGGCATGCCAGTGGGCGGCCAAGGCCGCAGTCATCGTGGCCAGCGTCGGCGGACCGGTCGCCAACAGCAGCAGCGTGAGTGCGGCCACCGTAACGGTGCCGCCTACGACCCAGCCGGTCTCGGCGAGCACGTCAAGGGCGGTGAGGCTCCCGTGGGACGCGCTGGCCGCGGCCTGTCGGGGATCGGTGCCGGCACCGGCCACTGCAGCGGCCCGCGTGGCGATGTCGTTGAGCCTGACGACAATGGCGCGCGCGGGGCGCACCTTGTGCTCGATGACCTTCAGAATTCGTGGTGCGCTCTGAATCCAGTCCTGGGCGGGTGTCCAAAGCGCCTCCAGTGCGCCGCCGAGCGCTATGCCACCGAGCAGCAGCAGAACGAGTGCGCTGACCGCGCGTGGGACGTGATGCCTGCGCAGCCGCTCGACCACGCCGGAGAAGATGAGCGCAATCAGAAAGGCCAGCACCAGCGGAATCAACGCCTCGCGCATTTGCCGCAGCACCAAAACCAACGCGCAGACCGCCAGAATCCATAGCGGTCGCACCAGTGCGCGAAATGCGGCTGACGGGGCGCGCACCTGGGGGTCCGGCCGCTGTTGCTCCGCTTCAGGCCTGCGAAGCGGGCGCGCGGATGCAGCCGGTGGAGCAGGCTCTTGCGCTTCCTCGCCCTGGTGCATCCTTCCCCCCGACCACCTGCGACCTATTGGGCGGTGCGCACCACCACGATGTCGCCCTTCACGAATTCCACTCCGTCCGCGTTGCGGGCCGCTTCAATGGCGCGGTCGGCGGCCTCCTGGCTGGCGGCCGTACCCGTGAGACGCACCATGCCATTCGTGTCAGCTGCGACATCCAAATTGGTGACACTGTCCAGATGCAGTGCCTCGAGCCGGGTGCGCACCGCTCGAACGATTCCGGCATCCTCATTCGTGAAGCCGGCCGCGTCGATCTGAGGTGTGCCGGCGCTGCTGAGCACCGGGAAGCCGAAGCTCCCGAGGGCGAAGCCAGCGAAGATCAAATGCGTCAGCAGGCGCTGCGGACCGCCGATGAGATGCTTCGCGTTCATAAGAAGAACTCCGGTCTCTCTAGCTAGGCTCATGGTGCCCGCACGCTCCGCGGTGCAACGTCTCAGGAGCACCACTGCGTCTGGTCAGGCAGACGTAGGGAGCGTTGTCGGCGCTACCCTACCGGCTCAGGTCACGCCTGAAAGGGCGAAATAATCCAGGTCCTTGGGAGCCGCGTAGGACAAAGTAGGAATATGCTTACAGATTCTCAGGCCAAGCGCGTACGCTAACCGTAGCAGCCAGCGGTTACTGTCACGCCATCCGGAGCACAGCGAATTTCCAAGCTTCGGAAGCGGAGGGGTAATGCCAAGCATCCTGATTGCTGACGATCACGCGATGATCAGGACGGGTCTGCGCCACTATCTGGAGCAGGATCGCACAATTGACCGTATCGGGGAGACCGGCACTGGAGCAGAGACGCTGCAGCAGTTGCGGGAGCATCACTGGGACCTGGTAATCCTCGATATCAATATGCCGGACCGCAGCGGCATCGACATTCTGCGGCACATCCGCTCGGGGCATCCGGACACCCGCGTACTAGTCATGAGCGGCTTCGCCGAGAAGCAGTACGCGATCAACGTCCTGCGCGCAGGTGCTTCTGGCTACCTCGCCAAGGACCAGGCCCCCGAAGAGTTCATGCGGGCAGTGCACACCGTGTTGGCCGGCCGACGCTTCGTCAGCGCGACCCTGAGCGAGATGCTGGTAACGGCGCTGGATGAGCCCACGGACCAGCCGTTGCATGCCTCCCTTTCGCAACGGGAATTCCAGATTCTGTGCAAACTGGCGGTCGGCCGTTCGGTATCGGAGATCGCCCAGGAGCTGTTTATCAGCGTTAAGACCGTGAGCACCTACCGCGCCAGGGTGCTGGAGAAGATGAATCTCGATACCAACGCCGACCTGACCACCTATGCGCTGCGCAACGGGCTAGTCCAATAGCCCGATGGAGCTGCAGTAATGCTGACCGAGTCGGCAGGCGCTGACGACCCGGTAGGGGATGGTCCGGCATTACCTCGCCGCGCTGCGGCACTACCTTGTGTGTCACGGGTGAAACAGGAGGCGCCTTGCGTACGCGTTTAGGCGTGCGAGACCGTGTTCGATGTCTGGTAGTTCTGTGAACTTGCGGGTGCTGCTGGTAGAGGATTCCTCGTTGCTGGCCGAGCGGCTGGGCGAGATGATCCGGCGATTGCCGGACGTGGATCTCGTGGCCACCGTCGAGACCGAAACCGATGCCCTGAATCAGATCACTGCCGCGCCGCCGGACGTACTCATTCTTGATCTGCACTTGCGCAGCGGCTCCGGTTTCGGCGTGCTGCGCTCGCTGGCGCGCGCGCCCGCCAAGCCCAAGGTGATAATTCTCACCAACTTCGGCCTCCCCGAGTACCGCCGCGAGGCCGAGAGTCTTGGCGTGGAGGCCTTCCTGGACAAATCGCGCGATTATTTTCGCCTGCCGAACCTGCTCCGCGACTTTGCCAAGGCGCGCGCGCCCAGCTAGGCCGCATTTCCGGCTTCGATGGCGATGCGCCCCAGCGGCAAGCGCACCTCCACTTCGGTGCCACGCTCGGCACGCCGGATAAGGCGCCACTGTCCGCCGAGCCCCGACACCCGATGACGCATGGCTGCGAGCCCGTGCGAGCGCAGTGCACGACGTCGATCGACCGGAAGTCCCACGCCGTCATCCTTGACACTGATAAGCAGCCACTGGTCCTGGATCGCAACCAGTATCTCCACGTTCTGCGCCTGCGCGTGCTTGAGCACGTTGGTGAGCGACTCCTGAACGATGCGAAAAATTGCGATAGCGGCCTCCGGAACCAGCGTTAGCTCCTTCGCTGGATAATGCTCCACGTACCGCAACCCGCCACGCCCACAGGTGTCGGCCACCTGCCAGCGCAGAGCCGCAAACAGGCCCAGGTTGTCGAGCAAGGTCGGCCGCAGGCTCTCCACTACGCGCCGCTTGAGCTCGACCCCCGCTTGCAGCGTGTCGTGGACGCGCTGGAAATGCGCCTGCACGTCGGTATCGGAGCTCGGCAGGCGTTCCTCGAGCCATGAGACATCCATGCGCGCCGCCACCAGCATGCCGCCGAGCTCGTCATGCAGCTCGCGGGATAGCGCCGCACGCTCCTTTTCCGCCACTGACTGCAGCTGGGTGGAGAGCTCGGACAGGTCCTGAGTGCGCCGCTTGACGATGCGCTCCAGCATCGCTTCGCGCTCCGCGGACTCCTCGGCTTCCTGCTCGCGCGAACGCGCGTAGCTGCGCACCAACCGCGCCATCAGCAACACCAGGAACACGGTCGCCGCCGCGATGGCGATGCGGATGGCCAGATTTTCCCAGCGGTTTGTGCGCCAGGAGTGACTGGCTTCAAGCATGTTGCTGGTCTCGGCGGCCTGCACGCGCGCGATATTTGCCGCGAGTTGGCCCATGGTCTGCTGCCCAAAGTCAGTCCGGATCAGTGCAATCGCCGCGCTGCGCCCGCGATTTCGATAAAGCGTCAGGGTCTCGCCGAGCTCCTGGAACTTAGCGCGGGTGAGGCGCTCGATCTCCGCGATATCTTGCCCGACGTCCGCGCCAGCTCCGCTGAATTGCTGCCGGACATCCCGCAGGGCGCCGGGCAGCAGCTCGACGCCGCGCTCATAGTCGGCGAGGTAGCTGTCGTCCCCGATGAGGATATAGCCGCGCTGCCCGGACTCCGCGCGGCTGACAATGTCCTGCAGGTCGGCTAGAGCGCGCTCACGCGACGCGGCCTGTTCCACCCGCCGGCTGGCCTCGGCCAGCTGCCGTTGCCCGGACTCGGCAGCCCAGAACAGCACCATTACTGCTGCTAGCAGGAGGCCCAAGACAAAGAATTGGCGAGCCGCAGAACTCACATCGACCAACCGTCAGCAACGTGTCACCGCTGAAATATACCGGCTCACGCCTGGGGGTGAAGTCCCAGTCGCTTCATAAAGATTCCGGGGCGAAGTCGGAGGCTGCCTATGCCTCCGCGGTCGTGGCTCCGCCCTCGCCTTCCCAGCGCTCCTCGGCGCGGCGCTGGGTCGCGCGCGCACGCCCCTGAGCCAAGCGTAGCCGGTAAAGCAGGTAGAGTCCCAGACCAACAGCCAAGGCGGTGGCTGCTAGCTTGCGATCCACGATGACTCTGCGGTGATTCAAGAAGAAAGAGAAAGAGCAGACGCGTCGCGGGCGTGACCGGGGGGGGTCGGTGTCAGCCGGGGGTTGACGCGTCTGTTGGCGTTACTGGCGCCAAACCTGTAAATCCCAAACCTGTAAATCTCGGGCTCATCCGCGCGCCGGCTTCTCTGTGCGCCCGGGTGCCACCGCGGTTAGCATGCTCGCGAGTTCCTCGGCGTGTTCTTCCTCCTTGGCGAGGATGTCCTCCAGCAGCCGCCGTGTCGTCGGATCGTGCGCCCCGATGTAGTCCACCATTTCCTTGTAGGAGTCGATGGCGATGCGCTCGGCCACCAGGTCCTCGCGGATCATGTCGGTCAGCGATGTGGCCGCGACGTACTCCGCATGGCTGCGATTCTCGAGGCCTTTCGGATCGAAGTTAGGCTCGCCGTCCAACTGCACAATTCGCGCCGCGATCCGGTCCGCATGCTCAAGCTCCTCTTGGGCGTGCGTACGGAACTCCTCTTTGATGGCCTCGGCATGAACTCCGTTAGCCATAAAGTAGTGCCGTCGATAACGCAGTGTGCAGACCAGTTCAGTGGCGAGCGCCTCATTCAGCAGCCGCAGTACGGTCTGCCGGTCCGCCGAGTAGGTTCGGGTAACCGCGCCGTCCTCGATCTGCTCCCGGGCACGGGCCCGCAAAGCCTCAATACTGCTCAGTCCAGCTGTGCTACCTGTGGTGCTGCTCACCTGAAGTTCCCCCGCTCTCGTTGCCAGTCCCAACCCGCTCGCCCAACCTGGGCCGTGAGCCAGTCAGTGTCGCCGGGTGACAGACATGAGTACACCCACCGCGACCCCTGCGAGTACTGCAATACCCAGCGCCTCCCAGGGTTGATTGCGAACGTACCGATCGCTGGCATCGAAGGCATCGCGAGCTTGACGGCGCATGTGACCGGCACCGGAGGCCAGCGAACGCCTGGCGGTCCCAACGGTATCAACTACGCGGTCACGCAGCCTGCGCACTTCCGGATCTGCAGCATCGCCCACGCGCTCGACCAGGTCTTCCACATCGGCAATCAAGTCAGCGAGAGCTGTGCTGGCAGTCGCACTTGCCTCCTGCAACCTGCTACGGCCGTTACTTACGTCATCGCGGAAACCCTTGCCTGTACCTGACACAGTGTCTCTCCTCATTAGAACCGCTCCACCTCGGCAACACTATGGCTTGGCAACGCCGCATGGTCGGTCGGGCTCGATACTCAAGCCATGTAGGACTACAGCTACAGTACTCCGGGGCATGCGCCTGCCGCCTCAGCCCAAATTGGCCGCGGCGAAATCCCAGTTAAGCAACCTGTCGATGACGGCATGTACGTAATCCGGACGCCGGTTCTGATAGTCCAGATAGTAGGCGTGCTCCCAGACATCGAGGGTCAGTAGCGGACGTTGGTGTGAGGGCAGCGGGTCTTCGGCGTTCGAGGTGTGGAGGATGCGCAGCTTGTCGCCCTCGGCAACCAGCCACGCCCAGCCGGAACCGAATTGCTCGATCGCTGCCTTGGCGAACTCCTGCTTGAGGCGGCTGACGTCGCCAAAGGACTCCTTGATGCGCCTCAACAGGGTCGCCGGTATGTGGCCCTCAACCTGTGGTGACAGGCAGTGCCAGAAGAACGTGTGGTTCCATGCCTGGGAGGCATTGTTGAAAACCTCAGACTGTTCTTGGACGCCGGCGGTACGCAAAATCAACGCCTCCAGTGTCAGCTCAGCCAGCGGTGTGCCCGCGACGAGGGCGTTCACCTTATCCACGTACGCCTTGTGGTGTTTCTCGTAGTGAAACGACAGCGTCCGCGCGGATATCACCGGTTCCAGCGCATTCAGTGAATACGGCAGCGGCGGCAGCAGGTGCACGCCCATTGCGTCGTGTGCCTCCAGATCCGCCGTTGACGGCGGTGTGGGCTTCGCGCGGCCCCTGTCTGCACGGCCTTGTACGTCCAAAGCCATACGGCTCTCCTTTTGCTGGCTGCTCGGGATTCGCTCCCCAATTTCCCGCACCCGAATACAGGACTCTGTCAGTCGCAGGCACCATCCTACGTCGGAACGTTCGTCGGTGCGATGACGGGAGCGCAAGCGGGCTGCCGTGTCAGTCCGTAGGATTTGCCCGACATCCAGCCTCCGCGTGACCCGACGCGCAGTCGCGGCCGCCGCCGCCTTAGCCTGAACCGCTGCCCTCTTCTATCGTCGCCCAAGCTTCGAGGCCGGAGGTTTCATGTCGCAGCAGAAGGCATCATCGGTCGCTACGCCCGTCGATTTGCAACTGGCCCGCCAACGCAACGGCGAGCTGGCAACGCAGCTGCGCGCCGCCGCGGCTGCCGGCGACGAGGCCCGCATAACGCGCCTCGTCGGGGAGTTGCTGCGCTGCAAGGGCCTGTCCCGCAGCCAGCGTATCTCGATGCAGCAGCGCGCGCTGCTGTCGCTGGTGCAGTCATTACGATCGGCGGCCCTCAGCGACGAACTCACCGGGCTCAACAACCGTCGCGGCTTTACACAGGTCGCCACTCGGCTGCTCGACGTTGCGCTGCGCGATGGCCGGCCGGCGCATTTGATCTATTTCTGCGTGGATCAGCTGGAGCGCCCAGGTGAAAGCCTCGGTGCGAGCGCGGAACAAATCATGATCCGCGACTGCGGCAATCTGCTGCGCGACCTCTTCCCCAGCTACGGAGTGTACGAGGTCCTGGGGCGGATGGAGCACGATGAGTTTGCCGCACTCACGCTGCGCGACGAGTTTGCCCTGCGCGCCGAAGTCATCGCGCGCGTTCGCCAAGCGCTACCCAGTCGCTCACCTGCACTGGATCTCAGCGTCGGCGTCGCGCATTGCGTTATGCAGATGCCGTCTGGGATCCACGAATTGCTGACTCTGGCTAAGCGCGACGCGCAGCTTCCTGCAGCCGGCGAGGCCCTGCCGGTGAGCCAGCTCGGCGTTCATGCGCTCGCCGCCTATCGCGTCTAGCAGACCAGACTATTCCAGCGCGCCATAGACCTGGCGCGCCTGCTCTAGCGCCCGCAGCGTGCGTTCGCGTTCCTCGGGTGAGTTCCAGTCCGGGTAGTGCGCGGTGCGCTGCGCCAGATGCTCGATCCAGGCGGAGAAGTAGCGCGCGTCCTGCGGCGAGTGCAGCGCTCGACCCTGGACCGAGACGTAGATCGGACTCGTGGTCGCGTAGACGAAGTTGTCCAGGATCGGATACTCGGCTGTGGAGGAAAAGGCGCGGACCAGGCACCAGCCACTTTGCTCCAGGCCGACGGTGCCCCGCGCCGCAACCTCCTTGCGTCCGGCCCGCAGCGGCAGCTCCTTGACGACCCGGCCGTTGCACACCAACTGCGCATGCTCGACCGGCACGATGGATCGCATCCGGATGACGAACGGAACCTGTGCGCGAGCATCCAGCTCGAGCGTCTCGCCAAGCCCCTTGCCAGCGAGGAGCAGGTCCAGCAGCGGCCCGTTGGTTGCGAAACTTCGACCGCCGCGCAACGAATCCAGCCATTGCTCATGCCGCAGGCGCCCTGGCGCGACGCTGGCGTAGACACGATTGAGTCCGACCGGCCCGCGCAGGGTCGCATAGTCGGCCATAGCATCGGTGCCGCCGGCGGCTGCCAGGTGAAAGCCGAGATTGAGCAGTCGATACCAGACCTCAGCGGTCGCCTTATGGTCCGAGAAGCCCACTACCTCCATGTAATCCACCTTGCCGAGCGCCACATCGACCGGCAGCTCGTCGGCGTCGGTGTGTACGGGCTTGCTGAGTGGCAACGGCGCCTCTTCGAAGGGGTGGACATAGCCGACCAGTGCCCCCTGGGCATGCGCCAGATCGGCAACCTCAGCATTGGTGGGGACCAGACTGGCGGCCGCGGTATTCGGATATCCCGCATAGCCAGGCAGCAGCACATTCCCTTGGATGGCAAGCAGACCCAAGTGTCCCCAGTAGCTGGTGTGGAACTCCTGGCCGTGCACGATGAGGGTTGCGGCGGAGGAAGCCGGATCGACCCCGCGACCGGCGAAGGCGATGTCCGGAATGCGCTGCTCCTTGTTGACCACAAGGTTTTCGACGATGTCCAGATCCTCGGCTTGGGCCTGCAGCAATAAATGAGCCGGCGTATTGCGGTAATGTCCGCCGTAGTTCATGTGAACGTGTACGTCACCGCTGGCATAGGGCCGCCCCAGGCCATCGATCCACGGATCTACCGCCATGGTCGCGCCCGCCTCGACGGTCGCGCCGCGCGCCACCTGCAGCCTCAGATGCACCGGTGCACGGGTAAGTCCCTTCATGACCTCGACGTCGACCGGCCCCGCAGGAACTTCAATAAAATCCTCGCCGGAGGAGTGAAAGTAACGCGCTTCAAAGGGGTGCTCGTCGCGGTCGAACTCGGCATGCTGAGCCCAGGCGCTGCGGGGCGCATAGAACCGACCACGCGCATCGAGAATCGACACCCGCGCGGGCGTGCTTTGCCCGCGGGCATCGTGAACCGACAGGTGTATCGCACCGATGGGGCGCAGGAATTTGCGCTCGCGGCTCGGCAGCTCCCGTGAGGCCCCCCCGGGAAACGTATAGAGACGCAACTGCGTATTGCCATCGCGATTGGAGATCGCCGCAATCATCGTGCCATCAGGCGACCAGCGGGCATCGCTCTCGTCCCAGTCCCCGTAGGTCAGCGGGAATGGTTCACCGCCCTGCGCCGGCATGAGCCACAGCTGCAGCGAGTTCCTCCCCAGATAAGAGCTGTAAAGCAGGCGCTTGCCGTCGGGGGATTCGTCCGGTCGCGCGCGCCAGTTGGTCTCTTCATAGCGCAATTCGCTCGCCGTAGCGCCGGGCACCGCCGGCATACGCCAGATCCCGCCGGTACCATGAATCCGTCCTCGATTCGACACGAAGATCACCGACTTGCCATCGCGTGCCCACGTCGGATTGATCTCGTGGTCGAAGGCGCTGTAGTAGTAACGCGGCAGGGTGCTCTTGTTCTCCTCGGTCAGCCGCATCGTGCTCGTTAGCTGTCCGTCGCGGATCTCCGCCAGAAACAGATGGAAGTGGCGATGCAGCGCGGTCGATACGTAGACGATGCGCTTGCCGTCCGGCGACCAGCGCGGCTCGAGCGCCACCGCACCATCGTGCGTCAGTTGGCGTACAGCCTTCGATTGCACGTCAAGCAGCCATAGCTCAAGTCCGGCGGCGCCTGCTGATGTGTATACGACGTAACGACCGTCTGGCGACCAGTCCGGCTGGTAGTCGTACTGAGGCCCGTCCGTCAACTGCTCGGCGCTGTCCGAGTCCACGCGCTGCCGCCACAGCGATCCCCCCATCGAGTAGACCAGCTCGCGTGAGTCTGGCGACCACGAGACGCTGCTCGGACCGCTCGTGAGCTGCGGGACATACATCTCCTGGTAGTAGTAGGCGTGCGGCAGGTCGATCAGGGGGGGCTTGGGTTGGGCCGCCGGGGCTTCCATCGCAGCTACCGCAAGGATGCTCAGAACGCTGTGGCGCCAGCGGGATCGAGGCCCTCCGAGTGGTGCGCGCTCGTATGTCATTTGTTCTCCAAATTACTCAGTCGTACGCGCCCCGCAGCCACGGCAGGCCTGCTGCAGAGTTCTCGCGGTCTGCCAGCTAGTCGGTGCTGCGCCGGCCGCGGCCAGTACGACGTTCGCGTGCGGGCGTGCCGGCACGCAAGCCGCTTTGCTCCTCCTCCCGGCGAGGTCCCGCTCTGCGATCCGGGTACTTGCGGTAAGCGCACGCGCACTGCGCGGGTGCCGTGCACTCGGCCAGCGGCAGTTTGGGCGCCGCCGCGCTCAAAAAGCGGCGCTCCTTGAGAGCGCGCGCAGCCTCACAGCTTGCGCGCGAGCTGACTATCGAAACGGCATGCCAACGTGAGTCAGGGTGCTTTGCCACCCGGCCAAGCTAACGCCGGCGGCGTGCCGACGCAACCTGACAATGTGCCGAGTGAGACCGGACCGCAAGAGCCGCCGGCCGCCCGCAGGCCGATCCGGCGGCGTCCGTAAGAGGACCTTTTCGTTATCGCGGCGGGGTGCCGTTCTTCATCTGGGCCTTGCACGTCTGCTTGGCAGCGTGCTCAGACAGGTTTGGGTTCTGGGCACGTGCCTGGGAGATACAGCTCTTGAGCTGTGCGCTGTTGCTCATCGAATCATCTCTCGAGGGCGTGGTACTGCTGTAGGCGCCTTGCGAGCTTGAAGAGGACGGGCTGGAGGGCGTCGAGCTGGGATAGCTGGATGTAGGCGGAGGCGAGCTCTGCGACTGCGGGTTGGCCTGTGCCAGCAGGAGGCCGGAACCCATAAGTGAGACCGCAGCAAAAACAAGAGGTAGGCGCGTCATGGCGAGCTCCTGTGGTTTGGGTCGGCAGCATCTGCCCCACACGCGGCACGGACAACCACGCACCGGACTTATGTGCTGTCGGCTCGCGCTTACGCCGGCGCCTGAAGCTTTGACCTGTGCGTCGGCAAATGCCGACCGCCGTTTGCGTCACGCGTCCCTGACCTGGACCACACACGCTTCATTATCGTTGACGCGCCGAATACGACACAGCACGGCACTAGGAGGGACTATGGGGCGCGGTATTCTTTTGTGGCTGCTTGGCGTACCGATTCCGATCATCTTGCTGCTCGCGATGTGTTCCCACCACTGAGAGCGTTCCTCAGCCGGCGGCCGCACCTGCAGCTGGACTCACATATCGCGGTCCACCCAGCGTGGCCGCTTGCGCAGAAGCAGCGGTAGCCCCGCAGCAAGCGGCTCTGTGGCGCGTTTGCGGGCCGTGCCGGCGCCGAATAGCTTGTGGGACCCAGAATTGGCCTGAGAGCACAGCGGACGATTGTGTTTCTTCTTCATGGCAGGCACCCGGCAGGTCGGCAGTCGTGGCCGGAAGTATTGTGCCAAGCCCCAGCGTTCGGGATTGGGCGCACACATCGATGGACCGTAGGAAGTCGGCTACTCGCGCTAACCCCGCACGCCCTGCTGCAGACCTGACTGTTAGCGCAGCTGTACGAACCTCGTGCTTTTGGCGTGCCGGGGTTGCCGCCCGGCAGATGCACGTTCACGGTGCGCGGCAGACTGCAGTAGCTCGGTGAGCCGCTCGTAGTCGACGGGCTTGGTCAGATGCGCGTCAAAACCGGCCGCCTGTGCTCGCTGGCGGTCGGACTCCTGACCCCAGCCGGTAAGGGCCACCAGCACCATCGCCTCGTTCGCCCGTTCTTCGCGTATGCGGCGCGCGACTTCGTAGCCATCCAGGCGCGGCATCCCGATATCCAGGAGCACCACTTGGGGATGCACTGTTGCGGCACACTCCAACGCCGCCGCGCCATCGCGCGCGCGATAGACTTCATGGCCATCCAGACTGAGCAACAGGGCCAGGCTCTCCAACGCGTCCGCGTTGTCGTCGGCGATGAGAACTCGCAGCGGGCTCGGCGCCACATGGGGACTATCTACCGCGCGCAGGGGTTCCTCCGCCGCCAACATCTTTGACTCGACGGCCAGCGGTAGGCTGATTACGAACTCACTGCCGCGTCCCGGGCCAGGGCTGCTCGCCGATACGCTGCCGCCATGCATCTCGACCAGCCGGCGTACGAGCGCCAGCCCGATACCCAGCCCGCTTTGTGGACCGCCTGGCCTCTGCTCAAGCTGGGTAAAGAGCTCGAAGATATGTGGCATGACCTCCGGCGCGATTCCAATGCCGGAATCCCGCACGCGGATCTCGACCTGCGCACCCTGCGGCTGACAGTTCACTTCGATCCGGCCCCCGGCCTCGGTGTACTTGGCCGCATTGCCCAGGACATTGGCCATGGCTTGGGTCAGCCGCAGCGGGTCGCCGTCCACCGCGAGGGTCCGGTCGCTGACGTTCACGACAAGCTCGTGTTGGCGGGCCTGGACGAGCGGCGCCACGGTTTCGATGGCACGGTCGATGAGCTCGCTCACGGGCAGCCGTTCGCGCGCAAGATTGATCTGTCCGCGCGTGATCCGGGACACATCCAGAAGGTCGTCGACCAAGCGGGTGAGCTGCGACAGTTGTCGTTCAATGATGTCACGCGACAGGCACACCTGCGCGTCATCAATCGCTTTCAGTTTCATCAGGTGCACCGCGTTACGGATCGGCGCCAGCGGGTTGCGCAGCTCGTGCGCCAACATGGCCAGGAACTCATCCTTGTGCCGGTCTGCCTCCTTCAACGCGCTTTCCGCGCGGGCGCGCTCGGCGACCTCTGTTTGCAGCGCGGCATTCGCGCGCGCCAGCTCATCGTTCGCACGTTGCAACGTCGCGTTGAGCACCTCCAGCTCACGGGTCTTCTCCGCCTGAAGGGCGGTATTTGCCTCGGCCAGACGTTCATTGGCGTCGGCCAGGTGCCGATTCAGCTCGCTCAGCTCACGGCGTTTACAGTAAAGCTCGACCAGCACGGCCACCTTGCTGCGCAGGATCTCGGGCACGATGGGAATCGCCACATAGTCGACCGCACCGACCTTGTAACCCTGCAGCCGATCCAACTCCGACATGTGCACGCCGGTCACGAAAATGATGGGCGTGCGTTCGAACCTCGGGTGGTCATGGATCAGGCGCGCTGCCTCGAAGCCATCCATTTCCGGCATGCTGACATCGAGCAGTACCACCGCGAACTCATCGCGCATCAGCTTCTCCAGGGCTTCCAGCCCGGAGTGCGCCAGTACGAGGTTCTGATCCAGGTCATTGAGAATCGACTGGTAGGTCAGCAGCCGCGCCGGCTGATCGTCAACCAGTAGGATGTTTACCTTCCCTGGCATGCTACGCGCCCCGGCGGCGCGCGCCGGTGGCGGCGTTACCGATGTAGCCACATGCGTACCAGCGACAGTAATTGATCGGTGTTGACGGGCTTGGCCACGTAGTCAGATGCGCCCGCTTCCAGGCACTTTTCCCGGTCCCCCTTCATCGCCTTGGCCGTCAGGGCGATGATCGGCAACATCCGGAACCTCTGCTCGCTGCGGATGCGACGCATGGTCTCGTAGCCATCCATCTCAGGCATCATCACGTCCATCAAGACCAGCGAGAGGTTCTCGGTGCTCTCCACCAGCTTGATCGCCTCCTGGCCATTGGTGGCCGTGATCACCTCCATGTGATGCCGTTCGAGCAGACTGTTGAGCGCGAAGATATTGCGAACATCATCATCGACGACCAGAACCTTGCGGCCCGTGAGCGGCTCGTCACTCTCGTGCAACGCCTCGATCATTCGTTGCTGGCGCGGCGGCAGCTCCGGGATCACCCGGTGCAGGAACAGGGCCGTCTCGTCCAGCAGCCGCTCGGGCGAGCGCACGCCCTTGAGCACGATGCTCTTGGCGCTCTTGCGCAGCGCTGCTTCTTCGCCATCCGACAGGTCCCGCCCGGTGAAGACGATGATCGGCACCCTGCGCAAGGCGTCGTCCTCTTGCACGTGCTCGAGCAGCTCGAATCCGGACATGTCGGGCAGGCGCAGGTCAAGAACCACGCAATCGAACGCCTGCTCACGCAGAAGCTTCAGGGCCTCCGCGCCGGTGGCCGCCGTGGTGATCTCGATGTCGGTATGACCGAGCAGTTCCGCGACGCTGCGCTGCTCGACCAGGTCATCCTCGACCACCAGCAGCCGCCGCGTGCGCGAACTGGTGAATGCCTTGAGTCGGTCCAGGGCTCCCTCGAGCTCATCCGTGGTCACCGTCTTGGTGAGGAACGCGAACGCGCCGCGCTCGAGTCCGTATTGGCGCTCGTCCTCGATGGTCAGAATCTGGACGGGTATGTGTCGCGTGTCGCTGCTGCGCTTGAGCTGATTCAGCACCGTCCAGCCGAGCATGTCCGGCAGGAACACGTCGAGTGACACGGCCGCCAGCCGGTGCTTGCGCGCCAGTGCCAGTGCATCGGCGCCGGTTCTGGCCAATAACACCTTGAAGCCCCGTTCGCGCGCCAGGTTCACCAGGATGCGCGCATAGTGCGGATCGTCTTCGGCGATCAGCAGGACGGGCGTTTCCTCGTCCAGCGACTCGCGATCATCGGCAATCTCCTCGACCCGCGCGACGGGCAGCACGGCCGGCTGGAAGGCCGGCGACGGTACACTCTGTGCGACTGTCGCGTGCGCGCTTCCGCGCGCATAGGCCGGACCGACGTAGAGCAGCGGCAAGTAGAGCGTGAAGGTGCTGCCGCTACCGGCCACGCTGCTCAGGCGGATTTCCCCGCCGAGCAGGTGTGCCAGTTCGCGGCTGATGGCAAGGCCCAGCCCGGTCCCGCCGTACTTGCGCGCGGTCCCCGCATCGGCCTGCTGGAACGCCTCGAAAATGATCCTTTGTTTCTCCGGCGGTATGCCGATGCCCGTGTCGCTGACGGAGAACTCCACCACCGAGGGCGCTTGACTCAGGATCGGATGCTCGGGTGACCAGCCACCCGTCGCCACGCCGACATGGAGCCGCACTCCGCCGCGTTCGGTGAACTTGAACGCGTTGGAGAGCAGGTTTTTCAATACCTGCAGCAGGCGCTTGGAGTCGGTGGTGACCGCGCGCGTCAGGCGCGTGTCGAAGTCCGCCGTGAACGAGAGTTTGCGCGCCTCGGCCTCGTGGCGGAAGTTGCGCTCAATAGTCTCGCGCAGATGCGTGAAGAGCAGCTCCTCGCACTCCACCGTGACCGTTCCGGACTCAATCTTGGACAGATCCAGGATGTCGCTGATCAGATTGAGCAGATCGGTGCCGGCGCCGTGAATGGTATTGGCAAATTCCACCTGCCGGGCACTGAGGTTGCCGTCGGCATTTTCCGCAAGCTGTTGTCCTAGAATCAGGATGCTGTTCAACGGCGTGCGCAGCTCGTGCGACATGTTCGCCAGGAACTCCGACTTGTAGCGGGAAGTGAGTGCGAGTTCGGCCGCCTTTTCCTCCAGTGCACGGCGAGCCAGCTCGATCTCCTGATTCTTGCGCTCGACCTCGGCGTTCTGCTCCGCCAGCAGCTTCGCCTTGTTCGCCAGCTCCTCGTTAGTCTGCTGCAGCTCCGTCTGCTGCGTCTGCAGTTCCCCGGCGAGCTGCTGCGATTGCTGCAGCAGGCCTTCGGTGCGCATGGTCGCTTCGATCGTGTTGAGCACGACACCGATGATGCTGCCGGTGAGCTGTTCCAGAAACGCCAGTTGCGAAGCGGTGAAGTCTCCCAGCGAGGCCAACTCGAGCACCGCCTTGACGTGCCCCTCGTACAGGACGGGAAGGACGATGACGCAGCGGGGTCGCACCTGCAGCAGCCCGGTACGCACCTGCACGGATTCCTGCGGGATGTCGGTGATGAGCAGACGCTGCCGGTCCGCTGCCGCCTGCCCGACCAGGCCCTCGCCAATCAAAAAACGCCGCGCCTCCCGCTGCTCCATGCCCTCGTCGGCATAGCTGGCGAGCTCACGCAGGTAGGAACCCTGCTCGGCGGTTTCCGCGATGTAGACGACCCCCTGCTGCGCATTGACCAGCGGCGCCAACTCTGAAAGCAGGAGCTTGCCGACCGTCACGAGATCGCGTTGCCCCTGCATCATGCGGCTGAACTTCGCCAGGTTGGTCTTCAGCCAGTCCTGCTCGTTGTTGCGCTCGGTGGTAACGCGCAGGTTGCCGATCATGGCGTTGATATTGTCCTTCAGCTCCGACACCTCGCCGCGTGCCTCCACCTGGATGGAGCGGGTCAGGTCTCCCTTGGTCACCGCGGTCGCCACCTCGGCAATGGCACGCACCTGGTTGGTGAGGTTGGCCGCCAGCAGGTTGACGTTGGCCACCAGGTCCCGCCAGGTGCCCGCAGCCCCCGGGACATGCGCCTGGCCGCCCAGTCGGCCCTCGACACCGACCTCGCGGGCCACGCTGGTCACCTGGTCGGCAAAGATCGCCAGCGTGTCGGTCATGCTGTTGATGGTATCGGCGAGCGCGTTCACCTCGCCCTTCGATTCGACCGTGAGGCGCTGCCGCAGGTCGCCGTTCGCCACCGCCGTCACCACCTTGACGATGCCGCGCACTTGGTTGGTGAGGTTGTTCGCCATCACGTTGACGTTGTCGGTGAGGTCCTTCCAGGTGCCAGCGACGCCCGGGACCAGCGCCTGGCCGCCGAGCTTACCCTCCGTGCCGACCTCGCGCGCCAGGCGCGTGACCTCGGCCGCAAATCCGTTCAGCTGGTCGACCATCGTATTGATGGTCTCCTTGAGCTGCAGGATCTCGCCCTTTACGTCCACCGTGATCTTGCGTGACAGGTCGCCGCGGGCGATGGCCGTGGACACTTCAGCGATGTTGCGCACCTGGCCGGTCAGGTTGCGCGCCATCGAGTTCACGTTGTCCGTCAGGTCCTTCCAGGTTCCGGCCACGCCCGGAACGATCGCCTGACCGCCGAGCTTGCCTTCGGTGCCCACCTCGCGGGCCACGCGGGTCACCTCGGCCGCGAAGCTATTGAGCTGATCGACCATGGTGTTCACGGTCTCTTTCAGCTGCAGGATCTCGCCGCGTACGTCGACCGTGATCTTGCGCGACAGGTCGCCGCGGGCGATCGCGGTGGCGACTTCCGCGATATTGCGTACCTGCCCGGTCAAATTGCTCGCCATCGAGTTGACCTTATCGGTGAGGTCTTTCCAGACTCCGCTGACGTCCTTGACGTCGGCCTGGCCGCCAAGTTTTCCCTCGGAACCGACCTCGCGCGCCACGCGCGTGACCTCGGCGGCGAACGCGTTCAGCTGGTCGACCATGGTGTTGATCGTCTGCTTCAACTGCAGAATCTCGCCGCGCACGTCCACGGTGATCTTGCGCGACAGGTCGCCGCGGGCGATCGCGGTCGCCACTTCAGCGATGTTGCGCACCTGATTGGTGAGGTTGCTCGCCATCGAGTTGACGTTATCCGTCAGGTCCTTCCAGACGCCGCTGACACCCTTCACTTCGGCCTGGCCGCCCAGGTTGCCCTCGGTGCCGACCTCACGCGCCACGCGCGTCACTTCGGCAGCGAAGGCATTGAGCTGATCGACCATCGTGTTGATCGATTCCTTGAGCTGCAGGATCTCACCCTTCACGTCCGCGGTGATCTTGCGTGACAAGTCGCCGTTGGCGATCGCAGTCGCGACCTCGGCGATGTTGCGCACCTGCCCGGTGAGATTACCGGCCATGGAATTGACGCTATCCGTCAGGTCCTTCCAGGTACCCGCGACGCCCGGGACCACCGCCTGGCCGCCGAGCCTGCCCTCGGTGCCGACCTCGCGGGCGACTCGCGTCACCTCGGAAGCGAACGAGCTGAGCTGGTCCACCATGGTGTTGATGGTATTCTTGAGCTCCAGAATCTCGCCGAGCACATCGACGGTAATCTTGCGGGAGAGATCGCCGCGGGCCACGGCGGTGGTTACGTCGGCGATGTTGCGCACCTGGGCCGTCAGATTCGAGGCCATCGAGTTTACGTTGTCCGTGAGGTCTTTCCATGTCCCCGCGACGCCCGGGACCACCGCCTGGCCGCCGAGCCTGCCCTCGGTGCCGACCTCGCGGGCGACTC